>SCPB01000020.1 GCA_005502445.1 Microbacteriaceae bacterium X2B
AACCACGCCATCCCCGTCGTGCTCACCTCGACGGGCAACGTCGGTGCCGCCCTGCGGGGCGAGCCGGTAGGCACCTGGTTCGACGCCGCGCCGCGCCTACACTGAGAGCATGATAGCCACGGCCACAGCGACCCCCGCGCTCGTCGACGTGCTCACCGCCTCGAAGCAGGCGTCGCGCTCTCTCGCGACCCTCACCGCAAACCGGAAGAACGCAGCCCTCGAGGCGATCGCCGCCGAACTCGAGATCGGCGGCGACCGCGTTCTCGCCGCCAATGCTCTCGACCTCGCCAACGGGCGCGAGAACGGCCTCTCGGCCGGGCTGCTCGACCGGCTCCGGCTCGACGACGCGCGGCTCGCGGCCCTCACCGCGGCCGTGCGCGACATCATCGCCCTGCCCGACCCGGTCGGCGTCGTCGTGCGCGGATCGACCCTTCCCAACGGCGTCCGGCTCAGCCAGGTACGCGTGCCGTTCGGTGTCGTCGGCGCGATCTACGAGGCGCGCCCGAACGTCACGATCGACATCGCCGCTCTCGCGCTCAAGAGCGGCAATGCCGCGGTGCTGCGTGGCGGCAGTGCGGCCGAGAACACCAATCGCGGGCTCGTCGCGCTCATCCAGCAGGCCCTCGAGAGTGTCGGGCTGCCCGCCTCCGCCGTGCAGACGATCGATGAGTTCGGCCGCGCGGGGGCGACCGAGCTCATGGGCGCACGCGGCTTGGTCGACGTGCTGATCCCGCGCGGCAGCGCCGACCTCATCCAGACCGTCGTGCGCGAGTCGACCGTTCCCGTCATCGAGACCGGCGCCGGCGTCGTACACATCGTGCTCGACGCCACCGCCGACGAGAGCATGGCCGTCGACATCGTGCACAACGCCAAGGTGCAGCGACCCAGCGTCTGCAACGCGGTCGAGACCGTGCTCGTGCACCGCGACGCGGCCGCCCGCCTGCTGCCGCCGGTGCTGACGGCCCTGCGGGCATCCGGAGTCGTCGTGCGCGGCGATGAGCGCGCCCGCGCGATCGACGCGGCGCTCGAGGTCGCGACCGAGGAGGACTTCGCGACCGAGCACATGGCGCTCGAGCTGTCGATCGCCGTCGTTGACGACCTGGATGCCGCGTTCGAGCACATCCGCCGGTTCTCGACCCAGCACACGGAGTCGATCATCACAGCCGACATGGCCAACGCCGAGCGCTTCCTCGCCGAGGTCGACTCGGCCGTCGTGATGGTCAACGCATCCACACGGTTCAGCGATGGCGGCGAGTTCGGCTTCGGCGCCGAGGTCGGCATCTCGACCCAGAAGCTGCATGCCCGTGGACCGATGGGGCTGCCCGAGCTCACGAGCACGAAGTGGATCGTGCGCGGCGCCGGCCAGGTGCGCGACTAGACCGCGATAGACTCGTGCGGCCGCATCGATCCCGTCAGGAGAACACAGCATGTCGCTCACCAGCCTGCTCATCGCCTCGGAGGAGCAGCTCGCGCCGCTCATCGCCCCCCCGATCGTGATCGCGGGCGTCGCCGTGCTCGTCTTCCTCATGATGGGCCTCGTCACCTTCGCCTATCGCGACGTCGCGAACCGGCACTCCGGCAAGGGGCCGGCGGGCGGCGGCCACGACGGCGGCCACCACTAGACCGGGACGTCGCGATCGCCGCCACCGCTGCTCCACCGACGTCCGCCGCCCGGCGGGCGCGGATCGGCATCATGGGTGGCACCTTCGACCCGATCCATCACGGTCACCTCGTGGCCGCGAGCGAGGTCGCCGACCACTTCCACCTCGACGAGGTCGTCTTCGTGCCGACGGGTCGGCCGTACCTCAAGCCGGAGGCCACCGAGAGCGAGCACCGCTATCTCATGAGCGTCATCGCGACGGCGTCGAACCCGCGGTTCAGCGTCAGCCGGGTGGACATCGATCGTGGCGGGCCGACCTACACGATCGACACCCTGCGCGACATGCGGGCCCGGTTCCCGGACGCCGAGCTGTACTTCATCTCTGGGGCAGACGCGATCGCGCAGATCCTCGACTGGAAGGACGTCGCCGAGCTGTGGGAGCTGGCGCATTTCGTGGCGGTGAGCCGACCCGGTCATGCCCTCACTGTGAGCGGACTCCCCGATGGCGACGTAAGCTTGGTCGAAATTCCCGCCCTCGCGATCTCATCGACGGACTGCCGCGAGCGCGTCGAACGGGGATCGCCCGTGTGGTACCTGGTCCCCGATGGCGTTGTCCAGTACATCGCCAAGCACCGTCTGTACCGGAGAAGCACCTCATGACTACCCCCAACGAACAGCCTGTGAGCCGTCGTGCTGCGCGCCGTGCTCAGCAGGCCGCGCAGCCCGGTGACGAGCACCGCGACGGCGGGCCGCGCGCCGACTCCGCCTCGGGTCAGGACGACGCCGGCGCGTCTGTGCCGGGCTCGGTGCCCGGAACGGAATCGATCGACTACCGGACAGCCGTGCGCCCCCGTGTCCCTCGCTACGCGCCCGAGGCCGCGGCGCCGCTCGACCCCGCCCCGACCGTGCCCGCATCGTCCCCGCTCGCGCCACCGTTCGCTCCGCGGACCGCCCCCGCGTCCGGCGGAGGCACCCGATCGCGTGACTTCCGTCCGCCATCCGAGCGCGGCGGCTGGTCGTCGACCTTCTCCCCACCGCCATCCGATGCTGCGCTCGACTATCACACGCAGGCGAGTTCGCCGGTCTCGAACACCGAGCCGCCCGCCTCGACGTCGTGGCCGACGTTCTCCGCCCCCGCCTTCTCTGCCCAGGCGACGTCCGCTCCGGCTGTCTCGGCCCCGGCAGGCTCCGCGCACGCCGATCTCGTTCCGTCCGCCGATCCCGACCCGGACGGGCGGGCCGGCGGCCTCGAGCTCGCCGCGCCGGAGTACACCATGACGCGCCGAGAGCTCCGCGCCCTGCGCGAAGCGCACGCCGCGGAGCCTGTGCACGAATCTCCTGTCGAGGCGCTCATCGAGCCTGAGCCGGCAGCCGGCACCGTCGACGTCGAGACCGATGCCGCCGCGACCGAGCCGCCGACCGACGCCGACGGCGTCGACAACCGCGGAACGCCGACCTCCACCGGGCTCGGCATCGACGCGTTCGACGCTCTCCTCTCTGGAGCCAGAACCGAGGCACCCATGATCGAGTGGGGGCCGGACGAACGCTCATCGGTGCGCTCTGCGAGCGCGTCTTCCGCCCCGAGTGCACCCGCAGCCGATGCGATCCCGGCCGCAGAGTGGCGGCCTTCCTCGGTCGAAGCCGCGGAGCCCGCGCCTCTCATCGAGCCTGGGGAGCCCGCCACGGGCGGCATCGCCGTTCCCGCCCCCTCGGCCTCCGCGGGCTCGCACTGGTCGGCCGGTTTCAACGAACCGGCGGACGATCCCTTCGAGAACACCTTCAGCCGGCAGGTCGGCTCCGCGTCGGTCTCGACCAACGCCCTCGTGCTCCCCGAGATGCCCGTCGGCAGTCTCGCCGGACCGGTGCCGGGGACGGGCGAGATCATCATCACCGGCATGGTGGAGGTTCCCTCGAGCATCGCCTCCACGGGTGCGGTGCCCTCGGTGCACGACAGTCCCGACCTGGACGATCTCATCGACGCCGACGATCGCGAGCTCGTGAGCACCGACTCGGCGCCGGTGAGCGCGATCAACGCCGTGAGCGGCCACACGGCGACACGCAGTGTCATAAGCGGTCGGCGGACGCGCGGCAACCTCCTCACGACCGTGCTCATCATCTCGACCGTCGTCATGGCGGTCGCCGCTGTGACGATCTTCATCGTCGCCGCGGCCAACGGCCTGTTCTGACTGTTCCGTTCGACGACCCCGAAGGATTCCGTGACCGCCACCGATCGCGCCATCGACCTCGTTCGCGTCGCCTCCCGCGCCGCAGATTCCAAGCAGGGCGTCGACATCGTCGCCCTCGACGTCTCGGCGCCCCTGCCGCTCGCCGATGCCTTCGTGCTCGTGACGGGTCGTAACGAGCGCAACGTGCAGGCGATCGCCTCCGAGGTCGAGGAGAAGATGATCGAAGCAGGGGCGAAGCCGCTCCGTCGGGAGGGGCGGGCCGAGGGGCGCTGGATCCTCATCGATTTCGGCGACGTCGTCGTCCATGTCTTCCATGAGGAGGAGCGATTGTTCTACTCGCTCGAGCGACTGTGGAAGGACTGCCCCGTGATTCCGCTCGACCTCCCGGCTGCAACCGGATCGACCGATCGCCCTTGAGTTCCACTGGGCTCCCAGCGTCCTCTTACCTCGCCGGGCGATCGTCAGTACATGAAATGCCCCGCAGACGACTCCACCCTCGTGATGAGCGAGCGCAACGGCATCGAGATCGACTACTGCCCCCAGTGCCGGGGCGTCTGGCTCGACCGCGGTGAACTCGACAAGATCATCGAGCGGTCGGCGGCCAACGACTCCGCCGCTCAGGGCTCTTCGGCGACGCCTCCCCGGATCGATCTGCCGCGCGACGTGCCGCCCGCGCACGCCGGCGGGTTCCCGCCCCCAGGCTACGCGCAGCCCGAGTACGGCCGCCAGCGGTGGGGGTCGAACTCGCCGTCGTCGGCACCGCGCTACGGCCACGGCGGCTACCGCGGCAGGCGCAAGAACTGGCTCAGCGAGCTGTTCGACTGATGCTGACTGCACCGTCTCACTGACCGGTTCGATCTCGATCACGCGATGGCAAAGTCACCCCGAAGAGCCATTCGGCTGTCGGAGCAGACTATGCGCGCAGGAGGTGGTCGGTGCCGCGCATGCGTGCGGCCACGATGAGACCCGATACCGCGGTCAAGGCGGCCACGACAGCCACGGCGGTTGAAATGCCGAAGGCATCGGCCAGAAGGCCGGAGAGCAGTGCACCGACAGCGAACCCGCCGTCACGCCACAGCCGGTAGATGCCGACCGAGCGCGCCCGCCATTCAGGGTGGGCGACGTCGCCGATCGCGGCGAGCAGCGTCGGGTAGACCATGGCGGTGCCGGCTCCGAGGAGCACGGCGGCGGCGAGCCAGACCCCGAAGCTCTCCCCGAACGCAACCATGCTCAGGGCGACCGCCTGTACGATCATGCCGCCGACGATCAGCCACTTGCGGCCGATGCGGTCCGAGAGCCCGCCGGTGATCAGTTGCCCGGCTCCCCAGACCGCGGGATAGACGGCGGCAAGGATGCCGATGCTCTCGATACTGAGACCGGCGGTGGCAAACAATATCGGGAACAGGCCCCAGGCCAGGCCATCGTTGAGGTTGTTGGCGAGGCCGGCCTGGCTGACGGAAGACAGGGATCTGTCTCGGAGGCTGGTGAGGGTGAACACCTGCCAGGTGCTGAGGGCGGAGCTGGTAGCGGCGTGCGCATCGACGTGATCTGCCGCCTCGGCATGCGCGTGCTGGCGCGTTTCGCGCACGAAGAGCACAGAGAGGCCGAGGCCCAGGGCGATGAACGCCGCGCCGAGCACGAAGGGGCCGGGGCGCAACCCGTAGTTGGCGGCGATGTAGCCGGTCGCCAAGGCTGTGCCGGCGACGCCGAGGTAGCCGGCTGCCTCGTTGAAGCCCATGGCCAGACCACGGCGCTCCGGACCGACGAGGTCCATTTTCATCATCACGGTGGTCGACCAGGTCAGCCCCTGGCTGATCCCCAGGATGACATTGGCGACGACGACCCACTCCCAGGACGGGGCGTAGATCAGCAGCAGCGGTACGGGCAGCGCCACAAGCCAGCCGGCCACGAGCACGGGCTTACGGCCGTACCGGTCGGAGAGGGTGCCGGCGAAATAGTTGGTGCCGGCCTTGGACAGACCGAATGCTAGGATGTAGGTCAGCGCGCTCGTGTAGAGGTCGAGATGGAAGGCCTGCTCCGCCAGCAACGGCAGCACAGTGCGTTCTTGGCCGAGGGTGCCTCCCACGAGCGCATTGACGGCGACGAGCAGCATGAACTGGGCGATGTTCTGCCGCAGGCCCAGAGCGACCACGCGGCCGAACCCTTTCTGTTCCTCTGCGGTGCGCGGTGTTCGGCTCACCATCCGGTCTCCAGCGAGCGACCCGCTTCGCGGGCCCAATCCGCGCCGCTTCCGTTCAAGACGGCGACGTCGGTGCGGCCGGCACGTTCGAGAATGCTGGCCGCGCTCATCGCGCGTTCGCTGTGCCCGCACATGACGACGAGAGGACCGGCCGGCAGCTCCGAGAGGTGCTCGACGAGTTCACCCAGTTCGATGTTCCGGGCGGCGGGCACGTGACCCGCCGCATACTCTGAAGCCTGGCGGATGTCGATGACGGCAGAGGACCCCTCGGCGCCTGCAACCAGCCTCTCGGCGTCGATCAGCGACCTCGTCGCGACGGCGGCCTTCCACGCGGGGAAGCCGCCGTCGAGTTCGCCGGCGAGCGCGTCGAAGCCGACCTTCGCCGCAGCCCAGACGATGTCCTCGGGATCCTGCCCCGGACCCCGCACGATGATGACCGGACGGTCGGGGTCGGCCAGCCAGCCGAGCCAGGTGGCGAACGCCGGGCGCAGCGCGATGGACAGGGACTCGGGGATGTGTCCGGCGGCGAAGTCCGCGGGCTGGCGAACATCCACGATCTGGGCGCCTCGCTCGTGAAGCTCCATCACCCGGTCGGCAGACAGCGGCGGCAGCGGCGGTGCGGTTCCGAGAACGACGGATCCTCGCCGGTTGACCTCCCCGAGGCGCAGGAAGTAGTCGGGGAAGGTGCCGAGGGAACCGAGCAGCGCCCCGACGAAGGCCTCCTCGCCGTCGACCTGCAGGAGCGGGTTGGTCGCTCGTTCGCGGCCGATCGTCGTCGTCCGCTCTCCGCCGGCTGCGGCCGAGCAGAAGGATCCGGTGCCGTGGGTAGGCCATACCGGGGTGTCATCAGGCAGGTCCATCAGCCGCTGCAGGGAGCGGTACTGAGCGCGGGCCAGCGGCACGGTCATCTCTGGGGAGACCAGGTCGGTGCGTCCGGCGGTTCCGACCATCAACGACCCGCCAGTGAAGACGCCGACAATGCGCCCGTCGTCGAGAAGCAGGAAGGACAGGTGCTCGGGTGAGTGGCCCGGTGTCGCCACCGCCTGCAGCGTGAAGTCGCCCAGGTCGAGAGTGTCGCCGTCGCTCAACACGGTGTGGGAGAAACCGCGAAGACCCGCTTCTGGCGCCAGCACTGTCGCGCCTTCGTCCGCTTCGAGTTCGCCCACGCCGGAGATGAAGTCCGCGTGCAGGTGCGTTTCTGCAGCGTACGCGATGGACAGGCCCAGCCGCAGGGCCTCCGCGCGCACGGGGCGCACATCCCGCTCCGGGTCCACCACCAGCGCCCTACCCTGGCCCACGTTCAGGAGGTAGCTGGAGTTGCCCAGCCCCGTGTCGACGATAGGAACCGGAGGCGACGTCGCCATGTGCACGCACCACTCCTCATGTGTCGTCGACCCGCCGCGCGGCGGAAGGATCGTTATTCCACTAAACCATGGATTACTGGAAGATAGCTAGTATGGCAGTGAGTTCGAGGAGAGACGCATGGGTGATCGCGGCAAGAAGTCGGCGCTGTTTGAGCAGTTCGCCCTTGTGGGGAAGGCGTTGGGCAGCGGGAAGCGCCTGGAGCTGATCGACCTGCTCGCCCAAGGTGAACGCACGGTTGAATCGCTGGCGGATGCGGCCGACCTCGGGCTGAGCACCACATCCGCCCACCTGCAAACCCTCAAGCGTGCGGGGCTCGTGATCACCCGCAGGGAGCGGACCAGGATCCATTACGAGCTCGCTGGGGAGGACGTCGCATGGCTCTACAGCCTGATCCGCGTCGTCGCCCAGGCCCACCTTTCCGAGGTCGAGCAGGCACGCCGTGCCTACCTGGGGATCGATGAACCGGGCACGGCAGGCACCGTGGACGAGCGACAAGAGATGACGCCAGAAGATCTCCTCGTTTGCGCAGAGGCGGGAACGGTCACGGTGCTGGACGTCCGACCACGGCACGAATACACGGCAGGGCACATCCCTGGCGCCCTCTCGATTCCCGTCGGGGAACTCGGCGACAGGCTCAGCGAGTTGGCACCCGATCGCGAAATTGTGGTTTATTGCCGCGGCGCCTACTGCGTCCTCGCCTACGAGGCCGTCGGCATCTTGCGTCAGAGCGGTCTCAGGGCGACCCGACTGAATGCCGGGATGCTGGAGTGGCGGCTGGAGAATCTGCCGGTGTCCTCCGGAACCGCTGCCTGACCGGTTGCGATGGGCTCGCCGGATCCCGTGAAGCGATCGGGTGGTTCGACGCCCGCTCGAAGCAAGGCGCCCCGCCTCAGGAGTTCGGCATCCTCCTATCGATCGGCGCGAGAGAGCCGCCCCCTTCCGCGACCGGCACGAGCGTCCTCGCTCGAATTGGCCGGGGTCGCTCAGGTGTACTAGTCTTATCGGGTTGTCACCGGCCCTGCCGGTGGCCACGGGCCTGTGGCGCAGCTGGTAGCGCACCTGCATGGCATGCAGGGGGTCAGGGGTTCGAATCCCCTCAGGTCCACGATGACGATCCCGGTTTCGGCCGGGTTTCGTCGTATCCGGCGCCTGCTGACCCGATCGGCGGGGCGGCGCGTCGGAGGCCGTGCGCGGTGAGCGTCGGCCCGGCCCGGAAGGACCACCCCCGTGAGCTCTCCGCTCTCCGCCGTTCGCCACTCCGACTCCGCCCAGCGCATGCATGTGGTGAGCGATGAGACCACGCAGATCGCCGACATGGTGCTCGACTATGCGCGGCGCCGGCTGCTCAGCACTGACACGCCGCTCGACAAGCCCTTCCCGCCGAGCGAGCTGCGTCGACTCGCCGCGGGCAGCATCGGCGAATCCGGCATCGGCGCCCGCCGCGCCCTCGCGCTGTTCGAGAACGTTCTCGCCCCGTCGTGCATCACGACCGACCACCCGCAGTATCTATCCTTCATCCCTTCGGCGCCGACGAAAGCGGCGACGGCCTTCGACCTCGTGGTCTCGGCGACGGCGGTCTACGGCGGTTCCTGGCTCGAGGGCTCGGGAGCGGTCTTCGCCGAGAACGAGGTGCTGAGCTGGCTCGCGAGCGAGTTCGGCCTTCCCGCCACGGCGGGGGGCGTCTTCGTGCAGGGCGGAACCGTGGGCAACCTCTCTGCGCTCGTCGCCGCACGCGACCACCGTGCTCGCACCCTGCGCGAGCGGAACCGACCTCGGCCGGAACGGTGGGTCGTCGTCTGCAGCGCCGAGGCGCACTCCTCGATCGCCTCGGCCGCGCACGTCATGGACATCGATGTCGTCGCGGTGCCGGTCGGCGAGTCGGGAATGCTGCGCGGCGAGCACATCGCGCCCGCGCTCGTCGAGCACGGCGACGCTGTCATCGCCGTCGTCGCGACGGCCGGGTCGACCAATTTCGGCATCGTCGACGACCTCGCCTCGGTTGCGGCGCTGAAGGACGAGCACGACTTCTGGCTGCACGTCGACGGGGCCTACGGTCTCGCGGCGATGCTCACCCCGGTCGCGCGCGCCCGGTTCGCGGGCGTCGAACGAGCCGATTCGCTCATCGTCGACCCGCACAAGTGGCTGTTCGCCCCCTTCGACGCGTGCGCGCTCGTCTACCGCGACCCCGAGAACGGCCGGCTCGCGCACACGCAGCATGCCGAGTACCTCGACACCCTCACCGCGGCGGCCGAGTACAACCCCTCCGACTACGCCGTGCAGCTGACGCGCCGCGCGCGCGGACTCCCGCTGTGGTTCTCCCTCGCCACGTTCGGCGCCGCCGCCTACCGCGAGGCGATAGGCATCTCGATCGACCTCGCCCGCCGTATCGCCGACGAGATCGGACGTCGGCCGCACCTGCGGCTGGTCCGCGAGCCGCAGCTCTCCGTCGTCGTCTTCGAACGCGAGGGGTGGGATGCGGCGGCGTACGCCGCCTGGAGCGACCGCCTGCTCGACGAGCAGCGCGCGTTCGTCGTGCCGAGTTCGCACGGTGGACGCGTGAACACCCGTTTCGCGATCGTCAACCCGATGACGACCTTCGAGCAGCTCGTCGAGGTCCTCGACTCGATGGCGTGAGCCGGCGACGCTCGGCGCGCTCCCCGCGCTCCCCGCGCCACCCGCCTACGCTGAGCGCATGAGCCACGACGCCGTACCCGACCCCCTCGTCGACGCCCTGCATCGGCACACCGATTACGGCTCCGAGGAGCTCGAGGAGTCGGATGTCGCCGACGACCCCATCGCCCAGTTCACCGCATGGCTCGCCGAGGCGGCCGACCGCGGCGTCTACGAGCCGAACGCGATGGTGCTGAGCACGATCGACCCGGACGGCGCACCGTCGATCCGCACGGTGCTGCTGCGCGGCGTCGACGAGCGAGGTTTCGAGTTCTACACCGACTACACCTCGCGGAAGGGCCGCGCGCTGCTCGCCAACCCGGCCGTGGCGGTGGTGTTCCCCTGGTACACGCTGCACCGGCAGGTGATCGTCTTCGGCGAGGCGAACCCTGTCGAGCGCAAGGCGAGCGACGACTACTTCGCTCACCGACCGCGCGGCGCGCAGATCGCCGCCTGGGCGAGCGACCAGTCGCAGCCGATCGCCTCGCGCGAGGCGCTCGAGCGGAAGGTCCACGACGCCGAGGAGCGCTTCGTCGATGCCGATGTCGTGCCGCGGCCCGAGCGGTGGGGCGGATTCCGCATCGCGCCGCACCGCGTCGAGTTCTGGCAGGGGCGCACCTCGCGCCTGCACGACCGGCTCGTGTTCCGGGCGGCCGTGGGCGGGGGATGGGAGCTCGAGCGCATTCAGCCGTGAGCGGGCGCGAGGGAATAGCCCCGCGCATCCATGCGTTTGCATGATTCGATACGGTGGTATCGATCGCGAGAGAGACGGATGGCACGATGACGAGGCAGCTCGACCCGGTGGCCCTGCAGTTCGGGCTCAACACCTTCGGCGACGTCAGCAGCGATGCGAACGGCGATCCCGTGCCCTACCCGCAGGTGATCCGCGACGTGGTCGCCGAGGGAGTGCTCGCCGACGAGGTCGGCGTCGACGCCTTCGCGATCGGGGAGCACCATCGTGACGACTACGCCGTCTCGGCGCCCGACGTGCTGCTCGGCGCGATCGCCGCGCGGACCGAGCGCGTGCGGCTCTCGACGGCCGTGACGGTGCTGAGCTCCGACGACCCGATCCGCGTCTTCGAGCGCTTCGCGACGATCGACGCGATCTCGAACGGCCGCGCCGAGATCATCGTCGGGCGCGGATCGTTCACCGAGTCCTTCCCCCTGTTCGGTTTCGAGCTCGCCGACTACCAGACCCTCTTCGACGAGAAGCTCGACCTGCTCGCCGAGGTGCTGAAAGAGGGACCGGTCACCTGGAGCGGCAGCGTCCGCCCGCCGCTCGACGGCGTCGAGGTCTACCCGAAGACGGCCGCGGGGCGGATTCCGACCTGGGTCGGCGTCGGCGGCAGCCCCGAGTCGGTCGTGCGCACCGCGCGGTACGGGCTGCCGATGATGCTCGCGATCATCGGCGGGGACCCGCTGCGCTTCGCACCGTACGTCGACCTGTACCACCGCGCTCTCGACCAGCTCGGCACCGACCGACTGCCCATCGGCGTGCACTCGCCCGGTTTCATCGCCGACACCGACGACGAGGCGCGCGAGCTGTTCTGGCCGCACTACGCCCGGGCCTTCGGGCGCATCGGCCGCGAGCGCGGCTGGGGTCCGACGACGCGCGACCACTACGACGCCGAGGTCGCGCACGGATCGCTCTACGTAGGCAGCCCCGATACCGTCGCCCGCAAGATCGCGGCGACCGTCGCCGGCCTCGGAGTCGACCGCTTCGACCTCAAGTACTCGACGGGACCCGTGCCGCACGAGGCGCTCCTGCACGCGATCGAGCTCTACGGCACGCGCGTGATCCCGATGGTGCGCGAACTCCTCGCCGAGCGCGTTCCGGCCTGATCGAGACCGCGCCGTCAGTCGGTGACGATGGGGATCCCCGTCGCGCCCGAGGCGCTCTCGACGCTCCCGCCGTTGACGAGGTCGGTGAACCCCAGGGCGGTCATGCGCTCGATCGCCTGCCCGGCACGGCTGCCGGTGCGGCAGTAAATGTAGTAGGCGCCCTCGGGGTCGAGCCGTTCCACCTGAGACTCGAAGTCGGGGGACTGCACGTCGATGTTGACGGAGCCCTCGAGGTGCCCGGCGGCGTACTCGGCGGGTGTGCGCACGTCGATCACGACGGCCGCCGGATCGAGCGCCTCGGGTTGCGCTGCGGGTGCGCACGCCGAGATGCCGGCGGCGAGGCTGAGGGCGAGGGCGGTCAGAGCGAGGATGCGTCGCATGGGGACTCCGGGATCGGCGGGCGATGTCGCTCCCCATCCTATCAGATACCCCCTGGGGTATTCAGGCGATCGGGGCGGACGGCGTCGCCCCCGGGCCCGTTCGCGCGCTCGCGAGCGCGCCGCGCCGCCGATCGCGTGCGTTCGCGGAACCACGCGGTGTCGGGCAGTCGCGCGAGTGCGGAACCGCCGACGATCGTGATGAGCACGTACGCCGTCGCGAGCGGGGCGAGCTGCGGCTCGACGCCCGCAGCGACCGCGAGCCCCGCGATGACGATCGAGAACTCGCCGCGCGGCGTGAGAGTGAGCCCCGTGCGCCATCGACCGGGCACGGCGATGCCCGCGGAGCGCGCGGCGAGATAGCCGGAAGCGACCTTGGTCGCCATCGTCACGACCGCGAGCACGGCCGCGGGCACGAGCACGGGCGGGATGTCGGCGGGATCGGTCGTGATGCCGAAGAAGACGAAGAACACCGCAGCGAAGAGATCGCGCAGCGGCGACAGCACGGTCTCGGCCGAGCGGGCGACCTGGCCCGACAGGGCGATGCCGACGAGGAACGCGCCGACGGCGGCCGAGACGTTGACCTGCTGGGCGACGCCCGCGACGAGCATCGTGAGCCCGAGCACACCGAGCACGAGCGACTCGGCGTGGTGCGGCGAGAACAGCGCCGAGACGATGCGGCCGTGCCGCAGTGCGAGGTAGAGGATGAACAGGGCGACCAGCACGGCGATCACGAGGGCTGTGGCGCCGGCGATCAGCCCCGCCCCGATGACGAGCGCCGAGAGCACCGGGAGGTAGAACGCCATGGCAAGGTCCTCGATGACGAGGATCGACAGGATGGTCGGAGTCTCGCGGTTCGAGAGTCGGCCGAGGTCGCGCAGCACCTTGGCGATGACGCCAGACGACGAGATCCAGGTGATGCCCGCGAGCGCGATCGCGGCGAGTGGCCCCCAGCCGAGCACGAGCGCCATCGCCGCCCCGGGCAGCGCGTTCATGAGGGCATCGACGAGGCCCGCGCGCCGCGAGCGCTTCAGGCTGTCGATGAGCTCGGTCGCCGTGTACTCGAGGCCGAGCATGAGCAGCAGCAGGATCACGCCGATCTCGCTGCCGATCGCGAAGAACTCCTCGCTCGCCTCGATCGGCACGAGGCCGCCGTCGCCGATGAGCAGCCCGATGACGAGATAGAGGGGGATCGGGGAGAAGCCCCAGCGGTCGGCGAGGCGCGAGAGCAGCCCGAGCGCGAGCAGGAGGGCGCCGACCTCGCTCAGGAGGAGCGTCGTCCCGTACACGATCAGCCCGGCAGCATGCCGTCGGCGAGCAGTCGCGCGAGTCTCTCGAGCGCCGGTCTCGTGCCCACCACGATGAGGGTGTCGCCGGCCTCCAGACGGGTCTGCGGCGTCGGGGAGGGAACGACCGAGTCGTCGCGCACGATCGCGACGATCGAGGTGCCCGTCAGCGTACGCGCCTTCGTGTCGCCGAGGCATCCGCCGACGAACGGCGAGGATGCGGGCAGCAGCAGCTGCTCCGTGAAGAGGCCGGCCGCCTGCTCCCGGATCCCCGCGAGCTGGCCGAGCATGACCGAGGCGCCGAGCACGTCGGCGAGGGCGAGGGCCTCGTCCTCTGACAGCCGCACGCGCTCGCGGCACGCGTCGGGGTCGGCGTCGTCGAAGACCGCGAGCTCACGCTCGCCCGTGCGATGCGAGACGATGCCGATGCGTCGGCCGTCCTCCGTCACGATGTCATGCCGGGTCCCGATGCCGGGAAGGTCCACTTTCTCGATGCGCACGCCCACGAGCCTCACGGTATCAGCGCTCGCACGGTCGGGCGCTGCGCTCGGATGGTTGACTGGCGGCATGGTCTCGCGCGAACGCCCCGCACTCGACGGGCGGGTGCTCGCGGTGGCCGTGCTCGCCGCCTTCGTCGCCTTCCTCGACGGAACCGTCATCACGGTCGCCCTGCCGTCGATGAGTGCCGAGCTCGGCGGCGGCCTGCCCGTGCAGCAGTGGATCGTCGACGCCTACCTCATCACCCTCGGCGCGCTGATCCTGCTCGCCGGCTCGCTCTCCGACCTGTGGGGGCGCACGACCGTGCTGCGGCTGGGGCTCATCGGGTTCGGGGCGACCTCGCTCGCGTGCGGCATCGCGCCGACGGCGGAGCTGCTCATCGCCGCGCGCGCCCTCCAGGGCGTCGCCGGCGCGCTGCTCGTGCCGAGTTCGCTCGCGCTCATCATGTCGACCCATCGCGGTGCGGCGCAGGCGGCGGCGATCGGCATCTGGACCTCCTGGACCTCGGTCGCGTTCATCGCCGGGCCCGTGATCGGCGGAATCCTGACCGATCTCGCGAGCTGGCGCTGGATCTTCGTGATCAACGTCGTGCCGATCGCGGTGACCCTGTGGCTGCTCCGCGGGCTCCGCGTCGACGCGCCGCGCGCGTCCCCGCCCGTCGACTGGATCGGCGCCGCCCTCGGAGCGATCGGTCTCGGCGGCGTCGTGTTCGCCCTCATCGAGCAGGCCAACTTCGGCTGGGCGAGCCCGGTCGTGCTCGCGCCCGCCGCAGTGGGGGTCGCGAGCATCGCCGGGTTCCTCGTGCGCGAGCGCCGCGCCCCGCACCCGATGATGCCGCTCTCGCTCTTCCGATCCCGCAACTTCGCCGTCGGCAACGCGGCGACCGTCGCCGTGTACGGCGCGCTCGCGATCGGCACCTTCGCGATCCCGATCTTCCTGCAGCAGTCGGCGGGGCTCTCCGCGACGCTCTCCGGTCTCGCGCTCATGCCCGTGACGCTCATCATGATCGCCCTCTCCTCGCGCTTCGGCGCGCTCGCCGGCCGCTACGGTGCGCGCTGGTTCATGGCCGCGGGCCCCGCTCTCGCCGGTGCGGGGTACCTGCTCATGCTCGCCGTCGACGCGCGGTTCGACTATGCGACGCAGCTGCTGCCCGGCGTTCTGCTGTTCGGGCTCGGGATCACCATGACGATCGCCCCCCTCACCTCGGCGATCCTGGGCGCGATCGACGTCGACCGATCGGGCATCGCCTCGGCGATCAACAACGCCGTCTCGCGCGTCGCCGGCCTCGTCGCGATCGCGATGCTCGGCGCCGTCATCGGAACGCGCGTCGACGCCGCGTGGCTCGATCGGGCGGTCGTCCTGACGGCGGGTCTGCTCATCGCGGGCGGCGCGATCTCGGCCATCGGCATCCGGCGCTCCGGGGGGGATGCGGGCGCCGCCGAGCCGGCGCCGCCCGTCACGACGGAGCCATGATGAGCGCGCCCGCCCCCACGAGACTCACGACGGCGGCGAGCGCGGCCCCCATGATGATGCGGAAGAGCGCGCGCGAGCGCGGTGCCCGGCGCAGGACGATCGTGCCGGCGACGAGCAGGGCGAGCGCAGCCAGCGCGCCAAGGGCACTCGCCGGCGTTGTTCGACCGGGACCGACGACGCCGAGCAGCGCCGCCGTCGCGAGGCAGGCCAGGGCGACGAGCCCCGACGCGCGCGCGCCCCAGCGGTGCGGCAGGGAGCGGATCCCGTGCCGGGCGTCGTCGTCGAGGTCGGGGAGCACGTTCGCGAAGTGCGCGGCGGCACCCAGGAGCGCGCCCATCGCGATCGCCCACCACGCCGCCGGTCGCGGTTCGGGGGCCGAGAGCGTCACGATGAGCGGCAGCGCGCCGAAGCCGATCGCGTAGCAGGCGGTCGCGAGCAACCCGCGCTTGAGCCCCGCGTTGTATGCCCACCCGGCGCCGAGCAGCACCGCCTGGGCGGCCGCGGCCGCGGGGCCGAGCGCGAGCGAGAGCGAGACGGCGCCGACCGCGGCGGCGGCGGCGAGCCCGAGCACGACTCGCGCGCCGAGGTCGCCTCGGGCGACGGGCTTGTCGTCGCGGCCGTCGGCGGCGTCTCGCCCCGCGTCGAGGGCGTCATTGGACCAGCCGATCGACAGCTGCTGCAGCATGATCATGACGGTCACGAGCGCCACCCGGTCTCCCGGCAGTCCGATCGCGAACGCGAGGGCCAGGGCGACGAGCGTGACCACGAGGGTCGGGCCGCCGTGCGCGGCGGCGATCAGGGCGCGCGGGCGGCGGGGCATGCGCCCATGCTAGGCGCGGGTGCGGCGGGTGCCGCTTCGTCTCGCGGTGCTTCTCGCGCCCCGGCCGCTCTCGATGCGCAGGTCTACCCTGGGTGGATGCGTGGAGCCGATCCGCCGTTCCGCTCGCGACTCCCGCGGCGCGCGATGCCCTCGCGCCGAACCGTCCTCGCGACGACCGCCCTGCTCACCGCCGCGCGCGGGCCGGCGACTAGAGAGTAGGCAGCTGCACGTCGCGCACCGTCTTGACCTCCGAGAGCCCGGCGAAGGCGCGCTCGGCGTTCGGCGCAGTGCTCGTGAGGGCGACGGCGCCGACGGCGACGCTGCTCGAGAGCACGAGGCCCGCGAGGGCGAGGACGGTGATGCGCGCGAGCAGGCTCCGCATGAGCGCGATCCTCTCGGGTGGAGGAACCCGGAACCGCGGGGTACGGTCCCGTCCGCGCGATCCCGGCCGTTCGGGGGAGGACCGCGCGTATCCGCCATGCTACGCCGCGCCGGGTCCGTGAGGGCTGCACCGGAGCCGGATGTCCGCGAAAACCCCGCGCGGCGCGGTTCGCGCGGGGGCTCGGTATCCCTCATGATGAGGAGCGATGACTGCCCAGGGTTCCCCCGTCCTGCACCGTGATGTGCTGCACGCCGTCGCCGGTTCCCTCGGTGCGACGCTCGTCGACGCCCATGCCCTGCAGATCGAGCCGACCGGCCACGGTTTCACGCACGGCTATCGCGTCACGCTCCGGGACGAGGCGGGGACGAGCGCGGATCACACGGTGTTCGTCGAGACCTCCCCTCCCGACACGTCGCGCTCGGGCGTGCTCACGCTCACGCAGCCCGAGACGGGCGAGCGGGTGGACGTGTGGGTGTACCCCGCCGACCCGTCGCTGCCGGCTCTGCGCACCGCGGTGTACGCCGAAGCCGCCTCGATCGTGCTCGCCCGTCTCGGGCTGCCCGTCGAGGACCTGCGGGTGAGCCTTGCCGCCTACCGCCCGGGCAAGCGCGCCGTCGTGCGCGTCGACACCGCCCGCACAGCGTACTTCCTCAAGGTCGTGCGGCCCCCCGCCGCCGAGCCGCTGCAGGCCAAGCACACCCACTGGCGTCACGAGGGCGTACCCGTGCCGGCCGTGCTCGGCTGGAGCGAGGAGGGCCTCGTCGCGCTCGAGGCGCTCGCGGGCTCCGAGCTCATCTCGGTGCTCGATCGGGTGCCGAACCCCGACGTCCTCCTCGACGAGATCGTTCGCCTCATGCAGCGCATCGCGGCTGTGCCGTCGACCGCGCCCGCGCGCGCCTCGCTCGTGCGCCGACTCGACTGGTACGAGGAGCGCCTCATCGAGCAGCTCCCCGCCCACGACGGGCTCATCGAGAGCACCTCGCGCGCGATCTCGCGCCGGTTCCGGGCCGGTGGCGCACCGCCGCCGAGCCGTACGGTGCACGGCGACCTCCACCTCGCGCAACTGCTCGTCGATCCCGGTGCGCCGACGACCATCACCGGCGTGCTCGACATCGACACCTCCGGCTGGGGCGACCCGGCCGACGACGCCGCGGCACTCTACGCCCACCTCATCGCAACGGTCGTGCACGACGGCGGCAGCCGCGCGACGCTTCGCGCCTCGCGCGCCTCCGTGCTCGCCGACGGCTGGCGACGGCGCTGGTTCGCGTGGCCCGAGGCGGGGTTCGCCGACCGCGCCCACGCGATCGCCGCGACGCAGCTCCTCGGCCACGCCCTCGCCCGGTCCGCCGCGGGATCCGACGACGCCGCCGTGCTCATCGAGCGCGCGCACCGCGTCGTCGCGGCGATGGAGTCGCCGCTCACCTCCGCCTCGTGGTGACCGCGCATGAGGCCGTGAGAGTTCTCTCATGCTGACCCGTCGGCGTCGATCGGCCTGCGACCATGGAGCGGAGGGCGCTCCCGCGAGCGCCTCGATCGGGAAGGCGCGACCATGGAGCAGAACGGCTGGATCGCCCTCGGCGCCGCCTCGGCGCTCGCCCTCGGCGTTCTCGCCGGAGGAGCGGTCAGCGCAGCGACCGCCATGCCGCTGGCCGACTCGAGCGCACGCGTCGGCGTCGCCCCGATCTCGGATCTCCGCGACAATGTGAAGTACTTCGCGGGCGTCGATCAGGTGCGCGGTGAACTGCCCGGCGGTTCTCCCGACCCCGCCGGCACCGCGCCCCAGACGGGCAGCCCCGCGCCGGTCGAGTCACGCGATCCCGCCATCGAGGAGTCCCCCGCGCCGCCGCCCGTGCCGGTCGCCCCCGCTCCGGGCCCGGTGTCGATCGGCACTCCGCCGAGCGTCGGCGACGAGCCCCACGACGAGCCCGACGACGACGACTAGACCGTCCGACCACCGGGGGGCGCCGGACCGCGATCGAACCACTCGCGGTCAGACCAGTCGGTAGCCCATGCCCCGCACCGTCTCGATGCGCTCGGCGCCGAACTTCCCCCGCAGGTAGCGCACGTAGACGTCGACGACGTTCGAGCCGGGGTCGAAGTCGAAGCCCCAGACCCGTGACAGCAGCTGCTCTCGTGAGAGCACCTGCTCGGGATGCTGCAGGAACTGCTCGGCGCGTAGCCGCTCGCGGCGAGACCCTGATCGACGCTCTCGATCACGCGGTCGCGCTGCACGAAGTAGGCGCTGATGCCGGCGAAGGTCATGCCGAGCGTCGTGATGACGAGAATGACGGCGAGGATGCGTGCGCGCACCGACCATGCCGGGAGGACGGTCGGGCGCGACATGCCTTCATTATCGGCGCCCCCTGCGGCTCGCCCGACCGTCATGAGAGGACTCTCACCCGTGACGGTCAGGCCCTATGAGGACGGCGACATCATTCGGTCTTGAAGACCAGGGCCTCGCGATGCAGATTCGTGGATCATCCCGACAGCGGAGTCGGGATGCCGACATGCAATTGGAGGCCCCGGTGTTCAGCGAGGCTACGGTGATCTGGTTGGATGTGCACGCGCGCGGCGTGCGGGCGGCGGCGATCGACATGGTCGCGGCCGCGGCGCCGCGGGATAATCTACGACGGGTCGGTGACTCGGAGCAGCAGTCTCGGCACCGTGCGGGGAGCATGCAGCGTGAGGAGCGCATCAGCGAGTCGACTGTGAGCAGTCGCCCCCGGGCGGCCACGCTCGACCTCAGACAAGCGTGAACGCTCTCGCCGGAACAAGGGTCATGCGGTCGCCAACCCGCACATATCGGACTGACCACGCGTCGAAAGACACGCCGCATCCCGCCACCGCCCCAAGCGGACGACGAAGCGCCGCCGGGCAAGCCAGCCCGGCGGCGCTTCACCTTGCCCACTTGACAGGAACCCCTGCATATCAGTCGAGCGTGATCGGCTCGCGCTCGCTCATCACGAGCACGGGTGGCGAGAGGCCGTCGCCCGCGTGGAAGCCGAGGACGGCCGACCCCTCGAAGTCGCCGGCCGAGACCGTGGGCAGAGCCCCGCGGAAGCTCTCGCTCAGTTCGTTCTCGTCGTCACAGACGACGGGGAGGAAGCCCGCGACGTACTCGAACGACTCGACCGGGTCGAGGTCGAGCTCTGCGACCGGCTGGATGCCGGGGCCGTTCGTGTTCCACAGCGTGACGCCCTCCTGCTGCACCACGCGCATCCCTCTCTCGACGATTGCCCTCACCCTCTCAGGCGAGCGCCGCGTCGGGAATGTCGGGGTGGCGCGCTCAGTCGTCGAGTCGCGCGCGCAAGAGCTCGAACTGGCGCGGCAGCTCGGCCGGCAGTCGCTCTCCGAAGGTCGCGAAGAACCGCTCGATGTCGTCGACCTCGACACGCAGGGCGGCGGGGTCGACGGCGAAGAGCTCGCGCACGCGGTCGTCGTCGAGGTCGAGCCCGTCGAGGTTCAGACCGTCGGCCGCCGGCACGCAGCCGAGCGGGGACTCGTCGGCGCTCGCGGTGCCCTCGAGCCGTTCGACCATCCACTGCAGCACTCGCGCGTTGTCGCCGAAGCCGGGCCAGAGGAACGAGCCGTCGGCGCCCTTGCGGAACCAGTTCACCTGGAAGACGCGCGGCACGCGGGCCGAGCGGCGCAGGCGGCGCCCGAAGTCGAGCCAGTGCGCGAAGTAGTCGCCCATGTTGTAGCCGCAGAACGGCAGCATCGCGAACGGGTCGCGGCGCAGCTCGCCCACGGTGCCCTCGGCGGCCGCCGTCTGCTCCGAGGCGATCGTGGCGCCCATGAAGACGCCGTGATCCCAGTCGCGCGCCTCTACCACCAGAGGCACATTGCTTGCTCGGCGGCCGCCGAAGACGATGGCGTCGACGACGACGCCCTCCGGGTCCTCCCACGTGCTCGCGATCGAGGGGCACTGGCGGGCGGACACGGTGAAGCGGGAGTTCGGGTGGGCGGCACGCGTGCCGGAGCCGGGCGTCCACGACCGGCCGCGCCAGTCGGTGAGATGAGCGGGCGGGGTCGGGGTGAGGCCCTCCCACCACACGTCGCCGTCGTCGGTCGTCGCGACATTCGTGAAGATCGTGTTGCCCCAGAGGGTGTCGATCGCCGTGGGGTTCGTCGTCGCGCTCGTGCCGGGTGCGACGCCGAAGAAGCCCGCCTCGGGGTTGATGGCGCGGAGGCGGCCGTCGGCGCCGATACGCAGCCAGGCGATGTCGTCGCCGATCGTCTCGACGCTCCAGCCCGGGATGCTCGGGGTCAGCATCGCGAGGTTGGTCTTGCCGCACGCGCTCGGGAACGCCGCCGCGAGGTGGTACGCCTTGCCGCTCGGCGCCGTCACCTTGATGAGCAGCATGTGCTCGGCGAGCCAGCCCTCATCGCGTGCCTGCACCGAGGCGATGCGCAACGCGAAGGCCTTCTTGGCGAGGATGGCGTTGCCGCCGTAGGCCGAGCCGAACGACCAGATCTCGCGGGTCTCGGGGAAGTGGGCGACGTACTTCGCGTCATTGCACGGCCAGGCGACGTCGTGCTCGCCCGGGGCGAGAGGCGCGCCGACGCTGTGCACGGCGGGCACCCAGTCGGCGCCTGCGGCGATCGCGTCGAGAGCGGCGGAGCCCATGCGCGTCATCGTTCCCATGCTCACGACGACGTACGGCGAGTCGGTGACCTGCACGCCCATCTTCGCCATCGGCGAGCCGATCGGGCCCATCGAGAAGGGCACGACGTACATCGTGCGGCCGCGCATCGTCCCGCGGAACACCGCGGTGAGCTCGGCGCGCATGGCGACCGGCTCGCGCCAGTTGTTCGTCGGGCCGGCGTCGGCCTCGTCCTGCGAGCAGATGAAGGTGCGCGACTCGAGCCGGGCGACGTCGCCCTCGTGCGAGCGGGCCACGAACGAGTACGGGCGCAGCTCGGGGTTGAGCTGCTCGATCGTGCCGGCCGCGACGAGCTGCTGCAGCAGCTCGTGGCGCTCGCGCGTCGAGCCGTCGCACCAGTGGATCTCGGCGGGCTGCGCGAGCTCGGCGATGTCTGAGACCCAGGCGGCGACATCGGCGGGGATCGCGCGACCGTCGTACCCGCCCGGTGCCGAGGATGCCGCGGTCGCCTCGTGCGCGGAGTGGATCCGGGGGGTCTCGAGCAGCGTCATGATCGTCTCTCCATTCCGGGAATGAAACCCTGTTGTGACCATGGTGCCAGCGTATGAGAGGCGTTTTCCGGGCATCCCGACTTAAAGAAAGATGGTTCTTTCGGTACTGTCAAGGCATGAGCGATCTCGTCACTCTCGGCCAGCGCATCCGGCACTTCCGCACCGCGGCGGGCCTGACCCTCGATCAGCTCGGTGAACGCGTCGGGGTCGCCGGCAGCCAGCTCTCGCTCATGGAGAACGGTCGACGCGAGCCGCGCATCACACTGCTCACGGCGATCGCCGAGGCGCTCGGCGTCGCCCTCGCCGATCTGCTCGACGAGTCGCCCCCCTCGCATCGCGCCGCCCTCGAGATCGAGCTCGAGCGCGCGCAGCGCTCGGGCCTCTACGCCTCGCTCGGGCTGCCGACCGTGCGCGCGACGCGCTCGATGGGCGATGAGGTGCTCGAGGCCCTCGTCGGTCTGCACCGCGAGCTCGTTCAGCGCGAGCGGCAGACGATCGCGACGCCCGAAGAGGCTCGGCGGGCCAACACCGAGCTGCGCCACCACATGCGCACGCTCGACAACCATCTGCCCGAGATCGAGGCGCTCGCCGAGCGCACGGTGCGCGAGACGGGTCATGTGAGCGGCGCCCTCACCCACCGCGAGGTCGGGCTCATGGCCAAGAAGCTCGGCTTCGAGCTCGTCCACGTCGGCGACCTGCCGCACTCGGCGCGCTCGGTCACCGACCTCGAGAACGGTCGCATCTACCTGCCGCCCGCCTCCATCCCCGGCGGACACGGCCTGCGCTCGATGGCGCTGCAGGCGGTGGCCCACCGCCTGCTCGGGCACGAGGTGCCCAAGACCTACGCCGAGTTCCTGCGCCAGCGGCTCGAGATCAACTACTTCGCCGCCGCGTGCCTCATGCCGCGCGAGCAGTCGATCGCCTTCCTCGGTCAGGCCAAGGCCGACCGCAACATCGCGGTGGAGGACTTCCGCGACGCCTTCGGGGTCACGCACGAGGCTGCGGCCCTGCGGCTGACGAACCTCGCCACCTCGCACCTCGATCTGACTCTGCACTTCTTGCGCGTCGGCGACGACGGCGCCGTGTACAAGGCGTACGAGAACGACGGGCTGCGACTTCCGGTCGACGTCACCGGCTCGATCGAGGGGCAACTCGTGTGCCGGAACTGGAGCGCGCGTGTCGCCTTCACGCGGACGAACCGCACGACCGAGTTCTACCAGTACACCGACACGCCCGAGGGCACCTTCTGGGAGTCCACGCAGACCGGCACGAGCGCGAACGACGAGTTCTCGATCACCGTCGGCGTGCCCTTCGCGCAGTCGAAGTGGTTCCGCGGTCGCGAGACGACGAATCGGCGCACCTCGACCTGCCCCGATCCGGCGTGCTGCAAGCGACCCGACGGCGACCTCGCGAGCCGGTGGCGCGGCAAGGCCTGGACGAGCGCCAAGCTGCACGCGCACATCCTCTCGCCGCTCCCGAGCGGCACCTTCCCGGGCGTCGACGACCAGGAGCTGTACCGGTTCCTGGAGGCGCACGCCGAGGGCGAGAAGCATTAGCCGTTCGGGGTGTCGAGTCGGCGGGGCCGGCGGCCGCCGTGGAGGCCGACGAACTAGACTGACGGCGTGACCGGATCGGGGGAATCACCGCGGCTCGGCCCGATTCGGGGCGGGCCCGATGCACTGGGTCGTCCCATGCGCGACATCCGCATCTCCGTCACGGATCGCTGCAACTTCCGTTGCATCTACTGCATGCCGAAAGAGGTGTTCGGTCGCGACCACGCCTTCCTGCCGCGCGACGAGATCCTCAGTTTCGAGGAGATCACGCGGCTCGTGCGGATCGCCGCCGGCCACGGCGTCACCAAGGTCAGGCTCACGGGCGGCGAACCGCTGCTGCGGAAGGGCATCGTCGACCTCGTGAGCATGATCGGCGACGTGCCGACCTCCACCGGCGGCGCCCTCGACATCGCCCTCACGACGAACGGCTCGACGCTCGCCCGATTCGCCGTCGCGCTCAAGGACGCCGGCCTCTCGCGCGTGACCGTATCGCTCGACTCACCGGATGACGCCACGTTCCAGGCCATGAACGACGTGCGGTTCCCGGTCGCCGAGGTCCTCCGGGGCATCGAGGCGGCCCAGGAGGCGGGTCTCGGGCCGATCAAGGTCAACATGGTCGTCAAGCGGGGCATGAACGACCGCGACATCCTGCCGATGGCGCGACTGTTCCGCGGCACGCCGCACATCGTCCGTTTCATCGAGTTCATGGACGTCGGCGCGACCAACGGCTGGCGGCTCGACGACGTCGTCCCCTCGGCCGAGGTGCTGCGGGTCATCGACGCCACGCACCCGCTCGTCGCACTCGAGTCGTCGTCCCCCGGGGAGACGGCGAATCGATGGGCCTATGCGGATGGTGCGGGGGAGATCGGCGTGATCTCGAGCGTGACGCAGCCGTTCTGCCGGACCTGCTCCCGCGCCCGGGTCTCCGTCGACGGAAAGCTGTACACCTGCCTCTTCGGCACCCGGGGCCACGACCTGCGGGCCCTCATGCGCGATGGCTGCACCGACGACGAGCTCTCGTCCGCTCTCGCCGACATATGGCGCAACCGGTCGGACCGGTACTCCGAGACGCGCACGACGGCGGTCCGCGTCGAACAGCGGGTGGATCGGGTCGAGATGTCGTACATCGGCGGCTGAACTGGGGCCGCGATCCTCCTGGGCGCGACCGTGTGCTCTAGGCGGAGGGCGGAGTCGGGGCCTCGAGCAGCCAGGACACGACATCCTCGGCGCGCCAGCCTCCCGGGTGTCGTGCGCGAAGTGCGGCGAGCCCGTGGAGATCCTGCCCGAGGGTGACGAGTGCCGGCTCCTGAACGTCGCCCCGCCGCGACTGGCCGAGCCCGACCGCCGCGGTCAGGGCGTTGCAGAGGCACACGCGACCGACCGTGTCGGCGGCATCCCCGCCTTTCCGCACATACAGCGGGGCCGGTTCGCTCGCGCAGCGGAATCCGATGCCGCCGTTCGACTTCGCGAAGGGCTCGCGGAGGTAGCTGAGATCGCACAACCGCTCTCTCGAGGCGTAGACGGCGGGCTCGGAGAGCGTGCCGTCCAGTTGCGCGATCTTGAAGGGGAACCCGGTCGGCGAGGCGGAGGCATCCGCTCGCACCTCGAGCGTTCCCTCATCGAGTCGGCTCATGACACCCTCGCGCAGATCCTCGCGGAGTCCGGACTCCTGACTGAGCGCGAACAGGGTACCGACCTGCACCCCGGCGGCCCCCGCCGCGAGAGCGGCGGCGAGGCGATCGGGATGCCCGTAGCCGCCGGCGAGCCAGAACGGCAGTCCCAGCGCGGCGATCTTCGCGATGTCGGCGTCGTCACGCGGACCGTAGATCGGCTGCCGGTCCTCATCGAGAGTCAGCGGCCCGCGCGGCGGGGCGCTGTGGCCGCCGGCCGCGTGGCCCTCGATGACGAAGCCGTCGGGGCGGATCCCCTCATCGCGGGCGAGGTAGTAGGCGAGCACGTGGGCCGAGACGATCGCGAGGAACGCCGGGCGCCGCAGTCGCGGAGCGACGTCGCCGAGCAGCTCGTGCGCGTCCACCGAGATGCGGTGGGCCTCGGCGGAGCCGTGGACGTCGACGGAGATGGTCCCGGTGGATCCCGCAGCGAGGTCATCGAGCAATCGGGGGATCTCGCGAGGGACGCCCGCTCCCATCAGCACGTAGTCGACCTCGGCGAGCATGGCGCCGAGCACGGCCGCGGGAGTCGCCAGCTGGACCTTCTCCATGTAGTTGACGCCGACGAGTCCCGAGTGCCCCTCCTTCGCGAGCCAGACCTCGACGAAGTTGCCGACGACCGTCAGTTCCTGCTGCGTGCGAGTCGGTCGGAACGACAGCTTGGGCACCGGCGCGTACGCCTTGCCAGCCGGGCGCCCTCCCGCGAGGAAGTAGCGCGAGCGGATCGACTCGGCGACGGCGGGGATCGGGAAGCGGTCGAGTGCGCGGCGGATGTCGCCTTCCGGGTCGCCATCCTGCAGTCTGCGCGCGAGAACCGTGTCGAGCGCGATCCCCGACACCACGCCGAGCTGCCCCGCGCGTGAGACGCTGCGCGCGAGCCTCCACGAGGAGACCGCCATCCCCATCCCGCCCTGGATGACGCGAGGCGGCAATCGGTCGAACATGGGCGCCTCCGGCTTCTGCACGGCGCCGATCATGGGCTCGGTGGTCGAGCGGGCGGCCTCGGTACGGGATTCACGAGGCCCGCGTGCATGCATGTCGACTGTAGCCGAGCTCCGAGCCGTATCGACCGGGACTTTGGTCCTGAATCTCGCAGAGTCCGTGTTCCTCCTTACCACTAGTACTGGGACACGCCAGAATGAGATACCACTACATGTGGGGGTCGCGGGTCTATCGTGCGAGCCGACGACCCACCGTCGTCGATGCGCTCGGCAGCCCCAGGAAGGAACGTCATCATGTCACTCCAGCCCCACCCGACCCCGTCCGGCGTCATCAAGCGATCCGGCGCAACGGTCGAGTTCGACGAGCAGAAGATCCGCGCGGCGATCGCAGCCGCCGCGGCGGCGGCGGGGGAGATGACCGCCGACGACATCGACCGCGCACAACGGACGGTGGTCGCCGCGATCGTCGACGCCGGCCGCTCGTACCCGACGGTCGAGGAGATCCAGGACGCGGTCGAGCTCGCCCTCATGGCCGGTCCGAATGTCGCGACCGCGCGCGCGTACATCGCCTACCGAGAGCAGCACGCGCGTCTGCGCAGCGACGCGCAGACGGTCGTGGATGTCGGCTCCTCGATCAACGAGTATCTCGATCGCTCCGACTGGCGCGTCAACGCCAACGCCAATCAGGGTTACTCGCTCGGCGGGCTCATCCTCAACACCTCGGGCAAGGTCATCGCGAACTACTGGCTCTCGCACGTCTACAGCCCCGAGATCGGCAGGGCGCATCGCGAAGGCGACCTCCACATCCACGATCTGGACATGCTCGCCGGGTACTGCGCCGGCTGGTCCCTCCGCGTGCTGCTCGAAGAGGGGCTCAACGGCGTGCCGGGCAAGATCGACTCGCGACCGCCCAGGCACTTCTCGTCGGCCATCGGCCAGATCGTGAACTTCCTCGGAACCCTGCAGAACGAGTGGGCCGGCGCCCAGGCCTTCAGCTCGTTCGACACCTACATGGCGCCGTTCGTGCGCATCGACCGGTTGAGCTACGAGGAGGTTCGCCAGGGCATCCAGGAACTCATCTACAACCTCAACGTCCCCTCGCGATGGGGAACGCAGACGCCGTTCACCAACCTCACCTTCGACTGGGTGTGCCCCGAGGATCTCCGCGAGCAGGTGCCCGTCATCGGAGGCGTGGCGCAGGACTTCTCCTACGGCGACCTCGCCGAGGAGATGGCGGTGATCAACCGCGCGTACATCGAGGTCATGACGACGGGCGACGCGAGCGGGCGGGTCTTCACCTTCCCCATCCCCACCTACAACATCACCGAGGACTTCGACTGGGAATCGGAGAACGCCGATCGCCTGTTCGAGATGACCGCCAAGTACGGCACGCCGTACTTCCAGAACTTCATCAACTCCGAGCTCAAGCCGAACCAGATCCGGTCGATGTGCTGCCGGCTCCAGCTCGACCTGCGCGAGCTCCTCAAGCGCGGCAACGGATTGTTCGGGTCGGCCGAGCAGACCGGCTCGCTCGGCGTGGTGACGATCAACTGCGCGCGGCTCGGCTACCTCCACCCGGGCGACGAGGCATCCGCTCTTGCCGCGCTCGATCGACTGCTCGACCTCGCCAAGGAGTCGTTGGAGCTCAAGCGCAAGGTGATCGACCGACTCATCACCGAGGGGCTCTTCCCCTACACGAAGCGATATCTCGGCGGCGGGCTGCGCAATCATTTCTCGACGATCGGCGTGAACGGCATCAACGAGATGATCCGCAACCTCACCGATGATCTGCACGACATCACGAGCGCTGAGGGGCACGCGATGGCCGTGCGCCTGCTCGATCACGTGCGTGTGCGCATGGTCGAGTTCCAGGAGAGTACCGGGCACCTCTACAACCTCGAAGCGTCTCCGGCCGAGGGAACCACCTACCGCTTCGCGAAGGAGGACCGCAAGCGGTTCCCCGGCATCCGTCAGGCGGGGACAGGCAGCAACCCGTACTACACGAACTCCTCGCAGCTGCCGGTCGGCTTCACCGATGACCCCTTCGAAGCTCTCGACCGCCAGGACGAGCTGCAGACGAAGTACACCGGCGGCACCGTGCTGCATCTGTACATGTCGGAGAAGGTGTCGACGGCGGCCGCGTGCCGCGAGCTCGTCAGGCGCTCGCTGTCGACCCACCGGCTGCCGTACATCACGGTGACGCCGACCTTCTCGATCTGCCCCGAGCACGGCTATCTCGCCGGCGAGCACGAGAACTGCGAGATGTGCGGGGAGCCCTGCGAGGTCTGGACCCGGGTCATGGGGTACTTCCGGCCCGTGAGCTCGTTCAACATCGGCAAGAAGGGCGAGCACGCCGAGCGCGTGCACTTCCTCGAGGAGGCGATGGCACGGTGACCCCTGGGGCGCGCGCGGACGACCTGCGGATCGCGGGTCTCGTCCGCCTGTCGACGTGCGACTGGCCGGGCAGGCTCGTGGCGACCGTGTTCCTGCAGGGATGTCCCCTGTCGTGCACCTACTGCCACAATCCGTCTCTGATCGATCCGCGCGCGCCCGGAACCGTCTCGTGGCAGTCGGTGAGAGAGCTGCTCGACCGTCGGCGCGGCATGCTCGACGGCGTCGTCTTCTCGGGAGGGGAGCCGACACGCCAGGCCGGACTGGCGCCCGCGATGCGGGAGGTCCGCGAGCGCGGCTTCGCCGTCGGGCTCCACACCGCCGGCCCGTACCCGAGGCGATTCGCCGAGGTGCTTCCGCTGTGCGACTGGGTTGGGCTCGACATCAAGGCCCCGGCCTCCCGCTACGAAGCGGTCACCGGGGTGCCGTCGAGCGGTGCGCGAGCCTTCGAATCTCTGAGGCTCGCGCTCGAGGCGGAGGTCGACCTGCAGGTGCGCACGACCGTCGACCCCACCGTGCTCTCCCCGGGGGAAGTCGACGATCTCGTCGTCGCCCTCCGGGAGCTCGGCGTGCGCGAGCACGTCCGGCAGGAGGTGCGTGCCGAGGGAACCCGGCCCGAGTTCGCGGCGCGCCTCGAACGGGTGCGCCGCGAACTCAGTCGGACGGCGAACCGCTCAGCAGGTGCCGCGTGATGCGCTCGCCGACGCGCTCGGCGTCGGCGACGCAACTGGCGAGGCCGACGCCGCGGTAGGCGGCCCCGACCAGGTGAAGGCCCGGTGCGGTGCGCAGGCGCTCGTCGATCCTCGTCATCCGGTCCCCGTGCCCGACGAGGTACTGGGGCATGCCTCGGGGCCAGCGCTGCACGATGCCGTGCGTCGGCTCCGCCGTCAGTCCCATCGCCTCCACGAGCTCGTCGTGCACGCGGCGGATCAGGGCGTCGTCGTCGAGGGCCGTCCAGCGGCGGTCGCCGCGCCGACCGACGGAGCACCGCACGATCACGGTGCGGTCATCGGCGAGGTGGGGCCACTTGGCGCTCGACCACGTGCAGCCGACGAGCAGTCGGCCCTCTTCGGGCGGCACGAGGAACCCGGTCGCGTCGAGAGGGCCGACCAGCGCCGAGCGCGGGTAGGACAGCGCGACCGTCGCGACATCGGCGTAGACCGTTTCGGCGAGCAGTTCGGCGAGGGTCGGTTCGAGCCTGGCCAGCAGCCTCGCCGCGGTGTACGCCGGCACCGCGAGCACGACCGCATCGGCCTCGAGGCGCCGACCCGCCGTCGTCGTGACGACGTACCCCGAAGCGCGACGGGCGATGTCGGCCGCGGCGTCGCCGACGATCAGGTCTTCGTCCGTGAACGGTGCCGCGAGCGCCTCGACCAGTCCGATGAGTCCTCCCTCCAGGGTGACCAGTGCCGGCCCGCCCGCCGCTTTGGCGCCCGATGTCGCTGAACGCCGGCGCAGCCGACGGATTCCGAAGTAGAGACTGCGGCTGCTACGGGCGAGGGTCTCGATGTCGGGAACCGTGCTCCGCGCGCTGAGCTCGCTCGCGAGCCCCGCGTGCACGCCGCCGATGAGCGGCTCGACGAGTCGTGCGCTCACCTGGGCGCCGAGCCGCGAGCCGATCAGGTCGGCCACCGAGGGATCCACCGGGAACCGTCGTCGGCGCGGCAGCACGAGATCCAGCGCGGCCCGCGCGAGGCCGACGGGGGAGAGCAGCCGCGACGCCACGAGAGGCAGCACGCGGTCCGGGATCCCGAACATCGTTCCGCTCGGGATCGGCCGGAGCCGCCCGCGGGACCAGATGCGGGCCCCCAGCGCAGCGGGCGCTGTGGTCCTGCCGGCGAGACCGAGATCGTCGATGAGCGCGCCCACCGCCGGCGATCGGGTCAGCAGCGCGTCCGGGCCCGAGTCGATGAGATGCGGGCCCAGTCGCCGGGTCACGATCTTGCCGCCGAGCTGCGACGAGCCTTCGACGAGGACGACCTGCGCGCTGTCGCCGAGTGACTCCCGCAGGCGGTGGGCGGTCGTCAATCCACTGATGCCGCCGCCGACGATGACCACACGTCGTGCGCTCTCGGTAGCTGTCATGCGATCAGACTGCCGACTGCGTCGTGCGCCGCGCTCGGCATTCGACCGTGCTTAATTGCCGCGCGGTTCTCTCGTGCGCCGGACTTTTTCACGGGAGTCCTCGCTCCGGGCGGTGCGGCTCAAGGAGGACACTTCACGGAAGGGATGCCCGCGTCGGAGCATTCGACGCGAGGGCGCACGAACGGGAGGGGCCTCGTGACGACGAGCGATCGGTCCGGGAGATCGACGGCGACGGCGACCGGCACGGAACGCTCGTTGGGCGCCCGCGCCCGGCCCGTGCGCGCGTTGCACCACGATGTGTCCGAACGGCCGTTCATCGTCATCTGGGAGGTCACGCGCGCCTGCCAGCTCGTCTGCGCGCATTGCAGGGCCGACGCGATCCGCGACCGCAATCCGCTGGAGCTCGATACGCGCGAGGGGAAGCTGCTTCTTGACGACATCGCCTCGTTCGGCGCGCCGCGTCCGCTCGTCGTGCTCACGGGGGGAGACCCGTTCGAGCGCCCGGATCTCGTCGACCTGGTGGCGCACGGAAGCGGGCAGGGCCTGAGCATGGCGCTCGCGCCCTCGGTGACGCCTCGACTCACCCGTCCCGTCCTGAGCGAATTGCGCGAGGCGGGGGCGAAAGCGGTGTCGCTCTCGCTGGACGGTGCCTCCGCCGCGACTCATGACGCGTTCCGCGGGGTCGGCGGCGTGTTCGACGCCACGGTCGACGCGGCGCGCACCGTGCGCGAGCTCGGCTTTCGGCTGCAGGTCAACACGACCGTCACACGCGGAAACGTCCGGGAGCTGCCGCGGATCCTCGCGACGGTGCTGGAGTTCGGCGTCGCGCTGTGGAGCGTGTTCTTCCTCGTGCCGACGGGTCGCGGGAGCGCGCTCGAGCCGCTCGACGCGGCTGAGGAGGAAGAGGTCCTTCACTGGCTGCACGACGTCTCGGGGCTGATCGCGATCAAGGCGACCGAGGCTCCCCACTACCGGCGCATCGCGATCCAACGGGCCGAAGCCGCTGTCGTGGATGACGCGTTCCCGGCGGGAGGACTGCGCACCGCTCTGCAGCGCGAGACGGCCCGCCTGCTCAGCGGTCACGAGCCGACTCGCCGCAGCGCGCGCCCGCCGATCGACGTCAACGCGGGGCGTGGTTTCGCGTTCATCGACCACATGGGCACGGTGTACCCCAGCGGTTTCCTGCCGGTCGCGGTCGGTTCGGTCCGCGAGCAGCGGTTCGCGCAGATCTACCGCGATGCGCCCCTCATGCGAGCTCTGCGCACGCCGACGGCCTTCGGCGGCCGATGCGGACGGTGCGAGTTCGCGCCGGTGTGCGGGGGCTCGCGCTCATACGCCTACGCGGTCACAGGCGACCCGCTCGCCGAGGATCCCAGTTGCGGGTACCAGCCCGTGCGGAGGGGCTGACCGGTCGTGCCCGCGGCATCACGGACTCCTGTCGGCACCGAGCCGGTGCGTCGCGTCCCGAGGCGACGGTCTCCGGGCTGGGTGCCGAATCAGCACGGCGCGTGGGCGATGCTCCTCGTGCCCTTCCTCCTCGGCGTCGCCGAGGCGGGCCCCGACTGGCGCCATCTGCCGATGCTCGTCGCCCTCGTCGTGGGGTATTTCGCCTTCTTCGCCACCGGGCTCTGGCTGCGCTCGCACGGCAAGCGCCGATATCGGGCCCCGGTTCTCGCCTACGGCTCGGCGACGGTCGTGGTCGGCGCGGTCGTCATCGCGACCGATCCACTGCTGCTCGGCTGGTCGGTCGTTCTCGGGCCGCTGCTCGCCGTGAGCCTGTGGTTCTCGTGGCGCCGGCAGGAGCGCTCCCTCGCCAACGACGCGGTCGTCGTGATCGCGGCGAGCCTCATGACCGTGATCGTCGCCGGAGTCGGCGGAGCGTCCGTCGGCCCCCGCACCTGGGCGATCGCGGCGCTCCTCGCCCTGTACTTCGGGGGCACCGTCCTGTACGTGAAGTCGATGATCCGCGACCGGGGGGATGCCTTCCGGTACCGTCTCTCGGTCGGCTATCACGTCCTCGCGTGCGCGCCGGCGATCGCGGCGGGGCTCGTGCCGGGTGCCGTGTTCGCTCTGCTGGCCGCGCGGGCCGCGCTCGTGCCCCGTCGGTGGGCTGCGGCGACTCCCGCTGCGATCGGGGTCGGCGAGATCCTGGCCAGCGCCGCCGTCGCTGCGGCGCTCATCGGCTCGTGAACGACTCCGGGCCAGTCGCCGCGTACGTGGATCTCGGGTAGACCGAAACCGCGGCGGGGTCGATCGTCACCTGCACGCTCGAACCGGGTGCGAGGCCCAGGTGCAGGAGGCTGCCGGGGGAGAGCTCGGCGGCGATCGCGTGCTCCCGCACCCGGACCAGGACGCCGCTCACGCCCCGCTCCAGGGCGGCGACCGTCGCCGACCACGAGTGCGCTCCTGCCGTCGGTGAGCCGGCGGGCTCCAGATGCACGGCGCTGGGCGGGAACGCTGCGGACGCCGCCGACCCGACGGGAAGCCCGCTGTCGCCGCACGCGAGAGCCCGCCCGTCGTCCAGCAGCAGACGGTTCCCGGACGCGATCGTCCCGTGAAGCAGATTGATGCCCAGAAGGGCGGCGCCGAACTGATCCGACGGGCGGTCGAGCACGCGCGAGGTGGCGCCCATGTCGACGATCCGGCCGTCGCGCATGATCGCCACCCGATCAGCGAGCGCGATGGCGTCGACGATGTCGTGCGTGACGATGAGGGTCGGCAGTCGCGTCTCGGCCAGGTGGCGCCGGAGCATCGCGCGCAGCGAGCCCGACGACTGCACGTCGAGCGCAGCGAACGGTTCGTCCAGGAGCAGGGCGGAGGGGCGAGCCGCGAGCGCGCGCGCGAGGGCGACCCGCTGCTGCTGACCGCCGGAGAGCTCGGCGGGTCGGCGCTCCGCGAACCCCGGGAGGTCGACCGCGTCGAGCCAGAGCCGCGCGCGTCGCCGCGCCGTGGACCGGCGCTCGCCCTGCGCGATCGCACCGAAGGCGACGTTGTCGACCGCGCGGAGATGAGGGAACAGGCGGGGCTCCTGGCCGAGCAGGCCGACCCCTCGACGCGAGGGGGCGAGGTGCAGTCGTCGTGAGGAGGTGCGCGCGCCGAGCGTGCGATCGCCCAGCGCGATCTCACCGGAGTCGAGCGCGATCAGTCCGGCGATGGCCGCGAGCAGCGTCGACTTGCCCGAGCCGTTGGGGCCGAGCACGGCCAGCACCTCTCCCTCCGCGACCGAGAGCGAGACGTCGAGGCGGAAGTCGCCGCGACGCACGGCGACGCGCGCACGGAGCACGGTCATCCCGCTCTCTCGGAGCGCCAGCTGCGCAAGAGGAGCAGCATGGCGATCGCGACGACGATCAGGAGGAGGGACAGGGCGATCGCGGAGTCCTGCGAGACCCCGGCCCCGTTGAAGGCGGTGTAGATCGCGAGCGGCATCGTGCGGGTCACCCCTGCCGCGTTGCCGGCGAACAGCGCGGTCGCGCCGAATTCGCCGAGTGCTCGGGCGAAGCACAGCACCGTTCCCGCCAGAAGCCCCGGCGCGATGGACGGGAGGGTGATGCGGAGGAAGACCGTCCACGGGCGCGCACCGAGCGTCGCGGCCACAGCTTCGAGAGAGGTGCCGGCGGTGCGCAGCGCGCCCTCGACCGCGATCACGAGGAACGGCAGAGCCACGAAAGCCTGCGCGATCACGACGGCGGAGGTCGTGAAGGGGATGCGGATGCCGAATGCGAGGTCCAGCGCGCCGCCGATGAGGCCGTTCCTGCCGAGCAGTGCGAGCAGGGCGATGCCGCCGACGAGCGGGGGCATCACGAGGGGCAGAGTCACGAGCGCGCGGAGGAGCCCCGCGATGCTCGGGCGCGAGCGCGCGATGACCGCAGCCAGGGGCACGCCGAGGATCACGCACACCGCGGTCGCCGCCGTCGCCGTCTGCAGCGACAGTGCGAGGGCGCTCGCGGCCTCCGGCGACGTGATGGCGCCGGGCACGCGGGACCAGTCCGCGCGGCTCAGGAGCCCGACGACCGGCAGCAGCAGGAGCGAGAGGCCCGCGAGCGCTGGCACGAGGACGGCGCGGGGGATCGCGCCGACGGAGGCAGGACGGGTTCCGCCGATCATGGCGCGCCGAAACCGGCGCGGGCGAGGATCTCGCGCGCGGTGGGTGAGCGGATCCAGGACACGAATGCCCGCGCAGCGGAAGGGTTCCCGGCCCCGGTCAGGGTCGCGATCGGGTACGTCGTCCGCGCCTCGTCCGACCCCTCGACGGCGATGCCCTCGAGCGCCCCTGCGGAGGCGATCACGTCGGTCGCGTAGACGATGCCCGCATCCGCTTCGCCCGCCTGGATCTTGGCGACGACGGCCTTGACGTTCTGCTCCTCGCTCGCGGCGACGATCGAGAGGTCTGCGGACCTCAGCAGTGCGCGCGCGGATGCGCCGCACGGCACCGACGCCGCGCAGAGGACGACCGTGAGCTCGTCGTCGGCGAGGTCGGCGAGGGTGCGGATGCCCGCCGGATTGCCGGCGGGCACGGCGATGACGAGGCCGTTCGTGGCGAAGGCGACCGGTTCTCCGTCGAGCTGCGCGGAGATCGCGGTCAGGCTGGCCTCGTCGGCCGAGGCGATGACGTCGATTCGCCGACCGTCGCGTATCTGCGCGGCGAGGGTCGGCGAACCCTCGTAGATGATCGGCTCGATCGGGATCCCGGGGTGGTCGCTCTCGAAGGCCCGGGCGAGCTCGTCGAAGACTCCCGAGAGCGATGACGCCGCCGCGATTCGGAGCCCGGAGCGGCGTTCGTCGTCACCGCTTCCCGGGGAGGCGCAGGCACTGCTGAGGATCAGGGCCGTCGCGAGGACGGTTCCGAGCATCAGCGCTCGTCGCGTCGTCATGGTTCCCGGGGCGTCTCGACGATCACCATGGTCGCCTTCACGACGGCCACGGCGAGGGCGCCGACCTCGAGCCCGAGTTCGCGGACCGCTTCGGTCGACATGAGCGAGACCATGCGGTGCGGCCCGCACTGCAACTCGACCTGCGACATGACCGGATCGCTCACGATCGCGGTGACGAGCCCGACCAGCCGGTTCCGGGCGCTGCTGCCGATCACCGAGGGATCGCTCGGAGCCGTGGCGCGCTGAGCCGCGAGGGCGGCGAGCTGCGCGCCGTCGACGGCCTGCCGCCCCGCGGCATCGGTCGAGCTCGAGAGTGCGCCGGACGCGATCCAGCGTCGGAGCGTGTCATCGCTGACACCGAGCAGGGAGGCGGCTTCACTGATCCGGAACTGCGTCACGAATCCCAAGGATAACACCGCAGATGCGGGGAAGAAGAGGAGATGAGCCCTCGTCTTCGGTTATCCGGCGGTTGATACCATCTGTGCATGGATCATTCCGGCGCTGAGGGGCGCGAGACCGTCAGCGTGGCGGAGCATCGCCGGCGCATCCTCGAGACGATCGCACCGCTCGCCCCTCGGCCCGTCGCGGTGGCGGAAGCCCTCGGCCTGACCCTCGCGGACGAGATCGTCGCCCTCGTCGACGTGCCGGGCTTCGACAACTCGGCGATGGACGGATACGCCGTGCGCCGCTCCGACGTGCTCGACGCCGATGAGACGAATCCCGTCCGGCTGCGCGTGGTCGCCGACCTGGCCGCCGGTTCCGCGTCGAATCCGCGCATCGGCCCGGGCGAGGCGGCTCGCATCATGACCGGTGCGCCGATCCCCGACGACGCGGACTGCATCGTCCCCGTCGAGCACACCGATCGGGGCGAGCCGATCGTGTCGGTCACCCGCGCACCGCTGCCGTCCGCTCACATCCGACTCAGCGGTTCCGACGTCCGGCGCGGGGATCCGGTGCTCGGCGCGGGGCGCACCCTGCGCTCGCGCGATCTCGCGGCGGCCGCGGCGGTCGGAGTCGCGCGGGTCTCGGCCCACCCGGCTCCGCGGGTCGCCGTGCTCTCGACCGGAAGCGAGCTGCGGGCGCCGGGCGAGCCGCTCGCGCGCGGGCAGATCCACGACTCGAACTCGCTCCTCCTCGCCGCCGCCGTCGCCGAGACCGGCTGCGTGCCGCTCCGCATCGGAGCCGTGCCCGACGATGAGGACTCCCTGCGGGAGGTGCTCGCCGCGTGCGCATCCGATGTCGATGCCGTCATCACCTCCGGCGGGGTCAGCGTCGGCGCCTACGACGTCGTCAAGGCTGTGCTGGCGCCGCTCGGCGTCTGGTTCGGACCCGTGCGGATGCAGCCCGGCAAGCCGCAGGGCTTCGGCCGCTGGCTCGACGGAACCCCGGTGTTCGCGCTCCCGGGCAACCCCGTGAGCGCCACGGTCTCCTTCGAGGCCTTCGTGCGGCCTGCGCTGCTCAGGATGCAGGGCCGCGCCGACATCGAGCGGCCGAGCATCCTGGCTCGCGCGACCGAGGGCTGGCGCAGTCCCGGCGGGCGGACGCAGTACATGCCCGTCACGGTCGAGATCGATGCGCGCGGCGATCACCTCGTCCGCCGCGCGACGGAGGGCGGCTCGGGCTCCTACCTCGTCGCGAGTCTCGCCCGCGCGGACGGATTCGCCATCGTGCCCGAGGATGCCGTCGAGGTGCACGAGGGCGACGAGCTGCACGTCATCCTGCTCGGCGGGTCGGAGCTCCATTTCTCACGGTGATCGACCGTTCGGGGAGGCGCGGGGCACACCTATCGTGACGGCATGATCTCCGAACCCATCGCTCTCCACACCGCCCCCACCGCGCCTCGGGGCTCCCATTCCGGGTGCTCGTGCGGTCACGACGACGAGAACACCATTGTGCTGGACGCGCGGGCGATCCCGCACGCCGTGCGTCACGCCGCGATCATCGGAGCCCTCGACTCGCTCGCCGAGGGTGCCTCGATGGACCTCGTCGCTCCTCACGACCCGCTTCCGCTGCTCGCGCAGATCCAGCGGCGCAGCCCGGAGCAGTACTCCGTGGGATACCTGCAGGAAGGCCCCGAGACGTGGGTGCTGCGGTTCACCCGGCGCCCCGCATCCTGATCGCCGGAGGCGGCACTCGGGGCTTTAGACCCTGGTCATAGCACCTGATCGAGGAACAATCGAGGTGTGGGAGAACGGAGCGAAGCGCTGGAGCGCACGCTGTCGTCGTACAGCAGGATCCTCATCATGCACTCCTTGCGACACGGCGCCGAACTGACGATCGACGCCCTGTGCGAGGTCTGCGGGCTGCACCCCAACACCGTGCGCGAGCACGTGCACCGGCTCATCGATGAGGGCTTCGTGCTCTCGCGGAGCGAGCGGCGCGAGCAGCGGGGCCGGCCCAAGGTGCTCTACCGCGCCGTTCAGGGAACCGAGTCGCACGAGTCTGTGCTCGCCACCCGGGTGCGCCTCGCGCACGAGCGCAGCGAGATCGTGCGCCGGGTGCTGCCGGACGTCCCCGCGGCCACCGGCGAGGAGTCGGTGGTGCGTCAGCTCGACGCCCTGGACGACCACCTCGACCAGGCAGGATTCGACCCGATCACCGACCAGCGCAATCGATGCGTCGACCTCACGCGGTGCCCGTTCGCCGAGATGGTGGCCAAGCACGAGCGGATGGTGTGCGATGTGCACTTCTGGCTGATCAGCACCGTGCTCAAGCAAGCCGACGGCCCGCTTCGCGCGAAGGAGCTGCTTCCCTTCGTCGAGCCCGATCGGTGCCGGGTGCAGCTCAGCGTCATCGACGATCACGTGGCGGGCCGCTCGGCGGTGCGCGCCGCCGGTTAGGCCGCGAAGCCATCGGCATGAATCGGTTCCTGCTCCTCGCACCGGCGGCGATCTCGCTCGTGCTCGGCGTCACGGGCGGCACGATCCTCCTCACCGGCTCGGGCGAGGGCATTGGTCGACGGCTGGCCGAGCAGCACGGCCTCCTCATGATCTTCGGGTTCCTCGGCACTCTCATCGCCCTCGAGCGAGCCGTGGTGCTCCGGCGGGCGTCCGCGTTCGTCGTCCCGGGGCTCATCGGGCTCGGCGGCGTCCTTCTCGCGGCACCCGTCCCCGAACGGGTCGGGCAGTCCGTCCTGATCGCCGGCCTGCTCGGGCTCGTCCTGCTGTACGCCGCGATCCGGGCGAGGCAGGCGTCGCTCGCGATCGAGGTGCAGGCTCTCGGCGCGGTCGCGGGAGCGGCGGCCGCGATACTCCTGGCGGGGGGCCTCGTCGTCGAGCGCGTCCTCGCCCTGCTGGTGGCCTTCCTGGTGCTGACGGTGGTCGGCGAACGCATCGAGCTCGCGCGGGTGCAGGTGCTCTCCGCCCGTGCGACCGTCGCCGCGCTGGTGGCGTCGATCGCGCTGGCAGCGTCGGCGATCGTCGCCGTGCCGCTGCCCCTCGTGGGCATGCCGGCGACCGGGCTCGCGCTCCTGGGGCTCGTCGCGTGGCTCTGGCGCTTCGATGTCGCGCGACGACTGCTCGGGGCTCCCGGGCTCCCGGGCTACGTCGCCGGATGCCTGATCGCGGGGTACGGATGGCTCGCGGTCGCCGCCGGGGTGTGGATGCTCTCTCCCGTGCCGCTACCCCACCGTGCCTACGACGCGAGCATCCATGCGCTCTTCGCGGGATTCGTCCTCTCGATGGTCTTCGCCCACGCGCCGATCGTCCTCCCCGCCGTGCTCCGATTCCGTCTGCCGTACAGTCCCTTGCTCGCCATTCCGGTCGTGCTCCTGCATGTCGGCCTCGTGATCCGGGTCGTCATCGGCGACGGACGCGGAGTGGGTCCGGCCGTCCCCGTCGGCGCGTGGGTCATGGTGGCGGCTCTCGTGCTCTTCGTCGTCACGATCGTCCTGCGCGCGATCACCGCTCGCCGACCGAAAGTGGTGAGCACTTCATGAACCGACGCAGCGCGACTCTCCGACTCAACGCCCTCGTCGGCGCATGGCTCCTGGCGGCCGTCGTCGCGGTGATCGTGCACCGATGGATTGAGTTCCCCGTCTGGCTGATGGTGCACACCGTGCTCCTGGGAGCGGGGAGCACGGCGATCCTCATCTGGAGCCAGCATTTCGCCGACGCGGTGCTCCGGAGCGGTTCCGCGACGGTGTCGAGATCGCTCGTGGTGCGCGTCGTGGTATTCACCGTCGGCGCGGTTCTCGTCGCAACGGGCCGGGTCGGGCAGATCCCCGAGCTGCTCATAGCAGGCTCCGTCGTGCTGATCGTCGCGGGCGTGTGGCACTCGATCTCGCTGGGGATGCAGGTGCGTACGGCCCTGCCGGCCGGATTCGCCGTGCTCGTGCGGTTCTACGTCCTCGCCGGTGCGGCTCTCGTGCCCGGCGTGGTCGCGGGTGCGTGGCTCGCACGCAGCTCGGATGCCACCATCGTGGACCGTCTCTTCGTCGCGCACGTCTCCTTCACCGTCCTCGGCTGGATGGGCCTCACCGTGCTGGGCACCCTCGTGCTGCTCTGGCCCACCGTGCTGAGCATGCGCGCGCCCGGCGATGCCGTTCGCCGGGCGCGGCAGGCGGTGTGGATCCTCGCGGGGGCGCTCGTCCTGATCGGTGCGGCGGTGATCGTGGATGCGCCCGCCGCGGTCGCCGTGGCGGCCGCCGTGTGGCTGCTCGGAATGGCGCTCGTCCTGCTCCCTGCCGCCCGGCTCGCCCTGCGCATCCGCACCGCGAGCTTCGCCGCGATGAGTCTCGCCGCCGGCACGGTCTGGTTCGCGGCGCTCGTCGTCGCCCTCGGTGTCGCGGCGCTGACCGCCGGCCAGGACTGGGCCGCGCTCGGCGACGGCATCGCTCGGCTCGCCGTGCCCGTGACGGCCGGTTTCCTCGCGCAGGTCCTGCTCGGAGCGCTCGCCTACCTCATCCCGGTGATGGCCGGGCGCGGTCCCCGCAGTCGTGCCGCAGCCGCCGCCGAGTTCGATCGCGCCGCCGTCTTCCGCGTGAGCGCGACGAATGCGGGGCTGGCGGTGTTCCAGCTTCCGCTGTCGAGCCTGGTCTCGGTGGGGGTTTCGGTACTGGTCCTCGCCGTGCTCGCGAGTGCGCTCGTCCTCGCCGTCCGCGGGCTCGTCGCGGCGCGGCGCGAGCGCGCGGCTTCCGGCGAGGCGCCGACGCCCCGCGTGCCGATCGGGATGCCCGAGCGCCACCCCGTGCGCCCGCCGGCTCGCTCCGGCCAGGCGGCGTCGGCGGCGAGCGCCATCGTCCTCGTCGTCGCGCTCGGGATCGCCCTCGACCCCGCAGCGGCCGGCATCGGCGTCGGCGCGGCGGCGGCGGAGGAGCCGACGTCGTCGACGGGCCGGACCACGACCGCGACCGTCACGGTCGTCGGGATGCGGTTCTCCCCCTCCGTCATCGAGGTCCCCGCGGGCGACCGCCTCGTCATCGAGTTCACCAACGACGGCGGTGACGTTCACGACCTGACGCTCGCGAACGGAGCGACGACCGGTCGACTCGCGCCCGGGGGATCCGCGGTTCTCGACGCCGGAACCATCGGAGCAGCGATGCAGGCGTGGTGCTCGGTCGCGGGCCATCGGCAGATGGGGATGGTTCTCGAGATCCGGGTGACCGGCGAATCGACGAACGAGGCCCCCGGTTCGGCGTCGGACGGTCATTCGAGCCGCGACCACGGCGGCGGGCTCGGGTTCGCGCCCGACGGCCGCACCGGTCCCCCGGTCGACGTCGACCTCTCCCGCACGCTGCCGACCGGTGCGGATCCGTGGGATGCCGCACTGGCGCCGGCAGCGGGGGATCCCGCAGAGTCCACCGTTCACCGGGTACGCCTCACCGTGACGGAGAGCGTGCGCGAGGTCGCTCCGGGCGTGACGCAACGGCTGTGGAGCTACAACGGTCGGGTTCCGGGGCCGGTGATGAGGGGCCGGGTCGGGGACGTCTTCGAGGTGACCCTGCTCAATGACGGGAGCATCGGGCACTCCATCGACTTCCACGCCGGCGCGCTCGCCCCAGCCGGACCGATGCGCACGATCCTTCCCGGGGAGGAGCTCGTGTACCGCTTCACGGCCGTGCGGGCGGGCATCTGGATGTACCACTGCTCGACGATGCCGATGAGCACGCACATCGCGAACGGCCTCTTCGGTGCCGTCATCATCGACCCGCCCGATCTGGCACCGGCTCGCGAGTATCTTCTGGTGCAGAACGAGTACTACCTCGGGCCGCAGGGCGGTGTCGTCGATCCCGCGAAGCTCGCTGACGAGGACCCCGATCTGGTGGTGTTCAACGGCTACGCGAACCAGTACCGCGATCGTCCCCTTCCCGTCGAGGTCGGCGAGCGCGTGCGCGTCTGGGTGCTCGACGCCGGGCCGAACCGATCGACGTCGTTCCACGTCGTGGGCGGACAGTTCGACGGAGTGTGGGCCGAGGGGGCGTGGCGCTTGCGCGACGGCGGCACCGGAGGGGCTCAGTCCCTGGGTCTGTTCGCGGCTCAGGGCGGATTCGTCGAGCTGAGCTTCCCCGAACCGGGTGACTACCCCTTCGTCAACCATCAGATGGTCGACGCCGAACGCGGAGCGCTCGGCCTCTTCCGGGTCTCAGCCCGGTAGCTCGTCCGCGGAGGCCTCTCTCGCGGAGGGCCTCGCGTCCCACGAATGCGCGAGTCGAACGGCGGCGGCGGCGGCCTCCTCCACGTCCTGCGCGGTCCCGCCC
>SCPB01000021.1 GCA_005502445.1 Microbacteriaceae bacterium X2B
GAATCCGCCGGTCGCCGAGGCCGCCGCCCCGGCGACGCGGGCCGCGCGATCGGGCCGCTCGGGCATCCAGATCGCCCTGATCGTCGTCGGGATCAGCCTGCTGTCGGTGTTCGCGATCTTCGGCCTCGTCTACGCCTTCGTCGCCTACGGGCAGACGGTGCGCATGCTCATCGTCGCCGCGGGCACCCTCGCGACGCTCGCCGCCGCCGCCGCGCTCTCGCGCCGCGGACTCACCGCGACGGCCGAGGGAATCGCCGTGCTCGGCACCGTCGTGCTCATGCTCGACGCCTGGGCACTGCGCGAGAACGACCCGGCCGGCCTCGGCGCCGTGCCCGGCCTCGCATACTGGGGCGTCGCGCTCCTGATCGTGAGCGCCATCGCGATCGCATGGTCGCGGCTCGGGGCACTCGGAGCCCCGGCCCTCGGCGCCGCCGTGCTGCTGCCGCTCGGGGCGGCGCAACTGGGCGCCCACCTCGCCGCTCCGCTCGACGAGTCGCTCTCGATCGGGCCCGTCGCGGGGGCGAGCACGGCGATCGGCGGCATCACCGGGTTCGCGGCGGCCCTCGTGCACCCGCTCCTCGAGCCCCGGGGGCGCGCGTCGCTGACCGCCGTCGCGCGCGTGCTCGCGGTCGTCGCGGGCGGCATCCTCGCCGCGACCGCGCTCGGGGCGATCGTGCTCTCGCTCGACGGTGATCCGCTCGCCCCGCTCGTGCTCGGTCTCGCCCTCGCGGCCGTCGGCGCCGTGCACGTCGCGGTGCTGTCGCGCCGTCACGCGCGCGGCGAGCCCGACCCGCTCGGGCGACTTCTCTCGGCCGTCGCCGCTGCGGGGTCGACCGTCGCGGCGATCGCGGGAGTCACGACGTTCGCGCTGCAGCTCGACGACCCGGTCGCCGCGGTGTCGATCCCTCTGCTCGCCGCGACCGCGATCGCGATCCTCCTCGAGGTCGTCGTGCGCCCTCGAGCAGGCGAGGCGACGGCATGGGCGGCCCGCACGGCGATGATGATCGCGGCCGGCATCGCCGCAGCGGGTGCGGGCATCGCCGCGATCATCGGTCTCGGCGCAACGGTCGAGGCGGTGCTCGCCTCCGCCGCGCCGCTCGGCGTGACGGCGGCGAGCACGATCGTCGAACCCGAGCCCGTCGTCGGCGCCGCCCTCGCGAGCCTCGCTCTCGCGATCGGCATGATCGCGCTCGGCCGGGCGGCGCTCGGTCGGTTGCGCGCGCGCAGTCGCGCCCTGACGCCCGTCATGGGCGCGCTCGCCGTCGCACTCGTCCCGCTGCTCGGCCCGTGGTGGGCGCTCGTGCTCGCCTACGGCATCGCCGCGCTCGGCGCGAGCGCCCTGCTGCACGCCGTCGTGCGCGTGGGCGACGCTGCAGTGAGGCGCGCGCTCGTCGCGGGGCTCGCTCCCCTCGCCGTCGGCGCCTCCCTGCTCGTCGTCGCGGTCGCTCCAGCGGTCGACGGCGCCTGGGTCATCGGCGTCGTCGTCGCACTCGCGGCCATCGCGATCTGCCGCAGCCTGCCGGCGCTCATCGCGGTGCGGGCCGTCGCCGTCGCATCGGGAGCGGCGCTCGTGGTCGGCAGCGCCGCATTCCTCTCCCCCGATCTCGGCGAGGCCGGCGTCGAGACCTCCACGGGCGCGACGGCCCTCGGGCTGGCCGGTCTCGTCGTGCTCGCGGCGGCCCTCAGCCGGCTGCACCCGCTCGAGCGCCGGGCAGCAGCCGGCACCGCCGCGGCTCTCGGCGCGATCGCCACGACCGGCACCATCACCCCCGCCCTATCGACCATCGTCGCCGCAGGGCTCGCCGTCGTCGGCCTCACCGTCGCAGCTCTGCGACGCGGTGCCGACCGCCGCGCCGAGTCGATCGTGGCGAGCGCCCTCGTCGTCCCCGCCGCCGTGCTGCTCGCCGTCGCCACGCTCGCCGACGCCGACGCCGCGGACCTCATCGGCGACGATGTCCGCGCACTCGTCGTCGTGCTCGCGCTCGTCGTGCTCGCCGCGATCAGCCTCGTCGCCTCGATGCGCGCCGGTGATCCGCCGCCTCGGCGCTTGACCACCGACCTCGCGATCGGGGTCGTGCTCGTCGTGGCCGGAGTGCAGAGCGGGTACCTCCTCGACACCGAGAGCCCCCAGAGACCGCTCCTGCTCGTCACTTCGGCGGTCGTCGTGCTGCTCATCGCGCTCGACCGCGACGGGCTCGTCGGAGCTCGCACCCGGCGCCGGCTGCTCGGCTGGCTGGCCCTCGCCCTCGGCGTCGTCGCCCTGTGGGATCGCCTGCTGCGCGCGGGAGCGACCGAACCCGAACCCTTCGTGCTGCCCGTCGCCGGGGCCCTGCTCGCCGTCGCCGCGTGGATCGCCGTCGCCTGGCGACGGCGCGAGGCCGCCGGCGAGGCGCCGCGGGCCGCCTCGCCGGTCGTCGCCGCGCTCATCGCCTGCGCCGTGCTCATCGCCGCCGTCCCCCTCGCGCTCGAGAGCGGCGAGGCCCCCGAGACGCGCGGACTCGGCGTCGCCCTCGCTGGCGCAATGCTCGCCGTGCTCGCCGTGCACCGGCACCGCGAATGGGATGGGCGACTGCCGCAATCGGCTCTCGCGCTCGGTAGTTCGGCGACGATCGCCCTCGGCGCCCTCGCGCTCGCGCAGGCGCTCGAGCTCTCGCGCCGGGCGGGCGGCGAGTCGATCGCGGTGCTCGATCAACTGCAGGCCGTGCTCGTCGTCGTCGTGCTCGTCGCCGTGGCCCTCGGCTCGTGGGTCGCCGCGCCCAGCAGACTGCGCGACGGGGTCACGGCCGCGGCCGCGGGGCTCGGCGCGCTCGCCGCGGGAGCACTCGGGCTCGCCGGGGCGGCTGAGCCCGTCGAACTGCTGAGCCTGCCGCTCGCCCTCGGGCTTCTCGCGATCGGCACGATCGCCCTCGAGCGCGACGATCGGGCGCGAAGCCGACGGTGGCTCGCCCCCGGCTTCCTCGCCCTGCTCGTGCCTTCGCTCATCGCCGTCACGACCGACGACGATCCCGTGTGGCGCGTCGTCGCCCTCGGCGTCATGGCGACCGCCGTCTTCGTCGGGGGCGTCGTGCGGCGACTGCAGGCGCCTCTCGTCATCGGCGGCACCGTGCTGCTCGTGCACCTGCTCGTGCAGTCGTGGCCTCTGCTCGAGCAGGTCGGTCATGCCGTCGAATGGTGGCTCTGGCTCGGCCTCGCCGGCGTCATCGTCGTCGCCCTCGCCGCCCGTTACGAGCGGCGGCTGCAGAATGCGCGCGAGCTCGCGCGGCGCATCGCCGAACTGCGCTGAGCCGCCCCTCCGAGGGCGCGCCGCATGCCCTGAGAGCGCGGTGGGAGTCCGCACCGCGCCCAGCCGCAGCGCCCTAGCGTGGAACCGATCCCCCGCGGCCGAGCAGATGCGCGGCCCGCCCCCTCGAAGCCTGGAAAGGATCCGTCATGACCGACGTCACCTCCGCCCCCGAAGCCACGACCGACACCGACATGGTCTCGGGCGTCGCCCAGTACCTCGAGCCCGTCGTCATCGACCTCAACGCCCTCGCTCTCGAGGGCAAGCAGGCCCACTGGCACGTTCGCGGTCGCAACTTCATCGGCGTCCACGAACTGCTCGACACCCTCGTCGAGCATGCGCGCGAGTACGGCGACACCGCCGCCGAGCGGATCGTCGCCCTCGGGCTGCCGATCGACGCGCGCACGCAGGCGATCGCCAAGAAGACCTCGGTGCCGCCGGTGCGCGCCGGGTTCCAGCAGAGCGACGACCTCATCGCCGACGTCATCGCCGGCATCGACGCCGCCCTCGTGAGCCTGCGGGCCGCCATCGAGGGCCTGGAGGAGATCGACCCCGTCAGCCAGGACCTCGCGATCGCCATCACCGCCGACCTCGAGAAGGATCGCTGGTTCCTCTTCTCGCACATCGCCGCCTCATAGGGCGCCCGCGCCGGGGCGAATGACGCCGCGCGATCGGCGGAGGGAGCAGGCTCAGGCCCGCGCGAGCGTCGGCAGCGCCGAGTGCGTCACGCGGCCGCCGAGCATTGTGAGCGCGACGGGCATGCCGCGGATGGCATCCCCGGATGCCGTCAGCGGATCGGTCTCGACCGCGACCAGATCCGCGGGCTCGCCGACCGCGACGAGCGAGCGCGTCGATGCCGCGAGGGCCTCGGCCGGGCCGATCGCCTGCTCGGGGTGGAAGGGAGCACGACCGTCGCGCGAGCGCGTCGTCGCCGCCGCGATCGCCACCCAGGGGTCGAGGGGAGCGACGGGAGCGTCCGAGCCGAGCACGATGCGCGCCCCCGCGTCGAGCAGCGAGCGCAGCAGGAAGGCGCGCCGGGTGCGGCCGGGCCAGAATCGCTCGGCGACGTCGCGATCGTCGAGCGCGTGCTCGGGCTGCACGCTCGCGACGACGCCGAGCGCCGCGAATCGCACCAGGTCGGAGTCGTGCAGAAGCTGCGCGTGCTCGATGCGGCCGCCGCGACCGAGCTTCTGGAACACGTCGAGGGCGACCTTGTTCGCGCCGTCGCCGATCGCGTGCACGGCGAGCGAGAACCCCGCCTCGGACGCCCGCGCGAGCAGCGGATGCAGGTCGCACGGCGGCACCGTCAGCAGCCCGTACGGGTGCTCGGCCTCGTCGGGGTACGGGTCGCAGCAGTAGGCCGTGCGCGTGTTGAGCGCGCCGTCGGTGATGACCTTGAACGGCCCGACCGAGACGGTGCCCCCGACCGCGGCGCCCGAGCGCAGCCCGGCGTCGAGCGCGCGCTGCAGATCCTGCGGGTACACGCCGAACTCGACCCGCAGCGCATCGAAGCCGGTCGCGACGCGGCGGCGCCAGTCGTCGAGGCTCCAGCGCATCTCGAAGTCGACGACGCCGACCACGCCGCGCGCGGCGGCCTCGGCGGCGGCTTCGGCGACCCAGCGGTCGAGCTCGTCGGCGCTCGCGGCGTCGAGCTGCCGCATGATCGCGAACGCCGCCTCCTCGCGCACGAGCCCGCTCGCGGCGACGAGCGCGCCCTCCGCGTCGGAGAGGGCGACGCCGTAACGGGCGAGCGCTGCCGAATTGAGCCAGGCGCAGTGCACGTCGGCGCTCACGAGCACGACGGGGCGATCCGGCGCCGCGGCGTCGAGCAGCGCGGCGCTCGGCGCATCGGGCCACAGTCCGTCGCGGAAACCAGCGCCGACGATCGTGTCTCCCGGCGCGGCCCCGGCAGCGGCATCCCGCACCCGATCGGCGGCCTCGCGCGCACTCGTCGCGGTCGACAGATCGAGCCGGCGGCGATGCTGCGCCCACTGCGTGAGGTGAACGTGCTCGTCCCACAGGCCCGGCAGCAGGTAGCGGCCCTCGAGGTCGACGACGCCCTCGCCCGCCGGCACGGTTCCGCCCGGGTGGATGCCCGTGATGAGGCCGCCATCGATCGTCACGTCGATCGGTGCGTGGCCCCCGAGCGGTCGCGCATCAGTGATCGCGCGGATCATGGACCCTCCTCATCTCGCGCGCGAGCGCCTCGCTCGCGTACGGCCCCTCGCCCTCGAGTTCGGCGACGATGCGCTCGACCACCTCGGAGCTCTTGTTCTGACTCATCTTGGCGCGCGCGTCGACGCGCGTCACGCGCAGCCGGATTCCGACCGTGCCCGTCGCCACGCGGGCGCTGTACTCCAGGTCGAGGTGCAGGCTGCGCGGCTCGGCGACGTGCTGCTCGAAGTGGTCGGTGAGCGCCGTGAGCACGCGCAGGTTCTCGTCGGCGTCGAGGATCTCGGGCGTGCCGTACAGGTGGGCGGTGACGTGGTTCCAGGTCGGCACGATGTCGCCCGGCGCGTACCACGAGGGCGAGATGTAGCCGTGAGGGCCCTGCACGATGACGAGAACCTCGTGCGCGCCGAGCTCGTGCAGTCTCTCGTCGGGGCGACCGACGTGGCTCAGCAGCACGATCTCGTCGCCCGTCGACGCGGCCTCGTCGAGCAGCACGGGATAGTGCGAGGCCACGAGCCCCCGCCCCTCGACGTGCGACACGATCGTCGCCCAGGGGTTCTCGCGCACGAGTCGGCGCAGCTCGTCGGGATCGGTCAGCAGATAGTGCGGCGTGTGGCGCATCGTGTCCTCAACCCTGGCAGCTCGGGCAGTAGTAGAGCTTGCGGCCCGCCGCGGTCTCCATGACGATGTGCGTGCCGCACACCCGGCACGGCAAGCCCTCGCGCTTGTAGACCCAGTGGCGGTCGGCGCGATCGCGCAGGGCGAGGCGGCGGGCCTCCTCGTCGAGGCCGTCCATCGTGAGCATCTGGCCGGTGTCGACGCCGACGCCGAGCAGGTGGCGCCAGTCGCGCCAGAGGCCGCGGATGACGTCATCCGGCAGACTCGCGCCGAGCGCGTGCGGGTCGAGCCGCGCCCGGAACAGCAGCTCGGCGCGGTAGACGTTGCCGATGCCGCTCACGACCGACTGGTCCATGAGCAGCAGCCCGATCGGCACGCGACGACGGCGCACGCGCTGAAGCATGCGCTCCTCCCCCGCCTCGAGGTCGTCGACGAGCGGATCGGGGCCGAGCGCGTCGATCACGCGCTGCACGCCCGTCGCGTCGAGCACCTCGCACGCGGTCGGGCCGCGCAAGTCGGCGACCGCGCGCTCGGTGAGCAGGCGCACGCGCACCTGGCCGATCGGCTCGGGCGGGAACCCCTCGAGCCCGGCGTCGTCGATCGCGCTCTCGCGCTCCTGCTCGGCCATGCGCAGCCGCGTGCGGCGCGGGGCGCCGATCGAGGCGAGGGAGTGCTCGTGCGCTCCGACGACCGTGGCGGGGGCGTCCTCGTCGGTCACCCCGCGCATCCCCGTCTGCCCCATGCGACCGGTTACCAGCCGCGGGTGATCCCGACTCCTCGTGCTACTCGATGACTCCGACTCGCTCGACACTGTGCGCGCGGTCGCTGTGGCGACCGCGCCGGCGAAGTCCCAGGCTCCGTAGATTCCCAGGTGCACACGCAGCCACATCGCCTCGTCGAACTCGAGGAACAGCTGCTTGCCGACGGCGCGCGACTCGGTCATGGTGCGCCCGTCGATCAGTGCGGCGCCCTCGGCGAAGCGGCCCTGCGGCGAGGAGGCGGCGACGGGTGCGCCGACGAAGTGCCGCCCGAACTGGCGGGCGATGCGGTGGATGGAATGACCCTCGGGCACGGTCGCTAGTCGATGTCGTGACCGGCGATGGCCCCGCTCGCCTCGTATTCGGCGATCTGGGCGATGCGGCGCGCGTGGCGCTCGTCGCCCGTGAAGGGCGTTCCGATGAACAGGTCGATGAAGCGCAGCGCCTCGTCGACGGAGTGCTGGCGCGCGCCGATCGAGATGACGTTGGCGTCGTTGTGCTCGCGCGCGAGCGTCGCGGTCGCGTCGCTCCAGACGAGGGCCGCGCGCACGCCGCGCACCTTGTTGGCCGCGATCTGCTCGCCGTTGCCCGAACCGCCGAAGACGACGCCGAGCGATTCGAGGCCCGCGGCCTGATCCCGCGCGACGGCGCGCGCCGCGCTGATGCAGAAGCCCGGGTAGTCGTCGAGGGCGTCGTACTCGACCGGACCGTGGTCGACGACCTCGTGGCCGAGAGCGGCGACGTGGCTCTGCACCGTGCGGCTGAACTCGAGACCGGCGTGATCGGTGGCCACGTGGATGCGCATGGAGGCCAGTCTAGAACCGCGCGGGATGCCCGCCGTGCGCCCGCAGGACGGCTCCCGGGCATCCGCGCCCGCCGTGCCGGTCTCAGGCGATGTAGATCTTGCGCAGCGTCTCGAGCACCTCCCACTCGGTCTCTTCGCCGTCGTCGAGGCGACCGACCGAGCCGGGCACGAGCTCGGTCTCGGAGCCGTCCTCCCGGCGCAGGATCGCGCGGCCCGCGAGCACGACGAAGACCTCCTCGACCTCGACGTCGGTGACGATGCCGGGGGTGAGCTCCCACACGCCGACCTCCCAGTCGTCGACCTCGGTGAGGGCGACGGCGCCGATCATCGGCGAGCCCTCCACGACCTGGTCGGGGTCGACGGGCTCGAGCTCGAGCTCGATCGTCAGGGCCTGCAGCACCGTGGGAGCGTCGAGCGGTAGCGAGGTCACGAGTCGAACCCTAGCCCCACGGCGTCGAGGGTGCGAAGGAAAAGGTTGCGGCGGCCCTCGCGGTGGTCGGCGCGGTCGAGCGCCCAGCGCACCGACTGCACGGCCGGCCAGGTCGCGGGCTCGGGAGGGAAGGGCAGCGGCAGCTCGCGCACCGAACGCAGCGCGGTGAGCTCGGTCGTCAGCCCCGCGAGCTGATCGAGCATGACGTTCGCGGCGAAGCGGGTCGCGGCGACGCCGAGGCCCGTGAAGCCCGCGCTGTAGGCGACGCGACCGCCGTGGGCGGTGGCGTGGAAGGCGAAAAAGCGGCTGCAGGTGTCGATGACACCCGCCCAGCGGTGGCTGAAGCACACGCCTTCGAGCTGCGGGAAGGTGGTGAAGAAGTGACTCGCGAGCCGCTCGAAGCTCGCCGGGCGGTTCTCGTACCGGGGGCGGATGCGCCCGCCGAAGTGGTAGACCGCGTCGTAGCCGCCCCACAGGATGCGGTTGTCGGCCGTGAGCCGGTAGTAGTGGAACTGGTTCGCAGAGTCGGCGACCCCCTGCCGGTTCGACCAGCCGATCGAGGCGAGCTGCTCGGCGCTCAGCGGCTCGGTCATAAGCACGTAGTCGTATACCGGCACGGTGTGCAGGCGAAAGCGCGTGAGCAGCGAGGGGAAGGCGTTGGTGGCGAGGGCGACGCGATCGGCGCGCACGACGCCGCCGGTCCTCGTCGACAGTTCGACGGCATCCCGATCGGCGCGCAGCGCGGTCACGGGGCTCTGCTCGAACACCTCGACGCCCGCCTCGAGGCAGGCCCGCAGCAGCTCGCGGGCGAGTCTGCCGGGGTGCACGAGGGCCGAGTCGCGCCTCGACCACAGGCCGCCCTCGTAGGTGGGCGAGCGGATCTCGCGCTGGACGGCCTCGCGGTCGAGGAAGACGGTGGTCTCGCCGTCGTGGCCGGCCGCGAGTTCTGCCGTCTGGTAGGGCTCGGTCGCGACCGCGAGGTAACCGACCCGCTCGAAGTCGCACTGCCAGCCGCGCTCGGCGATGGTCGCCTCGATCGCGTCGAGGTTCTCGAGGCCCAGCCGGTCGAGCTCGGCGAGCTCGGCGGGGTACCGCTGTGCGCCGTTCTTCTCGCCGTGGGTCAGGCTCGCCTCCATGAACCCGCCGTTGCGGCCGGAGGCGGCCCAGCCGACGCTGCGCGCCTCGAGCAGGATCACGCGCGCCGCGGGGTCGCGCTCCTTCGCCAGAAGCGCGGTCCAGAGCCCCGCGTAGCCGCCGCCCACGACGGCGAGAGCGGCGCGCTCGCTCGTGAGGAGGGCCGGTCGGCGCTCGATCACGGGCAGCTCGTCGAGCCAGTAGACGGATTGACGCGACTCGGCGAGAGACTCGGTGACGATGCGAGCGTCGGGACGGTTCCGTTCGAATACGGTGGACGGCATACGGCAAGAATGCCACACACTTATCCACTTGGACAATGAAGGGGTTGCCGCAATGGAGCGAGCAGTGCGCAGGGCGATCGACGAGGCCCGCGACCCCGCCACGAGCGACGACGACTGGGCCAGCCTCGAAGCGCGATTCGCCCGCGAGCTGCCCCGCCTGACCGAGTTCTTCGAGCGCGTCTACGGCACCGCCGAGCGCACCGAGCGCGAGCTCGCCCTGCTCGCCGGGCAGCTGGCCGCGAGCTGGCAGGCCCGCCCGTCCGAGCTGCGGCGACTCGACGCCGCCCGCGAGGCCGACGCCGACTGGTTCCAGTCGAACCGGATGCTCGGCGGCGTGATCTACGTCGACCGCTACGCGACCGACCTCGCGGGCGTCAGCGCGCGCATCCCCTATTTCAGGGAACTGGGCCTGACCTACCTGCACCTCATGCCGCTCTTCCTCGCCCCGGAGGAGAACAGCGACGGGGGCTACGCGGTGTCGAGCTACCGGGAGGTGAGCCCCGCGCTCGGCGACATGGCGCAGCTCACGGCCCTCGCCGCCGAGCTGCGCGAGGCCGGCATCGCCCTCGTCGTCGACTTCATCTTCAACCACACCTCGAACGAGCACGAGTGGGCGCAGAGGGCCCTTGCCGGCGAGAAGGAGTACGAGGACTACTACTGGGTCTTCGACGACCGCGAGATGCCCGACGCCTACGAGCGCACGGTGCGCGAGATCTTCCCCGACGACCACCCCGGCTCGTTCGTGCCGATGCCCGACTCCCCGGACGGCTCGCGCACCGGGCGCTGGATCTGGGCGACCTTCCACAGCTTCCAGTGGGACCTCGACTACTCCAACCCGGCCGTCTTCCGCGCCATGGCGGGCGAGATGCTGTTCCTCGCCAACCAGGGCGTCGACATCCTGCGCATGGACGCCGTCGCCTTCATCTGGAAGCAGCTCGGCACGCAGTGCGAGTCGCTGCCCGAGGCGCACCTGCTGATCCAGGCCTTCAACGCCGCGCTGCGCATCGCCGCGCCCGCTGTGCTGTTCAAGTCGGAGGCGATCGTGCACCCCGACGAGGTGATCCAGTACATCTCGCCCGGGGAATGCCAGCTCAGCTACAACCCGCTGCAGATGGCGCTCATCTGGAACTCGCTGGCGACGCGGGATGCGCGCCTGCTGCAGCAGGCGCTGGATCGCCGCCACACGCTGCCCGCGGGCACCGCGTGGGTCAACTACGTGCGCAGCCACGACGACATCGGCTGGACCTTCGCCGACGAGGACGCCGCCGAGCTCGGCATCGACGGCTACGAGCACCGGCGGTTCCTCAACGCCTTCTACGTCAACCGCTTCCCCGGCTCCTTCGCGCGCGGCGTGCCCTTCCAGGACAACCCGAAGACGGGCGACTGCCGCATCTCGGGCACGACGGCGTCTCTGGCGGGGCTGGAGGCCGGCGACCCGGGGGCGATCGATCGCATCGTGCTCGCGCACGCGGTCATCCTCTCGACCGGCGGGATCCCCCTCCTCTACCTCGGCGACGAGGTCGGCCAGCTCAACGACTACTCGTACGTCGACGAGCCCGGCCACGCCGACGACAGCCGCTGGGTCAACCGCCCGCCGTACCCCGAGCGGCGCTACGCCGAGCGCATCGACCCGACCACCGACGCCGGAGCGATCTACGCGCGGCTGCAGCAGCTCATCGCGATCCGGCGGCGCACCGACGAGTTCGCCGGCAACGCCCTCGTCGGCTTCGACGCGAAGAACCCGCACGTGCTCGCCTACCAGAGGCCGGGCGCCGCCTCGACCGTCGTGTGCCTCGCGAACGTCGCCGACGAGCCGCAGACGGTCGACGCGGTCACGCTCTCCGGCCTGCCCGCGACGGCCGTCGACCTCATCGGCGGCGGCGAGCTCGACCTGCGCCGCGATCTTGTCGTGTCGGCCCACGGCGTCGTGTGGATGCGCGTGGAGGCCGGTTCGGGAACAATCGGCTGAGCAAAACTGCTACGATTGCTACACCCCTCAGGAGGTGTCATGATCGAGCAACTGGCACATCGCGATCTGCGCAACCGCAGCGCTGAGATCCTGCGCGACGTTTCGGCCGGTGCGTCGTACGAGATCACCAACCACGGCGAGGTCGTCGCCCTGCTCAGTCCGCCCGTTCCCGACGGCCGACTGCGTATTCGCCGCGCCACGGTTCATCGCCCGTTCGCCGAGATCCGACGCGTGCACCGCGACGAGAGCACCGACGCCGCGCTCGACGACCTGCGCGGAGACCGGTGAGGGTTTACCTCGACACCTCCGCCGCGGCAAAGCTGCTCGTGGATGAAGCTGAGTCCGAAGCGATCACCGTCTACCTCGACGGGCTCGGTGATGAGCACCAGGTCGTGTCGAGCGCGCTGCTCGAGACCGAGTTGCGGCGACTCGCGGGGCGACTCGACGTCGAGCAGTCCGCGGTGACCGACCTGCTGGCGCGCGTCGACCTCGTCGACCCACCACGTTCGTTGTTCCACGAGGCCGGCCTGCTGCCCGGCACGCATTTGCGCAGCCTGGACGCCCTGCATCTGGCGACAGCGCTCCGCGTCGACGCCGACATTCTGGTCGCGTACGACGCGCGCCTTCTCGAGTCTGCCCGCGCACTCGGGCTCTCCACCGACTCGCCGGCCTGATCGATCGGGCAGATGACCCGGTCGGGAGCGGAATAGGCTGAGGGTGCCCAGCCACGAACTGAGCATCCCCCTGTGTGCCGAAGGAGGCCCCGCTGTGCCCGGAGACAATCTCACCCGCGCCGAAGCCCAGGAGCGCAAGCGACAAGTCGAGACCGAGAGCTACCTCATCGCCCTCGACCTGACCACGGGGCCGGAGGTGTTCCGGTCGACGTCGACCGTGGTCTTCACCGCGACCCCCGGCGCGAGCACCTTCATCGACGCGATCACCCGCACGGTGCACAGCGTCACGCTCAACGGCGTCGAGCTCGACGCGGCCGCGATCGCCGACGGCACGCGCATCCACCTGGAGGGCCTCGCCGAGCGCAACGAGCTCACGGTCGTCGCCGACCACGAGTACACCAACACCGGAGAGGGCCTGCACCGCTTCGTCGACCCGGTCGACGGCGAGGTGTATCTGTACTCGCAGTTCGAGGTGCCCGACAGCCGCCGCGTCTTCGCGGTCTTCGAGCAGCCCGACCTCAAGGCGACCTTCCGCTTCACCGTGACGGCGCCGCAGTCGTGGGTCGTCGTGTCGAACTCCCCCGTCGAGTCGCGGACGGACAGCGGCGACGCCGCGACGACCGTCTTCGCGCCGACGAAGCGCATCTCGAGCTACATCACCGCGATCGTCGCCGGCCCGTACCAGAGCGTGCACTCCGAGCTCACGAGCGCCGACGGCCGCACCATCCCGCTCGGGATCTTCGCGCGCGCCTCGCTCTTCGCGTACCTCGACGCCGACTACATCTTCGACATCACGCGCAAGGGCTTCGAGTACTTCGAGTCGAAGTTCGGCGTCGCGTACCCGTTCGAGAAGTACGACCAGCTCTTCGTGCCCGAGTTCAACGCCGGCGCGATGGAGAACGCGGGCGCCGTGACCTTCACGGAGACCTACGTCTTCCGCTCGAAGGTCACCGACGCGATCAAGGAGCGCCGCGTCGTCACGATCCTGCACGAGCTCGCCCACATGTGGTTCGGCGATCTCGTGACCATGAAGTGGTGGAACGACCTGTGGCTCAACGAGTCGTTCGCCGAGTGGGCGTCGACGATCGCCACGGCCGAGGCCACCGAGTGGCACGAGGCGTGGACGACGTTCCAGGCGATGGAGAAGAGCTGGGCCTACCGCCAGGACCAGCTGCCCTCGACGCACCCCGTCGTCGCGACGATCAACGACCTGGAGGACGTGCAGGTCAACTTCGACGGCATCACCTACGCCAAGGGCGGCAGCGTGCTCAAGCAGCTCGTCGCGTGGGTCGGCCAGGAGGCCTTCTTCGCGGGCGTCTCCGCCTACTTCCAGAAGCACGCGTGGGGCAACACCGAGCTGCGCGACCTGCTCGTCGAGCTCGAGGCCGCGAGCGGCCGCGAGCTGACCTCGTGGAGCGAGAAGTGGCTCGAGACGGCGGGCGTCAACACGCTGCGCCCCGAGCTCTCGGTCGACGACAGCGGCGTCATCTCGTCGTTCGCGGTGCTGCAGTCGGCCGCGGCCGACTACCCGACGATCCGCCCGCACCGCATGGCGATCGGCTTCTACGACCTCGTGGATGGTGCGCTCACGCGCACGCACCGCCTCGAGCTCGACGTCGACGGCGAGCGCACCGACGTGCCCGAGCTCGTGGGCCGGAGCCGCCCCGCGCTCATCCTGCTCAACGACGACGACCTGGCGTACGCGAAGATCCGCCTCGACCAGGCCTCGCTCGCCGTCGCGATCGAGCACCTCGCGGCGATCGAGAGCCCACTGGCTCGCGCGATCGTGTGGGGTGCTGTCTGGGATGCCACGCGCGACGCCGAAGCCGCGCCGCGCGACTACGTGCGCCTCGTGCTGGGCAACATCGCGACCGAGACCGAGTCGACGACCATCCGCACGACGCTCACGCAACTCACGACTGTGGCGCGCCTCTACGTCGCGCCCGAGCACCGCGAGGCGACGATCGCCGAGGTCGCCGACGCTCTGTGGGCGCTCGCCCAGGCAGCCGAGGCGGGCAGCGACGCGCAGTTCCAGTTCGTGAAGTTCTTCGCGAACATGGCCGCCACTGCCGAGCACGGCGCGACTCTCGCCGGGCTGCGCGACGGCACGGTGGCGCTCGAGGGGCTCACGGTCGACACCGACCTCGACTGGGAGCTGCTCGAGGGCCTCGCCCTCCTCGGCGCGATCACGCCCGCCGACATCGACTCGGCGCTGGAGAAGGACAACACCTCGAACGGCCAGCAGGCCGCCGCCCGCGCCCGGGCGGCCTTCGCCGACGCGGCGAGCAAGCGCGCGGTGTTCGACTCGCTCGTCGGCGACGACAGCGTGCCGAACGCGATCGTGCGCATGACGTGCACGGGCTACAGCCACGTCAACGACCCCGCGAGCCTCGACGGGCTCGTCGAGCCGTACTTCGCCGCGCTCACCGGCATCTGGGAGAGTCGCTCGTACAAGATCGCCGAGTACCTGATCCTCGGCCTCTACCCCGCGCCGCTCGTCTCGCAACGGCTCGTCGACGCGACGCGCGCCTGGCTCGACACGAACGCCGAGCGGCCCGCGGCGCTGCGCCGCATGGTGTCCGAGAACCTCGCGGGCGTCGAGCGCGCCCTCGCCGCGCAGGAGCGCGACCGGGCGTAGTCGGGCCGCCGCCGAGCGGCGCTCGGTAGGCTGGCACGCGATGGAGACCTTCGACTGGGCGGCCCTCGGCGAGGGCGTCTACGCCTTCTACCTGGCCTGGCGAGTGCCGCTGCGCATCCTCGGCGTGCTCATCGCCGCGGTCGTGCTGCGACTCGCCCTCAAGCTCTCGATCAAGCGCGTCGTCGACCGCGTCGTGAGCGGCGTCAAGAAGGCGCAGGCGGTCGAGCACACGGTCGAGCTGAGCGCCTCGCCGCTGCATGCGGTGCGCGTCGTGCAGCGCACCCGCACGATCGGCTCGGTGCTCAACAACCTCGTCACCTGGGCGATCGTCTCGATCGCGATCGTGCTCGTGCTGAGCGAGCTCGAGTTCTCGGTCACGGCGCTCATCGCGAGCGCCGGCGTGCTCGGCGCGGCCCTCGGTTTCGGCGCGCAGAACGTCATCAAGGACATGCTCAACGGCCTCTTCATGGTCTTCGAGGATCAGCTCGGCGTCGGCGACATCGTCGAGCTCGCCTCGACGCAGGGGCCCGTGTCGGGCGTCGTCGAGAACGTCGGGGTGCGCGCGACGCAGGTGCGCGACGTCAACGGCACGCTCTGGTACGTGCGCAACGGCGAGATCACCAACGTCGGCAACAAGTCGCAGGGCTGGGCGCGCGTGATCCTCGACATCCCCGCGCCCTACACCTCCGACATCGACGCGGTCGAAGAGACGATGCTCGCGACGGCCGTGACGATGGCCGCCGACCCGACCTGGAAGCGCAAGATCCTGGAGAAGCCCGAGGTGTGGGGCATCGAGTCGATCTCGGCGGAGGCGCTCGTGATCCGGCTCGTGGTGAAGGTGCGCGCGGCCGACCAGTTCGACATCGCGCGCGAGCTGCGCCGCCGCATGAAGAACGCCCTCGACGACCTCGGCGTCGCCCTGCCCGCCCTCAACCGCCTCGTCGTCGACAGCCTCGACGCGCCCGCGAAGAAGCGCGGCGCCCCGCGCACGGCCGCCGCGCCCGCCCCGAACCCGACGCCGACCCCGAGTCGCGCGGCGAAGCAGACCGACTGATGGCCGACGTCACGCTCGGCCCGACGGGCGGCCCCATAGACCCGATGTTCGAGCAGGTCGGCGGTCACGCGACCTTCGAGAGGCTCGTCCGCGGCTTCTACGCCGGAATCGAGGACGACCCCGTGCTGCGGCCGATGTACCCCGACGACGACATGGAGGGCGCCGTCTGGCGCCTGACCGCCTTCCTGGAGCAGTACTGGGGCGGCCCGACCACGTACAGCGACCAGCGCGGGCACCCACGCTTGCGCGCACGTCACATGCCGTTCCACGTCAACCCGGATGCCCGCGACCGCTGGCTCACCCACATGCGCGCATCGCTCGATGCTCTCGCGCTGCCGCCGCTGCACGAGGCCGCGATCTGGGAGCACCTCGAGCGGGCCGCCTACGCGATGGTCAACACCTTCGAGCAGTAGCCGCCCGCCACCGACGTGCGTTCGATGGTGGGACGAGGCCGGGGCCGACGAGAGCCATCTCATCGCTGCTCACGCTGGCACCACGTCCAGGTCGCCCAACAGCTCCCGCACACGCGCGGTGATCTCGTCGCGCACGCGGCGCACGTCCTCCAGTGGCAGTTCGGCCGGGTCTTCGAGCTCCCAATCCTGATACCGCTTGCCGGAGTAGACGGGACAGGCGTCCCCGCAGCCCATCGTCACCACGACATCAGCTGCCTGCACCACATCGTCGGTGAGGGGCTTCGGGAACTCGCTACGCAGATCCACGCCGAGCTCGGCCATGACCGTCACGACGGCGGGGTTCAACTCGTGCGCTGGCATCGAACCCGCGGAGCGGGCGCGGACACGGCCCCCGGAGAGGTGGATGGTGAGCGCAGCGGCCATTTGCGAGCGGCCTGCATTCTGCTCGCAGACGAAGAGGACCTCCGGCTCGTCGCGTTCGATCGCCCCCTTCGCTTGAGCCAACGCTGTCAAGCGGTCGGTGGCGAACCGAGTGGTCTGCGACGCGAGGTGGGCTTTGATCTTTGACGTGCGCAGGAGTCCGGTGTACGACTCGAGCACGTAACGTTCGACCGTCTCGGCGCTGAAGATGCCGGCGAACTTCTCGCTCAACTCGGCGGCCAGACGTTTCAGATACGCCTCCGGGTATGCGAGCCCCGGCATGCCCCTGCGCTCGAAGATTTCCATCGCTAGACCCTGACGGGAAGGATCTCGGCGAGCAGCGCCTCGCTTCGGCCATTGACGTGGTCACGGATCGACCTCATTCCGTCGAAGAACTTGCCCGTCGAGTCGACGAGGTTCCCATCCATCTGCCAGCGACCAGCGTCGCTGATGCAGACCAGGAGGACTGTGAACGTTTCGGTCATGCTCACAAATATAGACGACTGTCTATGGAATTGCGAGTAGGCGAAGCTGACCATGCCCGTCGACGTCCACGATGAGCTCGAAAGTTCCTACGCGATTCCGGGCCCATTCGCGGGGCGAAGACTCCACGCGTCCTGGCGACCGTGGAGCGATCCAGCTGGCCGGCGCCTGGCTCGCGTTGAAGCATCGACATGAATCTATGCAAAGGACACTGCTTACGTTCGGCGACCTCCATCATCATATAGATGTTTCTCTATTTGAATGTTGGCGTCACGTCGTGTTCACTTGGCGTTCAGATAGACAAACTTCTATTTGAACGCTGGTCGTCGACTGGCAAATCACATTCTGGCCGGCGGCTCCTCGCCGCCGAAGAAGGGATCACGAGAGTGTCCACGAAATTCAGCAAGACCGCAGCGTTCACCGCAACGTTCGCTGCCGCAGCTATCCTTCTCACCGCCTGCAGCGGGCAATCCGCCACTCCGGGCGAGAGCGAGTCCGGGTCGTCGCTGTCCGGTGCGGTCACCGCCGACGGCTCCTCGACCGTCGCTCCCTTGGCCGAGGCTGCCGCGGACTTCTTCCGCGACATCGAGCCGGGCGTGAACGTGACCGTGGCGACATCGGGCACCGGTGGAGGCTTCAAGGCATTCTGCGCGGGCGAAACCGACATTTCTGACGCGTCCCGCCCGATCAAGGACGAGGAAGCCGCCGAGTGCGAGGCCAACGGAATCGGGTACACCGAGATCGTCATCGCCAACGACGGTCTTGCCGTCGTAGTGAATCCGGAGAACGACTGGGCTGACGACCTCTCCGTCGAGCAGCTCAACAAGATCTGGGCTCCCGAGTCCGAGGGCGTCGTCTTGAGCTGGGCCGATGTGGACCCGTCGTTCCCGGATGTCCCGCTCGCCCTTTTCGGAGCCGGCACCGATTCAGGAACGTTCGACTACTTCACGGACGCTGTCAACGGAGAAGAGGGTGCGATTCGCGCTGACTACAGCCCCTCGGAGGACGACAACATCACGGTCCAGGGAGTCGCGGGTGACCCCGGGGGCATCGGCTTCTTCGGCCTGAGCTATGTCGAGGAGAACGCCGACCTGATCAAGGCGGTCACCGTCGAGGGGGTCTACCCGACTGTGGAGACAGTGCAGGACGGCACGTACACGCCGCTCGGCCGTCCGCTGTTCATCTACGTCGCCAACGCCTCGTACACAGACAAGCCGCAGGTGAAGGCATTCGTCGACTACTTCGTCTCCGAAGCCGTCACGATCGCCGAAGCCGCCTTGTTCGTCCCGCTGACGGACGAGCAGATCACCGTCGCCTCCGAAGAACTCGCCACCCTCGGCTAGACAACAGAGATCACGCTGGCAGCAGTCACTCACCCGGAAACAGGAATCACCACCAGATGACGACAGCCGTCAGCGCGGGCGGTCCGGCCACAACGCCGGACCGCCCGACTCCCCATACCGAACCCGCATCCCGCTTCGCTGGCAGGCCCCGCTACGGCGAGCTCGTCATCCGGCTGCTCCTGCGAATCGCTGCTGCTGTCACCGTCGTCACGACGGTGGGCATCCTGATCGCTCTCGCGATTCCCTCCATCGGCTTCTTCGCCGAGGTGCCGGTGCTCGAGTTCCTGTTCGGAACCCGCTGGGCCCCGCGATTCGCCGATGCCTCTTTCGGTGTCGTACCCCTCGTCACCGCAACCGCCTGGACCACCCTCCTCGCGCTGCTCGTGGCCGTTCCGCTCGGTCTGGGCGCGGCAATCTTCCTCGCCGAGTACGCGAGTCCGCGGTTGCGTAAAGTGCTCAAACCGATTCTCGAGATACTCGCCGGAATTCCCACCGTGGTGTACGGGTTCTTCGCACTGCAGTTCATGCAGACGACAGTCTTCCGTGACTGGGCGAACCTGCCCACAGGCGCGTTCAGCGTGCTAGCCGCGGGCCTGGTCATGGGGGTCATGATCGTTCCCACCATCGCCTCGATCTCAGAAGACTCCATGTCGGCCGTGCCACAGGCCATGCGCCAGGGATCCGCCGCGCTGGGCGCCAACCGCATGCAGACCACGCTGCGAGTCGTCTTCCCCGCCGCGTTGTCGGGCATCGTCGCCGCGATGGTTCTCGGGGTATCTCGTGCCGTCGGCGAGACGATGATCGTCGCCATCGCCGCCGGCAACCAAGCCCGGCTGGTCGCCAACCCGCTCGAGGCGGGGCAGACCATGACCGGCTTCATCGCGAATGCCGCACTCGGCGACTCGCGCGTGGGTTCGATCGAGTACGACACGCTGTTCGCGGTCGGCCTCCTGCTCTTCCTGATCACCCTGCTGATCAACTTCATCAGCATTCGCTTCGTTCGCAGATTCCGGGAGGCATACTGATGCGCACGCTCGGGGGAACGATCGATGGCGCGATCCGTCCCGAACGCCCCCTCGCCTCGGGCACCAATGGGGAACGTCGCCCGGCCCCTCTGACCTTCCTCGTGTTGCTCTGGCTGAGCCTCGTCGTTGCCTTCGGGGTTCTCGTGACCCTCATCGTCACGATCATCATCGATGGGCAAGGGCAGTTCACCGGGCGCCTGTTGAGCGAGTACCCGGCATCATCCCCCGATCGCGCCGGCGCCCGCCCAGCGATCCTCGGCTCAGCTTGGGTGATCGCGACCACGGCAATCATGACGATCCCGCTCGGAATCGCCGCCGCCGTCCACCTCGAGGAGTTCGCCGACAAGAGGAACTGGTTCAACCGGATGATCGAACTCAACGTCCAGAACCTGGCCGCCGTGCCTTCCATCGTCTACGGACTGCTCGCCCTCGCCTTCCTCTCCCTGCTCGGCGTACGAGACAAGAACATCGTCATCGGCGGCGCTCTTGCGCTGTCGCTCCTGATCCTGCCGGTGATCATCATCGCCACTCGCGAGGCATTGCGCGCCGTGCCGACGGAGATCCGCGAGGGTTCACTCGCCCTCGGCGCCACGCAGTGGCAGACCACGTGGCGTCAGACGCTGCCTTCCGCCGTGCCCGGCATCGCGACGGGTTCGATCCTCGCCCTGTCGCGGGCACTGGGAGAAGCGGCACCGTTGCTCGTCCTCGGTGCGCTCGTGTTCGTGAGCTTCGACCCCAGTGGCATCCTGAGCGGCTACACGACCCTCCCCATCCAGATCTTCAACTGGACAGGCCGCCCGCAGGAAGGCTTCCACCAGCTCGCCGCCGCAACCAGCGTGCTGCTGCTCGGTGTTCTCGTGCTCATGAACGGGCTCGCGATCTACATCCGCAACAGATTCCAGAAACGGTGGTAACCCGATGATCGATAGAGCCGGCGAGAAGATCGAGAGCATCGTGCCTCACGAGGGCCCCGGAGTCCGAATAAACGCCCGTCCTGCTGATGGCTTTCTGCCCGACGAGCCGCGCGGCATACTGCAGTGCGAGAACGTCGACGTCTACTACGGCAGCTTCCGGGCGGTTACGGGCGTCGACCTCAAGTTCGGACTCCACGAGATCACCGCCCTCATCGGCCCGTCAGGTTGCGGCAAATCCACACTCCTGCGGTCGCTCAACCGCATGAACGACCTGGTCGACGGCGCCCGGGTCGAAGGGAGGGTGCTCTTCGACGGCGAAGACATCTACGGCAGCAAGGTCGACGCGATCGAGGTGCGCCGTCGCATCGGCATGGTCTTCCAGAAACCCAACCCCTTCCCGAAGTCCATCTACGACAACATCGCCTACGGGCCGCGGGTCACAGGTATGCGCGTCGACAGCATGGACGATCTGGTCGAGGAGGCGCTGACGAAGGCCGCCCTCTGGGGTGAGGTCAAGGACAAACTCAAGCAATCGGCCTACAGCCTCTCCGGTGGCCAGCAGCAGCGGCTCTGCATCGCGCGCACCATCGCGGTGAAGCCGGACGTGATCCTCATGGACGAGCCATGCTCAGCCCTCGATCCGATCGCCACCGTACGCATCGAGGATCTCATGCACGAGTTGCGCCGGGAGTACACGATCGTGATCGTCACCCACAACATGCAGCAGGCCGCCCGCGTTGCCGATCGCACCGCATTCTTCACCGCATTCGCCGACGAGGGCACCGGCGATCGCACCGGCGTGCTCGTGGAGTTCGGCAAGACCACCCAGATCTTCGAGCACCCGACCGACCAGCGCACCGAGGACTACATCAGCGGACGGTTCGGATGAACCTGACCCATTCGACGATGCGCGGTTCGGTCAAAATCGTGGCCGTCGGAAACCTCGACCTGATCGCGCGGGGACGACCAGCAGAGTTCCGGCACCGCGGGCTGACGCTCGCCACCCGGCCGACGGCGATGGCGGCGCTGCTCGAGGTAGGACGCGATCCCGATTCGATCGTGCTCGTACCGACGAATCTCAACGACATGCCGCTGACGGAGTTCGTCGACATTCTTCACTCCCTGGCTCATGTCCCGGTCATAGCAGGCATCGTCCCGGGCTGTTCGGCGCAGGCGGTGTCAGAGCTCTTCGACCACGGCATCTCGAGCACTGTCGCGTTGCCGACCAGTCCCGGTCGACTCGCGGATGCGGTTCGGGCCTCACGCACACCGGAGCAGACGGAGGAACTGGTCATCGAAGTCGGCAATCTCACCCTCGACGACGCGCGGCACCGGGTGACCTGGTTCGAAAAGGAGGTCACCCTGGCGCCCAAGAACTTCGAGATCCTCCGCTTCATGCTCGTGGCTCATCCCCGCGTGATTCCGCTGCAGGAGTTGATGAAGCACGTCGGCGACAATCCGCAGAATCGTGCGGTACGCGCACGGGTCGCGATCGGGCGACTGCGGGCGGCATTCTCGGATGCGGAACCGCGCCATGACACCCCGATCGAGACGGTGCACCGAATCGGATACCGTCTGCGCCTCTAACCACCTGCCACCGCATCGAGGGTGGTGATCGATCCGCGCGAGCGGGTGGTCGTCGCCCACAAAGACTGGGCACGGATCCTGTTATGGTCGGTCGGAGCCCCGCTGAAGGTTCATCCCGTCGAGCATGCTCTTCACCCGGGAGTAGACGTCATCGCGGATCTGGCGCACCTCCTCGATCGGCCTGCCGACGGGATCCTCGATCGACCAGTCCATGTACTGACGTCCCGGGTAGATCGGGCACGCATCGCCGCAACCCATCGTCACCACGTAGTCGGCAGCCTGCACGACTTCGTCGGTGAGCGGCTTGGGGAATTCGGCAGCCAAGGGGATGCCGATCTCGTCAAGAGCGTCAATCACCGTGGGATGCACGGCGGATGCCGGGGCCGACCCTGCCGTCCGGACGTGAACTCTGTCGCCGGCCAGGTAGCGGAGAATCGCGGCCGCCATCTGCGATCGGCCAGCATTCTGCACGCACACGAACAAGACCTCCGGCGTACCTCGCAAAACGAGCCCTTTGGCTGTGGCGAGAGCGCTGAGCCGGTCGGTCGCGAATCGGGTCGTCAGCGAGGGAAGGAAGCGATCGATGTGGGCTCGTTCGGAAAGCAGCGCATAGCTTTCACCCACGTACCTCGCAACCGTCTCGGGTGAGAAGTAGGAACTGAATCGATAGGCAAGGGTTTGGGCGATCCGAGCAGCGACCGGCGGGAGGTCGGCGGGTGACGTCCCGACCGCAATGTTCACCGGTGTCGCGCCCTGCGCGCCGCTCGCCAGCAGCCGACCAAATCGGATCCAAGCGTCCGCGGTCAGTTGGTACGTTCCCGCGCTGGTCCGGCTCAACAGGCCGGCGCCCTCGAGCGCGTTCAATGCGTCCACGAGGCTCTCTTGGCCGGGAACGTCCATGACGCGGGCCACGAAACCGAGCCCGCCCTCTTCGTCAGGTGCGCTCGCGAGTGCGCTCAGGACCCGCAGCCGGAACGGATCGGTGAGCACCGAGATCTGCTCTGCGCGGGCGACTGCGGATTCGGTGTCCAGAGGACGGCCGATCCGTCGAGGCGCTTCACTCAATCGTCACCTCAGAAGGTCGATGATCTCGTCCCTGCGGCCGGGGGCGATGGCGTGCCAAACATACTTGCCTCGCTGATTGCGGATGAGCACGCCGTCGTCGACGAGGATCCGCAGGTGATGCGTGACCGTGGGCTGAGTAAAGCCGAGAGCGGCAGCGAGGTCGCCGACCGTCACCTCTTCGTCTGCGGCACCGACGATCATGCTGAGCAGTTGAAGCCTCGTGGGATCGGCCACCGCGCGCAGGGTCCGAGCGAGCGTCTCGGCAACGCTGCGCTCGAGCGGAGCACCAGGATGCGCGGGCGCGTATTCGCTGTCACGAGCGGGAACGGCCATGCTCTGAAGTTTAGCCGACTGACTATTCGAGACCGCGGGGAATGAGACGACTGGGTTGCGACGTCATAGCGGCTTCACCGTTCGCTCTCGCGTCGATCCACCACGTGGAGGCACTCGGACACATCGGGGCGGCGCCAGTTCCTGACACGAGCCCGCGAGTAGCGGCAGTAGGGCGCCTCACTCCCCCGCGCGCTGCAGCACGCGCCGCGCGTGGCGCAGCACCGGCTCGTCGACCATGCGACCCTCGTGCGCGAAGACCCCGGCGCGGCCGGACGCCGCCGCGAGCACCCCCCGCGCCCACGCCGCCTCCGACTCGCTCGGCCGGTACGCCGCCCTGATCGTCTCGACCTGGCCCGGGTGGATGCACGCGGTCGCCGCGAAACCCTGCGCCGCGGCGTCCCGCGCCTCCTCCTCGAGCCCCGCGAGGTCGGCGATGTCGAGGTGCACGGCGTCGATGGCCGCCTTCCCGTGGGCGGCTGCCGCGAGCAGCACCCGGGCGCGCGCATACCGGGCGACGTCGCGGTAGCGCCCGTCGAGACCGCGACTCGAGGTGCCGCCGAGCGAGGCGACGAGATCCTCCGCCCCCCACATGAGCGCGACGACATGAGGCTGCGCAGCGAGCGCATCGGCCGCGAGCACGCCCGCGGCGGTCTCGACGAGCGCGACGACCGCGAACGATTCCAGCCCCGCGGCATCCTGCGCCTTCGGCAGCATGAGGATGCGGTACGCGCCCCCGGCGAGCACCTCCAGATCGCGATCGAACTCCTCCGAATCGCGGGCGTTCACTCGCACGATCGTGCGGGCCGGATCGAGATCGGAGGCCCGCAACGCCTCGCGGGCGCGCTCCTTGTCGGCCGGCGCCACGGCATCCTCGAGATCGAGGATGACGGCGTCGGCGCGCTCGGCGGCCTTCGCGAAGCGGTCGGGGCGGTCGGCCGGGCAGAACAGGATCGCCGGGCCGAGGTCGAACCCGCCCGCGATGTCGCCCGCGCTCATGGCTGGGCGCCCTCGCACCAGACGAGCGTGGAGCGAACGGCGGTCGCGACGATCGTGCCCTCCTGGTTGCGGGCGGTGTGCCGCAGCGTCACGATTCCCTGCCCCGGGCGCGAGGCTGAGAGCCGCTTCGCCTCGACTAGCGTCTCGCTGTACAGCGTGTCGCCAATGAGCACCGGGTGCGGGAAGGTCACCTCGCCGAAGCCGAGGTTCGCCACGATCGTGCCCTGGGTGAGCTGGGCGACGGATGCTCCCACCAGGGTCGAGAGCGTGAGCATCGAGTTCACCAGTCGCTGACCGAACGGCTGCTTCGCCGCCCAGGCCGCGTCGAGGTGCAACGACTGCGTGTTCATCGTGAGCGTCGTGAAGAGCACGTTGTCGGCCTCGGTGACCGTGCGGCCGGGTGCGTGCACGTAGGTCGCACCGACCTCGAACTCGTCGAACCAGAGGCCGCGCTGCACGATGCGGCGGCCCTCGCCCTCGGTCGTGCCCGCGTTCATGCGAACCCCAGCTCGCGCGCGATGATCATGAGCTGCACCTCGGTCGTGCCCTCGCCGATCTCGAGGATCTTCGCGTCGCGGTAGTGCCGCGCTACGGGCGTCTCGTTCATGAAGCCGTACCCCCCGAAGATCTGGGTCGCGTCGCGGGCGTTCGCCATCGCCGCCTCGCTCGAGACCATCTTGGCGATGCTCGCCTCGAGTTTGAAGGGCTTTCCGGCGACGAGCCTGTGCGCGGCGTCGTACGTCGCGAGGCGCGCCTGGTGCACGCGGGCCTGCATGCGCGCGAGCGTGAAGGCGATGTGCTGGTTCGCACCGATCGGGCGGCCGAAGACCGTGCGGGTCTTGGCGTAGCTCACGGCCTCATCGAGGCATCCCTGCGCCGCCCCCGTGCCGAGCGCCGCGAACGCGACGCGGCCCTCGTCGAGCGTCTGGATGAAGTTCGCGAAGCCGCGCCCGCGCTCGCCCAGCAGGTTCGCCTCGGGTACGCGCGCGCCCTGGAAGGTGAGCGGGTGGGTGTCGGAGGCGTGCCAGCCGACCTTGTCGTAGCCGGGCTCGACCGTGAATCCGGGGGTGCCGGTGGGCACGAGGATGGCGCTGAGCTCGGCCTTGCCCGCCTCGGTGCGCCCCGTGACAGCCGTGACGGTCACGAGCTCGGTGATGGGCGTGCCCGAGTTGGTGATGAACTGCTTCGAGCCGTCGATGACCCACTCGCCTTTCTCGAGCCGCGCGGTCGTGCGGGTCGCACCGGCGTCGGAACCCGCCTCGGCCTCGGTGAGCCCGAAGCCCGCGAGGGCTTCGCCCGAGGCGAGCCGCGGCAGCCACTGCTGCTTCTGCTCCTCGGTGCCGCTGCGGAAGATCGGCATCGCCCCGAGCCCGACGCCCGCCTCGAGCGTCACCGCGATCGACTGGTCGACGCGCGCGAGCTGCTCGACGGCGATGCACAGCTCGAGGTAGGTGCCTCCCTGGCCGCCGTACTCCTCGGGGAAGGGCAGACCGAACAGCCCCATCCCGCCCATCTGGGCGACGACGTCCATGGGCAGCTCGTGCGCCACGTCCGCCTCGTAGGCGCGGGGGGCGACGATCTCGTCGGCGAACTCGCGCACCAGGTCGCGCAGCGCGAGCTGCTCGTCGGTGAACTCGATCATGCGGGGAACTCGATCATGCGGGGGCTCCTTCGTGGGGGGCGGATGCGGCGGGGTGCGCCGCGGGGTCGCTCTCGATCTCGATGCGGGCCACGATCTGGCCCTGCCGCACCTGCTCGCCGATCGCGATGGCGATCGTCACGACCCCTGCGACGGGAGCCGGCATGGCGTGCTCCATCTTCATCGCCTCGATCGTCACGAGCGGCTGCCCGGCGTCGACGCGGTCGCCCGTCGCCGCGCCGAGGGCGACGACCGCCCCCGGCATCGCGGCGCGCACCTCGGGGCTCGCGGCACCCTGGTCGCGCGTGAGCGAGGCCCGGTGCTCGGCCATCAGGCTCGCGCGGTCGCGCAGCCGCAGCTCGACCGACGCGCCGGCGTCGGCGCCGGTGCGGCTGAGCCAGATCGCGTCGCCGGTGCGAGCCCAGCGGAAGCTCGTGACCGCCCCGTCGAGCGCGAGGGCGAGGGTCGTCGCGTCGTGGTGCAGCCGTGCGGCGCGCGCCCCGTCGCCGGCGTCGGTCGCGGTGCCGGGATGCCCGCCGCCCTCGACGCGCACGGCCGCGTCCTCGGGGCTCCCGCTCACGAGCACGGCCACGGTCTGCCCGTCGCCCGCGGTCAGCACGTACCGCGCGGGGCGCGGCTCGCCGAGGCGGAAGCCGCTCGGCGCGCTCCAGAGCGCACTGGCGTGCGCGGTGCCGCCCTCGGCGGCGACTCGCCACCGGCGCGCGTGCTCGAGCAGGGCCGCCGCCGCGAGCGCGGCGGCATCCGGAGCGGGCGTCTCGATCGGCGTGCGCTCGATGAGCGCGGTGTCGAGGCGGCCCGCGCGCACGTCGTCGTCGGCGAGCAGCGCGCGCAGGAAGGCGCGATTGATCGGCACGCCGAGCACGACGGTCTCGGCGAGCGCCGCATCGAGGCGCGCGAGGGCCGTGGCGCGATCGGGGCCGTGGGCGATGATCTTCGCGAGCATGGGGTCGTAGTCGGCCGTCACCTCGAGGCCCTCGATGAGCGCCGAGTCGACGCGAACGCCCTCGCCCCCCGGCTCGTGCAGGGCGAGCACCGTGCCGGTGGCGGGCAGGAAGCCCCGCGCCGGGTCCTCGGCGTAGAGGCGCGCCTCGATCGCGTGGCCGGTGACGGTGATCGGGGGCAGGGCGAGCCGCTCCCCCGCCGCGATGCGCAGTTGCTGCTCGACGAGGTCGACGCCCGTGACGAGCTCGGTCACGGGGTGCTCGACCTGCAGGCGCGTGTTCATCTCCATGAAGAAGAACTCATCGGGCGCGGCGTCGGAGACGAGGAACTCGACCGTGCCGGCGCCGGCGTAGTCGACGCTGCGGGCGACCTCGCAGGCGGCCTCGCCGATCGCCGCGCGCGTCGCCGCGTCGAGCAGGGGCGAGGGCGCCTCCTCGATGATCTTCTGGTGGCGGCGCTGCAGCGAGCACTCGCGCTCGCCCAGGTGCACGGTCGTGCCGTAGGCGTCGGCGAGCACCTGAACCTCGATGTGCCGGGGCGCGGCGATGAAGCGCTCGAGCAGCAGCGTGTCGTCGCCGAACGCCTTGAGCGCGACCCGGCGAGCGCCGGCGAGGGCCTCGGCGAGGGCCTCGGGCTCGGTCACGACCGTCATGCCCTTGCCCCCGCCGCCGCCCGAGGGCTTGATGATCAGCGGGAACCCGACCTCGGTCGCGGCCGCCTCGAGCTCGGCGTCGGTCATGCCGGGCTCGCCCGCACCCCGAATGACGGGCACGCCGCGCGCGGCGACGTGCGCCTTCGCGCGGATCTTGTCGCCCATGACCTCGAGTGCTCGCTCGCTCGGGCCGACGAACACGATGCCTGCGTCGGCGCAGGCCGCGGCGAGCTCGGCGTTCTCACTGAGGAAGCCGTAGCCGGGGTGGATCGCCTGCGCTCCCCCGCGCCGCGCGGCGTCGAGCACGGCCGCGACGCTCAGGTAGCTCTCGGCGGCGGAGGCCGGGCCGATTCGCAGGGCGAGGTCCGCGAGGGCGACGTGGCGGGCATCCCTGTCGGCGTCGCTGTAGACGGCGATCGAGCGGATGCCCAGCTCGCGCAGCGTACGGATGATGCGGCAGGCGATCTCGCCGCGATTGGCGACCAGCACGCTGTCGAAGGCGGGTGCGGGGCGGGAGGCTGCGGCGGGCACGGCGATCACATCCGGAACAGGCCGAAGGCCGGCTCGGGCAGCGGCGCGCGCGAGCACACGTCGAGGGCGAGGCCGAGCACCGTGCGGGTGTCGGCGGGGTCGATGACGCCGTCGTCCCAGAGGCGACCGGTCGAGAAGTAGGGGCTGCCCTGGGCCTCGTAGAGCTCGCGGATGGGGCGCTCGAACTCCTCCTGCTCCTCGGCGCTCCAGGCGTCGCCGAGCTGGTCGCGGCGCACGGTGCCGAGCACGGCGGCGGCCTGCTGCCCGCCCATCACCGAGATGCGGGCGTTCGGCCACATCCACAGGAACCGCGGCGAGTACGCCCGGCCGCACATGGAATAGTTGCCGGCGCCGAACGAGCCGCCGATGACGACCGTGAGCTTGGGCACGCGCGTCGTCGCGACGGCGGTCACCATCTTCGCGCCGTGCTTGGCGATGCCGCCCGCCTCGGCGTCGCGGCCGACCATGAAGCCCGAGATGTTCTGCAGGAACAGCAGCGGCACCCCGCGCTGGTCGCACAGCTCGATGAAGTGCGCGCCCTTGAGGGCCGACTCGCTGAACAGCACGCCGTTGTTGGCGACGATGCCGGCGGGGTGACCGTGGATGCGCGCGAAGCCCGTGACGAGCGTCGTGCCGTACTCGCGCTTGAACTCGTGCAGCTCGCTGCCGTCGACGAGCCGAGCGATGACCTCGCGCACGTCGTACGGGGTCTGCACGTCGGGCGGGATCACGTCGTAGAGCGTGCTCTCGTCGACGGCGGGCGGGCGGCTCTCGAGCACCTCCCACACGGGCGCGGCGGGCGGCGGCACGGTGGCGAGGATGTCGCGCACGATCTGCAGGGCGTGCGCGTCGTCGTCGGCGAGGTGGTCGACGACGCCCGAGGTGCGCGCGTGCGTGTCGCCGCCGCCGAGCTCCTCCGCGCTCACGACCTCGCCGATCGCCGCCTTCACGAGCGGCGGCCCGCCGAGGAAGATCGTGCCCTGGTCGCGCACGATGACGGTCTCGTCGCTCATCGCCGGCACATAGGCGCCTCCCGCGGTGCACGAGCCCATGACGGAGGCGATCTGCGGGATGCCGGCCGCGGACATCCGCGCCTGGTTGAAGAAGATGCGGCCGAAGTGGTCTCGGTCGGGGAAGACCTCGGCCTGCAGCGGCAGGTACGCGCCGCCCGAGTCGACGAGGTACACGCACGGCAGGCGGTTCTCGAGCGCGACCTCCTGCGCCCGCAGGTGCTTCTTGACCGTGAGCGGGAAGTACGTGCCGCCCTTGACCGTCGCGTCGTTCGAGATGACGAGCACGTGGCGGCCGTGCACGAGGCCGATGCCGGCGATGACGCCCGCGGCGGGCGCCTCGTCGTCGTAGAGCCCGGTGGCGGCGAGGGGCGCGAGTTCGAGGAAGGGACTGCCCTCGTCGAGCAGGGCGTCGATGCGCTCGCGCGGCAGGAGCTTGCCGCGGGCGACGTGCCGCTCGCGCGAGCGCTCGGGGCCGCCGCGGGCCGCCCGGGCGAGCCGGGCGCGCAGGTCGTCGACGAGGGCGCGCATGGCGCTCGCATTCGACGCCGAGGCGGCGGCGGCGCTCGTGCCGAGGGTCTCCATCGACCGCTCTCCTTCGTCTCCGGCGGCGGCTCGTGGCGCCGATCGGTTCGCGGGGCGTGCAGCCGTCCGGTTAGCGAACGCTCACTCGATCAGGTTAGTCACCGTTAACCGGGATGTCTAGACTGGCGTCATGACGACGGGTCTCGACGGCGCATCCCCGGCTGCGATCGCGACTGGGGTCGAGCGCGACGGCGAGCGCGGTCCCGCGACCGCCCGCGATCGAGCGAAGGCCGATCGCCGCGCGGCCCTGCTGCGCGCGGCCGCCGAGCTCTTCGCCGAGCGCGGTTTCGCGCGCGTCTCGATCGACGAGCTCGGCGCCGCCGCCGGCGTGAGCGGCCCGGCCGTCTATCGGCACTTCGCGAGCAAGCAGGCGGTGCTCGCGGCGCTCCTCATCGATGCGAGCGAGGGCCTGCTCACCGGCGGGCGCGCCGTCGTCGAAGCCGAGCCCGACGCCGCGGCCGCGCTCGCACGGCTCGTGGCGTTCCACGTCGACTTCGCGCTCGCCAACGCCGACGTCATCCGCGTGCAGGACCACGACCTCGACAGCCTCACCGACGACGGCCGGCACGCCGTACGCGCGCTGCAGCGCGAGTACGTCGAGCTCTGGGTCGACGTGCTCGCCCGCGTGCGGCCCGGCGAGCCGCGCGACGCTCTGCGCACGCGCGCCCACGCGACCTTCGGGCTCATCAACTCGACGCCGCACAGCTCGCGCGCCGGCGCCCGGGCCGCGCGGAGCATCCTCGAATCGATGGCGCTGGCCGCACTGACCTCTTGACCCGCGGCCCGCTCCCCGCTCCCCGCCGACCGGTCCGGCCCCAAACAGCCTCACGGGTGCACGACTCCTTCACGAGTTCACATGAACTTTCACGTGAACTCGTGAGAAACCCGTGCACTCGTGGGGAGGCCGGGCCGGCCCGGGCCGGGCCGGGCCGGACGGGGCCGGGCCGACCCCGCACACCCGGCTCCCCTACACGAGCGCGAGCACGCTCGCGGGGTCGCGCAGCACTCCCCCGATGTCGGTCAGGAACCGCGACCCCTGCTCGCCGTCGACGAGCCGGTGGTCGAACGACAGGCTGAGCGTCATGACCTCGCGCAGCGCGATGCCGCCCTCGAACTCCCACGGCCGGCGCCGCACGGCGCCCATCGCGAGGATCGCCGCCTCACCCGGGTTGATGATCGGCGTGCCCGCGTCGACGCCGAAGACGCCGATGTTGGTGATCGTGATCGTTCCGCCGCTCAGCGCGGACGGGGGCGTGCGACCCTCGCGCGCGGTCTCGGCGAGCTCCCTGATCGCGTCGGCGAGCTGAGGCACGGTCTTCGACCCGGCATCGGGGATGCTCGGCACGAGCAGCCCGCGCGGCGTGGCCACGGCGATGCCGAGTGCGACGTCGCGCAGCTCGACGATCTCGTTCGTGGCGTCGTCCCACCGCGAGTTGAGGCTCGGGTTGCGGCCGACCGCGATGCAGAGGGCCTTGGCGACGAGCGCGAGCATCGACGCGCTCTGCCCGCGCGCCTTGAGCCGCGTCACGAGCTCGCTCGCAGCCGTGACGTCGACGGCCAGGAACTCCGTCACGTGCGGGGCGGCGAACGCGCTGCGCACCATCGCCTCGGCGGTCGCCTTGCGCACTCCCTTGATCGGGCGCCGCACCTCGGCCGGCCGGCCGTCGGCCGACGAGGAACCCGCGCTTGTGGCGGCGGCTGCGTCGATGCCGGTACCGGCGTCGGTGCCGGTCGCGGGGCCGGATGCCGCAGCACGACCCTGCTCGGCGAATCGAGTGACGTCGGCGCGCGTGACCTGACCGCCGTCGCCCGTTCCGTCGACCTCGGAGAGGTCGACGCCCACGTCGTGCGCGAGCTTGCGCACAGGGGGCGTCGCCGTCGCGGCGCCCCGCAGGGGTGCGGGACGGCGGCCGGCGGCCGGCCCGCCGCCCCCGGGCGGCCGGTCGGCGGGGCGCTCCGGCAGCGTGCGCCGCTTGCGCTTCGGGCGACTCCCCGACTCGAGGGCGGGCCCGTAGCCGACGAGCACCGACTGCCGCTCGGCGGCGGGTGCGGCCTCGGCTGCGACCTCCGGCTCGTCGACCGTGGCGGGTGCGGCCTCGGTCGGCGCGGCGGTGCGCGGCGCCGGAGCCTCGGATGGTTCGGGCTCGCTCTCCGGCGCAGACGCGAGCGCAGCATCCGCTGCGACCTCGATCGAGACGATTGGAGCGCCCACCTGCACGGTCATCCCGGGCTCGACGAGCAGGGCAGCGACGACGCCCGCGAACGGCGACGGCAGCTGCACGATCGCCTTCGCCGTCTCGACGTCGGCGATGGTCTGGTTGAGGGCGACGCGGTCGCCGACGGCGACGTGCCACTCGACGATCTCCGACTCGGTGAGGCCCTCGCCGAGGTCGGGGAGGCGGAACTCGTGCACGGTCATGAGTCGCTCCAGCCGGTGAGCGCGTTCGCGCGCCCGAGCACACGGTCGACGGCGTCGAGGATGCGGTCGAGGTCGGGCAGGAAGTGCTCCTCCGCCCGCGCGCTCGGGTAGGGCGTGTCGAAACCGGTGACGCGCGCGGGCGCGGCCTCGAGGTGCAGGAAGCAGCGGTCGGTGATGCTCGCGGCGAGCTCGGCGCCGAGCCCCCCGAACTGCTGCGCCTCGTGCGTGATGACGAGCCGGCCGGTCTTAGACACGCTCGCCTCGACCGTGTCGAGGTCGAGCGGCGAGAGCGAGCGCAGGTCGACGACCTCGACCGAGACGCCATCGTCGCCCGCGGCGATCGCGGCATCGATCGCGGTCGCCACGAGCGGACCGTAGGCGACGATCGTCACGTCGGTGCCCTCGAGCACGACGCGGGCGCGATCGAAGGGGTACGTCGCATCCTCGTCGACCTCGCCCTTCGTCCAGTAGCGGCGCTTCGGCTCGAAGAACAGCACGGGGTCGTCGCACGCGATCGCCTGGCGGATCATCGTGTGGGCGTCCTGCGGCGTCGAGCACGTGACGACCCGCAGCCCCGCGGTGTGCGCGAAGTAGGCCTCGGGCGACTCGGAATGGTGCTCGACCGCGCCGATGCCGCCGCCGAAGGGCACGCGGATCGTGATCGGCATGCGCACCGCCCCGCCGGTGCGATAGTGCATCTTCGCGACCTGGGCGACGATCTGGTCGAAGGCCGGGTAGATGAAGCCGTCGAACTGGATCTCCACGACGGGACGGAAGCCGCGGTAGGCGAGCCCGACGGCCATGCCGATGATCCCGGATTCCGCGAGCGGCATATCCATGACCCGGTCGGCGCCGAACTCGCGCTGCAGGCCGTCGGTGACGCGGAACACGCCGCCGAGCGTGCCGATGTCCTCCCCCAGCAGCACGACGCGGTCGTCGTCGGCCAGGGCGCGGCGCAGCCCCGAGGTGATCGCCTTCGCGAGGGTGAGCTCGGTCATTCCGCCACCTCCCCGATGCTGCGCAGGTACGCGGCCTGCTGCGAGCGCTGACGGGCGAGCGGCGCATGAGGCTCGGCGTACACGTTGTCGAACACCGACAGCGGGGCGGGGTTCTCGAGCGCGACGCACCCGGCCCGGAACTCGGCGGCGACCTCGTTCGCGCGGTCGGCGATGGATGCGGCGAGCGCCTCGGTCAGCACGCCCCGTTCGCGCAGATGGGCCTCCACCCGCCCGATCGGGTCTTTCGCGGCCCACTCCTCGCGCTGCAGGGGGTCGACGTAGCGCGTGGGGTCGTCAGAGGTCGTGTGCGGGCCCATGCGGTAGGTGACGGCCTCGATGAAGGTCGGCCCCTCGCCCCCGTGGGCGCGCTCGAGGGCGCGGCGCGTCGCCGCGATGACCGCGAGCACGTCGTTGCCGTCGACGCGGATGCTCGGAATGCCGAACCCGGGCGCGCGCTCGGCGATCGGCCGCTGCGCCTGCAGCCCGACGGGCTCGCTGATCGCCCACTGGTTGTTCTGGCAGAAGAACACGACGGGCGCGTGGAAGGAGGCCGCGAAGACGAGCGCCTCGTTGACGTCGCCCTGCGTCGTCGCGCCGTCGCCGAAATAGGTGATCGTCGCCGAGTCGACGCCATCGCGCAGGCAGCCGACCGCGTAGCCGACCGCGTGCAGGGTCTGCGCGCCGATCACGATCGCCGGGGTGGCCATGTTGACCGTGTGCGGGTCCCAGCCCGACTGGGCGGTCCCGCGCCAGACCTTCACGATGTCGGGCAACCGCACGCCACGGCAGTAGGCGACGGCGTTCTCGCGATAGCTCGAGAAGACGAAGTCGTCGGGGCGCAGGGTGCGGGCCGAGCCGACCTGGGCGGCCTCCTGGCCGAGCAGCGGCGGCCACAGGCCGAGCTGGCCCTGGCGCTGCAGCGCCGTGGCCTCGACGTCGAGGCGCCGCACGATCACGAGGTCCTCGTAGAGGCTCGCGAGCTGATCGCCCGTGACGTCGGCCACGTACGGATCGTAGAGCGGGTCGCTGACGCGGTTGCCCTCGGGGTCGAGCAGTTGCACGAGTTCGCCCGGCGGGCTCGGCAGCACCGTCTCGATGCCGTCGTCGGACACTGTTGTACGCATCGCTTCTCCGATCCGCCGCGCCGCCAGCGGGTGAGCCGGTGGGCGGACGATCCTCACAGTCGTCGGCCGGTAGACCGCATGACTGATCCGGGCGACATTGCCCGGAGTTGACTCCGACGGTAGCCAGCGTGCGGCGCGTTGACAAGGGCGACCCGCCGCAGCCTGTGACGAGCCCGGGCGCGAACGAGCACGAAGCGCGACTCAGCGCGAGAGCGACCAGCCGGCCTGCTTGACGAGAACGTGCCCGCGCTCGGTCGACAACCGCAGCCACGATCCGGAGGCGAACTGCTCGACGGGGTCGTCGCCGAGGAACCCGAGGCTCAGCGCCGCGAAGGCGACACCGGCCGGCACGTGGTCGAGTCCGTCGATGGGCCGACCCCAGACCTCGCTGCGCACGCGGTGCACGAGCTCGGCGCCGAGCCCCTCGGGCACCGCCTCGGCGATCTCGTCGATGCCCGCGCGCGCGGTGGATTCCAGCAGCGCCGCCTCGATCGGCTGCATACGCTGCCAGCCGCCGCGGGGCGGCGAGATCGCCGCCCACACCACGGTGTTGACGGATGTCGGCATCGCGATGGGGATGCCGCCCTCCGTCGCAGAGGCGAGCGCGGCATCCACGCGCGCCTGCAGCGATCGCAACGGCACGACGACATCGACGTCGTCGCCGCTCGCCTCGAGGGTGCGCAGTCCGAGAACGGTGGGGCCGCGGTCGAGCAGACCGCGAGGGTGGATGACCGCGACGTAGACGGCGAGCACGCCCGAGTCGATGATGAGCCGCACGGCGGCGCCCTCGTCGAGGCGCGCGGCACGCCCGAGCATGACCTGCAGGTCGTGCCCGGCGGTCGCGTCGGGAAGGGTGAAGACGCTCGACATCGATCCCTAGACTACGGGCGTGACCGATGAGACCGCCCCTCCCGATCCCGTCGCCGCGATGCTGCAGGCGCTCACCCTGACCGACACGGGCGCGCGCACGACCGAGGACATCTTCACCGCCCCCAGCCAGTGGATGCCGCAGGGCCGCGTCTTCGGCGGGCAGGTCATGGCGCAATCGGTGCTCGCGGCGATCCGCACGGTCGAGGGCGACCGATTCATCCACTCGATGCACGGCTACTTCCTGCGGCCCGGCGACGTGAACCTGCCGATCACGTTCTCGGTCGACCGCATCCACGACGGGCGCTCGTTCTCGACGCGGCGGACCCAGGCGTTCCAGAACGGCGTGCCGATCCTGTCGATGATCGCGTCGTTCCAGGACGTCGACCCGGGGCTCGACCACCAGGCGACGATGCCGGAGGGCATCCCCCAGCCGGAGGACCTGCCGAGCGCCTCCGAGGTGCTGCACGAGCTCGACCACCCCGTCGCGAAGTTCTGGGCGACCGAACGCCCCTTCGACCTGCGGCATGCGAACGGCCACATCTACTTCGGCGGCGACCGCGAGCCCGTGGCCCGGCAGGCCGTGTGGCTGCGCGCGCTCTCGCCGCTGCCCGACGACGAGAACCTGCATCGCGCCGCTCTCGCCTACGCGAGCGACTACTCGCTGCTCGAGCCGATCCTGCGCCGCCACGGCGCCTCCTGGGCGACGCCCGGGCTCAAGATGGCGAGCCTCGACCACGCGATGTGGTGGCACCGCTTCGCGCGCGTCGACGACTGGCTCTGCTACGTGCAGGAGTCGCCCACCGCGATCGGCGGCCGCGGGCTGTCGATGGGGCGCATCTTCACGCGCGACGGCGTGCTCGTCGCGAGCGTCGCGCAAGAGGGCATGGTGCGCCTGCCCTGAGTAGCATCGGGCCATGAGCCTCTCCAGCGCCCGACCGACACCGCCTCGCACCTGGCATCAAGAGGGGCGAGAGAGGTTGACCCGAGGGGAGCGGGCGGCCGACGCCCTGCGCAACTCGATGGGCAGCTGGACGTTCGTCGGCTCGTTCCTGGTGTTCATGGTCGCCTGGGCCACCGTGAACTCGTTCGCGTTCGCCTGGGATCCCTACCCGTTCATCCTGCTGAACCTCTTCCTGAGCATGCTCGCCGGCCTCCAGGGGGCGATCCTCCTCATCGCCGCGAAAAGGCAGGACAGCATCGCGGCGGCGCTCGCGCAGCACGACTTCGACACGAATCTCGCCGCGAAAGCCGACATCGAGGCCGTCTTGGAGATCAACAATCGCCAGACGGCGATGATCGCCGAACTTCACGAGATCCTGAGTCGGCTCGACGCGGGCCGATCTGCGGACTCCGCGTCGTAGGCAGGCGCCGAAAGAACGGCGCTACGCCGGTGCGCGCGGCGAGAGATGCTCGTGCACGGCGAGCCAGCGACCGTCGCGCAGCGCGAACACGATCGATTCGCGCTCGGCCACGTCGTCGACCGAACCGCCGAGCTCGATGCGCGAGTCGACGGAATGCGTGAAGATCGCCGTGTCGCCGAGCAGTTGCACCCGGCGGTCGCTCGAGCGGCAGCCGTGCACGCGGAAGCCGTCCTCGCGCTCCCACTGCGCCCACAGCTCCTCGTATTCGGCGCGGCTCTCGAGCCGGCGATCGGCGGTGTGGAAGACGAAGGTCGCGTCGGGCGTGAAGCCCGCGAAGTAGGACGCCGTGCGGTGGTGGCCGAAGTCGTCGACGATCGCGTCGGCCGCCGCGAGCACCGCGGCGACGACGGCCTCGTCGGCCGCGGCCGCCGCCGGCCCGCCCGCCGCGCTCACGCCGCGCTCCGTCGACGCGCCATGACCGACAGCAGCTCGTACGCCGCGTGCGAGGCCGCGATGCCCGTGATCTGAGCGTGGTCGTAGGCGGGCGCGACCTCGACGATGTCGGCGCCGACGAGGTTCACGTCGGCGAATCCGCGCAGCACCGCGAGCAGTTCGCGGCTCGTGAAGCCGCCCGCCTCGGGCGTTCCCGTCCCGGGCGCGAAGGCGGGATCGAGCACGTCGATGTCGATCGAGACGTAGACGGGGCGATTCCCCACCCGGGCGCGCATGCGCTCGATGACGCCGGGAACGCCGAGGGCATCCATCTCGGTCGCGTGCACGATCTGGAAGCCCAGGTCGCCGTCCGCGGTGAGGTCGTCGGCCGTGTACAGCGGACCGCGGATCCCTACGTGCAGGCACGAGTCCTGCGCGAGCAGCCCCTCCTCCGCAGCGCGCCGGAACGGCGTTCCGTGCGTGTAGTCGGCGCCGAAATAGGAGTCCCAGGTGTCGAGGTGGGCGTCGAAGTGCACGACCGCGATCGGCCCGTGGACGGCGTGCATCGCGCGCAGCAGCGGCAGCGCGATCGTGTGGTCGCCGCCGAGCGTGAGCAGCTGGGCGCCCTCGGCGAGCACCCGGGCGGCGTGCCGCTCGATGCTGCCCAGGGCCTCGTCGATCGAGAACGGGTTGACGGCGATGTCGCCGCCGTCGACGACCTGCTGCGCCGCGAACGGCGCGACATCCTGCGCCGGGTTGTACGGGCGCAGCAGGCGCGACGACTCGCGGATGTGCGCGGGCCCGAACCGCGCGCCCGGGCGGTAGCTGACCCCCGAATCGAACGGAACACCCAGCACGACGACGTCGGCGCGGTCGATCTCGTCCCAGCGCGGCAGCCGCGCGAACGTCGCCGCCCCCCCGTAGCGCGGCACCTGGGTCGCGTCGACCTGGCCGAGGTTGCCGTTCTCGGTCACGCGGGGCGTGCGCTGCTCCACGAGGAGCCTCCTTCGTCGTTCGCGGTGAGTGCGGGATGCCCGGGGCGAGCGGGCAGGATGCCGGGGGCGGTCTGCTGGCCCGCCCCGGGCATCCGGCTCAGCCCGCCCGGCGGGCGGCGGCCTTCGCGGCCGCCGAGCCGTGGTCGGGCTCGATCGGCTGCAGGGGGGCGTCGCGCTCGGGCACGACGCGCGGCCCCGCCGGCGGGAAGACGTAGGTCGGCTCGGGGAAGATCACGAGCGCGCCGATGTAGAGCACGGCGGCCGAGACGATCGCGACGAGCAGGCTGATGTCGACGCCGCCGGCCGCGTTGATGAACGGGCCGACGATCACGGGCGGGTAGTTGGCGAAGAGCAGGCCGAGCACGGCCGAGGCGATCCACGCGACCATGCCGCGCCAGTTGACGCCGCCCGTGAACCAGTAGCGGCCGCCCACCTCGCCGCGGTTGAAGACCTGCAGGTCGGGGCGCGAGAACGAGCCGCGGCGCACGAAGTAGCCGATCGCCATGATGATCATCCACGGCGTGGTCGTGACGATGATCGCGCCGACGAAGGCGTTCACGGCGCCGAGGAGGTCGAAGAAGAGGCGGCCGAGCAGGATGAACAGGAACGCGATGACGCCGATGAAGACCGTCGCCTGCACGCGCGTGAAGCGCGGGAACACCGACGAGAAGTCGAGGCCCGTGCCGTATAGCGAGGTCGAGCCGGTCGAGAGCCCGCCGATGAAGGCGACGGCCATGAGCAGCACGGCGTACCAGAGCGGCGAGGTCTGGATGAGCGCGAAGACGTAGTCGACCTCGCCCGCGACGAGCGTGGCGGTCGCGACGCCGAAGAGGAAGGGGATGAGCGTGAGGCCCTGCCCGAGCGCCGTCGCGCCGAATAGCTTGCGCGCGGGCGTCGAGGCGGGGATGTACCGCGACCAGTCGCCGAGGAAGGCGCCGAACGACACGGGGTTCGACATGACGATGAGCACCGAGAGCACGAACGTCGGCCAGAAGCCGCCGAGCGCGTAAGCGTCGGGCCCGGGGTCGTACGAGGGGTCGAATGTTCCGGCGAAGGCGACGAAGGCGAGCAGGAAGAGCACGGAGTTCGCGATGACGGCCGTCTTGTTGATGAGCAGCATGAACTGGTAGCCGTACACCACCACCACGATCACGATGAGGCCGATGATGCCGTAGATGACCGTGCGCAGGCCGACCGAGTCGGGCACGCCCGCGAGGCGGTTGAGCGCGCCGACGAGCGCGTCGCCGCCCACCCAGACCGAGATCGAGTAGAACGCGACGGCGGTCAGCAGCGACAGGAACGAGCCGACGACGCGGCCGCGCACGCCGAAGAAGGCGCCCGATGAGACCGCGTTGTTCGTGCCGGTCCTCGGCCCGAAGAGGCCCATGGGCATGAGCACGACGATTCCGAGGGCGAGGCCGACGAGCGTCGCCGCGACGGCCTGCCAGAACGACAGCCCGAGCAGGATCGGGAACGTGCCGAGCAGCACGGTCGCGAAGGTGTTGGCGCCGCCGAACTGGATGCGCATGAGGTCGACCCACGTCGAGGTGCGGTCGGCGTCGGGCACCGTGTCGATGCCGCGCTGCTCGACCTCGGTCGCGCGCGGTC
>SCPB01000022.1 GCA_005502445.1 Microbacteriaceae bacterium X2B
CCTCACTCAAGTGCAGATCTCCGTGAGGTGCTCCCCGTGTCCGTCAACCCGCTCGCTCCGGCGTGGCTCCGCCACCCCGACGACGCGAACGCGCTGCCCGCGCACGTCTGGCCGTCGACCGCCGGGCGCACCGACGCCGGAGTGCTGACGATCGGCGGCGTCGCGGCGACGGCGCTCGCCGCCGAGTTCGGCACCCCCCTCTACGTCGTCGACGAGCGGGATGCCCGTGGCCGGGCAGTCCGCACGCGCGCCGCTTTCGAGGCCGCATTCGGCGATCGCGGCTCGAGCGCCGTCGTCTACTACGCGGGCAAGGCCTTTCTCTGCACCGAGGTCGCGCGCTGGATGATCGCCGACGGCCTCAACCTCGACGTCGCGAGCGGGGGAGAGCTCGCCGTGGCGCTCGCCGCGGGCGTCGACCCCGCGCGACTCGGACTGCACGGCAACAACAAGTCCTTCGCCGAGATCGATCGCGCGGTCGCCGTCGGGGTCGGGGCGATCGTCATCGACTCGCTCGTCGAGATCGAGCGCGTCGCCGCGGCGGCCGAGCGCCACGGCCGCACGCAGAGCGTGCGCCTGCGCATCAACTCGGGCGTGCACGCCCACACCCACGAGTACCTCGCGACGGCGCGCGAGGATCAGAAGTTCGGCATCCCGCTCGCCGAGGCGCCCGAGGCCGTCGCGGCGATCCGCGCGCGCGCCCCGCACCTGCGCTTCCTCGGCCTGCACTCGCACATCGGCTCGCAGATCTTCGTCGTCGACGGATTCCTCGAGGCCGCGCGTCGCCTGCTCGCGCTGCACGCCGAGCTGCTCGCCGGCGGCGAGGTGCCCGAGCTCAACCTCGGCGGCGGCTTCGGCATCGCCTACCTCGACAGCGACGAGGCGCCCGCGATCGAGTCGATCGCGGAGGGGCTCGCCGAGGCGGTGTCGTCCGTCTGCCGCGAGCTCGGCATCCCGGTGCCGCGCATCGCCGTCGAGCCGGGCCGCACGATCATCGGCCCCGCCGGCGTGACGCTGTACGAGGTCGGCACGACGAAGGACGTCGTCGTGACGTTCGGCGACGGCGGCGCCGCCGTGCGCCGCTACGTGAGCGTCGACGGCGGCATGAGCGACAACGCGCGCCCCGCCCTCTACGGCGCCGACTACGGCGTGCGCCTCGCGAGCCGCGCCTCCGACGTCGACCCGGCCCTCGTGCGCGTCACCGGCAAGCACTGCGAGAGCGGCGACATCGTCGTGCAGTCCGACTACCTGCCGGGCGATGTCTCGGCCGGCGACCTCGTCGCCGTGCCCGCGACCGGCGCCTACTGCTTCTCGCTCGCGAGCAACTACAACTACCTCGCGCGCCCCGCCGTCGTCGCCGTCCGCGACGGAGCCGCGCGCGTCATCGTGCGCGGCGAGACCGAGGAGGACCTCCTCCGGCGCGACCCCGGCGCGCAGCCCGCGCCGTCGACCCGACCCGCTGCCCGACCCGAGAGGATCACCCGACCGTGATCGAGTACCGCAACCTCCGCATCGCCCTGCTCGGAGCGGGCAGCGTCGGCGCCCAGGTCGCCGACCAGCTGCTGACCCACGCCGACGAGCTCGCCGCGCGCGTCGGCGCCGGCATCGAGCTCGTCGGCGTCGCGGTGCGCGATACGGATGCTCCGCGCACGACCGACATCCCGCGCGAGCTGCTCACGACCGACGCCGAGTCGCTCATCCTCGGCGCCGACATCGTCGTCGAGCTCATGGGCGGGCTCGAGCCGGCTCGCACCCACATCCTCCAGGCCCTCAACTCGGGCGCCGACGTCATCACGGCCAACAAGGCGCTGCTCGCCACGCACGGCCCCGAGCTGTTCGAGGCCGCCGAGCAGGTGGGTGCGCAGCTGTACTACGAGGCCGCCGTCGGCGGGGCGATCCCGATCATCCGCCCGCTGCGCGATTCGCTCGCCGGCGACCGGGTCACGCGCATCCTCGGCATCGTCAACGGCACGACCAACTTCATCCTCGACCGCATGGACAAGCACGGCGAGACCATGGAGCAGGCGCTCGCGACCGCGACCGAGCTCGGCTACGCCGAGGCCGACCCGACCGCCGACATCGGCGGGTACGACGCGGCGCAGAAGGCGGGCATCCTCGCGAGCCTCGCCTTCCACACGCTCGTGCCGGCCGACGCGGTCTACCGCGAGGGCATCACCGCGGTGACGCTCGACGACGTGCGCAACGCGCGCAAGGCCGGCTACGTCGTCAAGCTGCTCGCCATCTGCGAGAAGCTGCTCGACCCCGAGACCGGTCGCGAGGGCGTCTCGGCCCGCGTGTACCCGGCGCTCGTGCCCGACGAGCACCCGCTCGCCGCCGTGCACGGCGCAAACAACGCCGTCTTCGTCGAGGCCGAGGCCGCCGGCCCGCTCATGTTCTACGGCGCGGGCGCCGGCGGCATCCAGACCGCCTCGGCCGTGCTCGGCGACGTCGTCTCGGCCGCCCGCCGCCACGTCGCCGGCGGGCCCGGTGTCGCCGAGTCGACCCACGCGAACCTCCCGGTCCTGCCCATCAGCGCCGTGACCACCCGCTACCAGATCACCCTCCAGGTGGCGGACCAGCCCGGCGTGCTCGCCGCGATCGCCACCCTCTTCAGCGAGCACGGGGTCTCCGTCGAGACGGTCGAGCAGTCCGTCGCCTCCACCGGAGGCGGTGACGGCGCCGCCGCGCCCGCCGCTACCCTGGTGATCGGCACCCACGAAGCGACGGAGGCCGATCTCGCCGCAACGGTCGCGGCACTGACCACCAGCACGGTCGTCCACTGCGTGACCGGCGTGCTGCGAGTAGAAGGACTCTAGATGGCGAAGCAGTGGCGGGGCGTTCTGCACGAGTACGCCGACCGGCTGGACATCAGCGCGGCGACCCCGATCATCACGCTCGGCGAGGGCGGCACGCCGCTCATCCCCGCGCGGTACCTCTCCGAGCGCACCGGCGCCGAGGTCTGGGTCAAGTTCGAGGGCATGAACCCCACGGGCTCGTTCAAGGACCGCGGCATGACGATGGCGATCTCGAAGGCCGTCGAGCACGGCGCGAGGGCCGTCATCTGCGCCTCGACCGGCAACACCTCGGCCTCGGCCGCCGCCTACGCCACCCACGCGGGCATCACCGCGGCGGTGCTCGTGCCCGAGGGCAAGATCGCGATGGGCAAGCTCAGCCAGGCGATCGCGCACAAGGGTCAGCTCATCCAGGTGCAGGGCAACTTCGACGACTGCCTCGACATCGCCCGCGACCTCGCGGCGAACTACCCCGTGCACCTCGTCAACTCGGTCAACCCCGACCGCATCGAGGGCCAGAAGACGGCCGCGTACGAGGTCGTCGAGGTTCTGGGGGATGCGCCCGACTTCCATCTGCTGCCGGTCGGCAACGCGGGCAACTACACCGCGTACCACCGCGGGTACCGCGAGGAGCTCGCCCGCGGGGCGACCACGAGACTGCCACGCATGTTCGGCTTCCAGGCCGCGGGCTCCGCCCCCCTCGTGACCGGCGCGGTCGTGAAGAAGCCCGAGACGATCGCGAGCGCGATCCGCATCGGCAACCCGGCATCGTGGGAGCTCGCCCTGCACGCCCACGCCGACAGCGACGGCTACTTCGGCGCGATCGACGATGGTCGCATCCTCGAGGCGCACCGCCTGCTCTCGCAGGAGGTCGGCATCTTCGTCGAGCCGGCGTCAGCCATCTCGGTCGCGGGGCTGCTCGAGCGCGCCGAGGCCGGCGTGATCCCGCGCGGGGCGACGGTCGTGCTCACGGTGACGGGGCACGGTCTGAAGGATCCGCAGTGGGCGCTCAAGCGCGCAGACGGCTCGGAGGTCGCGCCCACGATCGTCGGCGTCGACACCGCCGAGGTCGCCGAGGTGCTCGGCCTGTCGAAGGCTGACGTCTGATGGCCGTCGACGCCCGACTGGCCGGCCGTCGCGTGCACGTGAAGGTGCCCGCGACCACGGCCAATCTCGGCCCGGGCTTCGACACGCTCGGTCTCGCACTCTCGGTGTACGACGAGCTCGAGGTCGCGGTGCGCGAGGCGCCCGGTGCGACCGTGCGGGTCGAGGGCGTCGGGCAGGGCGAGGTGCCGACCGATGCATCGAACCTCATCGTGCGATCGATCCAGCACACCTTCGACGCCTACGGCGTCGAGATGCCGGGCCTCGACCTCATCGCCCGCAACGTGATCCCGCACGGGCGCGGCATGGGCTCCTCGGGCGCGGCCATCGTCGGCGGCATCATGGCGGCGAAGGGGCTGCTCGAGGGCATCGTCGACATCGACGCCGACGGGCTGCTCGCCCGGGCGACCGAGCTCGAGGGGCACCCCGACAACGTCGCCCCGGCACTCTTCGGCGGGCTGACCATCGCGTGGATGACCCCGGCGGGCCCGCAGCACAAGCGCCTCACCGTGCACCGCGGCGTCTCGCTGCTCGTCTGCGTGCCCGAGTCGACGACGATGTCGACGGCGCTCGCGCGGTCGCTGCAACCGGAATCGGTGCCCCACGAGGATGCGATCTTCAACGTCTCGCGGTCGGCCCTGCTGATTGCCGCGCTGATCCAGAGCCCCGAGCTGCTGTTCGCCGCCACCGAGGACAAGCTGCACCAGAACTACCGCGCGAGCGCGATGCCCGAGACCGACGCCCTCATCCAGGTGCTGCGCGGGCACGGATTCGCCGCCGTGGTCTCCGGGGCGGGCCCGTCGATCCTCGTGCTGTGCGGCGACCCCGCGCAGCGCCTCGCCGCCGCCGAGATCGTCGCGGAGCACGCCGCCACACCGTGGCACTCGCACATGCTCGCCGTCGATTTCAAGGGTGCTACAGTGGTGGCGCATCCGGTCGAGGCCGCGGCTTAGGCCCTCCTCCCCGGGCATCCCCAAGCAGCTATCGCTTTTTCACCGGCCCGCATCGCGGCATCGCGTTGCGCCCGATCTCCCGGTTCATCATCACCGCCTCCTGCGCGGTCGGCCCGAAGCGATCAGCATCCTCCGCGGCACCATGCCCGGAGTCGAAAGGACACCACCTCCGTGACTGACACCACCGACCGCGCTGCGAGCGCGGCCGCCGCCGACCTGGCCGCCCTGAAGCTCCCGCAGCTGCAGCAGCTGGCCACCGAGCTCGGAATCCCGGGCGTCTCGAAGCTCCGCAAGGGCGATCTGCTCGCCGCGATCGTCGCGAATCAGGGCGGCGCCGCCGTCGGCACCGCGACCGCGGTCGCCGAGAGCGAGGCGGCGCCCGCCGTCGACCTCTCCGCTCTCGACGAGGCTCCCGTGCTCGACCGCGCGCCCGCCTCGGCGGCGCGCCGTGCCTCGCGCCGCGTCTCGAGCGGAACCCTCACCGCGACTCCCGTCGACGAGCCGGCTGAAGCAGCCGATGGCGCCGCCGAGACGGGTTCAGGCGATGTCGCCGAGTCGTCCGCCGCGGCCGGGCGCCGCTCCGCCCGCGATCACACCGCCTCCGGCGACGCCGGTCTCGAGGTGGCGCCGGCGGTCGAGTCCGGCGGCGAGGGCGGGCGCAGCGGGGCCGAGGGCTCCGCGAACGCCGCCGCCGAGGCATCCGATGACGAGAACGGCGGCCCCCGCGGCCGCAACCGAAACCGCAACCGCCGCAGCCGCGAGCGCAGCCAGCAGGGCGGCGAGAGGGCCGAGCAGGGCGACGCCGGCCAGACGCCGAGTGGGCAGGCCCAGGGCGGACAGAACCAGGGCGGGCAGGCCCAGGGCGGACGCCAGGGCGGCCGCGGCCAGCAGAACGCCCAGCAGAGCCAGACGCAGCAGCAGGGCGGTGGGAACGGGCCCCAGAGCGATCGTGCCGATCAGGATGCCGACGGCCGGGCTCGCGGTCGCGGTCGCGATCGCAAGCGCGGGCGCGGTCCGGCCGGCGACGACTTCGAGCCCGAGGTCGGCGACGACGACGTGCTGATCCCGGTCGCGGGAATCCTCGACGTGCTCGACAACTACGCCTTCGTGCGCACGAGCGGCTACCTGCCCGGCCCGAGCGATGTCTACGTCTCGCTCGGCCAGGTCAAGAAGTACCACTTGCGCAAGGGCGACGCCGTCGTCGGCGCGATCCGCCAGCCGCGCGAGGGCGAGAGCCAGGGGCGGCAGAAGTACAACGCGCTCGTGTCGATCGACTCGATCAACGGTCAGTCGATCGACGAGGCCGGGGCTCGCGTGGAGTTCGGCAAGCTCACGCCGCTCTACCCGCAGGAGCGCCTGCGCCTCGAGACCGAGCCGCAGAGGCTCTCGACGCGCATCATCGACCTCGTGGCCCCGATCGGCAAGGGTCAGCGCGGCCTGATCGTGTCGCCGCCGAAGGCCGGCAAGACCCTCGTGCTGCAGGCCATCGCCAACTCGATCGCCAAGAACAACCCCGAGGTGCACCTCATGGTCGTGCTCGTCGACGAGCGCCCCGAAGAGGTCACCGACATGCAGCGCTCGGTCAAGGGCGAGGTCATCGCCTCGACCTTCGACCGCCCCGCCGAGGATCACACCACGGTCGCCGAGCTCGCCATCGAGCGCGCGAAGCGCCTCGTCGAGCTCGGTCACGACGTCGTCGTGCTCCTCGACTCGATCACCCGCCTGGGCCGCGCCTACAACGTGACCGCCCCGACGAGCGGGCGCATCCTCTCAGGCGGCGTCGACTCGGCCGCCCTCTACCCGCCGAAGCGCTTCTTCGGCGCCGCCCGCAACATCGAGGACGGCGGTTCGCTGACGATCCTCGCGACGGCGCTCGTCGAGACCGGCTCGAAGATGGACGAGGTGATCTTCGAGGAGTTCAAGGGCACCGGCAACATGGAGCTCCGTCTCTCGCGCCAGCTCGCCGACAAGCGCATCTTCCCCGCCGTCGACATCAGCGCCTCTGGCACGCGCCGCGAGGAGATGCTGCTCGGTGCCGAGGAGGTCAAGGTCACCTGGCGCCTGCGCCGTGCGCTCGCCGGCCACGACCCGCAGCAGTCGCTCGAGATCGTGCTCGGCAAGCTGAAGGAGACGCAGTCGAACGTCGAATTCCTCGTGCAGATCCAGAAGGCGCTGCCGCAGGCCGACCGCACGCAGACCGCCCACAAGGAGGACTGACCGCGCGGGCCGCACCGGCCCCGCTGACGAGGGAGATCCCATGTTCGACTCGGTCGCCGCACTGATCGCCGAGCACGAGGCGTTGCAGGTGCAGCTCGCCGACCCCGCGGTGCACGCCGACGCGGCGCGCGCCAAGAAGCTCAACCGCCGCTACGCCGAGCTCAGCCAGATCCAGCACGCGCACGAGGTCTGGGTGCAGGCCCAGGACGACCTCGCCGCCGCGCGCGAGCTCGCGAAAGAGGACGAGGCCTTCGCCGAGGAGGTGCCCGCCCTCGAGGAGCGGGTCGTCACGACGCAGGAGAAGCTGCGCCGCCTGCTGATCCCGCGCGACCCCGACGATGGTCGCGACGTCATCATGGAGATCAAGGGCGGCGAGGGCGGCGAGGAGTCCGCGCTGTTCGCCGCCGACCTGTTGCGCATGTACTCGTACTACGCCGAGTCGCGCGGCTGGAAGGTCGAGGTGCTCGACTCCACCCAGAGCGACATGGGCGGGTTCAAGAACGTGCAGGTCGCGATCAAGTCGAACGCGACCGACCCCTCGCAGGGCGTCTGGGCGAGCATGAAATACGAGGGCGGCGTGCATCGCGTACAGCGTGTGCCGGCCACCGAGTCGCAGGGTCGCATCCACACCTCGACGACGGGCGTGCTCGTCTTCCCCGAGGTCGACGAGCCCGAAGAGGTCGAGATCAACCAGAACGACCTCAAGATCGACGTCTTCCGCTCGTCGGGCCCGGGTGGCCAGAGCGTCAACACGACCGACTCGGCCGTGCGCATCACCCACCTGCCGACGGGCATCGTCGTCTCGATGCAGAACGAGAAGAGCCAGATCCAGAACCGCGAGGCCGCGATGCGCGTCCTCCGGGCGCGCATCCTCGCCAAGCAGCAGGAGGAGATCGACGCGGCGGCGAGCGACGCGCGCAAGAGTCAGATCCGCGGCATGGATCGCTCGGAGCGCATCCGCACCTACAACTTCCCCGAGAACCGCATCGCGGATCACCGCACCGGCTACAAGGCATACAACCTCGACACCGTCATGAACGGCGCCCTAGGCCCCGTGATCGAGTCGTGCGTCCAGGCCGACGAGGAGGCGCGGCTCGCCGCTCTCGGCGAGGGCCTCGGGTGAGCGTCGTCCATTCCGTTCCCGGCATGAGCACTCCCGACCTCGACGCGCTGCGGCGCCACGCCATCGGAGTGCTCGGCGAGGCGGGCGTTCCGAGCCCGGAGGCCGACGCCGACCTGCTCATCGGGCACGTGCTCGGCTTTTCGCGCGGGCAGGTTCAGGCGAAGGCGCTCCTGGGCGCCGTCGTCGACGCCGAGCAGGTGCTCGCGATCACCGAGGCGATCGAGCGGCGGGCGACGCGGGAACCGGCGCAGCACATCACGGGTGTCGCGCCGTTCCGTCTGCTCGAGCTCGAGGTCGGCCCCGGGGTCTTCACCCCCCGGCCCGAGACCGAGTTCGTCGCGCAGTTCGCGATCGACGCCCTCGCCGCCGTGCCGAACCCAGCGCCGCTCGCCGTCGATCTGGGATCGGGCAGCGGTGCGATCGCCCTCGCCATGGCCACCGAAGTGCCGCACGCCCGCATCGTCGCCGTCGAGAACTCGCCGGCCGCCTTCCCCTGGACGACCCGCAACGTGCGCCGCCTCGGCGACGACCGCGTGCGCCTGGTCTTCGCCGACCTGGCCGATGCGCTGCCCGAGCTCGACGGCACTGTCGACGTCGTCGTCTCGAACCCGCCGTACATCCCGATCGACGCGGTGCCGCGCGACCCCGAGGTGCGGCTCTTCGAGCCGCCCGCGGCCCTCTATTCGGGGCGGGACGGCCTGGATGCCGTGCGCGCGCTCTCGACGACGGCGCGCCGCCTCCTGCGCCCCGGTGGCACTCTCGTCATCGAGCACGGCGAGCTGCAGGCGGCCGAGATCGCCGAGATTCTCATGGCGTGCGGCTTCGGCGCGATCGCGTGCCACCGCGACCTCCTCGCTCGCGATCGGGCGACGACCGCCGCACGGTGAGCGCGTCCGGTGCGCCGGTGTGCGCCGGTCAGGCGGCTTGCCACTCGGCGGCGAAAGCCTCGATCGCCGTGCGCAGCCCGGCGGCGTCGCGATAGAGGTGCCCGGTGATGCCGATCGACTCGGCCCCTTCGACGTTCTCGATGCGATCGTCCGTGAAGAAGGCGTCAGTGGCTGGGGTGCCGTAGTGCTCGATCACGCGCGCGAATACGACAGGGTCGGGCTTGCGGGCTCCGAACGCCGCCGTCGCGAACATGTGCTCGCGCCCCATGATCGGCACGAGCTCGGGCGCGACGAGGTGCAGGTGCTCGTGGATGAGGATGCCGTTGTTGGTCAGCAGAGCGACCCGGCCGAGCTCGCCCGCCCGCCGCACGGCGTCGAGGGCCTCGGGGCGCGGGCGGGTGGCGTCCGAGCGGATGCGCACCCACTCCTCGAGCCCGATCTCTGCTCCGATCGCCTCGGCGACCGCGGCGAGGTACGCCACGGGCGTCGAGGGGGAGCCCGCCTCTGCGCGCTCCTCGAGACCGTTGATCCACCAGCGCCGCCGCAGCTCGAGCAGGTCGTGCCCGGTGATCGCCGTGAGCGCCGCCATGCGGGTGCGCCAGTCGTAGTCGTACAGCACGTCGTCCATGTCGAAGATGAACAGCAGGCTCATGCGCGAGGGGTCCGGTTTCCGTGCGAGGACTGGGCGAGGCGGCTCCGCGAGCGGGCCGCCTCCCCAGCATGCCGCACTACGATGAACGCATCATGACGACCGTGTTCGACTGCTCCGTGGAGGCCGAGCTGCTGGCGGGCCTGCGTGCCGCTCGCGGGGCGATCGGGCGTGGCGAGCTCGTCGTCCTGCCGACCGACACCGTCTACGGCGTCGCCGCCGACGCCTTCCGCCCCGAGGCCGTGCAACGACTTCTCGATGCGAAGGAGCGCGGCCGAGACGCCCCGCCGCCCGTGCTCATCCCGGGAATCCCGACGCTCTCGGCGCTCGCGGAATCGGTGCCGCCCGAGGTCCATTCGCTCGTCGCCGAGTTCTGGCCCGGCGGGCTCACCGTGATCGTCGAGGCTCGCGAGTCGCTCGTGTGGGATCTCGGGGAGACGCGCGGCACCGTCGCCCTGCGCATGCCGGACAACCGGCACGCCCTGCATCTGCTCGCCGACACCGGCCCGCTCGCCGTCTCGAGCGCGAACATCAGCGGCCGCCCGGCCGCGCGTACGGTGCAGGAGGCGGTTGAGATGCTCGGCGACCGCGTCGCCGTCTACCTCGACGGAGGCGCCGTGGGGGAGGGGCGCGACGAGGCCCGCGATCCCGGGTCCACGATCGTCGACGCCACGAGCCTGCATCTGCCCGACGGCAGGCTGCGCATCGTGCGCCACGGCGTCATCCCCGACGACGAGATCGCGCGTGTCGTCGGCGCGGAGCGCCTCGCGTGACCTTCTACGCGCTCGTCGCGCTCATCGCCGCGATCGCGAGCTTCGCCGTCGGGGTGGCGGTGCTCACGCTGAGCCATCGCTTCAAGCTGTACCCGGGCATCCGCGATCGTGATGTGCACACGCGGCCGACGCCGCGGCTCGGCGGCATCGGGATCGTCCTCGGCGTCGCCGTCGCCCTCGCGGTCGCCTCGCAGATCAGCTGGTTCGAGCGCGTCTTCGACGATCCTTTCCCCGTCCTCGCGATCGTCGCTGCGGCTCTCGTCATGCTCGGCGTCGGCGTCGCCGACGACCTGTGGGATCTCGACTGGATGACCAAGCTGGCCAGCCAGATCCTCATCGCCGGATTCCTCGCCTGGGCGAGCCTGCAGATCGTCTCGCTGCCGGTCGGCCCCGAGAACGGCATCACGGTGCTCTCGCCGACGCTCTCGCTCATCGTCACGGTGCTCGCGATCGTGCTCGTCATGAACGCCGTGAACTTCATCGACGGCCTCGACGGTCTCGTGGCCGGCGTCACGCTCATCGCCGGTGGGGTCTTCTTCATCTACAGCTACATCCTCTCGATCTCGACGGGCCAGTCGGCCTTCAACCTCGCCTCGCTCACGATGGCGGTGCTGCTCGGGGCCACGGCGGGATTCCTGCCGCTCAACTGGCACCCCGCGAAGATGTTCATGGGCGACGGCGGTGCGCTCGTCGTGGGCATGCTCATGGCGATCTCGACGATCACGGTGACCTCCCAGATCAATCCGAGCTCGATCGACCGCAGCCAGCTGCTGCCCGCGTTCATCCCCCTCCTGCTGCCGTTCGCCGTGCTCATCGTGCCCCTGCTCGACTTCGGCCTCGCAGTGCTCCGCCGCCTGCGCGCCGGCAAGTCGCCCTTCAGCGCCGACCGCCTGCATCTGCACCACCGGCTGCTCGACATGGGGCACTCGCACTTCCATGCCGTGCTGATCTTCTACGGCTGGACCGCCGTCGTCGCCGTCGGCACCCTGCTGTTCATGTTCGTGTCGTGGGGATGGGCGCTCACGGCGGTCGTGCTCGGGCTCATCGCGTGCACGGTCGTCACGCTCGCCCCGATCAGCCGACGGAAGCGCGTCGAGGCCGCCGCGCAGTCGAGCCACGACGCGGATGGCCGGCTCGCGCGCTTCGATCCGCTCGACGCTGCCGCACCGCCGATCGACGACGAGCTCGAGCCCGACGACGTCTTGTTCGACACCCTGACGCGCGCGCGTCGCCACCAGGAGGAGCTCCGATGACCACCGCCCACCGCCCCCGCTCGGCGGCCGCGCTCGCCTTGCGCCTGTCGATCGTCTACGGCGCCTCCCTGAGCGTGGCGATCGCCGTCGTCGCGAGCGTCGTCGGAGCGCTCGTCGCCGGTCTGCCCGGACTGCTGAGCGGGCTCATCGGCGCGGGCATGGGTTTCGTGTTCCTCGCCGTGACCGCCGGCAGCATCCTGCTCGCCGACCGCGCGACGAAGGGCGACCTGCTCTCGCCCGCCTACTTCGGCATCGTGCTCGGGGCGTGGCTTCTGAAGTTCGCGCTCTTCCTCGTGCTGGTTTTCACGCTGCGAGATGCGGCGTTCGTCGAGCCGACGGTGCTGTTCATCGCGCTCGTCGTCGCCGTGCTCGGCGGGCTCGTGGTCGATCTCGTCGCCGTCTCCCGCGCCCGGGTGCCGTATGTGAGCGATTCGAGGATGTCCGGGCGACCGTAGGCTCGTCGGCGGGCATTCGACGGCGCTCGCCGATGGCTCTCGCGCCTGCGTCTCGACGCAGGTCGAGCCCCTCCGCCCGCCGTCGCCCCGATTCGGACGGAGCCTGTTTCCTTGATAGGGTGACAGGCAACTGCCGATCGCCGCGGCACCTCGTGTGCCGCCCCGATTCTGGAGACTCCCCTGAGCGCTGCCGCCCTGATCCCCCTGCTCCCGTTCGCGACCGAAGAAGGTTCCAAAGGAGGCTTCTCGGGTCCGTCGATCCTCGACTTCTTCCCGCCGGCGATCCTCTTCGAGGGCACTCCTTTCGAGCTCAACCGCATCATGCTCGTCCGACTCGTCATCGTCGCGCTGCTGGTCCTCGTGTTCTGGCTCGGCACGCGCAACATGAAGCTCGTGCCCGGGCGCTTCCAGGGCACGGTCGAGATGGGGCTCGACTTCGTGCGGGTGTCCATCGCCGAAGACCTCCTCGGCAAGAAGGACGGCCGACGCTTCCTGCCCCTCCTCACGACGATCTTCTTCCTCGTGCTGTTCCTCAATCTCACGGGAATCATCCCCGGCATCAATATCGCGGGAACCTCGGTCATCGGCCTCCCGCTCGTGCTCGCGGCCGCCTCGTACATCGCCTTCATCTACGCCGGTCTGCGCAAGCACCCCGGCGCCTTCCTGCGCAACGCGCTCTTCCCGCCCGGGGTGCCGTGGCCGCTCTACCTCATCGTCACGCCGATCGAGTTCGTCTCGATGTTCATCCTCCGGCCGGTGACGCTGACCCTCCGACTGCTCATGAACATGGTCGTCGGGCACCTGCTGCTCGTGCTCTTCTTCTCGGCCTCGGCCTTCTTCATGACCGACCTCGGCGGCGGCTGGATCCTCGCCGGCGTCGGCACGCAGCTCTTCGGCATCGCCTTCACGTTCTTCGAGATCCTCGTCTCCCTGCTGCAGGCATACGTCTTCACCCTCTTGACCGCTGTCTACCTCCAGCTCGCGCTGGCGGAAGAGCACTAGGCCGGGCTCCCGCCCGGTTCATCCAACACGGAAGGAAACACCCCTCGTGGACGCAAACACCGTTCTCGCCGAGATCTCCGGCAACATCGCGACCGTCGGCTACGGTCTCGCCGCGATCGGCCCGGCCATCGGCGTGGGCATCGTCGTCGGCAAGACGATCGAGTCGGTCGCCCGCCAGCCCGAGCTGCAGGGCCGTCTGACGGTCCTCATGTACATCGGTATCGCGTTCACCGAGGCGCTCGCCTTCATCGGTATCGCGACCTACTTCATCTTCGTCTAAGGATCCGCTCGTGCTTGAGGCCCTCATCATCGCGGCGGAGGAGAAGCCCAACCCTCTCCTCCCGGCGTGGTACGACATCGTCTACTCGATCATCCCGTTCCTGCTCGTCCTCCTGCTGTTCTGGAAGGTCGTCCTTCCCCGCATGCAGGCGACGCTCGATGAGCGCAGCGCGAGGATCGAGGGCGGCATCAAGCAGGCCGAGACCGCGCAGGCGGAGGCGAAGGCAGCGCTCGAGGAATACAACAAGCTGCTCGCCGAGGCCCGCGCCGAGGCGGCGAAGATCCGTGAGCAGGCGCGTGTCGACGGCGGGGCGATCCTCGCCGAGCTCAAGGAGCAGGCGAGCGCGGAGGCCGCGCGCATCACCGCGACCGCCCAGCAGCAGATCGAGGCCGAGCGCCAGGCCGCGCTCGTGACCCTTCGCGCCGAGGTCGGCTCGCTCGCACTCGATCTCGCCAGCGGCGTCATCGGCGAGTCGCTCGCCGATGACGCGCGCGCCACGGCTCTCGTCGACCGCTTCCTCGCCGACCTCGAGACCAGCGAGAAGGCGGCCAAGTAGGCATGGGCTCAGCGACGAGAAGCGCTCTCGAGGCGGCCCGCGCTGCGCTGGCCGCGGCGGACGGCGTCGACCTCGCGACCGGCGAGCAGCTGCTCGCTGCGGCGCGGGCGATCGGCTCCTCACCGCAGCTCGTGAGCGCGCTCACCGATCCCTCGGCGAGCCCGGAGTCGAAGGCCGCCCTCATCGGCGCGATCTTCCACTCGATGAGCTCGGCTGCACGCGCGCTGCTCGAGGGCATCGTCGCGAGCCGGTGGTCGAACGGTGTCGAGCTTCTCACCGGTATCGAAGAGATCGGCATCCGCGCGGTGGCAGCTTCGGCGCGGGCGGAGACCTCCGTCGAGGGCGAGCTGTTCGCCTTCGGCCGCGCGGTCGCCTCCGAGGCCGAGCTCGAGCTCGCGATCGGCAGCAAGCGCGGCGCGCCCGAGGGCAAGGCCGCGCTCGTGGCGGGCCTGCTCGGCGCGAGCGCGAGCCCGCAGGCCGTCGCGATCATCGGCCACCTCGTGCAGCAGCCGCGCGGGCGTCGTATCGGGGCCCTGGTGCGCACGGGTGCCGAGATCGTCGCCGATGCGGCGGGCAAGGGCGTCGCGACCGTGACCGTCGCTCGCGAGCTGACCGCAGCGCAGCGCGACGAGATCGCGGCGAGCCTCGCTCGGCGCTACGGCCGCGGATTCACGATCAACCAGGTCATCGAGCCCGCCCTCATCGGCGGCGTGCGCGTCCAGGTCGGCGACGAGGTCATCGACGGCAGCGTCGCGGCCCGGCTGACCGAACTCAAGCTCCGGCTGGCCGGCTAGGCCTTCGCCGTCACACCAGAACGGGCTCCGGTTTCGGGCCCGAACGAAAAGGGAAGAACATGGCAGAACTGACGATCAGCCCGGATGAGATCCGCGACGCGCTGAAGACCTTCGCCAAGGGCTACGCCCCGGGCGCCGCCGTCGCGACCGAGGTCGGCCGCGTCACCGACGCCGCCGACGGCGTCGCGCACGTCGAGGGACTCCCGGGCGTCATGGCCAACGAGCTCATCCGCTTCGCCGACGGCACTCTCGGCCTCGCCCAGAACCTCGACGAGAACGAGATCGGCGTCGTCGTGCTCGGCGAGTTCACGGGCATCGTCGAGGGTATGGAGGTCACCCGCACGGGCGAAGTGCTCTCCGTGCCCGTCGGCGACGGCTACCTCGGCCGCGTCGTCGACCCGCTCGGGGCGCCGATCGACGGTCTCGGCGAGATCGCCTCAGAAGGCCGTCGCGCGCTCGAGCTGCAGGCGCCGGGCGTCATGCAGCGCAAGAGCGTCCACGAGCCGCTGCAGACCGGCATCAAGGCCATCGACGCGATGATCCCCGTCGGCCGCGGCCAGCGCCAGCTCATCATCGGCGACCGCCAGACCGGCAAGACCGCGATCGCGATCGACACGATCATCAACCAGAAGGCGAACTGGGAGTCGGGCGACGTCTCGAAGCAGGTGCGCTGCATCTACGTCGCGATCGGCCAGAAGGGCTCGACGATCGCGGCCGTCAAGGGCGCGCTCGAGGAGGCTGGCGCGATGGAGTACACGACCATCGTCGCGGCCCCCGCCTCCGACCCGGCCGGCTTCAAGTACCTCGCCCCGTACACGGGCTCGGCCATCGGGCAGCACTGGATGTACGGCGGCAAGCACGTCCTCATCATCTTCGACGACCTGTCGAAGCAGGCCGAGGCCTACCGCGCCGTTTCGCTCATCCTCCGCCGCCCGCCGGGCCGCGAAGCCTACCCGGGCGACGTGTTCTACCTGCACTCCCGCCTCCTCGAGCGATGCGCCAAGCTCTCCGACGAGCTCGGGGCGGGATCGATGACCGGGCTCCCGATCATCGAGACGAAGGCGAACGACGTCTCGGCGTACATCCCCACCAACGTCATCTCGATCACCGACGGCCAGATCTTCCTGCAGTCCGATCTGTTCAACGCCAACCAGCGCCCGGCGGTTGACGTCGGCATCTCGGTCTCCCGCGTCGGCGGCGACGCCCAGGTCAAGAGCATCAAGAAGGTGTCGGGAACGCTGAAGCTCGAGCTCGCGCAGTACCGCTCGCTCGAGGCCTTCGCGATGTTCGCCTCCGATCTCGACGCGGCGAGCCGCCGACAGCTGGCACGCGGCGCCCGCCTCACCGAGCTCCTGCGCCAGCCGCAGTACTCGCCGTACCCCGTCGAAGAGCAGGTCGTGTCGATCTGGGCCGGTACGAAGGGCAAGCTCGACGAGCTCGCCGTCGGCGACGTGCTGCGCTTCGAGCGCGAGCTGCTCGACCACCTCGCCCGCCACACCTCGATCCTCACCACGCTGCGCGAGACCAACGTGCTCGACGGCGACACCGAGGCCGAGCTCGAGAAGGCGGTCGACGCCTTCCTGCTCGAGTTCCAGGGCGGCGAGAACGGCGGCGTGCACGCCGGCCACGAGGAGTTCGACGAGACCGAGGCCGAGGACATCAACCAGGAGAAGATCGTCCGCCGCAAGCGCTGAGGCGTGACGGCGGGCCCTGCGCGATCGCGACGGGCCCGCCGCCCGCCGGCACCGGACATCCTCATCCCGACCACAGAAAGAGAGACATGGGAGCGCAGCTTCGGGTCTACCGGCAGAAGATCAGGTCTGCCCAGACGACCAAGAAGATCACGCGTGCGATGGAGCTCATCTCCGCCTCGCGGATCCAGAAGGCTCAGGCGCGCATGGCCGCCTCGGCGCCCTACGCCCGCGCGGTGACGCGCGCCGTCTCGGCGGTCGCCACCTATTCGAACGTCGACCACGTGCTGACGACCGAGCGCGAGAACCCGCGTCGGGCCGCCGTCGTCGTCTTCACCTCGGACCGCGGACTCGCCGGCGGGTTCAGCTCGCAGGTCATCCGCGAGGCGAACGAGCTGCGCACGCGGCTCGAGAGCGAGGGTCGGGAGGTCGTCAACTACCTCGTCGGCCGCAAGGCGGTGCAGTACTACGCCTTCCGGCGTCGCGTCGCGGCGAAGGAGTGGATGGGCGGCACCGACCAGCCGACGTTCGAGACCGCGAAGGACATCGCCGACACGCTCGTCGCCGCGTTCATCGCCGGCGGCGAGGGCGGCGAGGGCGTCGACGAGATCCACATCGTCTACAACCGCTTCGTCAGCCTCGTGACGCAGACGCCCGAGATCGTTCGGGTGCTGCCCCTCGAAGTCGTCGACGGCGTCGAAGAGCCCGGCGAGAGCGAGATCCTGCCGCTCTACGAGTTCGAGCCCGAGGTCGACCAGGTGCTCGACGGCCTGCTCCCGGTGTACATCGAGAGCCGCATCTTCAACGCGATGCTGCAGTCGGCCTCCTCGGAGCACGCCGCGCGTCAGAAGGCGATGAAGTCGGCCACCGACAACGCCGACAAGCTCATCCGCGAGTACACCCGTCTGGCGAACAACGCCCGCCAGGCCGAGATCACCCAGCAGATTTCCGAGATCGTGGGCGGCGCAGACGCCCTCGCCTCGGCGAAGTAAGCACCGAGAAAAAGGGACGAACCCATGACCACGACTGCTCCGGACGAGAAGAAGCCCGCCGCGAAGAAGCCCGCGGCGAGGAAGCCCGCCGCGACGAAGGCCGCAGCGAGCGCGGCGACGCCGACCGCGAACGCCGGCGTCGGCCGCATCGCTCGCGTGACGGGCCCCGTCGTCGACATCGAGTTCCCGCACGACGCGATCCCCGGCATCTACAACGCGCTGCAGACGACCATCACGATCGGCGACACCTCGACCGTGCTGACGCTCGAGGTCGCCCAGCACCTGGGCGACGACCTCGTGCGCGCCATCGCCCTCAAGCCCACCGATGGCCTCGTCCGCGGCCAGGAGGTCACCGACACCGGCGCCGCGATCTCGGTGCCGGTCGGCGACGTCACCAAGGGCAAGGTGTTCAACGTGCTCGGAGAGGTGCTCAACGGCGAGCCGGGCGCCGCGGTGGAGGTCAGCGAGCGCTGGCCGATCCACCGCAAGCCCCCGTCGTTCGACCAGCTCGAGTCGAAGACGCAGCTCTTCGAGACCGGCATCAAGGTCATCGACCTCCTGACGCCCTACGTTCAAGGTGGCAAGATCGGCCTCTTCGGCGGCGCGGGCGTCGGCAAGACCGTGCTCATCCAGGAGATGATCCAGCGCGTCGCGCAGGACCACGGCGGTGTGTCGGTGTTCGCCGGCGTCGGCGAGCGCACGCGTGAGGGCAATGACCTCATCCACGAGATGGAGGAGGCGGGCGTCTTCGACAAGACCGCCCTCGTCTTCGGCCAGATGGACGAGCCGCCGGGCACGCGCCTCCGCGTCGCTCTCTCGGCACTGACGATGGCCGAGTACTTCCGCGACGTGCAGAAGCAGGACGTCCTGCTCTTCATCGACAACATCTTCCGCTTCACGCAGGCGGGCTCGGAGGTCTCGACGCTACTGGGCCGCATGCCCTCCGCCGTGGGCTACCAGCCCAACCTCGCCGACGAGATGGGCATCCTCCAGGAGCGCATCACTTCGACGCGCGGCCACTCGATCACCTCGCTGCAGGCGATCTACGTGCCCGCCGACGACTACACCGACCCGGCCCCGGCCACGACCTTCGCGCACCTCGACGCGACCACCGAGCTGAGCCGCGAGATCGCCTCGAAGGGTCTGTACCCCGCCGTCGACCCTCTCACCTCGACCTCGCGCATCCTCGACCCGCGCTACCTGGGCGAGGACCACTACCGCGTCGCGACGACCGTCAAGCAGATCCTGCAGAAGAACAAGGAGCTGCAGGAGATCATCGCGATCCTCGGTGTCGACGAGCTCAGCGAGGAGGACAAGATCACGGTGTCGCGCGCGCGCCGGATCCAGCAGTTCCTCTCGCAGAACACCTACATGGCGAAGAAGTTCACCGGTGTCGAGGGCTCGACCGTTCCCCTCAAGGACACCATCGAGTCGTTCGACGCGATCGCCAAGGGCGAGTTCGACCACGTGGCCGAGCAGGCCTTCTTCAACGTCGGTGCGATCACCGACGTCGAGGAGAAGTGGGCGCAGATCCAGAAGGAGAACGGCTGATCATGGCCGAGCTCTCCGTCAGCGTCGTCGCCGCCGACCGCGAAGTGTGGTCGGGGGCGGCGAAGCAGATCGTCGCCCGCACGACCGAGGGCGAGATCGGCATCCTGCCCGGCCACGAACCACTGTTGGGGATCCTCGGCGCCGGCGAGGTGCGGATCACGCCCGTGAGCGGCGCGGTGATCACGGCGCGCGCCGAAGACGGCTTCCTCTCGGTCGAGAACAACACCGTGACGATCGTCGCGGGCCGGGCAGAACTCGTCGCCTGACGTGCTCATCGCCATTGCCGGGCCGCCCGGCTCGGGCACGAGCGCGCCGTCTGAGCGGCCCGCGCACCTCCCCGGCGTGCACCTGAGCGCTGGGGCGCTCGCCGTCCTGCGGTCGTGACCACGCTCCTCCTGCCCCCGTCGGAGACCAAGCGCGACGGGGGCGCGGGCGGTAGCTCGCTGGAGCTCGCGCGGCTCGCCCACGCCGAGGCCCTCATGGAGTCGCGCTCGGCGGTGCTCGAGGCTCTGGCCGCGCTCGTCGCGGGGGACGACCAGTCGGCCGCCCGTGCGCTCAAGGTCGGGGCGAAGCTCGCCTCGGCCGAGCTCGCCCGCGACCGGGCCGTGCGCAGCAGCCCGACGATGGCGGCGATCGAGCGGTACACCGGAGTCCTCTACGACGCACTCGATGCCGGCACGCTGTCTCCCGCGGCCCGATCGCGCGCGGATGCTCACGTGATCGTCCACTCGGCCTTGTTCGGCCTCGTCGCCGCGAGCGACGCCATCCCCGCCTATCGCCTCTCGCACGACAGCCGCCTGCCGGGCCTGCCGCTCACGCGGCGCTGGGCCGGCCCGATCGCGCGCGTCGTCGCTGCGCTGCCGGGACCGATCATCGACCTGCGCTCGGAGGGATACGCCGCGCTCGGCCCGCTGCCGCGCCGCTCGGAGCGGCCTGACGCGTTCTTCGTGCGCGCGGTGTCGCTCGGGCCCGACGGCGCGGCCCGAGCGCTCAATCACTTCAACAAGAAGGGCAAGGGCTCGTTCGTGCGCGACCTGCTCGAGCGGGGGCCGCTGCCGGAGACCGTCGACGGGCTCATCGTCGCGGCCTCCGATACCGGCTGGACCCTGCGGCCGGGTCGGCCGGGCGAGCTCGAGCTCGTGGTGCCGAGCACGCTGTAGCCCGCGATCGAGCTCGACGCGTCGCGTCGTTCCGCAGCCCGGGTCGGCAGATGGCTCGACCGCGTCAGTCGTCGGCGCGCCAGCACCCCGTGAGGTGGTCGTCGACGAGCCCGGCGGACTGCATGAGCGCATAGGCGGTCGTCGGCCCGACGAAGCGCATACCGCGCGCCTTGAGCGCGCGAGCCAGGGCCACCGACTCGGGTGTCGCGGCGGGAAGCTCGGTCATGGTCGTGAGTCGCGCCGGGCGCGCAGAGGGAGCGTGCGACCAGATCAACGCATCGAGCGCGCCGGGCTCGGCGGCGAGCCACGCGGAGAGCACGCGGGCGTTCGCGATCGTCGCCGAGATCTTGGCGCGATTGCGGATGATGCGGGTATCGGCGAGCAGGCGCTCGACGTCGGCGTCGTCGAACCGCGCGACCGCGTCGACTTCGAATCCCGAGAACGCCGCCCGGAATCCCTCGCGCCGTTTGAGGATCGTGATCCACGACAGGCCGGATTGAAACGCCTCGAGCGAGAGCTTCTCGAACAGCGCGCGGTCGCCGCGGAGCGGATGCGCCCACTCCTCGTCGTGGTAGCGGCGGTACGCGTCGTCGTCGCCCACCCAGCCGCAGCGGGCGCGCCCGTCGGGCCCGACGCGCAGGTCGTTCGCGGCGACCATCAGCGGTGCGCGATGCCCTCGTGGTCGAGCAGCCAGGTCTTCGTCGGCACGCCCTGGCCGGCGCTGTAGCCGGTGATGCGGCCGTCGCTCGCGAGCACGCGGTGGCACGGCACGATCAGCGGCACAGGGTTCGCCCCGACGGCGCCTCCGACCGCGCGCCCCGCCGTCGCGCGCCCGGTCGCACGGCCGAGGTCGCCGTAGCTGCGCACCTCGCCGAACGGGATCGCCTCGAGCTCGGCCCAGATCGCGCGCTGGAAGGCGGTGCCCCCGAGCCGCACGGGCACGTCGATCTCAAGTCGCTCGCCCGCGAAGTACTCGCGCAGTCGCCGGGCTGCGAGCTCGAGCACGGGCGTCGGGGCGTCGGGCGCCTCGCCGACCGAGAAGAGCCCATCGCGCTCGATCTCGAGCCGGGTCACCGCTTCGGCCTCGCCGAGCAGCAGGATGCGCCCGATCGGCGACGGGACGACGAGGCGCGCGGGTGCGGGAGGAGCCGTGATGCTGGACATACGGCCAGGCTATCCGCCCGGTGCATCCCGAACCGGCGGGAATCGGACGCGGGGGACGGCGCCGCACGGACGAGCGCGGGGGAGGACCGGCGACGCGCCCGGGAGGCGGCGGCGCTGGGCCAGGATGGGGGAATGAGCGACATGACCTACCGCACCCTCGGCCGCAGCGGCCTCCGCGTCTCGACCGTCGGGCTCGGCTGCAACAACTTCGGCCGCCCCGGCAGCGCGACCGAGTCGCAGGAGGGCACCGAGCGCGTGCTGCACGCGGCGATCGAGCACGGCATCACCCTGCTCGACACGGCCGACATCTACGGCTACGAGTACGGTCGCAGCGAGTCGATGATGGGGCGCGCGCTCGCGGGCAGGCGCGATCAGGTCGTCATCGCGACGAAGTTCGGCCACGCCGACTACGACAGCCCCGTGCCGCACTGGGGGTCGAAGGGCTCGCGCCGTTACATACGCCTCGCCGTCGAGGGCAGCCTGACGCGGTTGCAGACCGACTGGATCGACCTCTATCAGCTGCACACCCCCGACCCGACGACGCCGATCGACGAGACGCTCGCGGCGCTCGACGAGCTCGTCGGCGAGGGAAAGATCCGCTACGTCGGGCACTCGAACCTCGCGGCGTGGCAGCTCGTCGAGGCCGAGCACGTCGCGCGGCAGCGGGGCGGCGCCCGCTTCGTCTCGGCGCAGAACGAGTACAGCCTGCTCACGCGGGGCGCCGACCGCGAGCTGCTGCCGGCGGCCGAGGCGATGGGGGTCGGCCTGCTGCCGTACTTCCCGCTCTACAACGGCCTGTTCACGGGCAAGTTCACCCGCCAGGGCGGCCCCGCCGACTCGCGCATCATGCGCCAGCGCGCGCACCTGGTCGAGAACGCGCCGTGGGACCGCATCGAGGCGTACGCGGCGTTCTGCGACGAGCGGGGCACCGGGATGCTCGAGGCGACGATCGGCTGGCTGCTGAGCCGCCCGGCCATCGCGAGCGTCATCGCGGGTGCCACGACGCCCGAGCAGATCGCCCAGAACGCGGCGGCAGCGGACGCGTGGGCGCCGAGCGCCGACGAACTCGCGACGATCGAGGCGATCTTCCCGACCAACGAGGCGCTCACGAGCTACTGAGCGTCGCGCGCTCAACCCTCCGTCGGCGCCTCGATTCCCTCCTGCCGCTCGATCGGCACGAGTTCGACGTTGATCGACCGGTTGAGCTCGTCGGCTTCGGCGTTGAGGGCCTCGAGCTCGGCGAGGAGGGTGTTGTACTGCTCGACGAGGGCGTTCGTCGCCGCGAGTCGCCGTTCGAGGTCGGACTGCCGCAGCAGGAGCGCATCCCGATCGCGCTCGAAAGCCGACCGGCTCGTGTACCCGCCCGGCACGGCGGCGCGCGCGTTGAACGCGGCGATGTCGGCCTCGAGCGCCGCGGCGTCGGTCCCGTACGCCGCCTGCTCGGCATCGATGCGGGCACCGAGCGCCTCGAGCTCGGCGTTGAGCGCCGTCAGCCGCTGCTCCAGCTCGTCGAACACCGCGATGACCTGCGCGTTGAGGCCGGTCGACGCGGCGCGGTCGTCGAACCAGAGCGCGTAGTGAGCCTCGAGGGCCGCTGGCACCGCGGCGACCTCGCTGCCGACGATCGCGTAGAGCTCGGGGATGCGCGAACGCGGGTCGCGGGCCTCGTAGGCGGCGATGCGCTCGACGAGCTCGTGATCGGGGCCGAGGGCGGCGAATGCCGACTCCAGCGGGGCGACCAGGGCATCCTGCTCATCGCTCGGGAGGCGATCCCAGGCGGCGTGCAGCATCTCGTGGGCGGCGACGACGGGTTCGAGCGCGGCGAGGTCGGGGTTCTCGACGTCGTAGAGGTAGATGCGCCCGTCGTCGAGCGTGTAGCAGCCGAGGACGCCGATTCCGGGCTCGTCGGCCGGGCAGTAGTCGTCGAAGTCGGCGGCGGGGATGATCGCCGTCAGGCTCGCGTGCAGCAGGTCGACGCCCGCCTCGGAGAGGCCCGCGCGCGAGCCGTAGTCGGCGACGACCGGGTCCAGTTCGCTCGTGAGCACCGTGACGCGATCGGCGACGATGCGCGGATTCGCCGATGCCCACACGACGCCCGAGAGCAGAGCCGCCTGCGCGAGGATCGCGAACGCGGCGAGGCCGATCAGGATGCCCCGGCCCCAGCGGGCCCCTCTCGGCCGGCGGGCGTCGGCGGGCGTCGTCATCACGATGCCCACGCTACCCGCGGGTCGCGCGTCAGGCCGCGAGCACCGCGATCGCGGCGTTGAGAGTGGTCGCGTAGAGCACCCACAGCCAATAGGGCACGAGGAGCGCGGCGGCGGCGCGGCTCGACTCGCCGAAGCGGGTGATCGCCGTGAGCACGGCGAAGTCGAGGGCGACGATCACGCCGAGCGCGATCCAGAGCCCGGGGGCGCCGATCATGCCGCCGAGCCCGAAGAACATCGGGGTCCAGAGGGCGTTGAGCCCCAGCTGCACGCCGTAGACGGTCAGTGCGCGTGATCGTTGCGGCGATCGGGGGCGCCGCCAGACGAGCCATACCGCGAGCGACATCATCGCGTACAGCACCGTCCAGACCGGGGCGAAGACCTCGCCGGGCGGGTTCCACATCGGCTTGGGGGCGTCGGCGTACCAGCCGTCGATGGCGGGCCGCGCGATCATCGAGCCGATGGCCCCGATGGCGAAGGCGAGGCCGAGGAATCCGAGGAGCACGATCGCGGAACTGAGTGCGGAGCGGCCGCCGACGGTCGTCGTCGCCATGCGCGTGTCGGTCATCCGGCCCTCCTCCCGCATCGCACAGTAGGGCGGCTTGCTCCGAACCTCCTGCGCGTGGCCTGCGCGGGGGCTCCTTCAGTGCCCGACGAGCGGGGCCATCGCGCGCGCGATGAGCGAGGGCCGGCCGGTGAGGCGCTCCTCGGCGTCGGCGGCCGTCATCGCGACGAGGCCCGCGTTCGCACCGAGGAACCGCAGCGGCTCGGGCTCCCAGTCGGGCGATCGATGGTTCACCCACGGCAGCCGGGTGAGCTCGGTGTCGGCGCCCGTGATGAGGTCGGCGAGCGTGCGCCCGGCCAGGTTCGTGGTCGACAGCCCGTCGCCGACATACCCGCCCGCCGCGCCGAGCCCCGTCGCCGGGTCGTACGAGACGCTCGCGTGCCAGTCGCGCGGCACGCCGAGCGGCCCGCCCCACGTGCTGGTGATGCCGAGCTCGGGCAGTTGCGGGAACAGCTCGTGCACCGTGCGTTGCAGGTGCGAGAAGACGCGCTCGACCCGGTCGTACTCGGGCCGGATGGCGCTGCCGAAGTGGTAGCGCGCCCCGCGCCCGCCGAAGGCGATGCGATCGTCGGCGGTGCGCTGGCCGTAGATCACGAGGTGGCGCCCGTCGGCGAAGGTCTGCCCGTGCGCGATGCCGATCTCGTCCCAGACCGCTGCGGGGAGGGGCTCGGTCGCGATCATGAGCGAGTACAGGGGCAGGATGCGGCGGCGCGACTGCGCGACCGTCGCCCCGTACCCCTCGAGGGCAGCGATCACGTGCCGAGCGCGCACGCGCCCCCGACTCGTGACGACCTCGCCCTGGCTCCACGAGGTGACCTCGGTGCCCTCGACGATCGTCGCTCCGCGCCGCTCGACGATGCGGGCGAGCGATCGCGTGAGCCGCGCGGGGTGCACGCGCGCGCACGCCGGGTCGTAGACGGCGCCGCGCGCGTCCGCGGCGCGCACGCGGTCGGACCCCCACAGTTCGAGGGCGTCGGCGCCGAAGGCTTGCGCCCGCTCGACCTCAGCCAGGGCATCCGCCCACTGGGTCTCGGATCGCGCATACACGATCGTGCCGCCGCGCACGAAATGGGCGTCGATGCCCTCATGCGCGACGACGCGACCGACCTCGTCGACGGTGTCGACCATCGCCCGTCGCATCGCGACGGCGGCAGCGCGCCCATGGGTGTGCGCGAGCGAGTCGGCCGAGCGGGGGAAGAGCGCCGAGACCCAGCCGCCGTTGCGGCCGGACGCACCGAAGCCCGCAATGCGCCTCTCGAGCAGCACGATGCGCAGCGAGGGCTCGCGGCGCTGCAGCTCGTAGGCCGTCCACAGCCCGGTGAGCCCGGCGCCGATGATCGCGACGTCGGCCTCGGCGTCGCCGTCGAGCGGCGGGCGCGGCTCGAGGGCATCGCCCGCCGTGGCATGCCAGTGGCTCAGCCCGCGGTAGTGGGCGGCCGAGTGCTCGACTACAGGCGCGTCCACGCCTCGGTGAGCACCTTCCGCAGGATCGCCTCGATCTCGTCGAACTCGGCCGAACCGATCGTGAGCGGGGGCGCGAGCTGGATGACGGGGTCGCCGCGGTCGTCGGCGCGGCAGTACAGGCCCGCGTCGAACAGGGCCTTCGACAGGAAGCCGCGCAGGAGGCGCTCCGACTCGGCGTCGTCGAAGGTCTCCTTCGTCTCCTTGTTCTTCACGAGCTCGATGCCGAAGAAGTAGCCTTCGCCGCGGACGTCGCCCACGATCGGAAGGTCTTTCAGTCGCTCGAGCGCTGCGCGGAACTTCGGCGAGTTCTCTCGGACGTGCTCGAGGATCCCCTCCTCCTCGAAGATGCGGAGGTTCTCGAGGGCGACGGCGGCAGAGACCGGATGCCCGGCGAAGGTGTAGCCGTGGTAGAACGCGGTCGACCCGTGCTTGAAGGGCTCGTAGAGCTTCTCCCGCACGATCATCGCGCCGAGCGGGGAGTAGCCGGAGGTGAGGCCCTTGGCCGAGGTGATGATGTCGGGCACGTAGCCGAAGCCCTCGCACGCGAACATGTAGCCCGTGCGGCCGTAGGCGCAGATGACCTCGTCGCTCACGAGCAGCACGTCGTACTGGTCGCAGATCTCGCGAACGCGCTGGAAGTACCCGGGGGGCGGCGGGAAGCAGCCGCCCGAGTTCTGGACGGGCTCGAGGAAAACGGCAGCCACGGTGTCAGGGCCCTCGAAGAGGATCGCCTCCTCGATGCGGTTGGCGGCCCACTGGCCGAACTCCTCGAGCGAGCCGTGGAAGCCCATCTCCTCCGCGCGGTAGTAGTTGGTGTTCGGCACGCGGAAGCCGCCGGGCGTGAGGGGCTCGAACATCTCCTTCATGCCGGGGATGCCCGTGATGGCGAGGGCGCCCTGCGGAGTGCCGTGGTAGGCGATCGCGCGCGAGATGACCTTGTGCTTGAGGGGCTTGCCGACGAGCTTGAAGTACTGCTTGGCGAGCTTCCAGGCCGACTCGACGGCCTCGCCGCCACCGGTGGTGAAGAACACGCGGTTGAGGTCGCCCGGAGCGTAGTCGGCCAGGCGGTCGGCGAGCTCGATCGCGGTGGGGTGCGCGTACGACCAGAGCGGGAAGAACGCGAGCTCCTCCGCCTGCTTGCGGGCCGCCTCGGCGAGGCGCTCGCGGCCGTGGCCGAGCTGGACCACGAAGAGGCCGGAGAGGCCGTCGATGTACTTCCGACCGGTCGAATCCCAGATGTGGTGGCCCTCGCCGCGCACGATGATCGGCACGCCCTTGCCCTCCTCCATGCCCGACTGGCGAGCGAAGTGCATCCACAGGTGGTCCTTGGCCTTCTGCTGCAGGTCGGCCTCCTGCTCGGCGGCGAGCGCGCCGGGCAGCGGTGCGCTCGCCGCGGCCGAGCCGTGGTGCTGAGTCGACTGCTGCTGCTGCTTCTGCTTCTTGCTGCGGGTGAAGAGTGTCATCGTGTTCCCCAGTTGTAGAACTGCTTGAGCAGTCGTAGATAGACGAATGTCTCGGTGGACTGAACGCCCTCGATGCCGCGGATCTGCTTGTTGAGCAGGTCGATGAGGTCGTCGTCGTTCTCGCAGACGACCTCCGCCATGATGTCGAAGCTCCCGGCGGTCAGCACGACGTAGTCGACGGCCGGGATGCGCGCGAGAGCCTCGGCGACGGAGGTCGTGTCGCCCGCCACCCGGATTCCGATCATCGCCTGGCGGTAGAAGCCCAGTTGCATCGGGTCGGTGACGGCCACGACCTGCATGACGCCCGACTCGGTGAGCTTCTGCACGCGCTGTCGCACGGCGGCCTCGCTGAGGCCGACCGCTTTGCCGATCTCGGCGTATGAGCGCCGCCCGTCGTCCTGCAGCTGCTCGATGATCGCCTTCGAGACGTCGTCGAGCTGTACGGGCTTGATTCGCGTTGGCATGGGCTGATTCTGTCAGTGACAACCAATTTTCACAAGTGAATCCGTACTTATTATGCGGGTTTAGCCACGGAATTCGTTGCGCGACGGCGGAATGCCTCGAAGACTGTCCGGGCCTCGATCATCTCGGGGCTTCCCACGGTGCGGGAGGGCCTCGCGGTAGCGTGAAGGCATGGAGGAGTCCGAAGGGGAGCTCGACCGTCGGCTCGAGGGCGACGCGGCCGAAACCGTCATCCGACGCCGCGATCGTGACGGCGCGGCGTCGGACGAGAGCGTCGAGCGCGACGATGACACCGTCATCCGTCTCATCGAACCGTTCGTGCCGTCGCGCAGCCGACTCGCCGACCGTCCGGCGCTCCTGATCGATTCGCTCCTGCCACAGCGACCGGGCAGCGCGGTCGAGCCGCCGTCGCGGCAGCGGTCCGGAGCGACCGCGCGCTTCGCCCTGCGCATTCCAGGCGTCGCGAAGCCGGTAGGGCTCGAGGCCCCGGTGGTCATCGGCCGTCGGCCCGGGGCCAGCCGTGTGCCCGAATCGACCCCGCCCCGCCGCATCGTGGTGCCCGCCGATCGCCTGGGGGTCTCGGGCCGGCACGCGCGGATCGAGCAGCTCGGGGAGTCGGTCGTCCTCACCGATCTCGGCTCCAGCAACGGAACAGTCGTACACTTGCCCGCGGGGCCGCTGCTGCGCCTCCGTCCGGGAGAGTCCTGCGTGGTGCTCCCCGACTCCATCATCGGTCTCGGCGATGGGATCGACATCGCCGTCGTGGCGGTCGATCCTCGCTCGGGCGAGGCGACGTGACGATGGCGGGCGACGGCCGGCAGAGCGCCGCACAATTTCCTTGGCCCGCCCTCGACGACACCCTCCGGAGTACCCCGTGACCGCGCTCGGCCGCAGCACCGTCCGTCACGTCGTCGCGCTGCCCCACCGCGGTGAGGTCGTCGAGCTCTCCTGGCACGGGGTCACGCACACGGGCTATCGTCGCGCCGCGAACGAAGACAGCTACCTCGCCGACGTGCCGCTGTTCGCCGTCGCGGACGGCATGGGCGGCCACGCGCACGGCGACCGCGCCTCCGACTCGGTCGTCCGCAGGCTCCAAGCCGCGGTCGACGGGGACTTCGTCGAGAGCGAGGCGATCGCCGAAGCCCTGCGCCGTGCCACCTGGGACATCCACGAGCTCGATGAGGAGGATCGCGGGATCGGCACGACCGTGACGGGGATCGCTCTCACGTTGTATCGCGGTCGGCCCGTGCTGACGGTCTTCAACGTGGGCGACTCGCGCGTCTACAGCTTCATCGGCAACGAGCTCGAGCAGATCACGACCGACCACTCGATGGTGCAGGAGATGGTCGACGCCGGCCAGCTCGCCGCCGAGGACGCCGAGAGCCACCCGGAGGCGAACGTCATCACCCGCGCCGTCGGGTTCTCGACCGAACCCGAGATCGACTTCGCGAGGATCCCGCTCGAGCCGGGGATGCGCCTGCTGCTGTGCTCCGACGGCCTCACCAAGGAGGTGCCGGGCGAGCGACTGCGGCTGCATCTCGCCGCGCGCCTGAGCGCCCGGGAGACGGCGAACGCGCTTGTCGATGCGGCTCTCGCCCAGGGCGGCCGCGACAACATCACGGTCATCGTCATCGACGTCGTGCGGGCGCCGGAGCCGGAGGACTGATCGGGGAACGGATCGTCTTCGTCACACTCCGATGACGACGGCGCCCGGTGCGCGAGGCTGCTCGTACACTGGGAGGAATCGAGGCCGGGAGGGGGGATTCCGTGGCGCGACGCCGACCATCCGAGCCTCCCGTGCTGTCCGGATTCACGCACATCCGCATGCTCGGCTCCGGCGGGTTCGCCGACGTGTTCCTCTACGAGCAGAACATGCCGCGGCGACAGGTCGCCGTGAAGGTCATGCTCGCCGACGTCGTGACCGAGAACGTGCGGCAGATGTTCCAGGTCGAGGCGAACCTGATGGCCCAGCTCTCGTCCCACCCGAGCATCCTGACCGTGTATCAGGCCAGCATCTCGGCCGATGGTCGCCCGTATCTCGTCATGGAACTGTGCTCGGCACAGCTCGCCGAGCGGTACCGCAAGGAGCGACTCCCGGTCGCCGAGGTGCTGCGCATCGCCGTGCAGATCGGCAGCGCGATCGAGACGGCGCATCGAGCCGGGGTGCTGCACCGCGACATCAAGCCCTCGAACATCCTCATGACCGCCTACGGCCACCCCGTGCTGTCGGACTTCGGGATCGCCGCAACGCTCAGCGCGGCCCCCTCCCATGACACGGTCGGCATGTCCATCCCGTGGTCGGCGCCCGAGGTCCTGCTCGATGAGACCCCCGGCGCGGTCACGAGCGAGGTGTGGTCGCTCGCCGCGACGGCGTACTCGCTGCTCGCCGGGCGTTCGCCGTTCGAGGTCACGGACACGTCGAACACCTCGGTCGAGCTCATCGGGCGCATCACGAAGGCGCGCGTGCCCGCGATCGGCCGCGACGACGTCCCCCAGGCCCTCGAAGAGGTTCTGCGCCGAGCGATGACCCGCGATCCCGCGAAGCGGCAGCAGAGCGCCATCGAACTCGTGCGCGACATCCAGAGGGTCGAGCTCGAGATGGGGCTCGTGCCGACGCACGCGGATGTCGCGATGGACGACTGGGCGCTCGCGACGGTCAACGATCCCGGCGACCGCACGATCGTGCGGGCCGTTACGCCGACGGCTGCTGCGGGTCGCCCGTCGCGTCGTCGGCGCCGCGCCGCGCTCGCCGGAGCCGTGGCCGCGTCCGAGGCGAGCGGCGGGTCGACGGCCGGATCGACCGCGGGTCGTGCCGGCGCGGGTCGACGCGCTCTGCGGTCGCGCATCGCCGTCGCGGCCCTCGTGCTCGTCTCCCTCGTCGTCATCGGCCTCGGGGCGACCGCGACGCTGTTCGCCTTCCAGCCCGATGACGACGCGATACCGCGCGTGACGGACGTCCAGGCGGCGATGGACGGGGCGACGGTCGTCTTCAGCTGGACCGACCCGGGCCTGCTCGAGGGGGACGCCTTCCAGGTGCAGATCACCGGCGGAGCCGCCACGCTGCAGCGCGAGGCCGAGTTCATCGTCGCCGCCGTTCCCGGCGATCGGGTGTGCGTGACCGTGCGCGTCGCGCGCGAAGGCCGGCTCGGGCCTGCGAGCGGCGAGAAGTGTGCGAACGCGGTCGGAGAGTGATGCCCTGATGCGCCGATGGACTCGCCCGCGCCGATCGAGCCTGCTCACGGGCGCGAGCAGCGCGCTCGTGGCCGCCGTCGTCGCGACGATCGCCATCGTCGCACCGGGGTTCGAGGCGCAGCGCCTCGACCTCAACGACGGTGCGGTGTGGGTCGCCAACGGCGAGCAGCGGTCGGTCGGTCGGGCCAACCTGCAGATCGCGCGCCTCGACACCGTCGTGACGGGTGAGGGCGCCGACCTGCAGCTCGTGCAGTCGGCCGCCGAGGTCGTCGTCGTCGACCGCGCCAATTCCACCGCCGAGATCCTCGACCCGGCTCGCTCCGAGGTCGCCGAGAGCGTGCCGCTGCCCCCGGACGAGCCCACGCTCGCGATCGAGGGCGAGACGGCCGTCGTGCACAGCGCCGGCACCGGCGAGACCTGGATCATCCCGCGCCTGCTGTTCCCCGATTTCGACGCGGCGTCGGCGGCCCCGCTCGTCTTCGGCGCGGGGTCGGCGATCGCGCTGGAGGCGCGGTACGGCGTCGCTGCGGTCTCACCCGCGACGGGGGAGGTGCTGCAGATCGACCCCGCCGCTCCCGACACGGTGAAGGGCCGGTGGCCGATCGCGATCGACGCCGACTCCGAGGTCGAGATCTCGGTCGCGGGCGACCGGTGGGTGGTCCTCGACGCCGCGGCGGGCCTGCTTCACACCTCGAGCGGGACGACCGATCTCTCGGCTCTGCTGCCCGTCGGCGCCGATCCCGTCCTCGCGGCGCCCGACTCGTCCGCTGTCGACGCGATCATCGCCTACCGCGGCGGACTCATCGCGGTCCCGCTGGGAGGGGGAGACCCGCGCGTGGTCGTCGACGGCCGCGACGGGGCTCCGGCTCGGCCCGTGACGGTCGACGGCTGCGTCTACGCCGCGTGGGCCGATGGGTCCGCCTGGCGCGACTGCGGCGGTGATCCCGTCGCCCTCGCGCTCATCGGCACCGACCCGGCTTCCTCTCTCGTGTTCGCCGTCAGAGACGATCGCGTCGTCCTCAACGACCGGCTTCGCGGGGCGACCTGGGCCGTCCAGAGCGACGGCGAGCTCATCGACAACTGGGACGAGCTGCTCGAGGATGAGCAGGACGAGCAGCAGGCCGAGGTCGACGAGCTCGACACGCCGCCCGAGCTCGAGCTCGCCCAGCAGCCGCCCGTCGCCGTCGACGACGCTTTCGGGGCGAGGCCGGGCCGTTCGACGTCGCTCCCCGTGCTGCTCAACGACACCGACCCCAACGGCGACGCCCTCGTGGTGAGCGACTTCGAGGAGGTCGACCCCGAGGTCGGCCGACTCGACGTCGTCGGCAGCGGCCAGCGGCTCCAGCTCACCCTCGCCCCCGGTGCGAGCGGATCCGTCGCTTTCGCGTACACGATCTCGGACGGCCGGGGCGGCGTCGCCTCCGCGACGGTGACCGTCGAGATCCGGCAGCCCGGTGAGAACGGCGCACCCGTGCAGGTTCGCGCCTCGAAGACGCTCGTCGCCGAGGGCGGCAGCGTGAGCTCGAGCGTGCTGGGCGAGTGGGTCGACCCCGACGGCGACCCTGTCTACCTCGCCTCCGCGACGATCGCCGCACCCGACCGGGTCGCCTTCCGGCCCGACGGCCGTGTGACGGTGCAGGAGCTCGGCGGCATCGGCGAGCTCCGTCCCGTGACCCTCAGCGTCTCCGACGGTCTCGCGGCCGGGACGGGCTCGCTCGCGGTCACCGTGAAGCCGGCGGGCCAGACCCCCATCATCGCCGACCCCTTCGTGGTGCTCGCCTACGCCGGGCAGGAGGTGCGCATCGAGCCGCTGTCGCACGTGCGCGGCGGCACCGGCCCGATCCGGCTGGGCGCCGTGCCGCCGAAGCCCGGCGCGACGATCACGCCGAGCCTCGACCGCGGCGTCGTCCGCTTCGTCAGCGACGAGGTGCGCACGCACTACCTCGACTACGTCGTGACCGACGGCGAGCAGACGGCGACGGGCGTGATCCGCGTGGAGGTCGCCGCGCCGCCCGACGCGGGCACCGCGCCGATCGCGATCCCGAAGACGGCCTTCGTGCGCACCCTGAGCAGCGCGACCGTCGCCGTCGCGACGACCGACATCGACCCCGCGGGGGGCGTGCTCGTCGTCACGGGCATCACCGACGTGCCGGTCGAGAGCGGGATCCGCGCTGAGATCCTCGAGCAGCGCGACATCCGCCTCACCCTCACCCGGCCGCTCGAGGGCCCGACCGGCATCCGCTACGTCATCAGCAATGGAGTCGCCGACGCGACCGGCACGATCACGGTCATCGAAATCCCTCCGCTCGACCGCGTGCAGCCTCCCGTCGCCCGCGACGATGCCATCACCGTGCGCGTCGGCGACGCCGTCACGATTCCCGTGCTCGCGAACGACGAGCACCCCGACGACGAGCCGATCTCGCTCGCGCCCGAGCTGCTCCAGGGTCTCGAGAGCGACTCGGGCCTGCTCTTCGTCTCCGGCGATTCGCTGCGATACCTCGCACCCGATGAACCCGGGGAGTTCACCGCCGTCTACGAGGTGCTCGGACCCCTCGGTCTCGAACGGGCCCAGGCGACCGTGCGCATCAGCGTGCGCGAGGTCGACGAGGCCACCAACTCGGCGCCGGTGACGCGAACCGTGACCGCGCGCGTCATCGCCGGCGAGACCGTGCGCATCCGCATCCCCGTCGAGGGCATGGATCCGGACGGCGACTCCGTGCAGGTCATCGGCCAGGAGTCCGCGCCCGAGAAGGGCACGATCATCGACTCGGGGCAGGACTACCTCGAGTACGAGGCGGGCGTCTACAGCGCGGGCACCGACACCGTGCGCTACACGGTCGTCGACGCACTGGGCGCGCGTGCGAGCGGCGTCATCCGCGTCGGCATCAGCCAGCGCCTGGAGGGGGCGCGGAATCCCGTCGCCAATGACGACCAGGTCGTCGTGCGCACGGGGGTGAGCGTGCTCGTGCCCGTCCTCGAGAACGACACCGACCCCGACGGCTCGCCGTTGCAGGTCGCGGCGGTCGAATCGACCGACGCACAGGCCGAGTCGGAGGTCGTCGACGGCGAGTACGTGCGCATCACCCCGCCCGAGAGCGAGGGCCGGTACGGATTCGTCTACGCCATCGAGAACGGGATCGGCGGAGCATCCCAGGCCTTCATCTCCGTCGTCGTGCGCGAGGATGCGCCGCTGACGGCGCCGGTCGCCCGCGACACGGTGCTCACCCTCTCCGACATCCTCGACGCCGAGAGCGTCGATGTCGCCGTGCTCGACGGGGTGTTCTTCGCGGAGGGCGAGGTCGGCGACCTCGACCTCTCGCTCGTCGAGGGCTACGAGGGCGGCGCGCGGGTGCTGGCGAACGGGAAGGTGCGGGTCGAGGTCGGCGAGCGGCGGCAGATCATCCCCTTCGTGGTCCGGCATCCGGTCGACCCGACCGTGCGCGCCTACGCCTTCATCTGGATCCCCGGTACCGACGACGCCCTCCCGCAGCTGGACAGGCGGGCGCCGCGCATCGAGGTCGTGAGCGAGCAGACCCTGACCATCGACATCAACGACTACGTGCTCGCCGTCGGAGACGACGGCGTCCGCATCACCGACTCGGCGACCGTGCGGGCCACCAACGCCAACGGCGACGACCTCGTGGTCGACGACGACACCGTGCGGTTCACCTCCGCCGACCTGTACTTCGGGCCCGCGTCGATCTCGTTCGAGGTCACCGACGGATCGAGCGCGAGCGATCCGGATGGCCGCATCTCGACGATCGTCCTGCCCATCACGGTGACGCCGCGCGACAACCAGCCTCCCGTGCTCATCGGTGCGGCGATCGAGCTCGAGCCCGGGCAGGAGCGCACGCTCGACCTGCTGAGGATCACCTCGTACCCCTACCCCGACGACCTCGACGAGCTCGCCTACGCGATCACCGAGGGTCCGACGACGGGCCTGTCGGCGGTCGTCGACGCGCAGCGGCTCGTGCTGCGCCTCGACGACACGGCAGCGAAGGGCACCAGCGCCTCGGTGTCGCTCTCGGTGCGCGACGACGCCGTGGATGGCACCGGAGGGCGCATCCGGGTGTTCGTCGTTCCGTCGACGAGGCCGTTGGCCAGCCCGGCGGACGACATCGCCATCGCGCCGCGCGGTGAGACGACGACCGTCGATGTTCTCGCGAACGACCTGGCAGGCAACCCCTTCCCGGACGAGCCGCTGCGCGTCGTCGACATTCGCGGCCTCGACGGCGCCGGGGTGCCCGACGGTGTGAGAGTCGCCCCGAGCGCCGACGGGCAAAGGCTGCAGGTGACCGTCGCGGAGGGCGCGCAGCCGGCCGACACGAACGTGCAGTACCAGGTCGCCGATGCGACGGGCGACCCCGATCGCTTCGTCTGGGCAGGGGTGCGCATCTCGGTGCAGGACGTGCCCGATCCCGTGACGGATCTGCGCGTGCAGGCGTACGGCGACCGCTCGCTCGACATCGCGTGGTCTCCGGGAGCGGCGAACAACGCCCCGATCGAGGGCTTCGAAGCCACCGTGACGCGCGCCTCGGACGGCTCCGTGTTCGCGACGGTCGACTGCGAGTTCTCGCCGTGCACCGTTCCGACGCCGGGCAACGGACCCGAGAACCGCGTGCGCATCGCGGTCGCCGCGATCAACGCCCAGGGGGAGTCGGCGCCGACGACGCTCGCCGACACGGTGTGGTCGGATCTCGTGCCGCCGGCGCCGCCGATCGTCGGCGTCCTGCCGCTCGACCAGGGACTGCGCATCGGCTGGAGCAAACCGGCGCAGGATGCCGCCGCATCGCCGATCAGCTCCTATCGCGTCGTCGTCGGTTCGGTCGTGCGGCAGCTGACGGTGCCCGCCGGCGACCCGACCGGAACGGTCTACTGGCTCAACGTCGTCGACGCCTCCCTCGAGAACGGCACCTCGTACGCGGTTGCGGTGAGTGCGCGGAACGAGTCGTTCGACCCTCTTACGCAGTGGAACAGCTCCGAGAGCTCGGGTACCCCCGCCGGCCCGCCCATTCGCGTCGGCACGCCGAGCGCGAGCGGTTCGACCTCCGGCGTCGGCGGCGACGGCCACAGTGTGAGCGTCTCCTGGGCGGGGGTGTTCGCGCCCAACGGGCGCGCCGTGCAGAACCACTACGTGTGGATCAGCGACTCGGGCTCGGCACCTGGTTGCACCGTGACGGGAGTCGAGAAAGGCGCACCCTCGCACTCGCAGCCCGCCGGTACTCGGCTCGTGAACGGTGATGCGACATCGCTCACCGTCAGCGGCCTCTCGGCCGACGTGGAGTATCGCGTCGTCGTCTACGCCTACAACGGCCAGGGCTGCACGGCGAGCGCCGAGGTGCGCGCCACGCCGCGCGCGACGCCCGGAAAGGTCACGAGCATCGTGACGAGCCGGCCGAAGCCGAACGGCGAGGGCCGATGGGACATCGAGCTCCAATCGGCCGCGACATCGACGGGCGAGGCGGCGAGCCTCGTGCGCTACCGGCTGATCGCCGACGGCACGGCTCTGCCGGACTCCGGCGTCGTGCCGGTCGGCGGGTTCCTCACTTCGGCCGACGGCGCGCACTACGGCCGAGGTCTCCAGCTGCAGGTGCAGGCCTGCGAGCAGAACGAGAGCCTGCTCTGCGGGGCGTGGTCCGATGCGTTCGTCATTGCGACCGCCGTGCTCATCGACGCGCGGCCCGTCTTCACCGAGACGGCGACCGCACCGGCCGAGCGCGTCGTGACGATCGACTGGACGCCCGTCACGGGGACCGCCTACGACGCCGTCGAGACCGAATGCCTCGGCGGCACCGTCCTGACGTTCGACCCCGTCGACGGCTCGTGCACGATGGCCATGTCGCCCGGCGGATCAGCGAGTCTCGCCATCACCGTCACGGATGACGGGGTCGCCTACGACAGAAGCTACGCGCAGTGAGGCAGGCTGGGGGTCGCACGGGCATCCCGATCGTCCTGCATCGCTATCCCGCCCCGCCGCCCGCCCCACGAGAGGGAGCCCACCGATGACCATGACCCCCGACCAGGCGCGCTGGTTCGCCGACATCGCCGGGCGCATCGTCGCGAACGTCGAGCAGGTGCTGCTCGGCAAGACCTACGTGATCCGCCTGAGCCTCACGGCGATGCTGAGCGAGGGGCACCTGCTGCTCGAGGATGTTCCCGGCACGGGCAAGACCTCGCTCGCGCGAGCCCTCGCGCAGAGCATCCGCGGCACGACGACGCGCGTGCAGTTCACCCCTGACCTGCTGCCGGGCGACATCACGGGCATCACGGTGTACGACCAGCGGTCGGGTGAGTTCTCGTTCCACCGAGGGCCGGTCTTCGCGACGATCGTGCTCGCCGACGAGATCAACCGCGCCTCGCCCAAGACCCAATCGGCGCTCCTGGAGGTGATGGAGGAGGGGCACGTCACGATCGACGGCGTCGAGCACGACGTCGAAGCCCCCTTCCTCGTCATCGCGACGCAGAACCCCATCGAGCAGGCGGGAACCTACCGCCTGCCGGAGGCGCAGCTCGACCGGTTCCTCATGAAGACCGCGATCGGCTATCCGGATCACGCGGCGACCGTGCGGATCCTCGACGGGGCGGGCGGTCCACGCGCCTCGAAGCTCGAACCGGTCGTCGGACTCGACGTCGTGCGCGACCTCATCGGCGCCGCGCGCACCGTGCACGTGGACCCGGTCGTGACCGACTACGTCGCCCGCCTCGTCGAGGCGACGCGGGCCCACGCCGATGTCCGGCTCGGCGCGAGCGTGCGCGGCGCGCTCGCGCTCGTGCGCTGCGCGAAGACCTTCGCCGCCATGGAGGGCCGGCACTACGTGATCCCCGACGACGTGAAGTCGCTCGTGGAACCCGTGCTCGGGCACCGGCTGATCCTCGACACGGAGGCCGAGTTCGACGGCGTGACGGCGGCGTCGGTCATGGCGCAGGTGCAGCTCGAGACCGCGCCGCCGAGCGATCGGGTCGCTGTGTGACGCTGCGCTCCGCCGATCGCTCCACCCGCTCCGCCGCGCGCGGTCGCGAGGCCGAGCGCCCCCATCGCGCCGTCGACGAGGGCACTCTCGCGTCGACGGTGACGACGGCGCGCACGCGCATCGTCGGCGCGCGCACGGGGTGGACGGCGGATGCACTCGTCGCGACCGTGCGCGGCGCGCGGGCCGTCGGTGCGGCGATCGATCGCGCGAGGGAGGCCGCCTCCTCCGTCGTGACGCCGCTGGGGTGGACGATCGCCGCCGCCGCGCCGCTCGCACTCGTCGCCGGGTACGCGTGGGGCTGGCGCGAACTCGTCGTCATGGGTGTGGCCGGCCTCGCTCTCGCCCTCGTCGCACTGCTGTACCTCATCGGCCGGACGCCGCTCTCCGTCGCGCTCTCGACGCCGCCCAGTCGCATCGCGGTCGGCGACGAGGCGATCGCCTCGCTCGATGTCGAGAACGTCTCCCGCCGCCGGGCCTTCGGTGTCGCGCTCGACGTGCCGGTGGGGGAGGGGATCGTGCCGGTGACCCTGCCGGGGCTCGCGCGCGGCGCGGTACGGCGCTGCGACATCCCGGTGCCGACGACGCGACGAGGTCGTCTCGTGCTCGGTCCCGTGCGCACGGTGCGCGCCGACCCGATCGGGCTCGTGCGCCGCGAGGTCGCCTTCACCGAACCGGTCGAGATCATCGTGCATCCGCGCACGACCGACATCCCCTCGACCTCGAGCGGGCTCGTACGCGACCTCGAGGGCCAGCCCACCCGCGACCTCACGTCGAGCGACCTCGCCTTCCATGCACTGCGCGAGTACACCCCGGGCGACGATCGCCGGCACATCCACTGGAAGTCGACGGCGAAGACCGGCACCTTCATGGTCCGGCAGTTCGAGGAGACGCGGCGCTCGCACCTCGTCGTCGCGCTCAGCATCGCGAGCATCGACTTCGCCTCGGACGCCGAGTTCGAGCTCGCCGTTAGCGTCGCCGGCAGCCTCGGCGCACGCGCGATCCGCGATGCCCGAGACGTGTCCGTCATCGTCTCGGCGCTCACCCCCGAGTTCGCCAAGCACACCGTCGTCGCCGTACGCCCCCTCGCGACGCGCGCGCCGATGCGGCTGCTCGACGATCTGGCCCTCGTCGACCTCAGTCCTTCCGCTCTCGGCATCGTCGACCTGTCGCGGCTCGCGGGCGCCGACGCGCGAGGCGTCTCGGTCGCGTTCCTCGTCGTCGGGTCGAGCGTCCGGCCCTCCCGACTGCGCAGCGCCGCCGCGGCGTATCCGCCGTCGGTCGCGGTCGTCGCGATCCAGTGCGACCCGGCGAGCATCCCCGGCCGGCGGCGGTTGAGCGGACTCAGCGTCGTCACGGTCGGCTCGCTGCCGGACCTGCGCCGCGCGATGCGAGGAGCGGCGGAATGGTGACTCGTCCCCAGCTCCGTCGGCCCCGGGTCGCCGCGGTCCTGCGACCGCCCCCGCCCCGCCCC
>SCPB01000099.1 GCA_005502445.1 Microbacteriaceae bacterium X2B
CAAGACCGGACTCTCGGGCGTCGAAGTGGTCTTCACGAAGCTGCACGCGGGCGGCAAGTTCGGCTCGGGATCGTACGCGGCGTCGGGCGGCCTGCACGGCGTCGGCGCCTCCGTCGTCAACGCGCTCTCGGAGCGCCTCGACGTCGAGGTCGACCGCGGCGGCAAGACCTGGGCGATGTCGTTCCACCGGGGGGAGCCCGGCGTCTTCGCCGACGGAGCAGACGGCCCGCGGCCCGACGCGCCCTTCACCCCGTTCACCGACAACAGCGAGCTGCGCGTCGTGGGGAGGGTCGGCAAGAACGTCACGGGCACGCGCATCCGCTACTGGGCCGACGGCCAGATCTTCAGTCGCGGCACGAGCTTCCAATCGGATGACCTCGCCGGCCGGGCGCGCCAGACCGCCTTCCTGGTTCCCGGGCTCGGCATCTCGATCACCGACGAGCGCGGTGCCGAGCCGGTCACCGAGGGCTTCCGCTACGACGGCGGCATCAGCGAGTTCGTCGAGTTCCTCGCGCCCGACGCGGGGATCACCGACACCTGGCGCATCCACGGAACCGGGACGTTCACCGAAACGGTGCCGGTGCTGCGGGCGAACGGGCACATGGTGCCGACCGAGCTCGAGCGCGAGTGCGTCGTCGACATCGCGCTGCGCTGGGGCACGGGCTACGAGACCGTGTTCAAGAGCTTCGTCAACATCATCGCCACGCCCAAGGGCGGAACCCACCAGGCGGGCTTCGAGCAGGGCCTGCTGAGGTTCCTGCGTGCCGAGGTCGAGAAGAACGCGCGCCGGCTCAAGGCCGGCAGCGACAAGCTCGAGAAGGACGACGTTCTCGCCGGGCTCACCGCCGTGCTGACCGTGCGCCTGCCCGAGCCGCAGTTCGAGGGCCAGACGAAGGAGGTGCTCGGCACTCCGGCCGCGCGGGCGATCGTCGCGAACGTCGTCGCGACTGCGCTCAAGGAGCGCTTCGCCTCGCCCAAGCGCGACGACAAGGCCCAGTCGGCGCTCGTGCTCGACAAGGTCGTGGCCGAGATGAAGAGCCGCATCTCGGCGCGCGCTCACAAGGAGACCCAGCGACGCAAGAACGCGCTCGAGAGCTCCTCGCTGCCCGCGAAGCTCGTCGACTGCCGCTCGAACGACGTCGAGAGCAGCGAGCTGTTCATCGTCGAGGGCGACAGCGCCCTGGGCACCGCGAAGCTCGCGCGCGACAGCGAGTTCCAGGCGCTGCTGCCGATCCGCGGCAAGATCCTCAACGTGCAGAAGGCCTCGGTGAGCGACATGCTCTCGAACGCCGAGTGCGCGTCGATCATCCAGGTGATCGGGGCCGGTTCCGGCCGGTCGTTCGACCTCTCGCAGGCGCGCTACGGCAAGGTCATCATCATGAGCGACGCCGACGTCGACGGCGCGCACATCCGCACGCTGCTGCTGACGCTCTTCTTCCGCTACATGCGGCCCATGATCGATGAGGGACGCGTCTTCGCGGCGGTGCCGCCGCTGCACCGCGTGGTGGTCATGAACCCGGGCACGAAGCCCAACGAGACGGTCTACACCTACAGCGAGGCCGAGCTGCGGGGGGTGCTCGCCGCCCTCAAGAAGTCGGGCAAGCGGTACCAGGATCCGATCCAGCGCTACAAGGGTCTCGGCGAGATGGACGCCGATCAGCTCGCCGACACGACCATGAGCCGACGGCACCGCACGCTGCGCCGCGTGCGGGTGAGCGACGCCGAGGCGTCGTCGAGGGTGTTCGAGCTGCTCATGGGCAACGACGTCGCCCCGCGCAAGGACTTCATCATCGCCGGCCAGGGCCTCGACCGCGACCGCATCGACGTATAGTCGCGGCTCCGCCC
>SCPB01000100.1 GCA_005502445.1 Microbacteriaceae bacterium X2B
AGCAGGCACGAGCGCTCCTGGGTAAACGCGAATCTTGAACAATCCGTGTTTAACAGGGCTCGTGCCTGTGCTACGTCAACGACCCACCCCGCCTATCCGCGCGACCTCTTACACGCCGCCGTCGGAAAATCATCCGAAGCCCGGACAGCGGCGCACGCTTTCTTCCCTAGTGAATGAGTTCCGCAGGCGGCCCGCAGGCAACTCCTGACAGGCAGCAGTCCGCTTGCTGTATACCCCCGGGGGTATTACCATCGACATCAGAGCACGCCGAAGACTTCCCCTTCACCCCTCACCCGAAGGAGAGCACCAGATGCTTATCGAGCGCATTTACGATGAAGACCTCGCCCAGGCCAGCTACCTGATTGGCTGCCAGGCCAACGGCACGGCCGTTGTTGTCGACGGCCGCCGCGACATCGCCGTTTACCAGGATCTGGCTGAGAAGAACGGCATGAAGATCATCGCCGTCACCGAAACCCACATCCACGCCGACTACCTCTCCGGCACCCGCGAGCTGGCCGCCGCCACCGGCGCGAAAATCTATGTCTCCGGGGAGGGCGGCCCTGACTGGCAGTATGAATTCGACGCCGAACGCCTCTACGACGGCGACAAGATCACCATTGGCAACATCAGCATCCAGGCCGTCCACACCCCCGGCCATACCCCGGAACACCTGTCCTTCCTGGTCACCGACGGCGCGTTCAGCGGCAATCCCGGTTACCTGCTCTCGGGTGACTTCGTCTTCTCCGGTGACCTGGGCCGGCCGGACTTGCTCGACGAGGCAGCCGGCGGAATCGACACCCGCTTCGAGGGCGCCAAGCAGCTCTTCGCCAGCCTGCGGGACAAGTTCCTGACCCTGCCGGACTACGTCCAGGTCCACCCCGCCCACGGCGCCGGCAGCGCCTGCGGCAAGGCCCTGGGCGCCATCCCATCCTCCACGGTCGGCTACGAGCGCCTTTACGCCTGGTGGGGCCCCTACCTCGCCGCGAACGACGAGCAGGGCTTCATCGACGAACTCCTCGACGGCCAGCCCGACGCCCACGCCTACTTCGGTCGCATGAAGCGCGAAAACCGGGAAGGCCCGGCCGTGATGGGTGAGCGTCCGCCGCTACCCGAACTTGCAACCGGCGTTGTTGCTGCAGGCCTGGCGGAGGACACACTAACCTTCATCGACACCCGTCCCAACAGCGAAGTCCACGAAGGCACCGTGGTGCGCTCCCTGAACATTCCGGCCGGCAAGTCAGTAGCCAGCTACGGCGCCTGGGTAGTGAACCCGGAAACGGACAAGAACCCGCTGGTGCTGCTGGCCCAGGACCAGGAGCAGGCCGAGGACATGCGGGACCACCTGGTACGTGTTGGCATCGACAACGTTGCCGGCTACGTCACCAGCATCGACGGGCTCCCCACGGCCACCCCGAAGCTGATCCAGCCCGAGGAACTCGACGGCTTCGACGCCGCCATGGTGCTGGATGTCCGCAACCGCACCGAGCACACCGCCGGGCACATCCCCGGCTCCCACCAGCTCAGCGGGGGCCGCGCCATGTGGCACCTGGACGAACTCCCGGCCGAAGGAACCATCGTCACCTACTGCCAGTCCGGCGTCCGGAACTCCGTCGCGGCCAGCGCCCTGCGCCGGGCCGGGTACGACGTCGTCGAACTCGACGGCAGCTACGCCGCCTGGGACGCATTTCAGCAGACACAGCGCAACGCCGTGACCTCAGCCTTAGGATACGCGAGGAAATAAATACGTCTGGTAGAGGTTGGCGTGAGATGATGGTGTATGGCCATCGCACCGGAGATCGTGGAGACGTTGCGGGCGAAGTTCGAGGCGTTGCTG
>SCPB01000101.1 GCA_005502445.1 Microbacteriaceae bacterium X2B
GCGTCGGCGTGGCGGTCGCGGTGGGCGACTGCTCCGGTGCCGGGATGGCCGTGGTCGTCGGCGTCGGCGCCTCCGCCCCCGGCGCCCCGCCCTGCGAGCACGCGCTCAGCACGATCGCGATGGCGACCCCCACGGCCCCCTGACGGGCGAGAGCGAGGGGGCGGCGCGGCATGCGCCCGAGTGTAGCCGCGGCCCCGACACGCCCTACTGCAGCCCGGCTGAACAGCCCGTTGACCAGCCATTTCATACCCATCCCAGATTTCGTGTTGACATTCCCACATCGACGCGCCTACGGTTGCGGCAATTGTGAGAGCGCTCTCATGCCTTGACTTTGAGAGCGCTCTCACCCCCCGCCCCACCCCCACGCACAAAGGAGTGACCGTGAAGATTTCACGACGCCGCAGCACAGCAGCCGCCGCCCTCGCCGGCGCCACTGCTCTGACCCTCATCGCCACCGGCTGCGCGAGCACCGGCGACGCCGACCCCGCCGGCAGCGGGAACGATGGTGAGATCACCCTCACCCTCGCGACCTTCAACGACTTCGGGTACACCGACGAGCTGCTCGCGCAGTACGAGGACGAGAACCCCGGCGTCACGATCGTCCACAACAAGGCCGCGACGTCGAACGACGCGCGCGACAACTTCTTCACCAAGCTCGGCGCCGGCTCCGGCCTCGCCGACGTCGAGGCCGTTGAGATCGACTGGTTCGCCGAGATGATGCAGTACTCCGACCTCCTCACCGACCTCTCGAGCGACGACGTCGCCGACCGCTGGGTCGACTGGAAGACGGACGCCGCGACCGACGCCGACGGCCGCCTCGTGGCCTACGGCACCGACATCGGCCCGGAGGCCGTCTGCTACCGCAGCGACCTGTTCGAGGCCGCAGGCCTCCCGACCGACCGTGCCGAGGTCGCCGAGCTTCTCGATGGCGACTGGGACCGCTACTTCGAGGTCGGCCAGGAGTACGTCGACGCGACCGGCGCCGCCTGGTTCGACTCGGCCGGCGCCACCTACCAGGGCATGATCAACCAGGTCGAGTTCGCCTACGAGCAGGAGGACGGCTCGGTCATCGCGACCGAGAACGACGAGGTCAAGGGCATCTACGAGCAGGTCCTCGAGGCCAGCGCCACGCAGTCGGCCCACCTCGGCCAGTGGAGCGACGACTGGTTCGCCGGTCTCGCCAACGGCGCGTTCGCCACGATGCTCTGCCCCGGCTGGATGCTCGGCGTCATCTCGGGCAACGCGCCCGACGTCACGGGCTGGGACGTCGCCGACGTCTTCCCCGGCGGCGGCGGCAACTGGGGCGGCTCGTACCTGACCGTCCCCGCCCAGGGCGAGAACACCGAGGCCGCGGCGAAGTTCGCCGCCTGGCTGACCGCGCCGGAGCAGCAGCTCTCGGCCTTCGAGGCCGCGGGCACGTTCCCGAGCCAGGTCGAGGCCTACGAGAGCGACACGCTCCTCGCGGCGACCAACCCGTACTTCAACGAGGCACCCGTGGGCGAGATCCTCATCAACCGCTCGCAGGCGATCGACGTGGCTCCGTTCAAGAGCGTGAAGTACTTCCCCATCAACGACGCCATGCAGAAGGCGCTCACCCGCGTCGACTCGGACAAGACCCACACGATCGAGTCGTCGTGGGAGCAGTTCGTCGCTGACGTCACCTCGCTCGGCTAGGCCCTAGGCCCGACCAGCATCGGGGCCGCGCGGCGAACGACCGCGCCGCGCGGCCCCACCCCTCACGCTTCATCCCTCGATCCGCCCGCTCGATCCATCCCCGGGAG
>SCPB01000023.1 GCA_005502445.1 Microbacteriaceae bacterium X2B
CCTGTGGGATGCCTCGCTCGTCGGCGCCGACCCGATCGCCGATCTCGCTGTCATCCGGCTCGGGGGTGGTCGGGTTCTCGGTCATGGCGAGGTCTCCTTTCGGCCGCTGTCAGCGTTAACCGCAAACCTGTGCAGTGTATTGGCTCGCCCTGAGCGCGTCCTGACGCTTGCATCGGCACGGCCTATGCCATGGGCCTTTGCCCTGGGCCTGTCCCCTGTCGGGCGCCCGCGGCGCGGAGGGGCCGAAACGCCCCGAACTGGGGCGCACCGACCGTTCGACTCCAGGCCTAGACTCGCCTCAGCCTGCACCCGACGACCGAAGCCGAGCCCACCATGCCCTCTCCTGCGACCGACGTCGACCGCATCCTCCGCGCAGCCGGCGACATTCTCATGCACGACGGCTACGACGCCGTCACCGTTCCCCGCATCGCCGAGAGCGCCGGGCTCCCGGTCGAGGAGATCAACGCGCTCTACGACGGCGCGGGCGACATCCTCGTCGCGATGCTCAACCGCGAGTTCTCGTCGATGTACGCGGGCATCGTCGACCACATCGAGCGCGACCCGAGGGGCGGGCTGCTCTCGCGCATCTACCTCTACGTGCTGTCGGCGATCTACGAGCGACCGCTCGCCAAGACCCTCTTCGTGATCGACCGCGACGCCCTCAACCGCATCATGCGCGGCAGCCACTCGTTCACCTACGTGCCGCAGGTGGGCGTCCGCAGCGAGATGATCAGCCGGCTGCAGGAGGTCGGCATGGTGCGCCCCGACGTCGACGCCGAGATAGTCTCGCACGTGCTCTCCGTCTACTCGGCAGGACTGGCGATCACGGCGCCGCACGACGACCTCGACATCGTGATCCGGGGCATCAGCGAGCTGCTCGCGCGCGGTGTGGACGCGACGGTCGACGACACGATGCCGGGCAAGTCGGTGTTCTTCGACTGGGCCACGAGCCTCACGCTGCCGAAGCCGGCCCCCGCCGAGGAATGATCGGCGCTCGCGCTGCCGACCGGGGATGCTCGCCTCGCGCTCGCTAGGGTGAGCGCATGACCGCCGATGCATCGTGGCACCGCGCGCTCGCCGGCGCGGGACTCGTCGACGCCCTCGGGCGCACGCGCCCGACGATCTTCGCCGAGATGTCCGCGCTCGCTACCGAATACGACGCGGTCAATCTCGGGCAGGGCTTCCCCGATGAGGATGGCCCCCCGGAGGTGCTGGAGGCGGCGATCGAGGCGATCCGCCGCGGTCTCAACCAGTACCCGCCGGGTCGCGGCACGGTCGAGCTGCGCCGCGCGATCAGCGAGCACCGGGAGCGGTTCCGCGGCGACGCCCCCGACCCCGAGCGCGAAGTGCTCGTCACGGTCGGCGCGACGGAGGCCATCGCGGCCTCCCTGCTCGCGCTGCTCCGGCCCGGCGACGAGGTCGTGACCCTCTCGCCCTACTACGACTCGTACGCGGCCATCATCGGGCTCGCCGGCGCCCGGCACGTGACGATCCCGCTGCGCGGCGACGACTTCCAGCCCGACGCGCCCGGCATCGACGCGGCGATCGGCCCGCGCACGCGCGTGGTGCTGCTCAACAATCCGCACAACCCCACGGGCTCGGTCATCGAGCCCGAGCACCTCGAGCGCATCGCGGCCCGCGCCGCTGCGCACGATGCCGTCATCGTGAGCGACGAGGTCTACGAGCACCTCGTGTTCGACGGCGCTCCGTTCACGCCGATGTCGGCGATCCCGGGCGCGACCGGCCGCACGCTCTCGATCTCCAGCGCGGCCAAGACCTTCCGCGTCACGGGGTGGAAGATCGGCTGGGTCACCGGGCCCGCCGAGCTCATCGACGCCGTCGTCGCGATCAAGCAGTTCTTGACCTACGTCGGCGGCGCTCCGTTCCAGCCCGCCGTCGCCGTCGGCCTCGGGCTTCCCGATGCCTACTTCGAGACCGCTCGCGACGCTCTCCGGCGACGGCGCGACCTGCTCAGCGCGGGCTTGCGCGACGCGGGATTCGCCGTGTCACCGAGCCGCGGCTCATACTTCGTCATCGCCGACGCCGCCCCGCTCGGCATCGCCGACGGCGCCGCCTTCGCCCGCCGGCTGGTGCAGGATGCCGGGGTCGCCTCCATCCCGCTGCAGGCCTTCGCGCCCGCCTCGGCCGACCCCTCGGTGCGCAGCTCGCTGCGCTTCGCGTTCTGCCGCAGCGACGCCGCGATCGAGGAGGCCGTGCGCCGGCTGCGGGCCGTCGCGGGCTGAGCGCCGGCGATGTCGCGCGCGCGTCAGCGGGGGGCGACCGTGAAGCGGCGCAGGCTCAGAGCGGGATTGACGGCGCGCACGCGCGCGAGGCGATCGGGCGTCGGGACGGCGACCGCGACATCCTGCTCATCGCCGATGGAGGCGATCACGACCCCCATGGGGTCGACGATGAGGCTGCAGCCGACCCCGATCGGCGGGGCGTGGTCGGCGGCCGCGACGTAGATCGTGTTCTCGAGGGCGCGCGCGGTGACGAGGGTGCGCCAGTGGTGCTCCTTCTGCGGCCCGCGAACCCACTCGGCGGGCACGAGCACGAGGTCGGCGCCGGCATCGACGAGTCGGCGCGTCACCTCGGGGAACCGCAGGTCGTAGCAGGTCTGGATGCCGACCTGCAGCCCCGCGAAGACGAACAGCTGCGGCGGCTCGATCGCTCCGGCCTCGGCCCAGTCGGACTCGCGCGCTCCGAAGGCGTCGTAGAGGTGGAGCTTGCGCGAGACCGCGAGCACGCCGCCATCCGCCCCGACCGCGACGATCGTGTTGCGGAACCGGTCGCTGCGCGTTCCCTGCTCGATGAGGCCTGCGACGAGGGCGATGCCGAGATCGCGCGCGATCGAGCCGAGCCCGCTGACGAATGGCCCGTCGAGCGGCTCGGCCGCCGCGATCCAGTCGGGGCCGATCTCGGGCGTGAAGAAGGCGCTGTACTCGGGCGCGACGACCAGACCTGCCCCGCGCGCGGCGGCCGTGCTCGCGAGTGCGCGGATCGTCGCGAGGTTCTCGTCTCGATCAGCGCCGGGCGCGAATTGGGCGACGGCGACTCCGGTGCGATCGGTCATGCGCACAGCCTATTCACGACCGGATGCTCTCGACCTCGGCCGATCGCGGGCGTAATGTTTCGTAACGTACAGGTCTCGGGGCTGCCGGAGAACGACTCGCTCGAGGCGGCCGACGTCGACGAAGGGGAGAACCGCCGAATGATGATGACCGACATGATGAGTTCCATGTCGTCGCCCGTGATGGAGACGATGGACATGGAGAAGATGCAGGCGTGCATGGACGCCTGCATGGCTTGCGAGCAGGCGTGCACGATGTGCGCCGATTCCTCGACGGGCGAAGACATGGGGCGGTGCGCGAGCATGTGCGCGACGACCGCCGACATGTCGATGGCCATGATGCGCATGATGATGCGCCCCATGGGCATGCACCGCGAATCGATGATGGCCATGCTCGAGGCGTGCGCGATGATGATGCGCGCGTGCGGCGAGGAGTGCACGAGCCACGAGGGCATGCACGATCAGTACCGCATGTGCGGCAACGCGTGCATGGCCGCCGCCGAGGCGTGCGATGCCATGCGCATGTCGATGACGGCCTGACCGACAGCCCCGACCGATCGGCGCGAGCGCGCCGCGAGCGCCGGCGTCCGCCTAGCGGATGACGGCGCTCGTCGTTTCACCGACGACCGCGACGAGCGCGGCGACGCGGTGCACGGCGACCGGTTCGCCGACGGCGACGGGGAATCCGCCGTGACGCCATACGCGCACGAGTTCGCCCGAGGCGAGAGTGCGAGCGTCGATCCAGCCGTCGGTTTCGATCGCGCTCACGAGCGCGTCTTCCCATTGGCGCGGCGTCGTCGAGGCGATGCGCTCCTGCATGAGGTAGGCCGCGTGTCCCGGCGCCTCGAGCGCGCACATCATCGCGTGCGCGGCGTCGCAGTCGACGGCGTGCGGGGCGATGGATGCGCGGGGTGCCATGGGTGGAGTCCTCCCTGATGCGTGGGCGATTGCGCTACGGTACGCCGATCGTCGCCGCGGCCGCACCTGGCGCGTCATAGAGCGCAACACGGCCGCTCTGCAAGCATGGAGCGATGACCGCCCCCCTCATCGTCATCGGTTCGGCGAACACCGACTACACCGTCGTCGTCGATCGGCACCCGCAACCCGGAGAGACGCTGCTCGGTGGCGACGTCACGACCGGCACGGGCGGCAAGGGCGCGAATCAGGCGCTCGCCGCCGCGCGGGCCGGCGGCAGGCCCGTGCTGCTCGCCGCGGTCGGCGCCGACGCCACCGGTCGCGCCCTGCTCGAGGCGCTCGGCTCGAGCGGCGTCGACGTCTCGAACGTCGCGATCGACGCCGACGCGCCGACGGGCGTGGCGCTCATCATCGTGGCCCGCGACGGCGAGAACACGATCGTCGTGGCGCCCGGCGCGAACGGCCGCCTCGACGCCGAGAGCGTCGCCGCGCGCGTCGCCGAGCTCGCGGGAGCGGGGTGCGTGCTGCTGGCCCAGCTCGAGGTGCCGCTGGCCGTCGTCGAGGCGGCTGCCGCCGCGATCGATCGCGCGGGCGGGCGCGTCGTGCTCAACCTCTCGCCGAGCCGCCCGGTTTCGGATTCCCTCCTCGCCCTCTGCGACCCCCTGGTCGTCAACGAGACGGAGGCCGCCGATCTCGTCGCCGCGCCCGTCGACGGCCCCGTTCCGGCCGCCGCTGCCGCGGCCGCGCTGCTCGAGCGCTGCCGCAGCGTCGTCATCACGCTCGGGGGCGAAGGCGCGGTATTCGCCGCGCGCGACGGCGGTGCGGGCCCCGTGAGCGGCCACCGCCCCGCTCCGCGCGTCGAGGTCGTCGACACCACGGGCGCCGGCGACGCCTTCGTCGGCACGCTCGCGGCGGAGCTCGCGGAGGGCGACGACCTCGAGGCCGCCGTCGAACTCGGAGTCGCGGCGGGCGCGGCGGCGGTGCAGTGGCTCGGTGCGCAGCCGCCGCAGCGGTGAGCGTCGAGACGACCCAGGACGATCTCGATCAAGAAGGAATGTTGTACCTCATCGATGCTGCTTCAACGGACTCGGTCGCGAACGACCATCACCGAGAATGCCGAATGATGCACGAGCTGCGTCGAGACCGATCCCATCAGCAGGCCGGTGAACCCGCCGTATCCGCGGGATCCGACGATGACGAGGTCAGCCTCTTTGGACGCATCGATGAGAACCTTGGCAAGAGAACCGTGAACGACATCCCCGGTGACATCGACGTCGTCGTGGACGACCTTCCCGAGCACCGTCGATTGCACGTGCCGGGCCGCGGGCTCGAGGTTCGTCGGATCCAACACGCCTTCCATGCCGGCGGCGACGATCGGGTACTCCCACGCGGTCAGCACCCGGACAACCGAGCCACGCATCCGCCCCTCGCCGACCGCCCACTCAAGCGCCAACCGGGAGAGTCGGGACCCGTCCACCCCCACCACGATCCGAAATTGGCCATCTGTCGACACTGGCAAACCTCCCTCGATTCCGATGCTGCTCCCACACTGCTCGACGGGCAGCGCATATCGAGGTGCCAAAGGTCCCACGGGACTGAGAGCAGGAAGACGGGATCGGTGATCTCACCAGCGAACACACCACCGCGCGCCAGCATCGCCGGATAGGCGACCGAGCCGTACTCGAATCCCCACCTCATGAGAGCCTGCCTCAGCACGGGTGTCCGATGGCAGAATCCAGTCCGCTTCCGCGTCACCGTTTGAACCGAGCATCTCGCCTCTGTTCAGAGGCGATGGCGCCGACCGGTCCAGAGAAGATACGCGCCGAGGGTGCCGACAACACTCAAACCCGCTGTCATCATGCCCCCTTCCCACGGCCGCCACTTTCGGTCTCGGCTGACTACTTCAGTCCGTACCGCTTCGATGTCGACCGGCGGGGCCGAGTCCTGCAGCTTGGCCAGTTCGCCGATGTAGTCCGCGGGGAGCAGGTCGGGCCTGGTCGACAGCAACTGGCCGAGCTTGATGAACATCGGGCCGAGCTGCTCCAGCGCAAGCCGTACATGCTCGGGGGTCGTGTACCGTTCTGCCCTCACCTCGTGTCCGAGTGCGCCCCGATGGAACGGGATGAGCCAGTCCATGCCGGCCAGGCCCGCCGCGAAGCCGAGGCCGTGGCGGCGGAGGGTCTTGGCGATCTGGCGATAACGAGGTGTCAGCCGCGTCGTCATATGTTGCTCGTCTCAGCTTTCATGTTCCGGCGCCGACTCGGTGCCGGGAAGGAACTCATGCAGGATGCCCATGGTGGAGTCGGTGATCGCCATCGATTCGGCCGCCGTGGGAGCGAGCTCGGTCAGAGCGCGAATGGCGTCGATCGTCTCGGGGACGACGATGGCCTCGTTGAACACCTGGTAGGTGAGATAGGCCTCGTCACCGTCGACCGTCACGAGATCCTCCCAGACGGCGACCTCCCACATGTCGCCGCGTGGGCGTCCCAGGTCGCGCATGAGTTCGATCGTCGAGTTGAGGGCGACGAGCCCGTCGGACATGCGGATGAAGGCGATCCGTGGGGCGGCGCGAAGCGCGGCGACGACCTCCTCGCCTTCCGAGGGGCGGGTGAGCTGCAGCGTCCAGTAGTGGTTGTGCGTCTGGGTGTGCGCGCCCTTCGCGGCGATCGTGACGATGTCGAGGTCGGGCAGGACGCTCTGCGCGTCAGGCCCCTGATGGGAGGGGATGCGCGGCTCGGGGACCATCGTGTTCATGATGCCGTCGAGGTGCGATTCCCACGGGTCGGTGGCCCGTCGGATGAGGACACCGCGGGCGCGGGCGAGCAGGTCCGCCTCCCGCAACGCGCCGAGGACGCGCACGATGCTCGTGGTGTTGCATGAGACGACGCGGGTGCTCTCCCTGCCCAGCGCGCTCGCGTAGTTCGCCTGGGCGACGAACGAATGCCCCGTCGCCTCGTGCTTCTCGCCCCCCCTGCAAGACGAATCTCACCGCGGCATCACGATAGCGGCGCACGTTTCCGGCCGCGATGTGCTTCGGAGTCGCGTCGACGACGACGTCGACCTTTGCGAGAAGGTCGTCGAGGGTGCCGTGCGTTTCGATGCCGGCCGCGGCCATCGCAGCCGCCGCATCCGTCGTCGCCGCGAAGAAGTGCAGCCGTCCCGCCGCGGCTTTGACACGCCAGTCTGCGGCCACGTCGGCTACGCCGACCAATTCCATGTCGGGCTGCAGCAGTACAGCGTCCGCCACTCGCTTGCCGATCACTCCGTATCCGTTCACGGCTACACGGGTCGTGCTCATTGGGGGTCCTCCTCGGTGGCTGAATTGGGCGGAGATGTGGCCGGAGAAATCGAGAACTCGCGTGAAGTTCCCCCCGCGAGGCGCGCGGTGGTTGCTCCGACCCGGACTTGGATCGGAGCGGCGGGGCTCGAGCGCAGACTGAGCGTGAGTTTCGCGTCGGTCACGTGCACGTCGACTCGGTGGCCGCGGTACGCGAGCTGGAATGTCGCGCTTCTCAAGCGGGCCGGGAGACGAGGCGAGAAGGCGAGTTCGTTCGTGCCGAGCCGGAGGCCCGCGAAGGACCGCGTGACGATATCGAGGGTGCCGGCCATGGCGCCGAGGTGAATCCCCTCGCGGGTCGTGCCCCACTGCGTGTCGTCGAGGTCGGAGATCAGCGCCTGGCGGAACAGTGCCCAGGAACGGGCCGTGTCGAGACCGGCGAGCACTGAAGCATGCACGACTCGGCTGAGAGTCGATCCATCGCTGGTGCGCGTGAGGTAGTAGTCGACGGTGCGGACGAGGTCCCGTCGTGAGAAGGCATACCCGAGGTGCGAGAGTTGGCGACGGAGGCCGCTCTCGCCGAGCAGATAAACGAGCATGACGACGTCGGGTTGTTTTGCGGCCTTGTACCGGTTCGTGGCGTCGTTCTCGGATTCCAGGATGAGGTCGAGCCGGCCGATGTTGCCGTATCGGTCACGGTAGCGCGCCCAGTCGAGCTCCTCCAGATTCTCGTACCCGTCGAACTGGCTGAGGATCCCGTCGGCGTGCACGGGCACGGCAAGCCGGGTGCCGACGTGCGACCATCGGGCGATCTCTCGATCGTCGATGTGAAGGCGATCGGTGAGGTCTTCGCGGTCGTGCCCGGTGAGAACGTCGAGCGCATCGCATGCGCGGGCGCAGACCCATGAGGCGAGGACGTTGGTGTAGGTGTTGTCTCTGAGGCCGCTGCCCGGGGTGTCGGGATATCCGTCGTGATACTCGTCGGGGCCCATGACTCCGACTATGTGGAACCGGTCGTTCGTGGCGTCATAGCTGGCGAGGGAAGCGAAGAGGCGTGTGACCTCGATGATGAGTTCCGCGCCCTTGTCGGCCAGCCAGCCGAGGTCTCCGGTGGCTTGGAAATGCTGCCAGGCGTTCCACGCGACGGCGAGGCCCACATGTCGTTGCCGGCGCGAGTTGTCCGGCATCCATCGCGAGGACCTCTCGTTGTACAGGTGGGTCGGCGTCTCTTCACGGCCGTCGCTGCCGCTCTGCCAGGGGAAGAGCGCACCTTCCAGCCCCGCGCTCCGAGCGGCCGCACGGGCCGCGCCCAGCCGGTGCCAGCGATAGTCCAGGAGCGCGGCGGCCACCCGCGGAAGTCTCAGGCCGACGACCGGGAGCACGAAGACCTCGTCCCAGAACACGTGGCCCCGGTAGCCTTCACCGTGGAGGCCGCGTGCGGGAATCCCGGCGTCGAGTTCGGCGGTGTGCGGCGAGATGGCTTGCAGCAGATGGAAGACGTGCAGGTTCAAGACGAGTTGAGTGAGCCGATCGGCGTCGAGGGTCACCGAGAATCGGGCCCAGAGCCTCCGCCACGCGGCTTGGTGTCGCTCGAGCGCGCCGGCGACTGCCGGGGCCTGATCGAGAACGCGACCAACGGCGGCGAGGCCGGGCGAGGAGATGGCCGGGTCTCTCGACGTGAAGACCGCTGCCGACTTGGTGACCGTCGCGGCCTCGCCGTCGACGAGGTGCACGTCGATGTGCTGCATAAAGCGGCGCGCGGACCGGATTGCTGAAGCTGGTGCCACTGCGTGCGCGCCGCGGAGAGCGAGGTGCACGGCCGTCGCGATCCGCACCTTGCTCTGCCTGGTCTGCACCTCACAGAGGATGACGTCGCCGTCGTTCCGGAAGGTCGGCGAGGCGAGGTGCGTGGCGTTCGTGCCGGTGTAGCTGGGGACGTTCGTGTTGCGGATGCTCGCATCGATCCCAGCCCGAATCGCGACTCGGCCGTTCCAGCCGATCGCCGTGACGGTGGTCTCCTGCACGGCGAGATGGGGGTCGTCCATGGAGACGAACGATTGCTGAGTGATAGTGAGCCGGCGTCCGCCGGGGCCTGTGAGCGTCACATGCCTGATCGAGACTCCGTGCTGGAGGTGCACCTCGCGGCGCTCGTCTGCGGCCGGGACCGCGCCGCTCGACCACCATGGGCCGTCGTCGATGCGGAGGTCGAATGGAAGCCAGTTCGGAGCGTTGACGAGGTGTTCCTCCTCCAGCCGGCGGCCATGGATGTCGCTGACGAGGCGGTTGTACACGCCGGCAAGGTAGGTACCGGGATAGTGGGTTCCGTCATCCTCGTGCTCGGGCAGGGCGCCTCGGGTGACCATGCGCCCATTGCCCAACGAGGTCAGCGCCTCGCGATGGCCTTCGTGGGCTGGATCGAAGCCGTGGTATACCAACACCCACGGGTCGGTTCGTGACGCACCGAGGTCGAGTTCGCTGACATCGTTCACGACGACGTCCGCACCCGCGGCCTCGAGCTGTGCACGATGGTCCGCACGGTCGACTCCGACGACGAGGCCGAAACCACCCCGCCGGCCTGCCTCGATTCCGGAGATGGCGTCTTCGATGACCGCGGAACGCTCCGGTGCAACCTCCAACCGGCGGGCAGCTTCGAGGAACATGGCCGGATCGGGTTTGCCCGCCAAGCCGAGATCGAAAACGACCTGGCCATCGATGATGGCATCGAACGTGTCCGCGAGGCCAGCTGCTGCGAGCATCTCCCGCGCGTTCCGGCTCGCAGTGACGAGCCCAACGAGCGTGCCGGCCGCGCGCAGTCGGTCAAGGAACGCGATCGTCCCGGGGAAGGCTCGCAGTCCTCGCTCGTCGAGCTCTGCGAGGAACAGCTCGTTCTTCCGAGCGGCGAGCCCGGCGATGGTCCACGCGTCATGGGGGTCTCCCGGCGTCCCCGGATCGAGCGTGATGCCCCGCGAGGCCAGGAACGCTGCGACTCCGTCCTCGCGGCTCCGGCCATCGACGTACCGGCGGTAGTCGTCGTCCGGATCGAACACCCTGCCGAGGTCCTCGACACCGGCCCGCGAGTCGCTGAGCACCGCGTCGAACAGCCGTTTCCACGCTGCGGTATGAATCGACGCAGTATTCGTGACGACTCCGTCCATGTCGACCAGGACCGCGTCGTAGATGGTCTCGAAAGCGTGGCTGGTGGGTGCGCCGTGCACCGGCGCCTGCTCGCTCGACGAGCGGCTGGAAGACAGGGTCGGCCGACGACTCGTCATCTCGAGATTCGCCTCCGGCCGAGCCCGGGAGCGCGTGGGTCGCCATCGCACTCCGCCCGGGTCATCCTGGGGTTCATCAGCTGACGGCCTGTTCTTGCTCGGCGCCGGATGTCGATGCGCCCCAGATCCAGTCCCGGATCTCGGGCATGTCCTGGCCGTTCTCCCTGATATAGACGGAATGGCGGATGAGGTCGTTACGAAGTCGCTCACGCACGTGAGCGGACGCGTCGCGCAGGCGTGGGACCCGGTCGATCACGTCGAGCGCCAAGTGGAAGCGATCCAGTTCATTCAGCACGCACATGTCGAACGGCGTGGTGGTCGTGCCTTCCTCCTGGTATCCGTGGACGTGGATGTTGCCGTGGTTCGCCCGGCGGTAGGTCAGACGGTGGATCAGCGACGGGTAGCCGTGGTAGGCAAACACGACCGGCACATCGGTGGTGAACAGTGCATCGAAATCATCGTCGGGCAGGCCATGCGGGTGCGCGCGTTGATCCCGCAACCGCAGCAGATCCACGACGTTCACCACGCGGATGCGCAGATCGGGGAAGGCGGAACGGAGAATCGTCACGGCCGCGAGGGTCTCCAGGGTCGGCACGTCGCCGGCACATGCCATGACGACATCCGGCTTCTGGCCTTCGTCCGTGCTGGCCCAGCCCCAGATCCCGATGCCCTTGGTGCAGTGCTCGATCGCCTGCTCCATGTTGAGGAACTGGGGCTGGGGCTGCTTGCCCGCGACGATGACGTTCACGTACTGGCGGCTCCTCAGGCAGTGATCGGCCACCGACAGGAGCGTGTTCGCGTCCGGCGGCAGGTACACCCGGATGACGTCGGGCTTCTTGTTCACGACGTGGTCGATGAAGCCGGGATCCTGATGCGAGAACCCGTTGTGATCCTGCCTCCACACATGGGATGTGAGGAGGTAGTTGAGCGACGCGATCGGGCGCCGCCACGGGATGTCATTCGTCGTCGTCAACCACTTGGCGTGTTGATTGAACATCGAGTCGATGATGTGGATGAACGCCTCGTAGCAGGAGAAGAAACCATGCCGCCCGGTGAGCAGATACCCTTCCAGCCAGCCTTGGCAGGTGTGCTCGGAGAGGATCTCCATCACTCGTCCGTCGGGCGCCAGATGGTCGTCGCCGGGGACGGTGGCCGCATTCCACGCCCGATCGGTGACCTCGAGCACGGCGTTCAGTCGGTTGGAGTTGTTCTCGTCGGGCGCGAACACGCGGAAGTTGTCCATGTTGCCGGACATCACGTCGCGCAGGAGCACGCCGAGCGCGCGGGTGGACTCCGCATCCGACGCTCCGGGGTGGACGACGGGAACTGCGTACTGGCGGAAATCGGGCATCCGCAGGTCCCGGAGCAGGCCGCCGCCATTGCTGTGCGGATTGGAGCTCATGCGCCGCGTTCCCGACGGGTGAAGGGACACGATCTCCGGAAGAGGTGCACCGCTCTCATCGAACAGCTCCTCCGGACGGTAGCTGCGCAGCCATCGCTCCAGGACCTCGCGGTGCGAATCGTTCTCACGCGCCTCGGCGAAGGGAACCTGGTGCGAACGCCACGTCCCCTCGACCTTCTTGCCGTCGACCTCGGCCGGGCCGGTCCATCCTTTTGGAGAACGCAAGACGATCATCGGCCAACGGGGTCGCTCGGCTCGCCCAGCATCGCATGCTCGGCGCTTGATGCCCTCGATCTCGTCGAGGCAGGTCTCGAGTGCGCGAGCGAAATCCTGATGCATCTGCGCCGGGTCGTCACCCTCCACGTAGTAGGGGGTGTGGCCGAAACCGCGCAGGAGCTGGTCGAGCTCGTCACGACTGATCCGCCCCAGAACGGTCGGGTTGGCGATCTTGTAGCCGTTCAGGTGCAGGATCGGCAGGACGGTCCCGTCCCGCTGCGGATGCACGAACTTGTTCGACTGCCAACTCGCCGCCAGCGGCCCGGTCTCGGCCTCGCCGTCTCCGACCACCGCGGCGACGATGAGATCTGGATTGTCGAAGGCAGCCCCGTAGGCGTGCGAGAGCGCGTATCCCAGCTCGCCGCCCTCATGGATGGAGCCGGGAGTCTCGGGGGCGACGTGGCTGGGGATCCCGCCGGGGAAAGAGAACTGCCGGAACAGGCGCCGCATCCCCTCAGCGTCCCGGGTGATGTTCGGGTACGTCTCCGTGTACGAACCTTCCAACCAGGAGGCTGCCACAGGGCCTGGGCCCCCATGGCCGGGACCCATGATGTACATCATGTCGAGGTCGTGCGCCATGATCGCCCGGTTGAGGTGGGCGTAGATGAAGTTCAGTCCCGGTGTCGTGCCCCAGTGACCGAGGAGTCTCGGTTTGATGTGCTCAGGCTCGAGTGGTTCACGAAGCAGCGGATTGTCGAGGAGGTAGATCTGCCCGACGGACAGGTAATTTGCGGCGCGCCACCACGCGTTGATGGCGTCCAGCTGGGCTTCGTCGAGGATGTCGCTGCTCGAGGAGGTGCTCACGAGCCGGATCCTTTCGTCGATCCGGTGACCGGTGCGGGTGCGACGGGCTCGGAGCGGGAAGGTACGGGCGAGGTCGGGGCGGCGGGCAGATGCAGCCGCTTCAGGAGGAGGGCGTTGACGGCAACGATCACACTCGATCCCGACATCGAGATCGCAGCGATCTCGGGGGTGAGCATGATCCCGAATGCCGGGTAGAAGACGCCTGCAGCGATAGGCAGCGCGACGGTGTTGTAGCCGATCGCCCAACCGAGATTCTGCCGCATCTTTCGCACTGTCCCCTTGCCGATACGGAGTGCAATGGGTACGTCGAGCGGGTCGGAACGCATGAGCACGACATCGGCGGTCTCGATGGCGACGTCGGTGCCGGCGCCGATCGCGACGCCCAGGTCGGCCTGCGCCAAGGCGGGGGCGTCGTTCACACCGTCGCCGACCATCGCCACCTTCCTGCCGGCCTTCTGGAGTTCGGCGATCTTCGCCGACTTGTCCTCCGGAAGGACCTCGGCGATGATCGTGTCGATGCCGAGCTGCTGCCCGATGCGTGCGGCGGTCGGGGCATTGTCGCCGGTGAGCATCACCACCTCCACACCCATCTCGTGCATCGCGGTGATCGCGGCTGCCGCCGTCTCTCGCGGGGCGTCGGCGAGGGCGATGATCCCGACGGCCGTGCCGTCGACGGCCACGATGATGGCGGTGCGGCCGGTGCTCGCCAATGCCTGCTGCTGCTCGCTGACGGCTGCCGAGTCGACGCCTTGCGCAGTCATCAGGCGCGTATTGCCGAGGAGCACCTGGTGGCCCTCGACCGTCGAGACGGCGCCCTGGCCGGTGATGTTGCGGAACGACTCCGCCGACGCCTTGCGCGCACCACGCTGCTCGGCGTACGCGACGACCGCCTTGGCGAGTGGATGCTCCGACTCGCGCTCGGCTGCTGCAGCCAGTGCAAGCAGTTCGAGTTCGTCGTACCCGATCGGGAGGTAGTCGGTGACCTCGGGCTCGCCCTTGGTCAGCGTGCCCGTCTTATCGAGCACGACGGTGTCGATGCTCGCCGCGGACTCGATCGCCGTGGCGTTCTTGAACAGCACGCCTCGCTTCGCTCCGAGACCCGTGCCGACCATGATCGCGGTCGGGGTGGCCAGACCGAGGGCGTCGGGGCAGGTGATCACCACGACCGTGATCGCGAAGAGAAGGGCCATCGAGAAGCTGGCCCCGGCGAGCAGCCAGGCACCCAGTACTGTCGACCCGCCGATCAAGGCGACGAAGACCAGCCAGAAGGCCGCACGATCAGCGAGCCGCTGACCGGGTGCCTTCGAATTCTGCGCCTCCTGCACGAGGGCGACGATCTGCGCCAGAGCCGTGTCCGCCCCGACCTTGGTGGCACGCACCCGAAGGGTGCCCGTCGTGTTGACGGTCGCGCCGACGACATCGGATCCGGGCTGCTTGACGACCGGGAGGCTCTCGCCGGTCACCATGGACTCGTCGATCTCCGAGTCGCCGTCCTCGACGACGCCGTCGGTGGGAACCTTCGCACCGGGACGAACGAGCATCAAGTCGCCGGGCACGACCTCCGATGTCGACACCTCGACGGCCTCGCCGTCACGGATCACGACCGCGCGCGGCGGCGCGAGCTCAAGCAACGTGCGGATGGCGTCGTTCGCCCCGCCACGGGCTCGCATCTCGACCCAGTGCCCGAGGAGCACGAACGTCGCGAGCACGGTCGAGGCTTCGTAGAACACCTCGCCGCCCCCGGTGAGCGTGATGACCAGGCTGTACACCCACCCTGCACCGACGCCCACCGCGACCAGCACCATCATGTCGAGGGTTCGCGCCCGCAGCGCCCGGTACGCGCCGTCGAAGAAGATCCAGGCGGAGTAGAACATCACCGGCAGCGACAGGAGGAGCAGGAACACGTCGTCCCTGAGCCCGAAAGGCGCCGGGACGGTGAACCCGAGCACCTCACGACCCAGCGGGGACCACAACACGATCGGGATCGAAAGAACCGCCGCGAGGAGGAAACGGTTGCGCATGTCGCGAACCATCTCGTCCATGCTCGCCCCGCCGTGACCGCCGTGACCCATCACCTCCTGCGCCGTCCGCGGAGCCTCCGCATGGGAAGCATGGGCCGCGGCCGGCGCTTCCGGGGCAGGCTCAGCCACGGTCTGCCCGTGCATCGAAGGGTCGTGGTTGACCCGGTCAGCTGCCGCCGCACGATCCGCGGGCTCTTCCATCGGATCGCAGATGTGACCCGGCACCGATTGGCCGGCGCAATGGAATCCGCAGTCCTCGACCCAGGAACGCAACTCGGCGATGTTCGTCGTCTGGGGATCATAGGTGATGTTGGCGGTCTGCGAGACGGGATTGACCTCGACGCTGACCACGCCAGGCCGGCGCCGCAGCGTGGCCTCCGCCACCGCCTTCGATGACGCCCATTGGACGCCCGATATCTCGAGTACGACCGATTCGGTGTGATTCATGGGCAATGCGTCCCTTCGTCGACGTGTCGACTGATGAAGTCGACGGCGGCTACGGCTCCTACGCTCTCCTACCAGACCGCAGACGCCGACGATAGCCGGGAGCGGCCCGGCCTTCCCTGTGCAATATGCCATCGACTGCGGGTTTCCGGAAACCTTTCCGCCCTCACCCGTAGGGCACCGGAGCGGCCCCGACTACCGATGGTCACGGACACATCGATGCCGACGAGCCTCCCGTCGGGCGCTGCCTCGCGGAGCGGGAGCTCGGACAGGCCGATTGTCAGTCATGAACCGAGTCTCCGGCTGCTCCACCACGCTCAGTGGGCCGAAGGTCCCGCGGCGACGCTCCCCCCATCGCCGCTTCCTCGACGGCACCGTGAGATTCACGAAAGGGGGGCTTGGCGCTGCTCGGGGCGGCAGCGCGAGTCGGCCAGGGCGGTTCGATCGAGTGCGGGACGATGATGACCGGGCCGCCGGCATTCATGAGCACGGCACTGTTCGTTCGCCCGAGAGGCCGGCATCCGCCCGCGGCGGGCACGCTGGGGCGGCCGCTTACCGTGAACACCGCGCGCCCGGAGATCGCCGCGAGGGACTCACCGGCCGTCGAGGCGGACCGACGCAGTGAAAAACCACACGTGAGCTCGGCGGCCCCCAGCAGTTCCGCCACCAGCCGCAGCACGCCATCATCACTTGCTAGCGTCGGCGCCCCCGACCGGACGAGGGTGAGCTCTTCACCGAGCCGAGCCGCTTCGACGGCCGCGAATCGCACCGGTTCGAGCCAGCCCGGCGCATCGCCGACCCCCACGGCCACGCCGCTCCGGCCGTGGGGGGCGGAGATCGGGATCACGGCGGTGGGAACCGCCGACATCGCAGCCAACTGCAAGCTCCGCGAGCCCAAGGCATGTCCATGGAAGGCACCGACCTTATGTGTGCCGATCGCGATCATCATGAAGTTGGACGCCTCGCCGGCAAGGGTCAGCATCGGATTGCCGACTGCGACCCCGACCGTGACAGCGGTCGACTCCGCCTTCTCCCGCGCGAACTCGAGCTCACGTGCCGCGATCAGCTCCGCGGACGACCGGAGCTCGACGAGGTCGCGATCGCTGATCGTGCCCCACTCGTCATCGACGACGAAGAGCATCGAGATAGCCGCTCGGATGCCGCGGACACGCTCTATCGCCCACGTGATCGCCGCCCGGCTTGCGATCGACCCGTCGATGCCCACCAGGATCGCCTCACGCACGCTCGCGCGCCTTCCCGGATCGTCGGCGCCGGACGCGCGATTCGCGCCGACGGTCGGATCCCGTCAAACCCAGTGTCTCCGGATCGAGTCGGCGCGGTCGGGCCTTTGGTCCTTCGCCATGGGATCGTCCTCGTGCGGGATGCGGCCCCAGTGCTAGCCTCCGGGCACCATCGCACGGAGGTGTCGTGTCGGATCATCCGCCGTTGTCCTTTCCCGACCAGCCGAGGTCGGAGCTCGACCGCGCGCTTCACGATCTCGTGCAGCGCGCCGGTGACGTCATGCACACGCAGGGACGGCTCCGCGCATTGCTGCAAGCCACGCAGGCGGTTGTCGAGCCGATCGAGCTGCGGATCGTGCTCGAGCGGATCGTCCGGGCCGCCGTCGACCTCGTCGACGCGGAGTACGGCGCCCTGGGCGTGATCGCTCCCGAGGGTGGGCTGGAGGGGTTCATCCATGTGGGGATGAACCCCGAGGAGGTTGCGGCGATCGGCCGCCTTCCCGAGGGGCGCGGCGTGCTCGGCGCTCTCATCGACGACCCGCGGCCGATCCGGCTGCGGCACATCGGCGACGACCCGCGCTCGGTCGGTTTCCCGTCCGCGCATCCGCCGATGGACAGCTTCCTCGGGGTGCCCATCCGCGTCCGTGATGAGGTGTTCGGGAACCTCTACCTCTCAAACCGGCGCAGCGGCGACTTCTCCGCCGAGGACGAAGAGCTTGTCACGGCCCTCGCCGCCGCGGCTGGCTCTGCCATCGCCAACGCGCGGCTCTTCGATGAGACGCGCGTGCGACAACGGTGGACGATGGCTTCAGCCCAGATCGCCGCCGCACTGCTCGACACCGCAGCCGGCGCGCCCCTGCCGATGCTCGCCGACGAACTCCTCGCACGCACGGGCGCCGACCGCATCTGCATCCTTCTCCCCGGTCCCGATCCGCTCACGATGAAGATCGCCGAGGCGCGAGGTGAGGGCGCCGAGGCCCTCGCCGGAACGGTGATCCCGTCGATCCGCACCGAGGCCGGGATGGCGTTCGAGAGCCGGGAATCACGCACCCGAATCGGGGAGCGGCTCAGCGCCGATCCCCCTGACGCCCTCGCGATCATCGACGGTGATGCCGCGGGGCCGGCCATGTTCGTCGTCCTGAAGAGTTCGTCGACCGTTTGGGGCGTGCTCGTAGTGGGCCGACGACCCGGCGCACAGCATTTCGCCACCGCTGAACTCGACATCGCCGACGACCTTGCCAGTCGGGTCGGCCTCGCGATGGAACTGGCCAACGCGCGAGAAGATCATCAGCGAGCCCTTCTTTTCGAGGACCGGGCCAGGATCGCCCGGGATCTGCATGACCACGTCATCCAACAACTGTTCGGGACCGGACTCGACCTGCAGGCTCTCGTCGGCAGCTCGCAGGACGACGAGGTGTCACGGCGTCTGCGATCTGCGATCGCGACGCTCGACGACAGCATCTCCCAGATCCGGGCGATCGTCTTCGCGATGACGCCTCGCCAGGAGCCCGACGGGTCGATCCGCCACCGCATTCTCGATGTCGCGGCTGACTGCTCTCGGTCGTTGGCCCAGCCCGCATCCGTGAGCTTCGCCGGCCCCGTCGATCTCGTCGTGACGGGGGCCCTCGCCGACGATGTCACCGCAGTCGCCCGAGAACTCCTCACGAACGCAGCGAAGCATGCCGCCGCCCTCAGCGTGCGGCTGACGGTCTCGGTGGGCGACGACGTTCGCATCCGCGTCGAGGATGACGGCGTCGGCATGCCGCCGTGCGGACGACGCAGCGGGCTCGCGAACCTCGGCGCGCGAGCTGAGCATCGCGGGGGGCGACTGAGCATCGATTCGCAGCCGGGGCGCACCAGGATCGACTGGGTTGTTCCCACCGAACCCGAAGCTGGAGGCGTTTCATGACCCGGATCTTCCTCGTCGACGATCACGAGATCGTGCGCCGCGGTGTCGCCGCCCTGCTGGAACGCGAGCACGACGTCGAAGTGGTCGGCGAAGCGGGGGATACCAGGCACGCACTGTCACGCATCGATGCCACGCTCCCCGACGTCGCCGTACTCGACATGCGGCTGCCCGACGGTGACGGCATCGCGCTCTGCCGGGAGATCCGCTCGCGGCATCCGGAGATCCGATGCCTGATCCTGACTGCGTACGACGACAACGAGGCAGCGATGTCGGCCGTGCTTGCCGGCGCGTCGGGCTACGTGGTGAAGACCATCAACGGCTCGCAACTCGTCGAGAACGTCCGGGCGGTCGGCGCCGGGCGCTCATTGGTGCACGCTGCGGTCACTCGTCGTGTGGCGACGCAGGCCGCCGCCGACCACGACGACCCGAGATTCGGTTCGCTCAGCCTGCGCGAGCGGCAGGTACTCACCCTCATCGCTGGGGGCCTCACGAATCGTCAGATCGGTGAAAAGCTCGAGCTCGCGGAGAAGACTGTGAAGAACTACGTCTCGGGCTTGCTCCGGAAGCTCGGCTTCGAGCGCCGCACCCAGGCAGTCGTCTACCAGCTCGAGCATCGGGCGCAGCCCCCGGCTGAGCGGATGCCACGACACTGAGCGGATGACAAGCGAGGCCGCGGTTCGCAGGCACGGCTCAGCTGCCGTCCGCTCGCGTGCGCTCGAACGTGCGTCCGAGTACCTCGGTCGGCGTGATCCGTACCCACCGATCCTTCTCGCCGGGTTCCCACGGCGCGATGCCGAGCCGCCCGTCGACGTATTCGCTCATGGGTCGAGTGTCGCGTGCACCGTCCCGCGACGTCAGGTCGAAGATCCCGTGGCTCGGGGACGGATTTCGACTGGCCGCCAGCGGGTCGACCGGGTCGGATCGGCGACCGTTGATCGCCCAGTGGTTGGCCGATCGAGCTGTGGGCCGCGTCCGTTCCAGGCGCATTGTAGTGCGCACCCTGTCGTGCTCCACCTTCGACTGCTCGTAGTTGCGGCGGCGGGCCGGAGGGCCCGAGACCTGTCGACGACGCTCGAAAACTGGTCGGTTTCGGACTCGCCGTGGGGATCGCACTGATGGGCGCGATCCTGACCTCATTCGGTCCGAACGCCGCGTTCGACCGGGCGTTCGGACCGGCTCACCACGCGGCATTCCTGCAAGGATTCGCCGTCTCTCTCGCGATCAACGCTGGGATCGCCACAGGTGCCGCGCTCCTCGCCGCGGTCCTGCTGCGCCCGCGTGTTCGGCGTCCGTCCGGTTCGTGACCCGCTCGGCCCGCCCTGCGCCGGAAGCTGAGCAGTCGGGTCATCACGGGGAAGTCCGTCGCGAGCGGAGGCATCGGCGGGCGTGTTGCGCGGCGCGCGCGCTCGAGCGCGATGACGACGCGCGCCGCGAGCATCATCGCGGCGAGGAGCAGCATCGCGCTGAGCGCGAACGACAGACCGGTCATGGGGTCCGGAGGTGACGACACAGCTGCGGAGAGCCAGCCAGCCGCCAGGATCGAGATCGCGATCAGCACCCAGAGCGACCGGTGCGCACGTCGCAGCGATGAGCCTCCTGACCGACTCACAGGTGGACCTCTGCCGGGGTGATCGCCATGAGGATCGTGAGCACCGTCAGCACCGCGAGTACCACGAGGGCGATCCCCATCGCGACAGGCCGTCGACGCCACCAGCGCTCCGGGCCCCGGTCGACGAAGGGCAGGACCGCGAGGAGGAAGAAGAACACCAGCTCACCCCACACGATCGCCGACAGGCCGAACCAGTTCTCGAGCGTGAACGGCCACCAGAACATCCACGGCGGCTTCGTGATCTCGATCCCGGGAACCGGAGTCGACCCGATCGGGGCGGGGAAGAGAACCGCCAGGACGCCAAGGATTCCGGCCAGCGCGATCCCGAAGGCGACGAGTCGGCGGATGTGGCGGGTGAACGGCTGGGTCGGCTCTCCCTCGGCGGCCTGCTCACTCGATGTGCCGGCCGGGAGAAGCGGGTGCGGCGACATCCGGTGCCTCTTGACGAGCAGGAGGTGCAGCACGAGGAGTACGAGGATGATGCCGGGGATGATGACCACGTGCGCTCCGTACAGGCGCAGCAGGATGGAGATCCGACCCGCGAACTCCGGTGAGAACCAGAAGCCCAAACCCCCGAGAAGATTGCCGATCTCGATGTTGTGGCCGAGGGCTTCGAAGCCCTCCTGGTCCCACTTGAGCACCGTGCCGGTGAAGAGGGCGAACGTGATGAGTCCCAGCATCGCGACGCCGATGAGCCAGTTGCCTTCCCGCGGTCTCTTGTAGGACCCGGTCAGGAAGATGCGGATCATGTGAAGTACTGCGCCGACGTACATCGCCTGCGCCGCCCAGAAGTGCACGCCGCGGAAGAGGCTGCCTGCCCAGACCTCCGTCTCGATCGCTCGGACGGATTGGTTCGCATCCTCGGGCATCGGGGAGTAGAACTGGGCCAGCACGATCCCGGAACCGATCAGCAGCAAGAAGCTGATCGCGGTGATGCCGCCGAGCGTCCAGGCGAAGCGGTTCGCGTGCTCGGGCACCGGGTACGCCAAGGCGGTGATGCCGAGCCGCTCATCGATGGCATCCAGCGCTCGGCGCCCCCACGTGCGGGAGTCGGAAGCGTCCACGGCGGTCGAGGTCCGGAGTTCGGTCGGCATCATGCCTCCTTGCCGGTCGATGCGACGGTTGCGCGGTCTCTGGCTGCGGAGATATCGTGACCGAGCTCACGAAGACTCTCGGTTGGCCGGAAGAGCACGGCGAGCACGATGCCCACGGCAGCCGCGAGCACCGAGAGCCCGAGGAAGACCCAGTCCGTCACCGACAGCGCACCTCTGGGCGGTAGTGGAGCGAGCATCACCGTCGTGCCGGTCTCGTCGCCGACCGCGGGCTCGAGCGAATCGACGGCCTCGGAGATCGAGCCCTGCAGGAGCGTTTGCGCCTCTTCGGTGCTTCCGGCCCTGAGGGAGGCCGCCGCCTGTTCCAGCATCAGCACGTCGACCCCGTCATGGCCCTCGGCCTCGAGCGCGTCCCCGACCATGGCGAGCGCTTGCGCGGTGCCGTCCGGACCCGGGTCATTCACCAGGAAGCTCAGAGCCTGCAGCACCATGACGTAGCCCTCGTCGGCCGACTGGCCACCGTCCGCTCGTGCCGGCGATGCGATCGTGAGGCTGCCGAGGACCATGAGGGTCCCGATCGCGGCGGCGGCCATGTGGCATCCGACGCCGTCTCGTCGCAGACGGCGCGGTCGAACCGGGCCCCGCGTTCGCCAGCGAGCTTGGTGGGCCGGCAGCTCTTCTCGGCTTGTCATGGTCGCCCCTTCTCGGCTGTTCAGGACGCCTGGGGGTGACGCCGCTCAGCACAAGCTACGGGCGCGGCGCGACCGCCTGCAGGGACTTAAGGCCTGCTGATCCCCGACACAGATGCCGTTTATCGGTACCGTGCGGGGTCGGCTTCTGTGATTGGGCCGCAGCCATTCGGAAGGTGGCGACGACCTCGGTGCTCATGCATCGACTCCGTGGGAAGCGGACTGGCGTCAGGCGCCGCGCGCTCCTGGGTCGCGCGCACGTGGTGGTGGCCGCCGAGCGATGCTTCGTTCTCGTCGAGGGTCGCCTCCACGATGGACTTCGAGGACGCCCAGCGGACGCCGACGACTTCCAGGACAACGGTTCGTGTGTGCATGGTTTCGGCTTCCCTGTCGTGGAGGTTGTCAGGCCGCTTGGTACCCGAGAATGGTCATCATCCCGGCCTCGGCGTGGTAGATGTTGTGGCAGTGCGCCGCCCAGAGTCCCGGGTTGTCGGCGTCGAAGTCGACAGTCAGAGATCGTCGCGGCAGGACGATCGAGGTGTCCTTCCGCGGCCCTGACCCGGAGTGCTGGTAGGTGTGCCCGTGCAGGTGGAACGGATGCCACATCTGGGTGGTGTTCTCGATGCGCAGCCTCACGCGTTCACCTTGAGTCACCGCGAGTGCGCCGGCCAGCGGCTCGGCCGGGTCGAACCGACGGCCGTTGATCGCCCAGTCGTAGGCCATCATCGAGCCGGACAGCCTCGCAGTCAGTTCGCGGTCGACCGCACGCTCGGGGAGCACGACACTCGCATCGGCGGTGAGATCGCCGGCCGTGAGAACCGACCCGGTCAGCTCGCGTACGGTCGCCGTCGCACGTGGGGTCTCGCCCGATCCGGTGCGCACGATCGCCAATGCCGTCTCGCCTTTGCCCTCCGCCGCGGCGACGAAGGGGAAGACGCCGTCGCCGAGCGTGACGAGGACGTCGTAGCGTTCGCCCATGCCGACCAGGATCGCATCGGTTTCCACCGGGTTCACCGGGAATCCGTCGCTGTGGATGACGGTGAGGCGGTGACCGCCCAGCGCGACGCGGAACGCCGTATCGCTTCCCGCGTTGACGATGCGCAATCGGATCCGATTGCCCGGCGCGCTCGTGAAGGTCTCCGGGTCGGCAGCAGGCCGACCGTTGATGAGGTAATGCGGGTAGGACACGTCGCCGGCGTCCCCGCCGAGCAGGTCCGAGCGGGCGCCCATCATCATGCGTCCCCCGCCGTCGCCCATCATCCCCGCCATCCCGCCGCGCAGTTCCTCGAGCACCTCGTCAGGGGTGCCGGTCACCCCATCGAGCCAGTCGTCGAGGATGACCACCCACTCGTCGTCGTAGCCCAAGGGTTCGTTCGGGTCGTCGACGATCAGGGCGCCGTACAGGCCGCGGTCCAGTTGCGGGCCGACATGCGGGTGGAACCAGTAGGTTCCCGGGTGCGCGGCGATGAACTCGTAGGTGAAGTCCTCTCCGGCTCCGATCGGAGCCTGGGTTGCACCGGGAACCCCGTCCATGTCGTTGCGCAGAGCCAGACCGTGCCAGTGCACAGAAGTATCAGCCGCGAGCCGGTTGCGAACGTTCGCGCGCAGGGTGTCCCCTGCCGTCAACCGGATCGTGGGCGCCGGCACCGATCCGAAGCTCCAGGTGTTCGCCACGGTGCCGGCGAGGTCGATCTGCGTCGGGGACGCGACCATGTCGATGCTCGTGACTCGCCCCGTGCCCCCGCGGGCCAGCTCGGCCTGTTGTACCGGCGCTCCAGTCGGGGTGACGTATCTCGGTGGCGCAGTGCACGAAGCGAGCGCGATCGCGGCCAAGGTTCCGGTGCCGACAGCGAGGAAGCCGCGCCTGGTCAGGTCGGCGCCGCGGATCTCGGAGTTCATGTCAGTCCTCTTTCTCATCAGTCGATGCTTTCCCAGTTGTTGCGGGTGTTCGGGAAGCGGAGGTCCCCGCCTCCGCGCGACTCATCCGCGGTGCTCTCGGGAGGTGGCATCAGGCTGGACCCGTGAACCATGCCGGGCGTTTCCGCCTGTGCCGTTGTTCTGGGCGCAGCCGGCGAGCAATAGAGCCGCGATCAGAGCGCCGGAGGCCAGCGCGGTTGTGCGAAGTCGCACTGTGCAGACCCCTGGGCATCAGTCGGAAACAGGGTCGCGATTGGTCGCCCGGACGGGGCGAAACATCCTCCCGGCGAGCCCGGGAAGAGGGCGAATCAGGTCCGGCTGACAGACAGGACGAGCAGTGACGGTGGCCGTGCTGGGGCCAATGCGCGGGCCGAGTCGCGAACGAGCACCGCGAGGCCGAGGGACATGCTCAGGCGGGCGAGCAGGGCTGGAGCAAGGACGACGGTGGCTGCGGCGAGCAGGGCGAGCGCGCAGACCATCAGCAGCAGGGCATGGCCGGGCGTGTTCCCTGGAGCTCCGCACTCGCCGGCGCAGTACCCGGCATCGACCGCGGAGTTATTGACAGCGGCCTGGGGCGCCTGGTCATGCGCTGCGGCGGCGATGGTGACCGCATCGGATTCAAGGTGGTCGTCGCCGGTGCTGAGGGTGTGCATCGCGAGCAAGCTGGCGATCAGCACGAATGCTGCAGTGAAGGTCAGGAAGACGCCGTGCATTGTCGAGCGTGTGCTCGCCAGCGAGCGGATCGCACTCATGCGCTTGCCTCCCCCCACTCAAGGCTAACTCAACATCCGGTCTGGATGGGAGTCCAGCGGGAACACCTCACATCGTCGCGCCGCCGACGTCCGTGACCACCGTACGTCGATGCTTCCGGCTGCTGGAGCTGCCGGACAGGGCCGAAGGTCCCAGGGCTGGGGACGAACGAGTCGGGCGATCGCCGCGCTGGCCTCGCGCAGTTTCTCCTCGGAGACGGGGCCACCTTGTTCCGCCGCCTCAGCGAAGCAGTGCACGAGATGATCGTCCAGCAGGCCAAGGGCTACCGCTTCGAGTGCCCTGGCGGTGGGCGAAACGTGGGTGAGCACGTCGGTGCAGTAGGGGTCGTACTCGATCACGCCGAGATGAGAAACGATCCGAAACCATCAAATGCGGGTTCGGACCGTTCACGATGTCGTGAGACATCACATTGGTTGCGGGGGCAGGATTTGAACCTACGACCTCTGGGTTATGAGCCCAGCGAGCTACCGAACTGCTCCACCCCGCGTCACGTGGGTCAACGATACCAGAGAACGGGGCGGGCATCTTGATATGAGGCCACAGGGGACTGTGCCGACGTCCGCAAGCTAACCCCCGCGATCGTCAGTGCGCGCGTCGCGTCGCTCCGAGGCTCATGCCGAGGGGCAGCAGGGCCTCCCCCGGCCAGCGCCACAACCCGTCATCGCCCCGCTCGCAGGCCGCGAAGATGCGCCAGGGCACCGCGTCGTGCTCGTGCAGGAAGTCGATGTCGAGCCCGGCGTCGATGAGGTCGGTGATGGTGCGACCGAGCGGGTGCATCCACTCGACGGTGCGGCCATTGGCGATCGTGGCCTCCGGGTCGGCGTAGTCGCGGTCGCTGTCGACCGCGACGCCGGCCTCGCGGAAGTACGGATGCGCGGGCAGCGGGAAGTCGCGGCCGCCGACGGGCGCCGATCCTGCGTCGTCGTCGAAGACGGAGGCGGCGGGGTGGCCGTCGGCGAAGTAGAGCCGACCGCCGGGCTTGAGGAACCACGCGATGATGCGCGCCCATTCCACCGTGTCGGGCAGCCAGCCGATCGTGCCCCACGTCGTGTAGATGACATCGAAGCCCTCGGGATCGGGCAGGCGGTGCCGGGCGTCGTAGAGGTCGGCGAAGACGAACCGCGTGCGGTCGTCGAGACCGAGCTCGCGCGCGAGCTCGCGCGCCGCGCGAATCGCGGGCATCGAGAAGTCGATGCCGACGACCTCGGCGCCGCGCTGGGCGAGCACGAGCGAATCGGCACCGAAGTGGCACTGCAGATGCAGGACGCGCAGCCCCGCCCACCCCTCAGGAGCGATGCGAGGCAGCTCGGCCTCCTCGATCGGGTGGAGCCGCCCCTCGCCCCGCCGCAGCGGGGCGAGGTCGTAGAACGCGCTCGCGAGGTGCACGGGAACCTTCTCGTCCCAGTGCGCCCGATTGAGCTCGGCCCAGTCGGGCGACGCCGCGGCGCCCACGCCCCCGCCCGCTACTGCTGCTCGCTCAGGGCGAAGAGCCGCTCGAGCGCCACCTGCAGTCGCTCGTCAGCCTCAGCGGCGGCGACCAGGTCGTTGGCGGCGTAAGCCGCCTCGCGCTCGAGGAGCGCGGCGCGAGCCTGCTGCAGCGCCGCCTGGAACTCCGCATCGGCGTCCGGCGCGGGGTCGGTCGGCTGCTCGGGATCGATGGGCTGCTCCGGGGCGACCGGGGCGACCGGATCCACGTCGCCGTCACCTGCCTTCGCCCCCGACTCGCCCCCGAAGAGCGAGTCGAGCGCCTGGTCGAGGGTGTCCTCGAACGCGACCTCGTTGCCGAAGGCGACGAGCACCTTGCGCAGCAGCGGATAGCTGGTGCCACCCGTCGACTGCACGTACACCGGCTGGACGTAGAGCAGGCCGCCGCCGACCGGGAGGGTCAGCAGGTTGCCGCTGATGACCTCGGTCTCACCCTGGCGCAGCAGGTTGAGCTGCTGAGCGACCGTCGCGTTCGAGTCGAACTGGTTCTGCACCTGGCCGGGACCGGGCACGGTCGTCTGCCTCGGCAGGGTGAGCAGTGTGAGCTTGCCGTAGTCGTCGCCCGCGTCGGCGTTCGCCGCGAGATAGCCGTACAGCACGTTGCGGCTGTTGCCGCCAGACGACGCCGGGATGAACGTCGAGTACAGCGTGAAGGCAGGGCTCTCGGCGCCCGGCATCTGCATCGTCAGGTAGTACGGCGGCTGCAGCGTGTCGGCGCCCGCCGGCGCGGCCGGGTCGTTCGGGGTGACCCACTCGTCGTCGCGGTTGAAGAACGACACCGAATCGGTCACGTGGTATTCGCCGAGGATGTCGCGCTGTACCTTGAACAGGTCGGCCGGGTACCGCACGTGGTCGAGCAGCTGATCGCTCATGGAGCTCATCGGCTCGAGCGTGGTCGGGAAGATCTTCTGCCACGTCTGCAGAACCGGATCCTCGGTGTCCCACGCGTAGAGCCGCACCGAGCCGTCGTAGGCGTCGACCGTGGCCTTCACCGAGTTGCGGATGTAGTTGATGTCGTCGATCGGGAACGTCGGCGTCGGCGTGTACGTGTCGGCGATCGCGGCCGAGAGCGGCACCGAGGTCGAGTAGGGGTAGCTCGCCGAGGTCGTGTAGCCGTCGATGATCCACTGGATGCGGCCGTCGACGATCGCGGGGTAGGGGTCGCTGTCGAGCGTCAGGTAGGGCGCCACCTTCTGCACGCGCTCGAGCGGGTCGCGGTCGTAGAGGATCTGCGACTGCTCGTTCACGGCGTCGGAGAGGAAGATCTGCTCCGACTGGAACTTGATCGCATAGAGGAGCTTCTTGAAGGCGTTGTCGAGCGTCGGCCCGCCGTCGCCCGTGAAGGTGTAGGTCTGGTTGCCCGAGGGGTCGCTTTCGTCTCCGCCCTCGGACGGATAGTCGAGCTCGAGCGCCGGAGCGCCCTCGGGAGCGCCCACGATCGAGTATGCGGGCGAGGTCTCGCCGAAGTAGATGCGCGGCTCGTACTCGCCGACTGCCTCCGAGAGCGGGCCGCTGGCAGGGATGCCCGACTCCAGGAACAGCGGCTGACCGTCGTCGGCGCGCTGGTTGCCCGCCGCCGCGACCACGCCGTAGCCGTGTGTGAAGACGACGCGCGAGTTGTACCAGGTCTCCTCGGTCTGCTCGTTGGGAGTGAGCTCTCGCACCGAGATGACCGTGTCCTGCGTCTGGCCCCCGATCTCGTAGCGGTCGACATCGAGGTAGGGCGGAAAGCCGTAGTAGGGCCGGAACTGCTCGAGCTGCGCGAAGGCGTCGGTCACGAGCGCCGGATCGATGATGCGGATGTTCGCCGTCGTCTCCGCGTCCTCCCGCAGCGCGCCCTCCTCCGCTGTCGTCGTCGCGGCGTATGGCACCTCTTCTATGCCCGTGATGCCGTAGGCGTCGCGGGTGGCTCCGATGTTGCGCTCGATGAAGGGCGCCTCGAGCGAGCGGGCGCTGGGCTCGACCTGGAACCGCTGCACGATCCACGGGTAGACGCTGCCGACGAGGAGCCCGGAGATGACGAGCAGGGCGGTGCCGACGATCGACAGGCGCCACCGGCCGATGACCGCCGTGATGACGAAGAGCACGGCGATGAGCGCGGCGATTCCGGCGAGGATCTGCCGACCCGGGATCGTCGCGAAGACCTCGGTGTAGCCGGCGCCCGCCGCGAGGAACCCGTCGCTCGGCTGGATGAGAGCCGCATACTGGTCGAGCCAGATCGACACGGCCTGCAGGGCGAGGTAGATCGCGGCGGTCGCGGCGAGCTGGATGCGCGCCGTCCGTGAGATGCGCACCTCGCGCCCCGTGAACCGGATGGCGCCGTACAGGTAGCCCGTGGCGACCGCGGCGATCGCCGCGAGCAGCACCGCCCCCGAAGCGAAGGCGACGACAGCGCGCCAGAAGGGCAGCTCGTAGACGTAGAAGGCGATGTCGAGCCCGAACTGGGGGTCCGTCTCGCCGAAGGGCGTGCGGTTCCACCACTGCAGCACCATAGGCCAGCGGCTCGCCGTCGCGACGCCCGCGAAGAGAGCGAGCACCGCGGGAATGCCGACCATGGCGACCCGCCGCAGAGGCTCCACGACCTCCTGGTATCGGTCCAGCTGCGAGGAGAGCTTGGCGTAGACGGGTCGCGATCGGTACGCGATCTGGAGGCTCGCGAAGACCGGCAGGAACATGCCGAGGAAGCCGACCGCGAACATCCCTGCGGTGGCGAACCACTGCGTCGTGAGCACCGGGAGATAGCCGAGCTGGTCGAACCAGAGCACGTCGGTGTAGAAGTTCGCGAAGACGAAGAACAGCACGACGAGAACGGCGAGGACGCCGCCCGTGATCGCGAGGGTCGCCCGGCTTCGGCTGGCGGGCGGCGGTGCGGTGGACGTCACGAAGGGTCTCCCGGAGAGTCGGTGGCGAGCGGTTTCAGCCTACCGGGAGGAACCTCGGCGACACCCGGGGCGGGTGCCCTGTTCGCTCAGGGCGCGCCGCACCGGGCGAGCGCGCCGAGGTCGCCCTCGTCGGCGACCGTCTGCAGCACGTCGATCGCCTCGTCGAGCGTCGCGACCGAGAACACCTCGAGCCCCTCGGGAATGCTGCCGACCACCTCGCCGCAGTTCTCTGCGGGCGACAGGAAGACCTCGGCGCCCGCATCGACGGCGCCGTACATCTTCTGCACGATGCCGCCGATCGGGCCGACCGTGCCGTCGGCGGCGATCGTGCCGGTGCCGGCGACCTCGGCGCCGCCCGCGAGCGAGCCGGGCGTGAGCTTGTCGATGATGCCCAGGGCGAACATCATTCCGGCGCTCGGTCCGCCGACGTTGGTCAGCTCGATCTCGACCTCGAAGGGGAACTCGTAGTCGCCCGCGACGAGGATTCCGATGACGGGAACGGGGTCGTCCCCCTCACCCAGTCGCGGGGTGATCTCGACCGTGCGCTCCGAGCCGTCGCGCTGGATGCCGAGCGACACGGGCGAATCGGTGCCGTTCTCTGCGATCGCGGCGCGCAGCGCCGTGACATCCCGCACCGCCTCGCCGTCGATCGAGAGGATGACGTCGTCGGCCTCGAGGATCCCCTCGGAGGCTCCGCCCTCCTGGGTCGCCACGACGTACAGGCGGCTCTCGTACGGCTCTCCGAGGGCGCGCAGGGCCGCGGCGATCGCCTCCTGCTGAGAGTTGTCCATCTCGACGCGGCTCTGCTCGCGCCGGTCGTCGGTCGACAGGCCCGGAGGGAAGACCGCCTCGATCGGCACGACCGACTGCTTCGGATCGAGCCAGGCGGCCACGACCTCGAACCACGAGGGCTGCGTCTCGGGATTGCCGACGACGTTCACGGTGAGCAGGCTCAAGGAGCCCTTCGTCGGGTAGGTGGGCTCGGTCGGGATCGTGATGAGCGGCACCTCCTCGCCGTCGACCTCGACGCTGCCGAGCGTGTCGAACACGGGACCGGGCTGTTCGATGACGTACGGCGAGGGCAGCATGGCCATGCCGAACACGCCGAAGAGCATCACGGCGAGCAGGAGCCAGCCGACTCGACGGCCGCGGGATCGGGCGCGATCGCGCTGCTCGGCCTCGTCGTCGGTGAAGAGCGACACGTGTTCCTCTCGGTGCCCGTCGGGCGGTCGGGGCCGGCGGCGAAGCCGATCGGCGGTCGGGACGGACGAACGGAGCGGCCGGACGGATGCGGCGTCCGGAATGCCCGGGGCGCGAGCGCCGGCCGTCAGCCTAGGGCGAAACCCGGCAGCGAGACACGGACGCCGCACTAGCGTAGGCATCATGGCTGACGATTCCCTCGGCGGCGCGGAGGACGACTTCCGCGAGATGATGCGCAAGTTCCTCGCGGGCGAGGGTGAGATCGACCCCGCGAAGCTCGCCGGGGCCGCAGGTCTGCCCACCGACCCCGCCATGGTCGCTCGACTCATGGGCCAGCTGCAGAGCGCGATGACCTCGGGTGTCGACGGCATCGACGAGAAGCTCGCGCGCGAGGAGTCGGGCCGGATCGCCGCGACGGGCGCCGTCGCCCCGAGCGACGCAGAGCTGGAGGCGCTGCGGCAGGCGCTGCACGTCGCGGCCCTCTGGCTCGACGAGGCCACCTCGATCACGCAGCTGACCGCCGAACCCGCGCTGCTCACGCGCGCCGCCTGGGCCCGGCAGACCCTCCCGGTGTGGAGCCAGCTCGCCGAGCCGGTCGCCCGCTCGATCGCCGACGCCCTGACCGAGGCTCTCGACGCGCAGGTGCCGGAGGAGATGAAGGCGATGCTCGGCGATGCCGGCGGACTCATGCGCTCGCTCGGCGGCACGCTCTTCTCCCTCCAGCTCGGTCACGTGGTCGGCCAGCTCGCGGCCGAGGTCGTCTCGGGGGGCGACATCGGGATCCCGCTCCTGCCCGGCCGCGACGAGCACGACGTGCAGGCCGCCCTCCTGCCGCAGAACGTCGCCGCCTTCGGCCAGGGGCTCGACATCCCGGCCGACCAGGTGCAGCTCTACCTCTCGGTTCGGGAGCTCGCGCACGCCCGGCTCTTCCGGCACGCGCGCTGGCTCCGCGCGCACTTGATCAGCGCGATCACGGACTACGCCCACGGGATCCGCGTCGACGTCGGTCGCATCGAGTCGGTCGCCGCCGACTTCGACCCCGCGAACCCCGAGAGCCTGCGCGAGGCGCTCACGAGCGGCGCGCTCATACCGCCCAAGTCGGAAGCGCAGCTCGCGGCGCTCGCGCGGCTCGAGACGACGCTCGCCCTGATCGAGGGCTGGGTCGACGTCGTCACCGCCGATGCGACGACCCGACTACCGAAGGCGGATGCCGTGGCCGAGACGGTGCGCCGCCGCCGGGCTGCGGGCGGCCCGGCCGAGTCGGCCTTCGCGACGCTCGTCGGGCTCGAACTGCGCCCCCGACGACTGCGCGAGGCGGCCTCGTTCTGGCGCGCCGTCACCGAGGCCGTCGGCGGCTCGAGTCGCGACGAGCTCTGGGCGCACCCCGACCTGCTGCCGACCGCCGACGACATCGATGACCCGTCCCGCGTCATCGCCTCCCTGCGCGACGGGCCCGTCGACGACGACGCCTTCGATCAGGCGCTCAGCGACCTGCTCGCCGGCGAGGGCGATCGACCGATCGAGGGGCGACCCGGCGACGACCCGCAGGATGCGCCCGACGCGGAGGACGAGTCGGGGTCCGAGGGACCTGTGCACAACTGACGCCCGGGGGCGGGCCGCCGCGCATCATGTGCGCATGGTTCTGCGCATCGACCCTCGACGCCCTCTCGTGTGGCGCACGCCGCACAGCATCCAGATCGGCGTCGATCCGGTCGTCGCGGTGCTCGATCGCGTCGACGACGGCGATGCCCGCCTGATCGCTGCCCTCACGACCGGCGTCACGCGCAGCGGGCTCGACATGCTCGCGGCGACCGCGGGCGTCTCCGCCGCCCGCGTCGAGCGGCTGCTCGCCGAGCTCGCCGAGGCGCTCGCCCCGCCGCCCCGGCCGGCCGTGCGGCGCGTGGCCGTGATCGGAGCGGTGCCGGCCGCGGGCCGCATCGCGCGTCTGATCGCCGATGCCGGGCATCCCGTCATCGCCGCCGCCCACGGTGCCGGCGTCGTCGACCATTCGATCGACGCCGCGGTGCTGGTCAGTCACCACGTCGTCGACCCGAACGAGCACCTCTCCTGGTTGCGTCGCGACATCGTGCACCTGCCGATCGTCATCGGCGAGCAATCGGCGACCGTCGGGCCCCTCGTCGAGCCGGGGGCGACGGCGTGCCTCGCCTGCGTCGATCAGCTGCGCACCGCGGAGGATCCGTCCTGGCCCGCGATCGAGGCCCAGCTGTGGGGCAGGGAGGCGCACGCCGATGCGCCCATGCTCGCAACCGAGGCGGCGATCGAGGCACTGCGCCTGCTGCGCGGCCGCGGCGCGGAGAGCGTGCGCATCGATGCCGTCACGGGTCGGCGCTCGCGACGCATGTGGCGGCCGTCGGAGCGGTGCGGATGCCTCGGGCTCGAGTCCGCGCCCGCCGCCGTCGCCCTTCCGAACGCCGACCTGCCCGAGCCGTCGGGGCTCAGCGCCGCAGCTCCGCTCGCCGGCTGACGTCCACCGCCGCGCCGGCTGCCGCCCCGGGCGCGCGCAACTCGTCGAGGAACCGGCTCGGCGCACGCTCGGCCCGGCTCGCGTTCGCCCGCTGCGCCCACGACAGCTCGAGCGCACGGCGCGCGCGCGTGATGCCGACGTAGAACAGCCGGCGCTCCTCGTCGACCGCCTCGAGGCTCGTCGCGAAGGTGATCGGCACCGAGCCCTCCGTCAGTCCGACGATGTAGACGACGTCCCACTCCAGGCCCTTGGCCGCGTGCAGCGTCGAAAGGGTCACGGCCGAGCGTGTCGGCGCGTGCTGCTGCTCGACGCGGCGCTGCAGCTCGCGCACGAACGCGGCGAGGGTCGTACCGGCGGGCGACTCCTCGGCGAGGCCGAGGAGGGCGGTCAGGCTCTCCCACCGCGAGCGCTCGGCACCCGAGCCCTCAGGCGCATCCTGGCGCCAGCCGAGCCCGCGCAGCACGTCGCTCACGCTTTTGAACAGCGGCTCGTCGCCGATCGAGATCGCCGCTCCGCGAAGGAGCATGATCGCCTGCCGCACTTCCGGCTGGTCGAAGTACCGGCTGTCCGCTCGCGTCTGCACGGGGATGTCGGCGCGCCGCAGCGCCGCCTCGATCGCGATCGACTGCGTGTTGATGCGGTACAGCACGGCGATCGACTCGGGACTCGCGCCGTCGGCGATGCGTCGGGAGACCGACTGCGCGACGGCGGCGGCCTCGGCCGCGTCATCGGAGTGGCGCACGATGCTCGGCTCGGGGGCCTCGCCCGCGCCGGCGGAGGCGGCCCGGAGGGTGAGGGAACCGGGGCGGCCGCGCATGAGCCGGTTGGCGACCGAGACGATCGGCGCGCTCGACCGGTAGTTGTCCTCGAGGCGCACGATCGTCGCATCCGGGTACTCGCTGCCGAACCGCACCAGGTAGTCGCTCGACGCGCCCGCGAACGAGTAGATCGTCTGCGAGGCGTCGCCGACGACGCAGAGCTCGCGGCGGCCGCCCAGCCACAGGGCGAGCAGGTCGTGCTGGAGCGGGGAGACATCCTGGTACTCGTCGACGACGAAGAAGCGGTACTGCTCGCGCACCTGCTCGGCCACGCGCGGCTCCGTCTCCAGCATGCCCGCCGTCGCGAGCAGGACGTCCTCGAAGTCGATCTGCCGCCGCTCGTCCTTGATCTGCTCGTAGCGCTCGTGCAGATCCACCATGGCCTGGACGCTCAACCGGGCCGGCATCGTGCGGCTCTCCGCAGCCCGCGCGTAGGCGTCGAGCGAGAGCTTGCTGACCTTCCGCCACTCGATCTCGGCGGCCGCGTCGCGCAGCGCCGGGGTGTCGAGACCGAGTCTGAGCGCCGAGGCGGCCTGCCCGATGAGCGGGCCCTTGCCGTCGAGCACCCGCGGCGGCGAGCCGCCGACGACGGTCGGCCAGAAGTAGTGCAGCTGTCGCAGCGCCGCCGAGTGGAAGGTGCGTGCGGCGACGCCCTCGGCGCCGAGCGCCCGCAGACGGCCGAGCAGCTCGCCCGCAGCACGGGTCGTGAAGGTCAGCGCCATGACGCGCTTCGGGTCGTACGCACCCGTCGCGACGCCGTAGGCGATGCGGTGGGTGATCGCGCGCGTCTTGCCGGTGCCCGCTCCGGCGAGCACGCACACAGGGCCGAGCAGGGCCTCGGCGGCGACGCGCTGCTGCTCGTCGAGCTGGGCGAGCAGTCGATCGGGTTCGTGGCCGCTCATGCCTCGATCGGGCCCCCGTACCAGTCCTCGATGATCGCGCGGGCGATCGAGGTGCGACCGGGGAGGGCGATCTCTCCGTGGGCGGTGGTGAGCTCGCCGCGACTGAACCAGCGCAGGTCGAGGATCTCGTCGCCGTCGGGCCGCAGGACGTGCTCGATCGCCGGGTCGAGGCGTGCCCGGAAGCCGAGCATGAGCGAGGCGGGGAACGGCCACGGCTGCGAGCCCACGTAGACGGGGTCGATGACGCGCAGCCCCGATTCCTCGTGCACCTCGCGCGCGACGGCGGCCTCGAGCGACTCCCCCGGCTCGACGAAGCCCGCGAGCAGTGAGAAGCGGTTGGCCTCCCACTGCCCGTTCGAGCCGAGCATGATGCGGTCGTCGGCGTCGGTCACGCCGACGATGATCGCGGCATCGGTGCGCGGGAAGAGCTCGCGGCCCGTCTCGACGTCGAGGCGCACCCACCCGGCGCGCCCGGGAACGGTGGGGTTGCCCGTGATGGGCGAGTAGGCGTGCGAGGCGTGCCAGTTGGCGATGCCGAGCGCTTCGACCGCGAGTCCCGCGTCCCGGTCGCCGAGCGCGTGCCCGACGGTTCGGGGGTTGCTCCAGCGGGCGATGTCGGCCCCGAGAGCGGGCGCGCTGTCGTCGTCGAGCACGACGGCGACGATGGCGGCGCCGGCCGGGAGGTCGGGGGCGTCGTCGGTCGTGCGCCCGAGGTAGATGCGCAGGGCATCCGCGGGGGCAGCCCCGGGCGGCAGGAAGGCGAGGGCGGTCGATGACGACGCCGACAGCAGCACCTCGCCGCGCCAGAGCGGCAGGACGCGCGTCGACGGTTCCGCCCACAGCTCGGCGAAGAGCTGCGGCCGCGCGCGCGCGGCATCATCGCGATCGATCCGGTAGCGCGAGAGGGGCAGCGTCGCGGTGAGCGAACGATGCATGGATGCCTCCAACTGCCGGTCGGGAACTGCGTGGCGCAGGGCGGTCGCGGGGTGCCCGCCGCCTACCCTGGGGGCATGGCCAGATCCCCCCTCATTCTAGCCGCGGTCGCCACGGCCGCCGTTCCGGGACTGGACGTCACGCACGCCGTGCGGCTCGGCACCGGGAGCGGCGGCGAGGTCGATGCTGCCGTGCTCACGAGTCGCGACGGTCGTCATCTCGTGATCCGCGTGCCGCGGTCGGAGCCGGCCGAGGCCGAGCAGTCCGCAGACCTCGTGGCGCTGCGCGCCCTGAGCGACGGCGTTCGCTCGCGTCTGCCCTTCGCGGTGCCCCGGCTCGTCGGGCAGACCCCGGTCGGCGGCACGCGCGCGATCGTGCACGAGTTCGTCGACGGCGCGTCGCTCGCCCTCGACACCATCCCGCCCGCCCTTGCTGGCTCGATCGGTCAGGCGATCGCCGCGATCCACGCCCTGCCCACGAGCGTCGTCGCCGACGTCGGACTGCCGCAGCTGCGCGCGGTCGACGTCATGCGCGAGGCGCTCGCCACGCTCGACCGGGCGAGTGAGACCGGCCTCGTGCCGGCGGGGCTGCTCCGACGGTGGGAGCTCGCGAGCGAGGACCAGTCGCTCTGGCAGTTCACGCCGACCGTCATCAACGGCGGGCTCTCGGCCGGCTCGTTCCTCGCCGTCGGCGACACCGTCACGGGCGTCATCGGCTGGTCGCGACTGCAGGTCGCCGACCCGGCGCGCGACCTGTTCTGGCTGCTCGGCTCCTCCGACGCCGCGGTGCCCGACTCGGCCTTCGACGCGTACCACCAGGCACGCGGCATCCACGACCGCCAACTCGGCAGGCGCGCGGTCTTCGCCGCGGAGCTGGAGGTGGCGCGCTGGCTGCTGCACGGCACGACGACGCGCAGCACCGAGATCGTCGATGACGCCGTCGAGATGCTGCACGCGCTGCTCGACCGCGTGCACCGCGACATGACCAACCCGCTCACGACCGAGACGGATCGCCCGGCCACTCTCACCGAGGCGCACGACCTCGCCGAACTGGGCGCGCCGGTCGAAGCGCGCCCCACGCCCGCCGTGCCCGGCGGAAGTCCGGCATCACCGTGGTCGGCAGGATCGGCGGGATCGGCGGAGAGGCCGGCAGGGTCGGCCGCGAGCCCCACCGGCCCCGGCGGGGCGGCCGGGCCTCGCTCGGGCGACAGCGTCGCGACGCCCCCGACGCCCCCCACGCCGCGCGACTGACGCCCCACGAGCCCGCGGCCACGAGCGCGGGGCCACGAGCCCGCGGCCCGGGGCCCGGATGCCGACAACACGAGATGGGAACATCATCGGCGTCCACCCGGTCGAGGACGCCCCTCCGCGTCCCTTCCACAAGTCGCCTCTCCACGCCCCTTCCACAAGTACGGAGTGGGTGAGGCAGCCTCAGCCGTTCCGTAGTTGTGGAAGCCTGCCGCCGTGACCACATGGGCCGCCGCATGATCGTCGCGCTGCGGCACGGACAGCGCGAGGCGGCAACGACAACGACAACCACAGCGACAGCGACAGCGACAAAGCAGACGCGTTCGATCAGCCCAGTCGCCGCGCGATCAGCGCGCGACCGCGCTGCACGGCGCGCGCGAGCTCGGCCTGGCGGATCCCCAGTTCCTGCGAGACATCGGAGTACGACCGTTTCTCGAGCAGCACCGCTCCCATCGGAGCGCGCAACTCGGGCGGGAGCTGCGAGATGGCCCCGACGAGCTCGTCATAGCTCAGCCCGTCGACGACGGAGTCGTCCACGGGGTGGTCGGGGGTGATGTCGAGGTCGAAACGATCGGCCATGCGGGGTGCCTCCTGGAG
>SCPB01000024.1 GCA_005502445.1 Microbacteriaceae bacterium X2B
CCCCACAGGCCCCGCCGCCCCCATCCACGACGCCCGACGGTTCCCGCCGCCCGCCGACTTCGCGGCGCAGGCAAACGTCACGGCCGAGACGCTGCGCGGCTACCCGGACGACCCGCTCGCCTTCTGGGAGCAGCAGGCCCGCCGCCTGCCCTGGTCGCGTCCGTGGCGCTCGGTGCACACGTGGGTCGGCCCCGACGACGCCGACCCGGCGAGCCCGCGCGCGACCTGGTTCGAGGGCGGCCGGCTCAACGCGAGCGTCGTGTGCGTCGACCAGCATGTGGCGGCCGGCCGCGGCGAGACCGTCGCCCTGCACTTCGAGGGCGAGCGCGGCGACCGCGAGACCGTCACCTACGCCGAGCTGCAGCGCCGCGTCGCGCAGGCCGCGCACGCACTCACCGCGCTCGGGGTCGAGGCCGGCGACCGCGTCGTCATCTACCTGCCCGTGCTCGTCGAGACCGTCGTCGCGGCCCTCGCGGTCGCGCGCATCGGCGCCGTGCACTCGCTCGTCTTCGGCGGGTTCTCGGCCGAGGCGCTGCGGTTCCGGGTGGCGGACGCGCGCGCGAAGCTCGTGATCGCGAGCGACGGGCAGTTCCGGCGCGGGACGGCCGTCGGCGTGAAGGGCATCGTCGACGAGGCGGTCGAGGGGCTGAGCCACGTCGAGCATGTCCTCGTCGTCCGGCGCACCGGCGACGAGACCCCGGGAACGCCCTGGACCCCGGGGCGCGACGTGTGGTGGCACGAGGCCGTCGACTCGCAGCCCGAGCAGCACGAGGCTCCCGAGCTCGAGGCGGAGCATCCCCTCTTCATCACCTACACGAGCGGCACGACCGGCAGGCCGAAGGGCGTCGTGCACTCCACCGGCGGCTACCTCGTGCAGGCCAGCTGGTCGCACTGGGCGGCCTTCGACGCGAAACCCTCCGACGTGTACTGGTGCACCGCCGACCTCGCCTGGGTAACGGCCCACACGTACGTGCTCTACGGGCCGCTGTCGAACGGCGCCTCGATCGTCATCGCCGAGGGATCGCCCGACCACCCGGCGCCGACGCGGCACGCCGAGATCATCGAGCGGCTCGGGGTGACCGTCTACTACACGGCGCCGACGCTCATCCGCACGTTCATGGCGCGGTTCCCGGAAGGCTTCCCGTCGTCGTTCGACCTCTCGTCGGTACGCCTGCTCGGCACCGTCGGCGAGGCGATCAATCCCGAGGCGTGGGTGTGGTTCCATTCCCGCATCGGCGGCGGGCGGGCGCCGATCGTCGACACCTGGTGGCAGTCGGAGTCGGGCGCGGCGATCGTCTCGACCCTGCCCGGCGTCCACGAGGGCGTTCCGGGCGCGGCGGGCGTCGCGCTGCCGGGCCTCTCCGTGCGCGTCGTCGACGAGAGCGGTGAGGATGTCCGCCCCGGCGAGAGCGGGTACATCACGATCGAGGGCCGCTGGCCCGCCATGGCTCGCACCGTCTGGGGAGACCACGACCGCTACCGCGCCGCTTACTGGAGCCGCTTCCCCGGCCTGTTCTTCGCCGGCGACGGCGCGACGATCGACGATCGCGGCTACGTGCGCCTGCAGGGCCGCGTCGACGACGTCATCAACGTCTCGGGCCACCGGCTGTCGACGATCGAGATCGAGTCGGCGCTCGTCGCCCATCCGCTCGTCGCCGAGGCGGGCGTCGTCGGGGTCGCGGATGCGGTGACGGGCCAAGCGGTCGCGGCGTTCGTCGTGCCAGTGGTGCGGCCCTCCGACGACGCTCCCGTGGCCGCGTGGCGGCAGGCGGCGACGGATGCCCGCGCAGAGCTGATCGCGCATGTCGCCCAGGTCATCGGCCCGGTCGCCAAGCCCCGGCACCTCGTCGTCGTGCCCGATCTGCCGAAGACCCGCTCGGGCAAGATCATGCGGAGGTTGCTCGGCGACGTGCTCGACGGGCGACCGCTGGGCGACACGACCTCGCTGCAGGACGAGACCGTCGTGCCGGCGATCACCCGCATCGTCGGCTGAGAAGGCGGCGCCTGGTCGCGCGCCTCCAGGCCGCGCGCGGCATGTCTCTGCGGGCCTGTTGCGCGAATTCCCCTCGCGCGTCGCCTTCCATAAGTACGGAGAGGCTGAACAGCTCTCACCCACTCCGTACTTGTGGAAGGGAATCGGCGACCAGGCCTTCGCCGGGGCGCGAGACCGGAGCCGGAACCGGGACGCGAACGGGAACCGGCAGCGAGATCGGGACCGGCTCCCGTTCCCGGGGGGATGAAGGAGTTCTCGCGCCCGGCGACCGGTTCGCGCGGCAATCCGACCCTCTCAGCGCCGCCACTCCGTCATTCGCCACTGACGCCGTCGCCGCTCTGGCCGACGGAGGCGGGGGACGGAGCAGGCACGGGCGGCGCGGCCTCGGCGGCGCGCCGCGCGCGACGCCGCATCCACCACTCCCGCGCCAGCTCGATCGGGAACGGCAGCGACGACGCGACGATCGCGATGAGGATCGCGAGTTCGAGGTTCTGCTGCACGGCGGGCAGCCCGCCGAGGAAGAACCCCGCCCCCATGAAGAGGACGACCCAGGCCACGGCGCCCACGACATTGACGAGCAGGTACCGCCGCCGCGGCATGCGCGTGAAGCCGGCGATGAGTGGCACGAGCGCGCGCACGATCGGCACGAACCGCGCGACGATCACGGCTCGCACGCCGAGGCGCTCGAACAGCGCGACCGTGCGATCGTAGACCTCGTCGGTGAACGGCCAGCGGCGCGGGCGGCGCATGATCGTCGGCCCCGCGGCCCGCCCGACCTCGTACGATACCTGCGCCCCGAGCGCCGCGGCGACTCCGATGAGCGCGAACGCCGCCCCCGTCGGCACGGGCGAGGCGGCCGTCGCGACCGTCAGGCCCGTGATGAACAGCAGCGAGTCGCCGGGCAGGAACGAGGCGGGCAGGAAGGCCGTCTCGAGGAAGATGATGACCGTGACGACGAGCACGACCCACGCTCCGGCGGCGTCGATGATCGACTGCGCATCGAGCAGGTTCAGGATGCGCCCGCCCGGCTGAGCGCGCCCGTCTCGATCACGGCGCGGTAGTGGTCGAGGAGCTCGCGATTGTTGGCCTCCCACGAGCGGCCGAGGATCGCGCGGCGGCCGGCCTCGCCCAGTCGGGCTCGCAGCGCCGCATCGTGCAGGAGACCCGTGACGGTGCGACGGAAGCCGCGGTGCCGGTGCGGGTCGACGAGCATGCCCGTGCGGCCGTGGTCGATGAGGTGCAGCGGCCCGCCGACCGCGGGGGCGACGACGGGCAGCCCCGTCGCCTGCGCCTCCTGGATCGTCTGACCGAAGGTCTCCTCCGTGCCGAAGTGCACGAAGACGTCGAGCGCGGCGAAGGCGTCGGCGAGCGCCTCGCCCTGCAGCTGGCCCGTGAAGGTCACGGGGTGCCCGGCGAAGTCGGCCTCGAGGCGGGCGCGCTCGGGGCCGTCGCCGACGACGACGAATCGCACCCCGTGCAGGCCGAACAGCTCGCGCAGCCGCGCGACCTGCTTCTCGGCCGCGAGACGCCCGACGTAGCCGACGACGAACTCGCCGTGCGGCGCCGTGCGCGACCGCAGCACGCGCACGGCCGCACTGTCGCGTCGAGCCGGGTGGAAGAGCCGGCTGTCCACCCCGCGCCCCCACACGTGCACCTCGTCCAGGCCGAGCCGGCGCAGCTGCTCGGCGGCCGCGGGCGTGGGCGCGAGCGTGCGGCTCGCGGGGGCGTGCACCGAGGCGACGAAACGGTCGAGCACGGGGCGCGCGAAGCCGACACCGTAACGCTGGAGGTAGCCGGCGACATCCGTCTGGTAGATCGCGACGCTCGGGATGCCCGCCCGCGCGCACACGGCGATCGCCTTGCCTCCCAGGAGGAACGGCGCGGCGACGTGCACGACGTCGGGCGCGAAGCCCTCGAGCGTCGACTGCAGCGCCCGGTGCGGCACCCCCACCGGGAAGCGCATGAGCGGAATGGACGCGCTGCGGTGCAGCGCATAGCCGAGGTGCTCGTCGCCAGGCGTCGTCGGCGAGATGACGATCGCCTCGTGCCCCTCGTCGCGCAGCGTCTCGAGCACCCGCACCACGGAGTTCGTGACCCCGTTGAGCTGCGGGAGGAACGATTCGGTGACGACCGCGACCTTCACACCCGAACGGTACGTCGACGGGGCCCCGATCCGAGGGCGACGACGCGACGTGCAGGTGAACGGCGGGGTAAGACTCCGTGCGACCGTCGGCGATTACGCTCGGAACCGTGACCGAGCCCCTGCCCATCGACCCCATCGCGGAGGCGCGTCGGCAGTGGATCGCCCACGGCTGGAGCGACGCGGCCGACGGCATGACGCTCGTCACCTCGATCATGCGCGCGCACCAGCTGCTGCTCGCGCGCGTCGAGGCGGCGCTCAAACGCTTCGACCTCTCGTTCGCCCGCTTCGAGCTGCTGCAGCTGCTGAGCTTCACGAAGGACGGCGTGATCCCCATGGCGAGCGCGACCGCGCGCCTGCAGGTGCACCCGACGAGCGTCACGAACACCGTGCAGCGCCTCGAGCGCGACGGCCTCATCGTGCGCGAGCCGCATCCGCGCGACGGGCGCGCCTCGATGATCCTGCTGACGGATGCGGGCCGGGCCCTGGCCGCCGAGGCCGCGGCGGCGCTCAACTCCGAGGTGTTCGCGCGGCCCGGCATTCCCGCCGACGAGCTCGCCGGTCTCGTGCGCACGCTCGCGCGATTCCGGCAGGAGTCGGGCGACTTCACCACTCGCCCGCCCGCGCCCGACCCGCTCTGAGCATCGCTAGCGGTGCCGGAACTCCGGCTTCCGCTTCTCGAGGAACGCGGCCATACCCTCGGCCTGGTCGTCGAGCGAGAAGCCGGCGGCGAAGAGGCGCCGCTCGAATCGCGCTCCTTCGGTGAGGGTTGCCTCGAAAGCGACCGAGACGGCCTCCTTCGCCGCCTGCGCCACCGGCAGCGACATCCCGGCGATGGTCGTCGCCATGGCGAGCGCCTCCTCCAGGAGGGTGTCGGCGGGGACCACCCGCGCCACGAGACCGGCGCTCTCGGCCTCGGCGGCATCCATTCGCCGCCCGGTGAGGATGAGCTCCATCGCCTTGGCCTTGCCGACGGCGCGGACGAGCCGCTGCGTTCCGCCGATGCCGGGGATCACGCCGAGGGTGATCTCGGGCTGGCCGAACACGGCGGTGTCGGCGGCGACGATGATGTCGCACATCATGGCGATCTCGCAGCCGCCACCGAGGGCGAAGCCGTTGACCGCGGCGATCGTCGGGGTGCGCACGGCCGCGAAGCGGTCCCACTCGGCGAAGAGGCCGCCCTGAACGACGTCGTGGTAGCTCGCCATCGCCATCTCGGCGATGTCGGCCCCGGCGGCGAAGGCGCGCCCCGCGCCGGTCAGCACGATCGCGCCGATGCCGGGGTCGGCATCCCACGCCGTCGCGACCTCGACGACCTCGGTCGTCAGCCTCCGGTTGAGCGCGTTGAGCGCCTCGGGGCGGTCGAGGGTGATGACGCCGACGCGCCCGTGCTGCTCGGTGCGGATGGTCGTGGTGCCGGTGCGCTCAGTGGTCATGCGGCTGCTCCTCCGTCGCTGCGCTCGCGGATCTCGGTGATGATGCCCGAGAAATCCATCATCGCGCCCTCGCCCGCCGCGAAGCGTCGGTAGATCTCTGCCGCGAGTATGCCCGCCTCGGCATGCACGCCGGTCGCGGCGATCGCCTGCGCGGCGAGGTCGAGATCCTTCGCCATGAGCGCGCCCGCGAAGCCCGGCCGGTACTCGTTGTTCGCCGGGCTGCCGGGAACCGGGCCCGGCACGGGGCAGTTGGTGGTGAGCGCCCAGCACTGGCCGCTCGCGTTCGCGGCGACCTCGAAGAGCGCCTCGTGCGAGAGGCCGAGCTTCTCGCCGAGCACGAAGGCCTCGCTCACGGCGATCATCGAGACCCCGAGGATCATGTTGTTGCACACCTTCGCGGCCTGCCCGAGGCCCGGCCCGCCGCAGTGCACGACGCGTCGGCCCATGAGATCGAGCAGGGGGCGCGCCTCGGCGACGTCGGCGTCGTCGCCGCCGACCATGAAGGCGAGCGTCGCCGCCTCGGCCCCCATGACCCCGCCCGACACCGGAGCGTCGACGTTGCGGTGCCCGGCGGCGAGCGCGAGCTCGTGGGCGCGGCGCGCGTCGTCGACGGCGATCGTCGAGCACTCGATGAAGAGCGTGCCGGGGCGGGCCGCGGCGAGCAGTCCGACGCCGGTCTCGCCGCCCGTGTAGGCGGCCAGAACGTGCCGGCCGACCGGCAGCATCGTGATGGCGACGTCGGCCTCGGCGACCGCGGCCGCCCCCGACTCGGCGATCGGCACGCCGAGCGCTCGCGCGTGCTCGACGGCCTCGGCCGACAGGTCGACGCCGCGCACGTCGACCCCGGCGCGCACGAGGTTCGCGGCCATCGGCGCGCCCATGTGGCCGAGGCCGATGAACGCCACGACGGTGGCTCGGGTCTCGCTCATGATGCCTCCCATTCGGTGGTGCTGAATCGCTCGAACTCGTCGTGGCCGAGCGGCGCGAAGTACCGGGCGACGCGGTCGGCGTCGACCTCGTCGAGCGTCGCGGGGCTCCAGCGCGGCGAGCGATCCTTGTCGATCACCTGCGCGCGCACGCCCTCGGCGAAGTCGGGCGCCGCGAGCGACCGCAGCGCGGCGCGGAACTCGAGCGCAAGCGCCTCCTCGAGCGAGGCGAGACCCGCGGAGCGGCGCAGCGCGGCGAGGGTCACCGCGACGGCGGTGGGCGATTTCGCGGCGATCGCGTCGGCGGCCGAGAGGGCGGCAGGCATGCCGGATGCGCGCATCCGATCGATCGCGGTGGCCGCGTCGCCGCCGGCGTAGGCCGCATCGATCCACGCGCGCTCGGCGAGCAGCGGCGCTTCGGGAGCCGACTCGGCGAACCGGTCGATCGCGGCATCGACATCGGTCGCCCCGTCGGCGCGCTCGAGCGCGGCGAGCAGGGCGGGCAGGCGCTCGCTCGGCACGAACCGGTCGGCGAGCCCGACGGCGATCGCGTCGCCCGCGCCTGCCATGGAGCCGGTCAGCGCGAGGTGCGTGCCGAGCTCCCCGGGCGCGCGCGACAGCAACCAGGTGCCGCCGACGTCTGGCAGGAACCCGATGCCGGTCTCGGGCATGCCGACCTTCGAGCGCTCGGTGACGATGCGGTGGGAGCCGTGCGCCGAGATGCCGACGCCGCCGCCGAGCACGATGCCGTGCATGAGCGCGATGTAGGGCTTCGGGTACCGGGCGATGGTTGCGTTGAGGCGGTACTCGTCGCTCCAGAAGGCGGCAGAGGCGGCGCCCCCGTGCGTCGTCGCGTCGCGGTAGAGGGCGACGATGTCGCCGCCCGAGCACAGCCCGCGCTCGCCCGCGCCGACGACGGCTACCGCGGCGATGTCGTCGCGCGCGGCCCACTCGTCGAGAGCGGCTTGCATCATGACGACCATGCCGTGGGTGAGGGCGTTGAGGGCGGCGGGCCGGTTGAGCGTGAGCACGCCGAGCCGACCGCGCACCTCGACGAGCAGTTCGGGCTCGGCGGGGGTTGAAGCCGGGGTCGCGGTCGATCCGCTCACGACACCTTCTCGAGCACGGCACGGCCGATGATGAGCTTCATGATCTCGTTGGTCCCCTCGAGGATCTGGTGCACGCGCAGATCGCGGACGACCTTCTCGATACCGTACTCGGCGAGGTAGCCGTAGCCGCCGTGCAGCTGCAGGGCGGCGTTGGCGGCCGTGAAAGCGACGTCGGTCGCGAAGCGCTTGGCCATCGCGCAGTGCGTCGCGACATCGGGATGCCCGGTGTCGATCGAGTGCGCGGCGCTGCGGACCAGCAGCCGGGCGGCCTGCAGCTCCGTCTCCATGTCGGCGATCGTGAAGACGAGCGACTGCTGCGTCGAGAGGGCCGCGCCGAAGGCATGCCGCTCGGTGATGTGGTGCACGGCCCTGTCGAGCGCCCACTGGGCGCCTCCGAGCGAGCAGGCGGCGATGTTGAGACGACCTCCGTTGAGGCCCTTCATGGCGATCGAGAAGCCCTGGCCCTCAGCGCCGAGGCGGTCGGCGGCGGGCACGCGGACGCCGTCGAGCAGCACCTGGCCGGTGGGCTGCGCGTTCCAGCCCATCTTCTTCTCGTTCGGACCGAAAGAGAGGCCCGGGCTCTCCGCGCTGACGATGAAGGCCGTGATGCCGTTCGGACCGGTCTCCCCCGTGCGCGCCATGACGACGTAGACGTCGGAGACGCCGGCGCCCGAGATGAACTGCTTGACGCCCGTGAGCACGTAGTCGTCGCCGTCGCGCACGGCCGCCGTCGACAGCGCCGCCGCGTCCGAGCCGGCACCGGGCTCGGTGAGGCAGTAGCTGCCCAGGTGCTCCATCGCCGCGAGCCTCGGCACCCAGCGCGCACGCTGATCGTCGTCGCCGAAGGTGTCGATCATCCAGGCGACCATGTTGTGGATCGAGATGTAGGCCGCGATCGCCGTGTCGCCCTGGGCGAGCTCTTCGAAGATGAGCGCGGCGTCGGCACGGGTGAGCCCCGCCCCGCCGACGTCCTCGCTCACGTAGATGCCGCCGAAGCCGAGCTCGCCCGCCTGCCGCAGCACGTCGACCGGGAAGTGCTTCTCCTGATCCCAGTCGATCGCGTTCGGCTGCAGCGCCGACTGCGCGAAGTCGCGAACCATGTCGACGAGCGACTGCTGGTCGTCGGTCAGGCCGTACATCGGCGAGCTGGTCTCGCGAACGGCGGTCGTGGTCATCGTGAGACCTTTCCCATGAGCGATGCGATCGGGCGGAGGAAGATCGGGCGGGCGAGGAACCACGCGCCGGCCATCACGACGACCGAGGCGGCGAAGAACCAGAACCCGACCCACGAGTCGTCATCGCGCGCGGCGTACATGCGGTTGAGGTTCCGCAGGGCGCCCGTGGCGAGCACGAGGGCGACGTGCACGATGACGAAGGCGACGAAGAAGAGCATGACCGGAAGGTGCACGGCGCGCGCCCATTCGACCGGGTACGCCCGGTTCAGTCGCGGGGCGTCCTGGGGCCACGCGCCCGACATGCGCAGGCCCGTGATGATGGCGAGCGGTGTGGCGACGAACACGATCGTGAAGTAGGCCAGCAGCTGCAGGCTGTTGTAGTTGACCCAGCCGTTCTCGACGGGCCAGCTCAGCGAGAGGTACTGCAGCGCGGCCGAGGCGGCGTTGGGCACGACCTCCCAGCTGGTCGGCACGATGCGCACCCAGTGCCCGGTCGCGATGATCAGCACGATGAAGATCAGCCCGTTGAGAACGAACAGCACGTCGAGGGTCAGGTGCAGCCAGAGGTCGAGGCTGATCTTCTTCGGCGGGTTCTTCGTGCGCAGCGGCCCGGTGTTGCGGCGCGTCCAGTAGGCGGCGGGGCGCTGGGTGGTGCGCACCTGCCAGCCGGTGCGGATGATGAGAAGCAGGAAGAAGGCGTTCAGGAAGTGCTGCCACCCGAGCCAGGCGGGAAGCCCCACGGGCGAGCCCTCGGGCAGCTCGGTCTCGCCGGGGTAGCGCGCCAGCCACTCCTGCACGGAGGGCTGCTCGCGCAGCCAGCGCGCCGCGAGCACGAGCAGGGCGAGGCCGACGAGGGCGATGAGGATGCTCACCGCGCGTCTCGTCCAGCGGCTGCGCACCGTGCGTGCCGGAGTCTTCGAAGTCGTCACCGCGCGCCTACTTCGACCGCTGCTCGATCGCCGCGATGAGCTGCGGCACGACCTGGAACACATCGCCGACGATGCCGTAGTCGGCGACCTCGAAGATCGGCGCCGAGGCATCCTTGTTGATCGCGACGATCGTCTTGGCCGTCTGCATGCCGGCCCGATGCTGGATCGCCCCCGAGATGCCGAGTGCGATGTAGAGCTGCGGGGCGACGGTCGTGCCGGTCTGGCCGACCTGTGCGGACTGCTCGATGTAGCCGGCGTCGACGGCGGCGCGAGAGGCTGCGACCGCACCGCCGAGTGCGTCGGCGAGCTGCTCGACGAGCGCGAACTGCTCCTTCGAGCCGAGCCCGCGACCGCCCGCGACGACGACCTTGGCGGTGCGCAGCTCGGGGCGGCCTGATGGGCGCACGGGCATCGACGACTCGATCGTCGCGACGGGCCCGCTCACCTCGATGCCCAGCGACTCGATCGCAGGAGCGTCGACGGCGGCGGCGCGATGGTCGATCGCGCCCTGCCGGACGCTGACGATCGGCAGACCGCCCTCGACGGTCGAGGTCGTGGTGTAGGCGCCGCCGAAGACGGAGTGGGTCGCGACGACGCGGCCCTCCTCGGCGCGCACCTCGACGGCGTCCCAGGCGAGTCCGCCGCCGACGCGCACGGCCAGCCGGCCGGCCACGTCACGGCTCTCGATCGAGTGGGCGACGATCACCGCGATCGGCTGCTCGCGCTCGACGGCGGCGGCGAGCGCCGCCACCTGCGCCGCGGCGATCACGGAGCCGACCTCGGCGTACTCGGCGACGAGAACGCGCGTCGCGCCGAGCGCGCCGAGCGCGGCGGCGAGGGCGGCCGTGTCGGCGCCGGGCGCGACGTCGACGACAGCGACGGGGTCGCCGAGTGCGGATGCGGCGCCGAGGAGGCCCGCCGCGGAGCCCGCGGGGGCGCCGTCGACGGTGAGCTCGATGAGGACGAGAGCGGTGGTCATGACGGCCTCCTAGACGAGTCGCTGCTGAACGAGGAAGTCGGCGAGTCGCGTGCCGGCGGTGCCGTCGTCGACGATCGGCTCGGCTCCGGTGCGGCCGGGGCGTTTCTCGCAGGTCAGCACGATGGAGGAGCCGCGTGAGCGCGACCCGGCCGGCGCGGCGTCGAGGTCGGCGAACGAGTGGGAGGCGACAGGCTTCTTCTTGGCGCCCATGATGCCCTTGAACGACGGGAAGCGCGCCTCGGGCATCCGCTCGGTGATCGAGACGATCGCGGGCAGGGGCGCGCTCACGACGCTCGCCGCGGTCTCGGTCGCTCGCTCGCCGCGCACGCGGTCGCCGTCGATCGCGAGCTCGCTGATGAACGTGAGCGCGGGCAGTCCGAGGTGCTCGGCGATCATCGCGGGGATCATGCCGCCGCGGCCGTCGGTCGACTCGTTGCCGGCGATGATGAGGTCGGCGCCCGCGTCGCGCAGCGCGGCGGCGAGGGTCGAGGCGGTCGTCATCGCGTCGGCCCCGGCGAGCGCGTCATCGACGAGGTGGATGCCCGAATCGGCTCCCATGGAGAGCGCCTTCTTGATCGCGCCCGTCGATTCGCTCGGACCCATCGTGAGCGCGACGACCTCGATCGACTTGTCGCGGTCCTTGAGTGCGAGTGCGGCCTCAAGGGCCCGCTCGGTGATCTCGTCCACGACCCGGTCGCTCGCGGAGCGGTCGAGCCGCCCCGTGTCGGGGTCGAGCACGCGCTCCTCCCAGGTGTCGGGCACGTGCTTGATCAGGACGATGATCCTCATGGGAACTCCCTCGTTCTGCGCTCTCGCGAGCGCGGCGCCTTGTGGGCGACGGCCACGATACTCGGGCGGCAGAGGAAATGCTAGGGGTTCCTTGTATCTGCGTTCGAGGGCGGAAACGAGAAAAGCCCCCGCCGAAGCGAGGGCCTTCCGATCTGCGCGCCCGAAGGGACTCGAACCCCTAACCTTCTGATCCGTAGTCAGAAGAACGCCGATCGCGAGTCCCTCGAATTTGCACTGCGTCCCCGTCGATCCGCCAGATTCTCGGCCCAGAGGGCCAGGCATGAGACGGCTTCGAGTGCATGAATGAGGATGCTAGATTGCACGCAGATTGCAGCGTGCAATCCGAAGGAGACGACTGCCATGACAAGCAGCGGTAAGCGCAAGTACAAAGCGAGGCCGGAATCATGGGGGGCTCTGCGGAAGCTCCCAAGCGGTCGTTACCAAGCGAGCTACCTCCACGAGGGTGAGCGTTACAACGCACCCCACACGTTCGACGCCATGGGTGACGCTCGCGCATGGCTGGCCTCCGTGCGCTCGGATATCCAGCGGGGACGCTGGCGTGACCCTCGTAGTGCTCAGGCCGAGACCTTTGAGAATTACGCAGCCGTGTGGCTCTCTCAACGTGTGTCAGTGAAAGGCGAACCGCTTCGCCCTCGAACACGCACGGAATACACGCGGCAACTCAGCCGCGGCCTGTCTGAGTTCGGCTCCGACGATATCCAGAAGATCACTCCGGCCCGGGTGCGCGCCTGGCATTCCGGGCGCCTGACGGAGGCTGGGGCCACTGCCGCCGGCCGGGAAGCCGCGCTCCTTCGGGCCATCCTTGGGACTGCCGTCACGGATGGAATCATCGACCGAAATCCAGTCGACTCGAAGTTGACGCGCTCTAGCAGTGGGCGCTCGCATCGCCCGCCGACGCTGGAAGAACTCAGCGTCATCGTGGACCACTTCGCCGAGAACGAGCCGCGACTACGACTAGCTGTACTTCTCGCTGCGTATGGAGGACTTCGCATGTCGGAGTGGCGCGCGCTGCGCCGTCGAGATCTCACGATCGACGGCGATCGCGTGATCGTTGCAGTCACCCGTCAAGCACAGAGAGTGACTGGGGTGGGATGGATCACGGGACCACCAAAGTCCGCCGAAGGTCTGCGCGTAGTGCCGCTGCCCGCCGCGCTCGGGGGCGATGTACGAGAGCACCTGGCCTCCCACGTTGGACGGTTCCCCGACGACCTCCTGTTCGCCCCGCTAAGACGCTCGGAGTTTCTGGACGACTCACAATTCAATGCGGCTTGGAACGCAGCTCGAGAGGCCGCTGGCGTCCGCGTGCGGCATGGCGACGGCTGGGTGAGCGTCGTCCGCGAGCATGACTTGCGACACTTCGCACTTTCCTTCTACGCCGCGACCGGCGCCACGCTCGCGGAACTCAAGGCGCGCGCTGGTCACTCCACAAACCAGGCCGCGATGATCTACCAACATGCCGTCGTGGACCGCGCGGCTGAACTGGCTGACGCCATGCCCCTCCTGCCAGTGGCGCCGAAGCGAGTGGTGCAGCTCAACTCGACCACCGCGCCTGACGGCACAGCCGCGGCCGGCCCCATTTAACGGGCTAGCTCGGCGAACTCGCTTTGACCAGCCACTGTCGCGCCGGCGGCAGCGCGACACATGGACTATTTGGGGTGCTCCGCATGCATTGGTTGACATTTCTGGGTGTTTCCTGAGAACCGGGCTACTCTCGTCCCGAGAAGGAGAAAGGCCGGGCGGGAACCCGGCCTAACTCGAAACCGGAGCCGTTTCAGCGGCACCAGACCAGACCAGAAAGAGGTCCTCGTGTTGAGAGAGCAAAGTAACACCATCGCCGTACGTCAGTACACCGACAGCGTAAAAACGATGGCCGAACGCCATGGCGTCGACCCGTCCACCGTACGACGGTGGGCCGCCACCGGCGTGGTTAGTGCGATACGGATCGGCAAGTCGACTCTGCGAATCGACCCCGACTCCTTGAAAGCCGAGCCGATCGGGTTCGCGGCATGAGCTGTCAGAGTCAACCGCAGGAGAGGCACGGAGGCAGTGGGCGGGGCTCGCAGCGCGGGCTGTGCCTCAATCACGCCAGTCAGCTCGCTGAGACACTTCCTCCGGAACCAACCGCGCCGACCTTGCCCCATCGGAGCGAGTGGTTCGAGAGCGGGCGGAGCCTCCACACGGAAGAGTGGGACGATGCGGCACTGAAGGCTGAGTACGACCGGCTTTGGACCGACTACAGGGCCGACTCCGCCGCCTGGGCCACGGAGTACACCGGCTGGAGCGAGACCATCATCGGAGCAATCTTGGATGCACCGAGAGGTTACTGCTGTCCCACGCTGACAGTGGGCGGGGAGTTGAAGCACGGCCCAGTCGCCAACTGGACACGGCTCGGGCCGGGGTGTCGAGAGGACGCGGCCGATGCCGCCAGCATCGCGTTCCCCAGCCTGATTCCGACTCTCTCGGCCTCCGTAAAGACGCCAGCTCGAACGTCGTCTGCGATGGAGGTGGCGCACCACGGGAACGCTCTTCTGCACGCCGCGTGGAACTCGATTGTGAACACGTGGCCGGTGTGCTCTAGCTGCCCGACGCCTGCTCCGCCGAAGCAGAAGGATGACGAGAAGGTTCGCGCATCCGTGCTGGACGCTCTCGCCGCGCACGGCGGCGGACCCCTCAGCTCGAGCGAGCTGTGTGCGCTCGGCATAAAGGGACTCGAGAAGGAGTCCGTCAAAGGAATCATGGACGCGATGGTGTCGGAAAACAGTGTCACCTTGACGAGGAGAGGTCCGGCCAAGTTGTACGCCCTCCCGCCAGTCGCGTAGGGCGAGCGGCCCCGTGTTCCCGGGCGCGGGGTCGCTCGTAGATCTCTTCTGTTTCTTCTTCACCCTGTAAGGGTGAGAAGAAGAAGCAGAAGGAGGGTCAGACGAAGTCGCGGCCGGCAGAAGGGGCACCCGCGACGGTCGCACGGGGCCTCCTTGCCCCGGGTGGGCGACTACTTGGGAGATCCGGGGCTCAGCGCGGAGTGGCGTCCGGCAGAGTGTACGGCTCCCGGTGAGCGTGTCGCTGCGAACGTAGCGACGGTCACCGCGTGATCCTTCGAGAGAACCGCTAAATCCATCTCGAAAGGACCCCCGACGATGACCGTCCCTCCCAGTATCGACCCTGCCCGCTTCCTCGAGGAGCACCTCGCGCAGGCCTCCCCGGATCTGTTGCGGCAGATGCTCACCACCTTCATCAACACCCTGCTCTCCGCCGACGCGGACAGCGTCTGCGGCGCCGCTTACGGCACCGTCTCGGACGACCGCACCAATCGCCGGAACGGGTATCGGCACCGCGACTTCGACACCCGGACCGGAACGATCGACGTCGCGATCCCGAAGCTGCGGCAGGGCTCCTACTTCCCGGATTGGCTGCTGGAGCGGCGTCGCCGCGCCGAACGCGCCCTGACCTCGGTGGTGGCGACCTGCTACCTGCTCGGCGTCTCCACCCGCCGCATGGACGGCCTCGTCCAGTCGCTGGGGATCACCGGGTTGTCGAAGTCGCAGGTGTCGGAGATGGCCAAAGACCTCGACGAGCACGTCGCCGAGTTCCGCTCCCGGCCGCTGGATGCCGGCCCTTACACGTTCGTCACCGCCGACGCGTTGACGATGAAGGTCCGCGAGGGCGGCCGGGTGGTGAACGTGCACGTCCTGGTGGCGACCGGGGTCAACGCGGACGGGCACCGGGAGATCCTCGGCGTCCAGGTCGCCAGTGCTGAGGACGGCGCCGGCTGGCTGGGCTTCTTCCGCGACCTGGTCGCCCGGGGCCTTTCCGGGGTCAAGCTGGTCACCTCCGACGCCCACGCCGGCCTGGTCGCCGCGATCGGCGCGACCCTGCCCGGCGCTGCCTGGCAACGCTGCCGCACCCACTACGCCGCGAACCTGATGGCGGTGACGCCGAAGAGCTCCTGGCCGTGGGTGAGAACGCTGCTGCACTCCGTCTACGACCAACCCGACAAAGAAGCCGTGCACGCCCAGTTCGACCGGGTCCTCGATGCCCTGGAGCACAAACTGCCGCGCAGTTTCCAGCACCTCGAGGCCGCCCGAGAGGAGATCCTCGCCTTCACCGTCTTCCCGAAGGAGATCTGGCGGCAGATCTGGTCCAACAACCCCAACGAGCGCCTCAACCGCGAGATCCGGCGCCGCACCGACGTCGTCGGCATCTTCCCCGACCGCACCTCGATCATCCGCCTCGTCGGCGCGGTCCTTGCCGAGCAGCACGACGAATGGGCCGAAGCCCGCCGCTATCTCGGCCTCGACGTCCTCGCCAAGAGCCAGACCGTCGGCAGCCAACCCGAGGAGGTGAGCACCCCCGAACTTCACGCCCTCAGCGCATAACCCCACAACGAAGGATCACCGAACCGATACACCACCACCGCGGACTTGACCCAGCGCGGCGAGAAACTTTAGGAACTTCCAGACCGCAAACACGCCGCCTTCCACAGCCCACTTGAAAGAAGACCGGTCGGGAGCGGGGGTGTTCTGCCAGAGCACTACCCCGATCTTCAACCTCTCAGCGGTCGCATAGATCAGGGCGATCTGCGCGTCCGTGAGCCGTCCCGTTGTGTAGAACCTTCTCGGCATATCTGCGCACCCTCCTGTGCTCGCGCATCACGGTACTCGTTCTTATCCTCACGAGGGGCTCAAGTCTCGGCGTCGGAGGTTCGCAGTAGTGTGACCGTGTGTCCACCTCCCGCGATGATGACTACCGAGAGCTGCTACTCGCGCCTCTGCTGACGTCCGCCCTGTACCTGCCGAAAATGGGTGGCGCTGACGCGGTCGACTTCCACGGTTTCCAAGAGCTCTACGGAGTCGACCCGTTCTATCACTGGATGGGCCTCGACACTGAGCTGATGTATGCGGCGCACAAGGCCGCAGGTGGGATGACCTCCGTCTACCGACAACTTGGAATCGGCGCGGAGAGGCTCTTCCGCGCACTGCTCAAAGACCAACTCGGGCTATCCGCTTCGCAGGTCGTGTGGAGCTACACAGTGGTCGAGGAATCGACGACGGGCGGCTCTGCCCGCTCTCACACGCTCACGCTCGACGGTCGCGCAGAGATGTCCGAGATAGTGGACGCGGCGGCACGGGCGCGCGTCGGTGAATGGGTGGCTGCGCAAGCCGCCCGCCTCGACATCACGATTCCACTGCACGGCGCCGTGTTCGAAGTCCGACAGGGTTACAAGTCCGCCGACTCGAAGCGGCAGAACGCGGACATCGCAAATGCGACTCAGGCATTGGGACACGGGTATCTTCCCGTGCTCGCTGTCATGAGCACTCAGATCAACGCAGTAGTTCACGAGCGATACAACGCGAACAACTGGGCAGTACTTCTCGGGCACACTTCGGACGACCCAATCTCGAGCACCTTCGCGTTCTCGAAGCAGGTGCTCGGTTACGACCTCGTCGCATTCTTCGAGCGCAACACCGAACTACTTCGAGCCCAACTCGTCGATGTACTTGCCGCGCTATTGGAGGCAAAATGACCCTGGCTCCCTCACGCCAGAACAAGCACCTGACCTTCCGAGCCAACATGGGTGTGGGCCGCCATGGATGGCTGAGGCTTACGCCTGCCTACTCCGTTGGTCTTGTGCGTGACAGAGTCCAGGCTCTACCTCCGGGGTCCACAATCCTCGACCCGTTCTCGGGTACCGGCACGACGCCTCTGGCCGCTGCTGAACTCGGCCAGACGGGGATCGCGGTCGACGTGAACCCATTCCTGCAATGGCTCGGCACCGCCAAGTTTGCAAACTACTCTGACGCGAATCTCCTGGCCGCTCGCGCTGCGGTGCAGCGGATCGTCGTGGACGCCAAGCGGCTTGGCAACAATCACGATCTTTGGACTCCGAATCTCTTCAAGATCGAGAAGTGGTGGAGTGAGTCCAACCTGGCCGTGCTCCGAAACGTGCGGGCCGGAATCGACGCGGAGCCGCTGGGACCCACGCGGGACTTACTGGAGGTCGCTCTGTGTCGTGTGCTGATTGCCCTTAGTAACGCTGCTTTCAATCACCAATCGATGAGCTTCAAGGAGGGCGACGCCTCCGCGTTCGACGACCTCCAGTTCGCCCGCGGGCTGCAGACCTACGAGGATGCTGCGCACTCGATCATCGAGTCGGCCGCCCTAGACCTCGAAGGCTCCGCGCGCGTGCTTCTCGGCGACTCTCGAGCCCTGCCGGAGGACATTGGTCTAGTAGACGCCGTTGTCACCTCGCCGCCCTACGTGAACCGGATGAGCTACATCCGCGAGCTCCGCCCCTACATGTACTGGACGCGCCACCTGGACGTTGCCACCGACGCCAGCGAGCTGGATTGGCGCGCTATCGGGGGCACCTGGGGTACGGCAACGAGCAAACTCAACTCCTGGCGGCCTTCGGAAACCGGCACACCAGTCGACGCCGAGATGGACGACGTTCGGCGGCTGATCGCAGCAAATGGGTCTAAGAGCGGCCCGCTTCTGGCGAACTACGTCGGAAAGTACTTTCACGACATGTGGGATCACTTTCGCAGCGTCTCAGGCCACGTCCGCTCTGGCGGCACGGTCTCCTACATCATCGGAAACTCCACGTTCTCAGGCCACATCGTCCCGGCTGAGGTCTGGTACGGCTCGATGCTTGAGGCAGCCGGATTCGAGCAGGTCAAGATCGAGCAGATCCGCAAGCGCAACTCGAACAAGGCGCTCTACGAGTACGACGTTACGGCCATCAAGCCGTGACCTTGGTCCGTGCAGCCCACGGCGTGGAGTTGCACGCTGATGGGGTCTCGTACTGGGTGACACGCGACGGCGAGGAAATTGTCCGCACCCGCGTGGAGACTCTGGCAAACATCACATTCGACGAGGCCGCTAGCGACGCCGACCCTCGACGGGACGCCTTGGCGAAAGAGCGTGCGTTCTACGACATGCAACGCTCGCGCTCGGAATCGTTTTCCCGACGCGCAAGCAAGGCGCGCAAGTCCGGCGGCAAGGGCGGGCGCGGCGGGGTTTAGGCCACTCGATCTGCGTCGCGCCCCGCTTGCCCCGCTATGGGCGGCTTTGGTGGAAGCTCCTCCACAGATCTGCCCCGACCTGTTTCGAATCCCCGCCCGGTCGCCCGCGAGGTCTTTCGGCGGGGTGAGGGTCACACCTCTATTCGCGCGCGAGAGAGGGAGATTCTTGCGCCGAATTGCACGAAGATTGCACGAGTTGAGCTGGACAAACGGAAGGCCTGATCAAAATGTAACTCTGATCAGGCCTTCCCGCTGCGCGCCCGAAGGGACTCGAACCCCTAACCTTCTGATCCGTAGTCAGATGCTCTATCCATTGAGCTACGGGCGCACTGTCACTTTCGCGACTGAGCGAGCATATCAGCGACGCGAGAGGGTCGCGAATCGTGCCGAGCACCGCCGGCGAGGGCTGCGCGAGCGTTTCGATGCCTTGCCGATCGGCGGTGCGCGCGAGCAGACTGGGCCGCGCCGAGGCGAGGAGCAGACCATGGACGAGAACGACGCGCGGTCGACGCGCGTGATCAGGCCCCTCACCCTCGAGACCTTCCCCGCGTGGCTCGCCCTCGCCGAGAAGCACAACGGCGTGTGGGGCGGCTGCTACTGCTCGTACTTCCACGGCGACACCGAGCAGACGGTCAAGAGCGAGTACGACCGCCCGACCTTCAAGCGCCGCCTCGTCGAGGAGGGCGTCGCGCAGGCCGCGCTCGTCTTCGACGGCGACGCCGCGATCGCCTGGTGCGAGTACGGAAGCCCGATCGAGCTTCCCGGCATCTACCACCGCAAGCAGTACGATGCGGGCGAGACGAGCCCGGCGCCCTGGCGCATCACGTGCTTCTTCGTCGACCGCGACCATCGGCGGTCCGGCGTCGCCCGAGAGGCACTGGATGGCGCGCTCGCCCTCATCGCGGAGGCAGGAGGCGGCGAGGTGGTCTCGTTCCCGAACCAGCTGGAGCCCGGCACCCGCACGTCGTCGTCGTTCCTGCACAACGGGACTCGCGCGATGTTCGAGAAGGCGGGCTTCACCTTCGAGCGCCGCATCGGCAAGAGCAAGACAGTCATGCGGACGACGGTCGCGCCGGCATGATCGCGCGGGACGGGAGAGGTCCGGCGACAGCGGCCCGAGCGTCGGGCGCTCCTCGCAGCCGTCGGCCCCCTACGCTGGGCGACACACCGCACGAAGGAGAACGGGTGACCGCGACCACCGATGCCCCCACGCTCGACGACCGGCCGCTCGTCAGCCCGCGCCACACGGCGCGACTGCTGCAGGGCACGTTCGCCCTCCTGTTCCTGCTCGCGACGCTCGTCGTCGTGGCCCTCGAGCCGGCGACCGTCACGAACCCCTTCTACGCAGGCGGCGCGGCGCTGGTGCTCGTCGCTACGGCCTTCCCGCTCCTCCCCGCCTTCCGCAACGTCCGCTACCGCCCGTGGATGATCGCGATGCCCCTCCTCGACTTCGCCGCGATCCTGCTCATCCGGCTCGAGGGCACGGGCGGGATCACCAACCCCATGGTGATGATCCTCACGATGCCCGCCGTGTGGGTGGGGCTCGTGAAGTCGCGGCGCGCGCTCGCCATGCTCATGCCCGCCGTCCTCGCCGTCGTCGTCCCCGATGCCTTGCTCGTCGCACGGGGCGCCCTCAGCGAATCGACTGCGGATCGTGCGGTCATGCTCATCGCGACCTTCCCGATCGTGATGATGTTCGCGGCCGGAGCCGCCTACGCGATGTCATCGATCCTGGCCGGGCGGCAGATGGAGCTCGCCGACGAGCAGCGCCGCCGGGCGGAGGCGGCAGCCGATGCCGAGCGGGCTCGGAATCTGCTCGACGCCGTCCTCGACACCATCCCTGTCGGAGTCGTGGTCATGTCGCCGACGGGGGAGCGGATCCTGATGAATCGCCGCCTGCGCGAGAGCCCCGAGCTCATGGCTGACGGCGCGGACCCGTGGGACGCGATCCAGGAGGTCCGGGCGCTCATGGTCGATCGCGTCACCCGCATCGAGGAGGAGCAGTCCGCCTTCCAGCATGCGGCGCGCGGCGAGACGGTCACCGACCGGCTCGTCTGGGTGGGGCTCCCCGGTCAGCAGCAGCACGCACTGTCGGTGTCGACCGGCCCCGTGCACACCGACGCTGGCGAGCACCTCGCGAACGTGCTCGTCGTCAGCGACGTGACGGAGTTCATGTACGCGCTCGAGGCGAAGGACGCCTTCATCGGCACGGTCTCGCACGAGCTGCGAACGCCCCTGACCACGGTGTCGGGCTTCGTCGAGATGCTCGTCGAGCGCGAGCACGAGTTCCCCGACGACGTTCGCTCGTGGCTGCGGGTGATCGAGCGCAACATCCGTCGGCAGCACATGCTCGTGCGGGATCTGCTCGCGGCCGCCGCGACCCGCACGGCGCCGATCATCGTCGACCGGCAGCCGAGCGACATCGCAGCCATCGCCAACGAGGCCGCGCTCGCCGTGCAGGGAGAAGCCGAGCAGAAGGGCGTCGCCATCACCGTCACGGGCGAGGCGTCCGGCCGCGTCGACCCGCTCCGCATGGCGCAGGTGATCGAGAACCTGCTCACGAACGCCGTGCGGTACACGCCGGCGGGCGGGAGCGTGAGCGTCTCCGTCGGCGGTGACGCCGACCACCTTCACCTCGTCGTGAGCGACACGGGCGTCGGCATCGCGCCGGAGGATCAGGAGCGGCTGTTCGAGCAGTTCTTCCGCGCGGCCGACGCCCGGGCATCCGCCATTCGGGGCATCGGTCTGGGGCTCGCGATCGTCAAGGCGATCGTCGACGCGCACGGCGGCGACGTCGCTCTCGAGAGCGAGCCGGGCCGCGGCACGACGGTGACGGTACGAATCCCGCGGGACGGCTGACCCGCAGACACGGAACGATCCGCTCAGGTGACCCGGACGGAGTCGGCGGTGCGCGCGGAGACGTCCTCCGGGAACGAGAGGACGAGGTGACGCCCGAGTGCCATGGCGAGCCGGGCGAGGGTGTCGATCCTGTTCCGCGCTCCGCCGCCCTCCTCGAGTCGGGAGATCACTGACTGGGTCGTCTTCATGCGCGCGGCAAGCTCTCGCTGACTGAGCCCGGCCGAGGTGCGCAGGTCGTAGATCAGCTGCCCGAGCGCGAGATCCTGTTCGACTTCGCCGCGTACTTCGTCGCCCACCGCATCCCGCCGCTGCTTCACATCTTCCCAACGGGAATAGTTCGCCATCATGCCCTCCTTCACGGGTACTCGATTGCGCATTGCGCGGCAACGCGCTTCGCGCGAGCGATCTCATGCCGCTCGTTCCCACGCTGCTTGCGGAAAGTCGTCAGCAGGATGATCCGCCCATCTCTCGTGAACCGGTAGGTGATGCGTCTCGCGGTCTGCCGGAGCGTGAACCGGAGTTCGAACAGACCATCGCCGAGCGAGCGAGACAACGGCATGCGAGCTGCCGCACCCGATGTCGCCAGCCTGTCGATGATCACTGCGACCCGGTCCCAGTCGCGCTGACCCAGACGGCTGAGCCACGCTTCGATCTCGACATGCAACTCGACTTCAGTCGCTTTCATGATCGCACTGGCGAGATGATCGCACAACTGCGATATGAGGAGACGTGCACGCGCGAAGCCCGCAGATTCGCCCGGTCATCCGATGAGGTAGACCATCCCGCGACCCTCAGCCGCGAGCGACTCGACGAAGTCCCGTGCTCGCTCGAGATAGTGGAGGACGTAGCGGCGTTCCTCCTCGTCGGTCGCACCGTGAGGGCTGCGCCACGTTCGAGCCCAATCGTCGATCCGCTTCTCGTCCACCTCGCGCAGCTGGTCGCGGATGCCGGGCACCTCCTCCGGCAGGATCACCCGCACCCACGGTTCCCAGCCCAGCCCCTGCATGGTCACCTTGCCCTCGAACATCCGGTAAGCGGTTACGGATGCTGGGACCTCAGGGCCTGGTCTCGTGAGTGCTTGGAGGGCCGACCACGCCTTGTCGAGGTAGAGCATGTCGCACGGCGGCGGGACCTGCTCGAACACGGCGACGCTCGATCTCGCGTGCGGCTCCAACCCCCAGGCGTCGGCGAGCGGATCGCTGGAAAGGATGCTGTGCGGATCGTTGATCGCCTGCTGTGCGAGCTCGGCATCGAAGGCGTAGGCGTAGTAGCGGATTCCCATGACGCGATCGTGGCGTCGTCATCGCGTCTCGAAAGCCGTGACCGGCGAACAGTGGGCGCCCTGGATGACCCGCGCTCCTGTGGAGGAGCCGGCCGCAAGAGCGTCGACGAAAAGGTCAACCTCGAGGGGAGGCGTTCCGCCGCAGAAGCGGCGGCGAGACCAGATGACACGGAAGCGGAGACGGAGGGATTTGAACCCTCGGTCCCCTAAACGGGGACTCCACCTTAGCAGGGTGGTGCACTCGGCCGGACTATGCGACGTCTCCTGGCGTGAGCCTCCACCACTATAGCCCGTGCGGGGCGGATGCTCGTGCTCAGTCGTTCGCGGCCGAGCAGCGCCGATCGGCGGCGGTCTGGCCGGGCACGTTCTCGAGCACCTCGGGGGTCGGCGCCGCGCTCGGCGAGCCCGACGGCGCCGCTGACGGGTCGATCGACGCGGACTCCGACGGGGCGGGCTCGGCCGTCGCCTCGCCCGATGCGCTCGGCGCCGGGGCGGGCGCGTTCGGGTCGGCGACGGTGCCCTGCTCGGGCTCGTCGGGCAGGAATCGCTCGTCGTTCTCGATGAGGCGCATGAGCTCGTCGGCCTCGTCCTCGAGCGGCAGCACGCGGCCGGCGAGGGGGCCCTCGAGGGGCACCTCCCCGGGGTACTGGACGAAGACGATGTTCTCGATCGGCATGTCGGCGAGCACCCGCGCCATGGCGACCATGGTGTCGAGCGGGCGGAGGCTCGTGGAGAGCTCCATCGACTCCGTTGTGACCTTCGCCAGGCCGTACAGAGCGGTGAGATCGGTCAGCACGCCGTCGCTCTGCACCTTCCGGATCATCGACGACAGGTACACCTGCTGGTTGGAGATGCGGCCGAGGTCGCCGCCGTCGCCCACGCCGTACCGCGTCCGCAGGAACGCGAGCGCCTCGTCCCCCTCCACGACGTGCGTTCCGGCCGTCTCGAGCTCGAGTCCCGTGTACGGGTCGGAGATCGGCGCGTCGATGCAGACCTCGACCCCGCCGATGGCCGACGACATGCGCGCCACTCCGTCGAACGAGATCGTGCCGGCGTAGGGGATCTCCAGCCCCGTGAGATCTTCGACGGTGTCGACGACGCACGCGAGGCCGCCCTCGCCGTACGCCTCGTTGATCTGGACGAACTCCAGCGGCTCCGACGTCGTGCCATCCTCCGCCTCGCACGCGGGGATGTCCACGAGCAGGTCGCGCGGAATCGAGACCGCGACGGCGGACTGCTGGTCCTCCGCGACGTGCACGAGCATGTTGACGTCGTTGAGCGTCGTGTCGCGGTCGTCGGCGTCGGCCTGGCCCTCGGCGTTGTCGATGCCGACGATGAGGACGTTGAAGCCGCCCTCCCAGTCGCCGACGGCGGGCACCTCGCCGCCGAGGTCGACCGAATCGATGCCGCTGTCCAGCTGGTAGGCCGCGATCGCGGCGACGGATGCTCCGCTCACGAGCACGACGGCGAGCACCCCGGCCAGGGCTTTCAGGGCCGTGCGCCACCCCGATGCGCGCTTGAGGCGACCGTGGCGCACCTCGGCCGCCTCGGCGCGGAGGCCGGAGCGGTCGCGACGTCTCGACTCGGTCATCGTCGCGGCCCGTCTCAGTTCGCGACCGAGCAGGTCTGCTGAGCGGCGGTCTGGCCGAGCACGCCCTCGAGCACCTCGGCCTCGGCGGGCTCCTCGCCCGGGAGCGGCGGAACGGTCGGGGACGCGCTCGGGGCCGGCTCGGCCGTCGCGGTCTCGCTCGGGGCCGGCTCGGGCGCAGTGGGAGCGCTTGGGTCGAGCGCGGCGCCGTTGCCCGTGGCGTCCTCGGCGAGCAGGAACGGCTCGTCGGCGCGGATCTTCTCGAACAGCTGCTCGGCGAGGTACTCGACGGGAGCCGCCTTGCCCGTGTAGACGCCGCCGACCCCGGTCGTCGCGGGGTACTGCACGAAGGTGATGCTCTCGGTGGGGATGTCCTTGAGCACGAGCGCCATCGACACCATCGTGTCGATGCTCGCGAGGCTCGACGACAGCGACATCGCCCTCGTCGCGACCTGCGCGAGGCCGTAGAGCTTCGTCGGGTCGGTCAGGGTGCCGCCGCTCTGCAGGGTGCGCATGAGCGACGACATGTAGACCTGCTGGCTCGAGATGCGGCTGAGATCGGAGCCGTCGCCGACGCCGTAGCGCGTGCGGAGGAAGGCGAGCGCCGTGTAGCCCTCGACGGTGTGCGTGCCCGCCGTCGGGAGGTCGAGGCCCGTGAAGGGGTCGGAGACGGGCGCGTCGACGCAGACCTCCACTCCCCCGACGGCGGTCGACATCATGGCGACGCCGTCGAACGAGATCGTGCCGGCGTACGGGATCTCGAGCCCCGTGAGCGCCTCGGCCGTGAGCACGACGCAGTTGAGGCCGCCGACCCCGAACGCCGAGTTGAACGGCTGCGCGCTCATCTCGTACGAGGTGCGGCCGTCGGGCAGCGGACACTCCGGGATGGGGACGACGAGGTCGCGCGGGATGGACACCGCGATCGCCGACTGCTGATCCTCCGCGACGTGGACGAGGATGTTGACGTCGTTGAGCGTCGCGCCGTCGCGCTGGTTCTCGTCCTGCTGGCCCTCGGCGTTGTCGACGCCGACGATGAGGACGTTGAAGCCGCCCTCCCACTCGCCGACCGTCGGCACGGAGCGCGCCTCGCCGTTCGCGCCCGTGAGAATGACCTCGTCGATGTTGGCGTCGAGCTGGTTGAGCGTGATCGCGGCGACGGATGCGCCGCTGACGAGGACGACCGCGAGCGCGGAGGAGATGACCGAGAGCACCGTGCGCCAGCCGGATGACCGGCGCTGGCGCCCGTGGCGGACGTGCGCGGTCGGCAGCGAGCGGATCGACCGATCGCGCACCTGCTCCGTCATTCGCACTCCTTCTGGCACGGCGAGGACGCCGTCGCGGCGGAGGGCGTGGGATTCGAACCCACGAGACATTCCTGCCCACTGGTTTTCAAGACCAGCTCCATCGGCCGCTCGGACAGCCCTCCTTGGACACCAAACCACGATTCTAGACCGAGGAGGGCTAAGAATCGGCTGGTTCGCCTGCTCCCGAACGAGGGGCCCCCGCGGCGCGCAGCCCGGCGAGCGCGAGCGCGAGCCCGTCGGCGGTGTCGCGCTCGGTCACCTCGGATGCCGCCTCGACGACCTCGGGCGGCGCCTGCCCCATGGCGACGCCGCGGCCGCCGAGACTCGTCGCCCACGCGAGCATCTCGATGTCGTTGCGGCCGTCGCCCACGGTCATGACGCGCTCGCCGGGAATGCCGAGGGCATCCCGGACCCGCTCGAGGGCCGTCGACTTGTTGACGCCGTCGGGCGCGATGTCGAGCCACGCCGTCCAGCCCACGTTGTAGCTGACCTGGTGCAGGCCCATGAGCTCGACGACGGCGAGGAACTCCGACATCGCGTGGCCGGGCGAGATGACGACGACGCGCGTCGCGGGCTCGGCGCACAGCTCCTCGAAGGGCACCTCGTGGCTGATCGCCCCGAGCGCGCCGTCCGGGAACCAGCCGGTGTACCGGTAGACGCCCGTCTCGTCCTCGACGGCGTAGTTCGCCTGGGTCAGATGCGGGCGGATGCGCGTGAGGACATCCGTCGCATCGAACGTCTCGACGTGGTGGCGCCGGTAGCCCGTCGGGGCCTCCGGGTCGCGCCGCAGCGTGATCGCCCCGTTCGAGCACACGATGTAGTGCGGGGCGATGTCGAGGCGCTCGAGCACGGGGAGCGTCATCGCGACCGAGCGGCCCGTCGCGAGCATGACCTCGTGACCGGCGTCGCGGACGCGGTGCACCTCGCGCAGCACGGCGTCCGACAGCGTGCCGTCCTCGTGCAGGACGGTGCCGTCGATGTCGAGTGCGACGAGCCAGCGGTCGCCGACGGGGATGCTCGGCATCGAGTCGCTCGTCGCCGCGCTCACGCGGTCGGCTCCAGCACGGCGAGGCCGCCGAGGTACGGCTGCAGGGCCTCGGGCACCGCGACCGAGCCGTCGGCGCGCTGGTGGGTCTCGAGGATGGCGACGATCCAGCGCGTCGTCGCGAGCGTGCCGTTGAGCGTCGCGACGGGGGTCGTCTTGCCGTCCTCGCCGCGGAAGCGCGTGTCGAGTCGGCGGGCCTGGAAGGTCGTGCAGTTGCTCGTGCTCGTGAGCTCGCGGTACGCGCCCTGAGTCGGCACCCACGCCTCGACGTCGAACTTGCGCGCGGCGCTCGTGCCGAGATCGCCGGCCGCGGTGTCGATGACGCGATAGGAGAGGCCCAGCGCCTGGAGCATCCCCTCTTGGAGCGCCAGCAGGCGCTCGTGCTCGGCCTCCGCCTCGGCGGGGTCGATGTAGGTGAACATCTCAAGCTTCTGGAACTGGTGCACGCGGATGATGCCGCGGGTGTCGCGGCCGTAGCTGCCGGCCTCGCGGCGGTAGCAGGTCGACCAGCCGGCGTAGCGCAGCGGGCCGTTCGCGACGTCGATGATCTCGCCCGCGTGGTAGCCGGCGAGGGCGACCTCGCTCGTGCCCGTGAGGTAGAGGTCGTCGTCGGGCAGGTGGTAGATCTCGTCGGCGTGCGCGCCGAGGAATCCCGTGCCGCTCATGATCTCGGGCTTGACGAGGGTCGGCGTGATGAGCGGGGTGAACCCGGCCTCGAGCGCGCGGTCGAGGGCCATGTTCATGAGCGCGAGCTCGAGGCGCGCGCCGACGCCCTTGAGGAAGTAGAAGCGCGAGCCCGAGACCTTCACGCCGCGGGGCATGTCGATCGCGTCGAGCAGCTCGCCGAGCGCGAGGTGGTCGCGGGGCTCGAAGTCGAAGGCGGGCCTCTCGCCGACCTCGCGCAGGGTGACGAAGTCGTCCTCGCCGCCCTCGGGCACGCCGTCGAGCACGACATTGGGGATCGAGCCGGCGATGCGCGTGAAGGCCTCGTCGGCCTCGGTCGCCGCGAGCTGGGCGGCCTTGACGCGCGCCGAGAGCTCCTGAGCGGCGGCGACGAGCGCGGCCTTCTCCTCCTTCGGAGCCTGCGCGACGCGCTTGCCGTGCGCGTTCTGCTCGGCCCGCAGCGCCTCGAACGCGGTGATCGCCTCGCGCCGCGCGCGGTCGGCGGCGACGGCCTCGTCGACGAGCTCGACCGACGATCGCCTCGCCCGCTGGGAGGCCGAGACGACGTCGGGGTTCTCACGCAGCAGCTGGGGGTCGATCACTCCCCTAGTCTGTCACGCGCTCGCGGGGCGACCCCCTCCGCTCACCGCCCCTCGATGCTCTAGCCTGACGACCATGAGCACCCCTCGCGCCGATGGCGCACGCCCCCGCGCGGCGATCGTCTACAACCCGATCAAGATCGATGAGGATGCTCTGCGCACGGCGGTCGCGGCCGCCGAGTCCGAGCACGACTGGGCCGAGTCGCTGTGGATCGAGACGACCGTCGAGGACCCGGGTGCGGGGCAGGCGCGCACCGCGGTCGACGAGGGCGTCGACGTCGTGCTCGCCGCCGGAGGCGACGGCACCGTCCGCGCCGTGGCCGAGGGGCTGCGCGGCACGGGCACCCCGGTCGCCCTCCTGCCCGCCGGCACCGGGAACCTGCTCGCCCGCAACCTCGACCTCACGCTCAACGACGTCCCCCGATCGGTGCAGACCGCATTCGCGGGCTCCGACCGCGCGATCGACGTCGGCGTCGCCGACATCGTCGACGGGGACGGCGAGGCCTCGACCCACGTCTTCGTCGTCATGGTCGGCGTCGGCCTCGACGCGAAGATGATCGCGGCGACGAACCCCGAGCTCAAGAAGAAGGTCGGCTGGCTCGCCTACGTCGAGGCCGTCGCGCGCATCTTCAAGGACGTCAACGCGCTGCGCGTCACCTACTCGCTCGACGGAGCCTCGAGCCGGTCGACGACCGTGAGCACGCTCCTCATCGGCAACTGCGGCATCCTCCCGGGCAACGTGCCCATCCTCCCCGACGCGAAGGTCGACGACGGACTCATCGACATGGTCGCGATGCGCCCGAAGAACCTCTTCGGGTGGATCCGCATCGGCACGACCGTGATCTGGGAGAACGGCGTGCTGCGCAAGACGCGCTTCGGCCGCCGCCTCATCGCCGCGGACAAGCGCGTGCGCCCGCTCCGCTACTACCAGGGCCGCCGCAGCGATCTGCGCTTCCGCGGGCCGGAGGAGTTCGAGATCGACGGCGAGGAGATGGGGAGCATCGTCCAGCTCGCCGTCCACGTCGACCCCGCCTCGCTCATCGTGCGCGTGCCGCGCGACGCCTACGTGCACTCGGTCAAGCCGGATGAGGCGGCCGAGGCCGAGGCGAAGGAGATCGAGGTCGAGCGCCAGGGCCGCGTCGCGGCCGCCGACATCGGTCAGCCGCAGCGCTCGGATTCCGACGTGCCGGCGACGCTCGGCGAGGACGACTAGGCCGGCGGCTCGCCGTTCACGATTCCGCGCAGCCAGTCGCGGGCATCCGTGAAGACGTCGTCGCCGTACTGCGAGACGACCTCGATCTGCTGCTGGTCCGCGCGCGGGTACGAGCCGAGGAACATGACGTTCGGGCTGAACCGCTTGAGGCCGAGCAGGGCGTCGGCGACGCGCTCGTCGCGCACGTGCCCGTCGAGGTCGATGACGAAGCGGTAGCGGCCGAGGGCGTCGCCGATCGGCCGCGACTCGATGAGGCTCATGTTGACGCCGCGCGTCGCGAACTGCTCGAGCATCTCGAGCAGCCGGCCAGGCGCGTTATCGGGCAGCTCGACGATGACGCTCGTCTTGTCGGCCCCCGTGCGCTCCGGCAGGCCGAGTGTGCGGCTCACGAGCACGAAGCGGGTCACCGCGTTCGGATTGTCGCCGATGCTCTCGGCGAGCACCTCGAGGTCGTGGTGGTCGGTGATGCCGGGCGGCGCGACGGCGGCCTCGGCGAGCGCCGACTCCAGCAGACCCGCGGCCGCCGCGACGTTCGACGCCGCCGGGATGTGCCCGTGGCTCGGCATGGCCGATTCGAGGAAGCGGCGGCACTGCGCGTAGGCGACCGGGTGCGCGGAGACGACCCGGACATCCTCGATGCGGGTGCCCGGCCGGGCGACCAGCACGAAGTTCACGGGGACGAGGAACTCGCCGATGATGCGCAGGCCCGGGATGGTCGCGAGGGCGTCCTGGGTGGCGCTCACCCCGCCCTCGACCGAGTTCTCGATCGCGATCATGGCCGCGACGCTGCGCCCGGTCATGACGTCGTCGAACGCCTCGCCGACGTTCGCGACGCTGCGCCACACGGCGCCCTCGGCCTCGGGCACCTGCCGCAGGGCCTCCCACGTGAACGTGCCGACGGGGCCCAGGTAGCTGTAGGCGGGCGGGCTGTCGGGGGCGGCGCTCATGCTCCGCAGTCTACGGCGGGCTCGCCGGCGGCCGAGCGCCCGGGCTCGCGACTGCGAGGAGCCCGCGAGACCCTGGGCCCCGCGCGCCCCCCGATGGTTGGATGGGCGCATGACCCGCGCCGGAACCCCCGCCCAGTCCTCCGACCTCGTCGACGTCGATGCGCTGATCGCCGCGTACCACGACCGCGTCCCGGATATCGATGATCCGGCGCAGCGCGTGGTCTTCGGCACGAGCGGCCACCGCGGCTCGAGCCTCGACGGCGCCTTCACCGATACCCACATCGCCGCGATCACCCAGGCGATCGTCGAGTACCGCGCGACGCAGGGCACGACGGGCCCCGTCTTCGTCGGCGCCGACACCCACGCACTATCCTCCCCCGCGCAGCGCACGGCGCTCGAGGTGCTCACCGCGAACGGCGTCGCGGCGTTCGTCGACGCGCACGACGGGTACGTGCCGACCCCCGCGCTCAGCCACGCGATCATCACCCACAACCGCAGCGGCCTCGCCGACGCCGACGGCATCGTGATCACGCCGAGCCACAACCCGCCGCGCGACGGCGGCTTCAAGTACAACCCGCCGCACGGCGGCCCCGCCGACTCCGACGCGACGAACTGGATCGCGGATCGCGCGAACGACATCATCGCGAACGGCTCGCGCGACGTGAAGCGCGGTGCCGCGATCGAGACGCACGCCTACGACTACCGGTTGCACTACGTCGCCGACCTCGCGTACATCCTCGACATCGATCGCATTCGCGAGGCCGGCCTGCACATCGGCGCCGACCCGCTCGGCGGGGCGAGCGTCGAGTACTGGCAGTTCATCGCCGAGCACTACGGGCTCGACCTGACGGTCGTGAACCCCTTCGTCGACCCGGCCTGGAGCTTCATGACGCTCGACTGGGACGAGAAGATCCGGATGGATCCGTCGAGCCCGAGCGCGATGGCGAGCGTGCTCGCCCATCAGCACGACTACGCGGTGCTCACGGGCAACGACGCCGACGCCGACCGCCACGGCATCGTCACGCCCGACGGCGGCCTCATGAACCCCAACCACTACCTCGCCGTCGCGATCGAGTACCTCTACACGCACCGGCCCGAGTGGCGCGCCGACGCCGCGATCGGCAAGACGCTCGTGTCGAGCTCGATGATCGACCGCGTCGCCGAGGGCCTCGGTCGTCGCCTGCACGAGGTGCCGGTCGGCTTCAAGTGGTTCGTGCCGGGCCTCATCGACGGCTCGGTCGCGTTCGGCGGCGAGGAGAGCGCGGGTGCGAGCTTCGTGCGCCGCGACGGCAGCGTCTGGACGACCGACAAGGACGGCATCCTGCTCGCGCTGCTCGCGAGCGAGATCACGGCCGTCACTGGGTCGACCCCCTCCCAGCTGTACACGGGGCTCACCTCGACGTACGGCGCGCCCGCCTACCAGCGAGTGGATGCCGCGGCCACGAAGGAGCAGAAGGCGAAGCTCTCGAAGCTGTCGGGCGATGCGATCGCGGCCGACGAGCTGGCCGGCGAGCCCATCACGGCCCGCCTGTCGGAGGCGCCGGGCAACGGCGCCGCGATCGGCGGCGTGAAGGTCGTGACCGAGAACGCGTGGTTCGCGGCCCGCCCGAGCGGCACGGAGGACGTGTACAAGATCTACGCCGAGTCGTTCCGCGGTGAGGACCACTTGCGCCAGGTGCAGAGCGAGGCGAAGGCGATCGTGGATGCCGCCCTCCGCTGAGCCGGCCGGCGCCGGCCTCGACCGGGCGTCGGCCCCTGAGCCGCCACCGCTCGACCCCGGGCTCGCGGCCGAGCGCGCGCAGCTCTTCGCGCAGTGGGACGCCCTGACCCCCGACGAGCTCGCCGCGCGCGGCGGACTCAAGTGGACGATGCACCCCGGCACGGTCGGCGCGTGGGTCGCCGAGTCGGATCTCGGAACGGCCCCGGCCGTGGCATCCGCCCTGCACGCCGCGATCGACGCGGGTCAGCTCGGATACCTGCCGCCCGCGATCGGCCGCGAGATGTCGCGAGAGACGGCGAAGCTGCTGCGCGAGCGCTTCGACTGGGCCGTGCCGTCGAGCCGGGTGCACCCGATCGCCGACGTGATCCGCGGCCTCGAGCTCACGATCGAGCACTACTCGCGCGCGGGCTCGGCCGTCGTCGTGCCGACGCCGGCGTACATGCCCTTCCTGACGGTGCCGGTCGCGATGGGCCGCGCGGTGATCGAGGTGCCGCTCGCCTCGCACGCCGGCCGGCAGACGCTCGACCTCGTCGCGATCGAGCAGGCGCTCGTGGACGGCGCGGGCGTCGTCGTGCTCTGCAACCCGCTCAACCCGGGCGGGCGCGTGTTCGAGCGCACCGAGCTCGAGGCGCTCAGCGAGGTCGTCGAGCGGCACGGGGCGACGGTGTTCGCCGACGAGGTCCATGCACCGATCGTCTTCGACGGCGCGCGCCACGTGCCCTACGCGAGCATCTCGGAGGTCGCCGCCGGGCACGCCATCACCGCCGTCTCGGCGTCGAAGGCGTGGAACCTGCCGGGCCTCAAGACCGCGCAGCTGATCACCTCGAGCGACGCCGCCGAGAAGACGTGGGAGGCCCTGGGCCCGCTCGCGAGCCACGGCGCGAGCACCCTCGGCGTCATCGCCAATACGGTCGCCTACCGCGACGGCCGCGACTGGCTCGACCACACCGTCGCCTACTACGACCGCAATCGACGCGTGCTCGGCGAGCGCCTCGCCGAGCTGCTGCCGGACGTCGACTACCGGATGCCCGAGGGCACCTACATCGCGTGGCTCGACGTGCGCGCGCTCGGGCTCGGCGACGACCCGGCGACGCGGTTGCGCGACCGCGCGGGCATCGCGCTCACCGACGGGCGCGCGTGCGGCGAGGTCGGCGCGGGCCATGTGCGCATGATCCTCGCGACGCCGACCCCGATCGTCGAGCTCATCGTCGAGCGCATCGCCGCCGGGGTGCGCTGAGGAGATCACAAAGTATGTGGACGTATAACTAGAGTCATATACGTCATTAGCTAAGGTTACCGACATGAGTGAACCTAATCCCTTCCGGCCCGGCGCCGGTCGGGTGCCGCCCGTTCTCGCTGGACGAGACGCCATCATGTCGGTGGTCGATTCGGTGATGCGCGACATCGTCGGCAGCGGCGAGGGCGATCGGCCGATAGTCGTTTCAGGGCTCCGCGGAGTCGGGAAGACAGTTCTCCTCAACGAGTTCGTGCGCCGCGCTCGCGAATCTCGGCGATGGGTGGCGATCAAGCTCGAGGCCGTGAACGGCAGGTCACTGGCATCGCAATTGGCGCAAGCGCTGCACACAGAGATGCGTAAACAGATGTCTCTCGGCGACGTCGCCGTCGCGAAGCTGCGACGTGCGGCTTCCGCCTTGCGGTCGTTCCAGCTCAAGGTCGATCCGACCGGTACATACAGCTTCGGCTTTGATGTGCAGCCACTGGCTGGGGTCGCCGACAGCGGACAATTGGAGGTCGACCTCCGGGAGCTTCTCGAAGAACTGGCGGCGGCGCTTCGCGAACTCGACACAGCGCTGCTCCTCGCAATCGATGAATTGCAGGAGGCGCCCGCCGCCGACTTGAACGCTCTCAATGTCGCTCTGCACGACATCGGGCAAGACGCCCATCCTGCGCCAATTCTTTTCATCGGAACAGGGCTGCCGTCGCTACCCGCCGTCCTTGCCGACGCCACCAGTTACGCCGAGCGTCTGTATGACTATCGAGCGCTCGACCTGCTCACGGACAGCGAAACGCGGGTCGCGCTTTCTGCACCCACCGGTGACCGCGGAGTCAGCTGGGACGTTGCCGCACTCGACGAGGCAGTCGCCTCGGTGAGCGGCTATCCGTACTTCGCCCAGGCCTGCGGAAAGCATGTCTGGGCTTCCCGCGCGGTCGCCGACCGCATCTCGGCGGAAGACGCGCGAATCGGCATAGAACTGGCGCGCGACGAGGTGGATCGCGGACTCTATCAATCCCGCTGGGAACGAGCCACTCCTGCTCAGCGCGAGGTGATGAAGGCGATGGCGCTAGACGCGGGTCGCCCATCGTCGATCCAAGACCTGGTCGCACGCACGGGGAAGAAGCGCACGAGCGATCTGTCGGTCTCGCGGCGCGAACTCATTCGGAACGGGCATGTCTATGCGCCCGACCGCGGCTATCTCTCATTCACAGTCCCGGGCATGGACGATTACATCGAACGCCGAGGATTCGACATCTAGAGCTCAGCCCGCGTAGTCGAGGGCGGCGGGCAGGCCGAAGAACTCCTCGAGCGTGCGGATGCCCGCCTCGCGCAGCTCGGCCGCGAGCTCGAGGCCGACGTAGCGGTAGTGCCACGGCTCGAACTCGTACCCGGTGACGGGGGTCGCCCCCTCGGGGTAGCGCAGGTGGAACCCGAAGCGCCACGCATTCTCGGCGAGCCAGCGACCCTGGGGCGTCTCGGCGAAGCACTGATCGAGCGTGCAGCTCGCGGGCACGGCGCTGAAGTCGATCGAGAGCCCGGTCTGGTGCTCGCTGTGGCCGGGGCGCGCGCTCGTGAGGTCGGCGGCCTGCTGCCCGAGCTGCGCGACCCACCCGGCGTAGACGCGCTGCTGGCTCGCGTAGCTGCGGTACGAGCTCTGCGCCGTGAGCGCGATGCCCTCGGCGGTCGCCGCGGCGACGAGCCGCTCGGCGGCGGTCGCGGCCTCGTCGCGCAGCACGGGCTCGTACACGTACGGGATCGCCGCCGTGCGCAGGTCGCCGGGCGCGAAGTCGAGGGGCCGAAGCGGGCGCAGCTTGTTCGCCACGACCCAGAGCGAGGCCGGGTCGTCGATCGAGCGGCCGGCGCGATCGAAGGTCGGAGTCGGCG
>SCPB01000025.1 GCA_005502445.1 Microbacteriaceae bacterium X2B
GGCGAGGAACTCGCGGGCGCGATCCTCGAGCAGAGCGCCGACGCCCGGCGCGGCCGAGCGGCTCGCCGACACCGACTCGCTCTCGGGCGCGATCGCGGACCGCCGCGCGCCCGAGGCGAGGGCGAGGATGTCGCGACGCAGGGCATCCGCGTCGGCCGACCGCAGGTATGACAGCGGCACGTTCGCGTCGTTGCCGGCGACGGTGATCTCGAGCTTCGCGGCACCGAAGAGGCGCGGCACGACGGGACGGGCGGTGGTGATGCCCTGGATGCGGTCGAGCCGGCCCTTGCGATGGGTGCGGAAGAGGATGCCCGATCGCACCTCGACGACCTCGTCGGTGATGCGGAAGGTGTGCAGGCGCCAGGAGAGCCAGAAACCGACCACGGCGACGACGACGACGAGCGTCGCGAGTCCGAGGGCGGCGAGGATGAGGTTCTCGCGCACGAGGTAGTCGAGGGGGTCGCCGAACCGGTCGCCGGGGCCGCCCCTGCCGACGAAGAGCTCGATGATGCGCTCGCGGAGGTTGCCGACCAGGATTCCGCCGACGATGAGAACCGCGAGCCCGCCGCGGAACAGCGGCGTCGCCGGATGCAGGCGATGCCAGCGGCCGTCGGCGAAGTCTGTCGCCGTGGTCGCGGCGCGCTGCTCGTCGGTCACAGGCCGGCCCGACGGGTCTCGGCGACCGCGACGAGGTGGTCGCGCAGCTGCTCGGCGCTCGCGAGCGTGAGCCCCGGGATGAGCACGCCCGAGGACGAGGCCGCGGTGACGAACTTGAGCTCGGCGAGCCCCACGGCGCGCGCGATCGGCCCGCGCGTGATGTCGACGAGCTGCATGCGCCCGTAGGGCACGGCGACGACGCGCTGGAAGAGGATGCCGCGGCGGAAGAGCAGGTCGTCCTCGCGCAGCGCATAGCCGATCGCGCGCACGCGGCGCGGCGTGAGAGCGATGACGGTCACGAACAGCGCGCCGAGTCCGACGCCGAGCAGCGCGGAGGGCGCCCATCCGCTCACCCAGTACGGCACGAAGCCCGCGACCGTCATCACGGCGCCGAAGACCGCGTAGCCGACGATGTCGACGACGATGTACTTCGGCGAGACCCGCTGCCAGTCGGTGCCGGGCACCTCGAGCGCCTGCCGCGGTCGGTCGGTCACGTCGTCGCTCTCCCCGGTGTGGTCGGCGGCCGCGCTGGGCCCGGTGTCACGAGGCGGCCGCAGCGGCCTCCTCCTTCTCGTCGTCGTCCGGCGGCAGGGTGCAGAAGTGCTCTGCCACGAGCGCGGCGACCAGCAGCATCACCGCCGCGACAAGCGTGCCCGCCGCGGTCAGCGTCGAGCCTATCGGCACGACCGCGCGTGTCAGCAGGTAGACGAGGATGCCCGCAGCACCCCCCGTGAGCAGGGCCGCCGCGAGGGCGCTCGCCTTCGCGAGCACGACCACGCGCGTGGCGTAGAACGGGTCGATGCGCTTCTCGCCCTTCGCCGCGCGTCGCACCGGCCAGGCGAGCGCGACGAGCGTCGCCGCGATGAGCACGAGCCCCGCCGCGAGCGACGCCGGCGGCACGAGCACGGGCTGCCCGCGCATGGCGAGCGCGAGGTCGACTCCGTAGGCGACCGCGAAGCCCGCGAGGGCGAGCAGCACGAGCGGCAGCGGTTTCGAGCGGCTCACGCTGTGCCGCCCGTCCGCTCGTCGCCGCTCGCGGCCGCGGCGGGCGATCGCAGGGCGGCCAGGAGGTCGGCGACGCGTCCTCGGCCGACGAGTTCGGCATCCGGCTGCACCTCGAGCCACGGCGCGAGCACGAAGTCGCGCTCGTGCGCGCGCGGGTGCGGCACCTGCAGCTCGTCGCCGTCGATCTCGAGCCCGCCGAAGGCGATGAGGTCGAGGTCGAGCGTGCGGTCGCCCCAGCGCTCGGCGCGCTCGCGGCCGTGCAGCTGCTCGATCGCCCGCAGGCCGTCGAGCAGCTGGAAGGGGTCGAGGCCGGTCTGCAGCAGCGCGACGCCGTTGAGGTATGCGGGCTGGGTGGGATCACGCCCTTCGACGGTGAGCGCGACCGTCGAATGCCACGACGAGACGGCGCGGATGCTCGACTCGGGCAGCGCGTCGAGCGCACCCACCGCGCTCGAGAGCGTCGCCGCGCGGTCGCCGAGGTTGCTGCCGAGCGCGATGACGGCGAGGGCGGTCACGAGCGGCACCTCATGCGCGGCCCCTCGGCCCCTCGGCCCGGCCCCGCACGATCGACACGGCGACGTCGGCGAACGGCACCACGATGGGCGCCTCGGGCTTGTGCACGGTCACCTCGACGCTCTGCACCGCCGCGTGCGCGAGCACGACCGCCGCGACCCGCTCGGCGACCGTCTCGATGAGGTCGACGGGGTCGCGCTCGACCGCCCCGACGACCGCGACGGCGAGCTCGCCGTAGTGCACCGTGTCGGCGACGTCGTCGCTGCCGGCGGCGCGCGCGAGGTCGAGGTGCACGACGAGGTCGATGATGAAGGACTGGCCGTCGCGGCGCTCGTGCTCGTGGACGCCGTGGTGACCGCGGGCGCGCAGCCCCGTCAGCAGGAGGCGGTCGAGGCTCATGCGGCCGCTCCGGTCCAGGCCGCCCACACGTCGAGGGCCTGCGTCGTCGAGGCGGCGTCGTGCACGCGCACCGCCCGCACCCCCGCCTCGGCGCATAGCACGCTCACGACCGCGGTCGGCGCGTCGCGACGCTCGACGGGCGCATCGGGCGGCAGGAGCGCCCCGAGGAACCGCTTGCGCGAGGCGCCCACGAGCACCGGGAACCCGAGCGCGACGATCGCGGGCAGCCCGCGCAGCAGCGTCCAGTTGTCGTCGGCGCGCTTGGCGAATCCCAGCCCCGGGTCGAGCCAGAGCCGCTCCGGCGCGATGCCTGCCGCGAGCGCGGCGTCGATGCGCGATCGCAGCTCGTCGCGCACCTCGGCGACGACGTCGGCGTAGTCGCTCACGGCATCCCACACCTCGCTGCGGCCGCGCCAGTGCATCGCGACGTAGTCGACGCCGAGCCCGGCGACGGTCGGCAGCATGGCCGGGTCGGCGAGACCGCCGCTGACGTCGTTGACGATTCTCGCGCCCGCCCGCACGGCCGCAACGGCCGTCTCGGCGTTGAGGGTGTCGATCGAGACGCGGATGCCCGCCTCGGCGAGAGCGCGCACGACCGGCATCGCGCGCTCCCGCTCCTCGAGCGCGGTCACGGCCTCGGCGCCCGGCCGGGTCGACTCGCCGCCCACATCGATCACGTCGGCGCCGGCGGCGAGGAGCCGGCGGGCCTGCGCGAGCGCGGCGCCGGGGTCGAGGTACCGGCCGCCGTCGCTGAACGAGTCGGGTGTGACGTTGAGAACGCCCCAGACCTCGGGGCGTCGCGGGGCGCGCGCCCCGGCTTCGCCTGTCGCCGCCGTCATGTCAGGCGCCGCCCCGGCCGATGAGCGCCATGACCTCGGCGCGCTGCACAGGGTCGGCGAGCGCGCCGCGGGAGGCGACCGTGACGGTCGACGACTCGGCGTAGCGCACGCCGCGAGCGGCGACGCAGCCGTGCCGCGCGTCGATCACGACGAGCACGCCCGCGGGGCTGATCGCGCGGTCGAGGGCGTCGGCGATGTCCTCGCCGAGGCGCTCCTGCAGCTGCGGGCGGGCGGAGACGATCTCGACGAGACGCGGGATGCGCCCGAGGCCGATGATGCGCTCGTCGGGCACGTACGCGACGTGCGCGACCCCCGTGAACGGCAGCAGGTGGTGCTCGCACATCGAGCGCAGGGCGATGTCGCGCAGCAGCACGAGCTCACCGCGTTCGCCCGGCTCGGTCGTGAGCTCGGCACCCTCGCGCAGCTCGGGAACCGGGTCGACGCCGACCCCGGCGAAGAAGTCGCCGTACGCCGCGGCGATGCGCCGGGGCGTCGTCGCGAGGCCCGGCCGCGCGGGGTCGTCACCGATCGCGGCGAGGATCTCGGCGACCGCCGCCTCGATGCGGGGGGTGTCGATCGGAGCCATGGTGCGCTCAGTCTGTCGCAGTCGCGGCGCCCGTGTCCGCCTGGTTGCGCGCGACGCTCGCGGGCGCCGAACGCTCGGAGGCGACGCCGCCGTCGGTCACGGTGCTGTCGATGGGCGCCTTGGCGGGCATCGGCACGGGCGGCAGGTCGGGGTGCGGGCGCTCCTCGCTCGAAAGCCACTGCGGGCGCTCGGGCAGCTTCTTGACCTCGGCGAAGATCTCGGCGAGCCGGATGTGATCGAGCGTCTCCTTCTCGAGCAGCTCGGTCGCAAGGCGGTCGAGCACGTCGCGGTTGTCGTTGATGACCTGCCAGGCCTCGTCGTGCGCCTGCTCGATGAGCGCGCGCACCTCCGTGTCGACGCGCTCGGCGAGCTTCTCCGAGTAGTCGCGCTGGTGGCCCATGTCGCGGCCGAGGAAGACCTCGCCGCTCGACTGGCCGAGCTTGACCGAGCCGACCGCGGCGCTCATCCCGTACTCGGTGACCATCTTCCGGGCGATGCTCGTGGCCTTCTCGATGTCGTTCGAGGCGCCCGTGGTCGGGTCGTGGAACACGACCTCCTCCGCGACGCGGCCGCCCATGGCGTAGGCGAGCTGGTCGAGCAGCTCGTTGCGCGTGACCGAGTACTTGTCGTCGAGCGGCAGCACCATCGTGTAGCCGAGGGCGCGGCCGCGCGGCAGGATGGTGACCTTCGTGACGGGATCGGTGTGCCGCATGGCGGCGGCCGCGAGCGCGTGGCCGCCCTCGTGGTAGGCGGTGATGAGCTTCTCGTGGTCGCGCATGACGCGGCTGCGCCGCTGCGGCCCCGCCATGACGCGGTCGACGGCCTCGTCGAGGTTGGCGTCGGTGATGATCTCGCCGCCGACGCGCGCCGTCAGCAGAGCGGCCTCGTTGAGCACGTTGGCGAGGTCGGCGCCCGTGAAGCCCGGCGTCTTGCGGGCGAGCACCTCGAGGTCGACGTTCGGCGCCATCGGCTTTCCCTGGGCGTGCACCTCGAGGATCTTCTGCCGGCCCTTCATGTCGGGCGCGTCGACCTGGATCTGCCGGTCGAAGCGGCCCGGGCGCAGGAGGGCGGGGTCGAGGATGTCGGGGCGGTTGGTGGCCGCGATCATGATGACGTTCGTCTTCGGGTCGAAGCCGTCCATCTCGACGAGCATCTGGTTGAGCGTCTGCTCGCGCTCGTCGTGCCCGCCGCCCATGCCCGCGCCGCGGTGTCGGCCGACCGCGTCGATCTCGTCGACGAAGATGATCGCCGGGGCGTTCTCCTTGGCCTCCTTGAACAGGTCGCGCACACGGCTCGCACCGACGCCGACGAACATCTCGACGAAGTCCGAGCCCGAGATCGAGTAGAAGGGCACGCCCGCCTCGCCTGCGACGGCGCGCGCCAGCAGGGTCTTGCCGGTGCCGGGAGGGCCGTACAGCAGCACGCCCTTCGGAATCCGCGCGCCGACCGCCTGGAATCGGGTCGGGTCTTTCAGGAAGTCCTTGATCTCGTGCAGTTCCTCGATCGCCTCGTCGACACCCGCGACATCCTCGAACGTCACCTGCGGGCTCTCCTTGCTCACGAGCTTCGCGCGCGACTTGCCGAACTGCATGATGCGGCTGCCGCCGCCCTGCAGGTTCGACAGCAGGAACCAGAAGATGACGCCGATGATGAGGAAGGGGATGAGCAGGCCGAGCAGGCTCACGAACCAGTTGGTCTGCGGCACCTGATCGTCGAACCCGTCGAGGTCCGCGTCGTCGATCGCGGCGACGATCGCCTCGCCGCGCGGGGCCACGTACTGGAACTGCACGCGCGTGCCGTTCTCGCCGTCGGGCTCGCTCAGCTCGAGGTCGACGCGCTGCTCGCCGTCGATGATGGTCGCCTTCTGCACCGTGCCGCCGTCGAGCAGGGCCAGGCCCTCCTGCGTCGTGATGGTGCGGAACCCGCCGCCGCTGAGCAGGCCGAAGCCGATCCAGAGCGCGATCGCTCCCGCGACGATGTAGAGGAACGGGCCTTTGACGATGCGCTTGGCATCGAACGGTTTGCGGGCCATGGGTCGAGCCGCACCTTTCTGCGAGCGTGCGTCCGGCGCCGAGCGTGCGCCCGGTCGCGGTCAGAACTCCCTAACGGTATCGGGCACCTCTTGGGCGTAGCTGATCTGTTCGCGGTCGGCGCAGACCCCTTACGCCGTTCACTTCTCGTTCGCAGTTCAGGAAAAGTGAAGTGCTCGCGGCGCCGTAACGGCGTGTCGCTCCGCCTCGAGCGCCATGTCGGCTGAATCTCCTGAACGGCGAACCGAGCACTCGGCACGAGCCATTCGACAACCGGGTGATCTCATCGCGCGAGACGAGCGCGGAGGTCGGGCAGCATGTCCCGGATCCAGTCGTAGAGCTCGAGAGATTCGAACTCATCGAGCGGCACCCACCGGGTCGTCGTGATCTCGCCGTCGGGATGAGTGAACTCGTCGCGATCGAGCGTGACGAGATAAGCGACCGTGACGAACGACGTGTCGTCCCCGTTCGGATATCGGGCACGGTGTCGCGGCCGCCCATACGCACCCAAGATCTCTGCTGTGAGGATCCCGACGCCGAGTTCCTCTGCAACCTCTCGCCGGACAGCATCAACTGGCGACTCGTCCGGGTCGATCGCGCCGCCGATTGTGCTCCAGCGGCTCGTGTCGGCGTGGAGGCCGAGTAGAACCCGCCCCGTGTCATCGACTGGAACGGCCGTTACCGCAGGCAGCAAGAGCATCCGATGGCCGACGAGCGCGCGCATCCCGGCGACGTACTCGCGCATCGGCATCGCCGCGCGGCCTCTACTCGTAGACGTGCGGGGCGAGCACGCCCACGGCGCGCAGGTTGCGGTAGCGCTCGGCGTAGTCGAGGCCGTAGCCGACGACGAACGCCGGCGGGATGTCGAAGCCGATGTACTCGACATCCACCTCGACCTTGATCGACTCGGGCTTGCGCAGCAGCGCGAGGATCTTCACGCTCTTCGCCCCACGCGACCGGAGGTTCTGCAGCAGCCACGAGAGGGTGAGGCCCGAATCGATGATGTCCTCCACGATGAGCACGTCGCGGCCGGCGATGTCGGTGTCGAGGTCTTTGAGGATGCGCACGACGCCGCTCGACTCGGTGCCGGCGCCGTAGCTCGAGACGGCCATCCAGTCCATGTCGACGTGCGTCTGCAGCTCGCGGGCGAAGTCGGCCATGACCATGACCGCGCCCTTGAGCACGCCGACGAGCAGCGGCGTCGACTCTGCGTAGTCGACCTCGACCCGGCGGGCGAGCTCGGCGAGCTTCGCGTGGATCTCCTCCTCGGTGATGAGCACCTCGGTCAGGTCGGCGCGGATGTCCTCGACGTCCATCAGTCTCCTCGTCCCATGTCGGAGTTCGGGTCGGCCGGCGCCTCGTCGTGCGGCTCGGCGGGCTCGGCCGCCGCCGTGAAGACGATGCGGCCGGCGGCGCGTTCCACCCTAATGCCGGGCAGGTGCACGCCCTTCTGCCCGCGCCAGTCGGTCGCGAGGCGCGCGACGTCGAGCGTCTGCGCGCGGCTGAGCGCGACCCCGAACTCGACGCGCGCGACGAGCCGGATGAGCCGGTGCCGCAGAGCCGCCGGGTTCGCGACGAGCCAGGCCGCGGGCAGCGAGCAGCCGCCCTCGGCGAGCTCGACGAGCTCTTCGGCGACCTCGTCGACCATCGCGTCGAGCGCCTCGGAGTCCTCCCGCGCGATCTCGGCGGTGCGGGCGAGCGCCTCGGTCACGCCCGCATCGAGGTCGTTCTCGAGCATCGGCAGGATGCTGCGCCGCACCCGCACACGCGCGAAGCGCCCCTGCTCGTTGTGGGGGTCATGCCACGGCTCGAGCCCCGCGTCGGTGCAGGCCTGCGCGAGCGCGGCGCGGCGCAGCCCGAGCAGCGGCCGCCGGTAGAGCCCGGTGACGGCGGCCATGCCGGCGAGGCTCGCCGTGCCGCTGCCGCGCGCGAGCCCGAGCAGCACGGTCTCGGCCTGGTCGTCGAGCGAGTGCCCGAGCAGCACGGCGACCGCGCCGGTGGCCTGCGCCGCCGCGTCGAGCGCCGCGTAGCGGGCCGCGCGCGCGGCGGCCTCGGGCCCGCCCGCGGCGCCCACGTCGACGCGCCGCACGAGCACCGGGTCGAGCCCGAGGTCGCGCGCGGACTCCGCCGCGCGCTCGGCCACCCGAGCCGACCCGGGCTGCAGGTCGTGGTCGACGATCACCGCGCCCGCGCGCAGCCCGAGCCGGGGAGCCTCGAACCCGGTCGCCGCGGCGAGCGCGAGCGAGTCGGGCCCCCCGCTGAGGGCGACGAGCACGAGGTCGCCCGCCGCCAGGCCGGCGAGCTGCTCGCGCACCGCGCGGCGCGCGTCGGCGATCGCGGGCGTCAGCCGCGGTCGGCGGGGGTGCTCCTCGGGGCGCTCGGGGGGCATCCACTAAGGTTAGAGCCGCTTCCGGCGCGGCCGGAGCCCCCGATTTCCCCCGTAGCTAGGAGCGTTCATGGGCGCCTACCCCGCCGTCATCGAGATCCCCCAGGGAAGCCGTAACAAGTACGAGGTCGACCACGAGACCGGGCGCGTCTTCCTCGACCGCGTGCTGTACACGAGCTTCGTCTACCCGACCGACTACGGCTATTTCGAGAACACGCTCGGCCTCGACGGCGACCCGGTCGACGTGCTCGTGCTGCTCGACTACCCGCTGTTCCCGGGCGTCGGCGTGACGGTGCGGCCGGTCGGCGTGTTCAACATGACCGACGACGGCGGCAGCGACGCGAAGGTCATAGCCGTGCCGGCGAAGGACCCGCGTTGGGAGCACATCCAGGACGTCACGGACATCCCCGAGTTCACGCGCAAGGAGATCGAGCACTTCTTCGAGCACTACAAGGATCTCGAGCCCGGCAAGTGGGTCAAGACCGAGGGCTGGGGCGACGCCGCCGAGGCGGAGGCGATCATCCAGGCAGGCATCGCCGCGTACGTGCCGGGCGGTCACTGAGCGGGATCGCGCCGTGGGCCCGGTGCGCCGCTCCGTGCGCTGAGTGCCACCACTCGAGCGCGCGCGGCATAGAAGCTGAGCCACGGCGAGCGCGCGCAGACCGGAACGTCGACCTCGAACCACACGCGGCCGGGGTAGCGGCGCTCCTGCACTCACGAGCCGTCGGGCAGGCGCGCGTCGTCGATCGGCATGGAGGGAGCCGTAGTCGCGGCCGTGACGGGGAGAGCGGCTCCGGCCGCTCAACCGATGCTGATGCCCCGCTGCCTCATGAACGCCACCGGATCGGTTGAGGAACCGCCCGTTCGTACCTCGAAGTGGAGGTGGCAGCCGTTCGACGCCCCGGTGGTGCCTGCGGCGGCGATGGTCTGGCCTGCGCCGACCGTCTGGCCGTAGCCCACTCGGATGCCTCCATTGGCGATGTGCGCGTAGGCGGTGGTCAGGCCGTTGCCATGATCGATCATGACGAAGTTCCCGAAGGTGCCGTTCGGCCCCGCGTAGATCACGGTTCCGCTTGCCGCCGCCGCGATCGGCTGTCCGCAGCTCGCGGCGATGTCGACGCCCGTGTGCAAACGGTAGGTGCCGTAGATGGGGTGGATGCGATAGCCGAAGGGCGACGAGATCCAACCGTAAATCGGCTTGGCCCATCCGCCGACGACCTGGCTGCCCCCCGGGTTGTTCTTGGCGGCCTCGGCGGCACGACGGCGCTCCGCCTCGAGGCGGGCGATCTCGGCGAGTCGCCTGCGCTCGATCTCCGCTTTGCGGATGCGCTCGCCCTCGTTGTACTGCGCCTGGGTGACCTTGAGGTTCTCCTCGAGCATGGTGATCTGGAATTCGAGGCGCGCCTCGTTGTCCACCTGCGCGGCGACGGCGGCCTCGGCCGCGACGGCGGCCTCCTGAGCCTTCTGGAAGGCGGCCTCGGCGGCGATGCGCAGCTCTTCGCGCTTCTGCTTGGCGACGAGCGCCTGGTCGGCGAACGACTGCGCGGCCTGCTGGTCGCGCATCGCGACGGCGTAGATGCCCTCGGCCTGCTCCGATATCTTGCTCGCGTAGCCGAGGCGCGAGAGCAGGCTCTCGGCCTGCTCGGGGTTGCTGAACAGCGAGGCCGACAGGTCGGCGCCGCCAGTGCGCGAGAGTTCGGCGACGAACTGCCCGGCGCGCTGGCGCGACTCCTCGGCCTTCGCTGCGGCCTCGTCCGATTTGCGCTGCAGCTCGGCCGCCTGGAAGGCGGCCTCGTCGAAGGCGAGCTGCGCCTCCTCATAGAGGGCGCCGAGGCGCTGGGCCTCCGCTTGGGCCGCCGCCGAGGCATCCTGAAGCTGCTTGATGAGGGCGCGCAGTTCGGCGGCCTTCTGCTGGGCGCTCTTGACGTCTCTCTGGGCCTCGAGCACGTCGTCCCACGAGGGGTACGTGACGGCGAAAGCCGGAGTCTCGGAGGCGACGCCGCCGCCGGTCACGAGCAGAGTCGCGGCGACCAGACCGGCGACCAGACCGATGAGTCGCCTTCGTCGCGGCACAGACGTGCCCGTCGTCGTCGAGTCGACCATTCCGCTCCCCCAGCGTGCGTGCTCGCGCATGTTCCGTACGATCCGATCCGGCACGAATGTGTTATGTCGCAATTTCCACACACGCACCATCGATAACTCTAACAACGGATGCGCCGGTTGACCAGGCACCCGAACAGGGGGCGCGTCGCGTAGCCGCCCCATCCGTCTTGCGGGCAACCTAACGTGTGCTCCCGTCCCGGCCCGGCAGGCGGGGCGGTCGGTCGCGGAACCCGGCCGAGAGAGACGGTCGACCGGGTTTGGCGTTTCGCGCGGGCGGCGGGTATGCTCGTGGCTCGGTTGCTGTGCGGCTCGCGCCGGATGGCCCCATCGTTTAGTGGCCTAGGACACCGCCCTTTCACGGCGGCAGCACGGGTTCGAATCCCGTTGGGGTCACCACGCAGCACGACGACAATTCAATACGCATGGCCCTGTAGCGCAGTTGGTTAGCGTGCCGCCCTGTCACGGCGGAGGTCGCGGGTTCAAGTCCCGTCAGGGTCGCCACGGCGACAAGCCCTTTCTTCCCGAGAGGGCTTGTCGTCTAGATGGGCCGCGAGGCCCGTCGACCAGGGCCGCGAGGCTCTGCGGCTCTGTAGCTCAGTTGGTAGAGCGCACGACTGAAAATCGTGAGGTCACGGGATCGACGCCCGTCGGAGCCACCACTACACCACCTCACGAACCCTCGCCGCATGCGGGGGCTTCGTCAAGGCCGTCGACGGTGACCGCAACGCTCTCTCGCAGCTCAACGACTCGGGCCGGAAGGTCGAACTCGACCAACTGGCGTCCAATTCGATGCGAAAGACGAAGCACTGATCGCCCCCGGATGCGCTGGATTCTGTGGTCGAGACCTAAGAGTTCCCGCCGATAGGTGATCACGGTATTCGTTGTGGTCGTCCTTCCCACCGGTATCGGGTCCAGGCTTCGGCGATGAGGCGTCGGGTGATGATGATGGCGTTGGCGAGGGCGATGAACGCGTCGATGACGCGGATGCGTCGTTCGGTGCAGCAGGGGTCCTTGCTCGCCCCGATCCACCGGGGATCTGCCGGCGGCTTCACCGCCGCAGGGCGCTTTCACGATGCACCCGTCCACGGCGAGGTTCTCCAGCGCCAGGCCGATCATCTTGTCGTATGCGGCGCCGAGCACGAGCACCTGGATCAGCTTGTCGAACACGACCCGATCCCGCACACGAGGACGGTGACAGCCCAGCGGGTGGGAATCGAGCACCGGCGGGATTAACGCCTGGAACTGGTCTCACAGCGGCTCAATGATTGATGATGGAACGGCGGGCACGAGGCGACCTGGCAACCAACGGATTTCTCACAGAATCGTGGTTAATAGGCCTCGTGCCCGCGCTACGTCATCGCCACACCGTCACCTATCGGCGAGAACTCTACGGCCCAAGTGCCGTGATCGGCACGACCGTCACTCCGTCCGATCGACGATACGAGTACCGCCCGCCGGTCACTACGATCAACGCGACCGGCTCGCCGTGCTTTTCCGTGTCAACCTTGCTTGCCATGTATAGCAGCGCCTCGGCCGCATCGTCGGCTGCGCCCTCGCCGAGTTTCACCTCGACTCCTGCCCATCGTCCGTTCGGAAGTTCGAGGACGGCGTCGATCTCCTTGTTGAGTTGCGTGTCACGCCACGACGACAAGCTCACGCCGAGCACTTGGCTGTAGACACGGAGGTCGCGCATCACGAGCGACTCGAAGTGGAAGCCCGTTGCTTCGAGATCGCGGAGCAGTTCGGCGCTTCCTACACCTAGTGCCGCCGGCCCCAGCGACGGGTCGACAAAGTGGTGCACCGGCGTCGTCCGCAGCCGAGTCCGAGAGCGCATGTGCGACTGCCAAGCGGGCAATGGCTCCACGAGCATCAGGCGCTCAAGAGCATCGAGATAGTTGCCCAAGGTCCGGTCATCGATCGGACCATTCGATCCGCCGACTTCGATCGCTGTCGCTGAGCGGTTGATAGTCCCACCGACGACGCGGCTCAGCGACGCCAGCAACCGGGTAATGTTGCCCGGATTCCGCCGGGGACCGAGCGCCGGAAGGTCGACCTCCGCAACGTTCCGGATGTAGCCCGCGAGCCATGCACGAGCGCGAGGCTCAGTCATGCCGATCGTCTCCGGCCAGCCACCGACCACGATCCGCTCGATGATCTCCGGCACGGTCAGGCTCGCCGGCTTCCCACCCGAGATCGCCCTTCCAGCGAGCAGCTCAGCCAGACTCACCTCGCCAGACGAGTGCCCCGACTCGAAGAGGCTCATCGGCCGCATCCGCAGGCGACCGATCCGCCCTGCCCCGGAGTGCATCCGGGCGTCGTCCCGCGGGCGAGAGGAACCTGTCAGCAGGTAGAGGCCCTTGCCGTCGTGGTCGTCCACAGCGCGTCGGACATGGTTCCAGAGACCGGGCGTTTCCTGCCACTCGTCGAACAAGATCGGCGTCGGGTTGTTGAAGAGCTGCTCCGGGTTCACGACGAGCGTCGTGCGGGCATTACTGTCCAAGTCCATCCGGTAGACCGTCCTCGCAGCCTGCGTCGCCGTCTCGGTCTTGCCGACCGCTTTCGGGCCGTCGATGAGGATCGCGCCCATCACCTCACGAAGCTCGGCGAGTTCAGCATCGACAACGCGAGGGCGGTAGTCAGTCACGCAAGCAGTCTACGTTGATGGGCACGCGAAATCCGAAGTTCGTCGCTCGTGAAATCCGAAGTTCGTCGGCTATGAATGCGGAACTTCATCGGCGCTGGGATACGAAATCCTTCAGCCATGACGCCGGGGCCAATAGGCGTGGGCGCCGGCGGCGAACTTCGTGAGGGCGGCACGGCGCTCCTGGAAGTACTCGCTCGCGCCGCGCGCCTCGCCCGACGCATCCGCCTGCAGCCGCCTGCAGCCGGTCGCCGGCCGACGGCGTGAACGTCGTTCCGATCACCGCGCTCGCACCCTGATCGCTCGCGCGCCAGCGCGCGTACGCTGGATCCGCGCACGCGCGACCCGTATCCACCGGATCCGCGCACGCGCGACCCGTATCCACCATCACGAGGAGTGCCGCGATGACCGCAGCAGACGGATTCACCGCCGACGAGCGCGCCGCCATGAAGGAGCGCGCCGCCGAGCTGCGCGCCGAGGCGAAGCGCGAGAAGGGCGCCGCGAAGGCCGCCGCCGAGCTGCAGGACGTGCTCGACGCGATCGCCGCGATGCGCGACGATGACCGCGCTATCGGCGAGCGCGTGCACGCGACCGTGCTCGAAGCGGCACCGCAGCTCGCTCCGCGCACCTGGTACGGCATGCCCGCCTACGCCCTCGACGGCAAGGTCGTCTGCTTCTTCAAAGCCGCCGGCAAGTTCGACGGACGCTACTGCGAGCTCGGATTCAACGACCCCGCGCAGCTCGACGACGGCAGCATGTGGCCGACGGTCTTCGCGCTCACCGCGGTCGGCCCGGCAGAGGAGGCCGCCATCGCCGACCTCGTGCGCCGCGCGGTCGACTGAGCGCGCCACCGCGGTCCCTTTCACGCCCTTGTCCGAGGGCCGCCGTTACATGTAACATCACCGCATGTCGACCCGCGCCCGAGTCAGCGCCCACCGCGCTCGCCTGCGCGCACAGGGATTGAGACCGGTGCAGGTATGGGTCCCCGATGTGCGGAGCGCGCAGTTCGCCGAGGAGGCGCACCGGCAGTCGCTCCAGGTGGCATCCGCTGACAGGACCTCCGACGACCTCGAATTCGTCGAGTCGATCACGGCGGACTGGGACGAGTGAGGCGCGGCGAGATCTGGCTGGTCTCGGGAGGCGTGTACGCGAGCAAGCCGCGCCCGGCGATCATCCTGCAGGATGATCGCTTCGACGCGACCGACTCCGTCACCGTCTGCCCGCTGACGACGACCATCGTGGATGCTCCGCTTCTGCGACTGCCGGTTCCCGCCGACGAGACCACGGGCATCCGCGAGGCCAGTTCGGCCATGATCGACAAGGTGACGACGGTGCGGCGGTCGAACGTCACCCAGCGGGTCGGCGCGCTCAGCGACAAGCACCTGATCGAGCTCGAGCGCAGGCTGCTCGTCTTCCTCGGCCTCGCGGGCTGAACCGGTCGGCTCGACCCCCGCGCGCCGATTAGCCTGGGTCGGTGATCGGACTCGGCACCCTGCTCAACCTCGCCGCCATCCTCATCGGGTCGGCCCTCGGAGTGCTCATCGGCCACCGCCTGCCCGAGCGCACGAACCGCGTCGTCACCGACGCCCTCGGGCTCGCCGTGCTCGTGCTCGGCGGCCTCAACCTCGCCTCGCTCGCCGACGCGGCATTCGTCGACGCGGTCGGTGCCGCCGGCACCTTCCTCGTCGTCATCGGCGCCCTGCTCATCGGCAGCATCGTCGGCTCGATCGCCGGCATCGAGCACCGGCTCGAGCGCTTCGGCGGCTGGTTGCAGTCGCGATTCACCCCTCGGTCCGTCGCGCAGGCGGGCGCGGTCGACGAGACCGCCGGCACCGGCACCGTGGATGCTCCCCTCGCGCCGAGCGCGCGCGAGAAGTTCATCAACGGCTTCGTCGACGCGTCGCTCGTGTTCGCGATCGGCCCGCTCGCGATCCTCGGCGCCTTCCAGGACGGCACCGGGCAGGGCATCGACCAGCTCGCGCTCAAGGCCACGCTCGACGGCTTCGCCTCGATCGCCTTCGCGGCCTCGCTCGGCTGGGGAGTCGCCGCCTCGGCGATCCCCGTCGGCATCTGGCAGGGGCTGCTGACGGTGCTCGCGTTCTTCCTCGGCTCGGTCATGTCGGGCGCCGCGATCGCCGCCCTCACCGCGACCGGCGGCGTGCTGCTGCTCGGCGTCGGGCTGCGGCTGCTGAACATCCGCCAGGTCGCCGTCGGCGACATGCTGCCCGCTCTCGTCGTCGCACCGCTGCTCGCGATCGGCGTGCAGGCGCTCGCCTCGCTCTAGGCTCGCGGCCGCGCGCTCGGCGTGGGGCTCGAGCCCGCGCTCAGCAGTCGCAGGCGATCGCGGCCGCGGCGCCCGCCGGCGCACGGTGCGCGATCGAGGCGAGCACGGCATCCGCCCCGCCCTCGATCGGCGCCGTCAGCGGGTCCGCCGCGCGCGGCACCGGCCCCGACGCGCTCTCGACGGGCAGGCCCTCGCGGGCCCAGTACTCGAAGCCGCCGAGCATCTCCTTCACCGCGAATCCCCGCGCCGCGAGCTCGGCGGCGGCCTTCACCCCGCCGTTGCAGGCCGGACCCCAGCAGTACACGACAAGAGGGATGCCCGGGTCGAGCTCGCGCGCCCGCGCGGCGATCGCGGTGCGCGGCAGGTGCACCGCTCCCACCGCGTGACCCTGATGCCACGCCGCGTCGCCGCGCACGTCGAGCAGTGCGAAGGGCTCGCCCGCGGCGAGCGCCGCCGCGACGTCGGAGGGGTCGGTCTCGTGCCGCAGCCTGCCCTCGAAGTGGTCGCGGGCGGCGGCGGGCTCGGCGAAGGGGCCGAGGGCGGAGGGAGCGCGGTCGGGAGCGGTCATGCCGTCACGGTAGCCGCCCCGGAGGTCGCCCTGACAGAGGCCGCTTGGGAATTGGTGGCCCCCGGTGGGAAGAGAACCGGGGTTGCGAGCGTTCCCCCCTCTCATGACCACGACGACTCCTGCCCCCGACCGCATCACGATGTACGGCGCCGACTGGTGCCGCGACTGCCGCCGCGCCGAGGCGCTGCTCACCCGGATGGGCGTCGACTGGGTGAAGGTCGACGTCGAGGCCGTCGCCCACGCCGCCGCCGAGGCGCAGTCGATCAGCGGGCGCATGAACATCCCCGTCGTCGTCTTCCCCGACGGCACGCACCAGGTCGAGCCGAGCGACGCCGAGCTCACCGCCAAGCTGCAGGAGCTCGGCGCCGTCTGAGCAGCCCGTGCTGCTCGTCGCAGCACTCTCGGGCCCGGACCGCGCGTCGCTCTGGCGAGAAATCCGTCACCGTCGCGCGCGCGGCCGGGGCAGGAAACGCCCGGTCGCGGCGGCGTACTCGTCGTAGTCGGGGAAGCGCGAGCGCAGCATCCGCTCCTCCAGGTGCGCCTTGACCGACAGCAGCGCGCCCAGCGCGACCGCGACGGCGACGTGGGGGAACGAGGCGCCCATGACGACGAGGCCGAGCGCGGCGAGCAGGAGACCCGAGTAGACGGGGTGCCGCACGCGCGCATAGACCCCCGTCGTCACGAGCTCGCCATCCGGTCGAGGCACCGGCGACGGCGTGAGCGCGCGGCCGAGAGCCGCGAGACCGACGGCCGTGAGCACGGCGCCGAAGGCGACGGCGCTCCCACCGATGAGGAGAACCGTCGCGTCGCGCGACCAGAGCTCACCCGGCGGCAGCAGCGCGAGGGCTCCGATGAGGAGGACCTGCGCGGCGACGAGCGCCCACGCGAGAGCCGGGTGCAGAGTCGGTGCGGCCATGGCGCCGAGGCTACTCGCGACGCCCGTCGATGCCCAGCGCCGCGTGCGCGAAAGGCGCGTACGCTCAGGGGCACAGGGTCACGTCGGCTCTCGGCAAGGAGGACCACCATGGGCGAGAAGTCAGCACGCAAGAACTCGGCGAAGACCGCGGCGTCGAAGACGCTGAAGGAGAAGCGCGTCGCGAAGGCCGACAAGAAGGCCGCGGGCGACCGGCAGCAGAACTCCGACGCCGTCTCGCGGGCCGCCAAGAACTAGCGGTCGCAGGGCACGCACTAGCGCCGCGCGTTCTGCCCCGCCACGAGGTCTTTCTCATCGATCGGGGCGAGGCCGCTCGCGCGCTGCTCGGCGCAGTAGGCGCGCGCCTCTTCCTGCCGCTCGAGCTCGACCCCGGTGGCGATCACGGCGCGGACGTGTTCGTCGCGCAGCCCGAACGCCTCGGTGAGCGCGAGCGCGTGCGGCCGCAGGCGCGGCAGCAGGCGGCCGTCGATGTACTCGGTGATCGCCTGCGCCCGCTGCCCCGAGAGCCGGCCGTGGATCAGGTACCAGGCGAGGTTCCGCTCGATGAGCGTGAAGCCGAAGAGGTCGCGCAGCCACGTGAGCACCTGGCGCGTGCCGGCGTCGGGTGCGTCGTCGAGCGCGTCGGTGAAGGCCTCCCACTGCAGCAGCTCGGCGTGAGCGCGGGCGGCCTCGATGAGTTCGTTCTGGTGGCGGTTGAACAGGGCTGCGGCCTCGGACTTCGGCAGGCGGTTCGCGGCGCGCAGCTTCGCGGCGAGCTCCGCGATCATCGTCTCGACCCGATCGGTGAGCAGCTGACGCTGGGCGGCGCTGCCGCGCACGTAGCCGACCGAGCGGGCCGTCGAGCCGAAGTCGACGACCGACTGCGCGAGGCGGCGCAGCCCCGTGCGGTTGACGGCGGCCTCGCCCACCTGCTCGACCACGAAGGCGGCGAGCGCGCCGGCGTCGGCCTTGGCGAACTTGCGCGAGTAGTCGGTGAGCAGTCGCTTGGCGACGAGCTGCAGCAGCACGGTGTTGTCGCCCTCGAAGGTCGCGTAGACGTCGAGGTCGGCGCGCAGCTGCACGAGGCGGTTCTCGGCGAGGAACCCCTGCCCGCCGCACGCCTCACGGGCCTCCTGGGTGATGTCGAGCGCCGCCCACGTGCTCAACGGCTTGAGGGCCGCGGCGAGGGTCTCGAGATCCTGACGGTCGTCGTCGGTGTCGGCGGCCCCCGAGAACACCGCGTCGAACTTCTCGAGGAAGCGCTCGTGCGCGAACGACATCGCATAGGTCGTCGCGAGGCGCGGCAGCAGTCGGCGCTGATGACGCTGGTAGTCGAGCAGCACGACCTCGTCGTCGTTGTCGGCGGTGAACTGACGCCGCTCGGTGCCGTAGCGGATCGCGATGCGCAGCGCTAGCTTGCTCGCGAGCACCGCGGCCCCGTCGAGCGACACCCGCCCCTGCACGAGCGTGCCGAGCATGGTGAAGAATCGGCGGCCGGGGCTCGCGATCGGCGAGGTGTAGACGCCGCGGGCGTCGACATCCCCGTAGCGGTTGAGCAGGCTGGTGCGGGGAACGCGCACGTTCGTGAAGTGCAGCCGGCCGTTGTCGATGCCGTTGAGGCCGCCCTTGAGGCCGTCGTCCTCGCCCCCGATGCCGGGCAGGAAGGCGCCGGCTTCATCTCGCAACGGCACGTAGAAGGCGTGCACACCGTGGTTGACGCCGCGCGTGATGAGCTGCGCGAACACGACGGCGGCGCGGCCGTGCAGGGCGGCGTTGCCGAGGTAGTCCTTCCAGGCGGCACGGAACGGCGTGTGGATGACCCACTCATCGCCCGCCTCGTCGAAGGTCGCGGTCGTGCCGACGGCCGAGACGTCGGAGCCGTGGCCGGTCTCGGTCATCGCGTAGACGCCGGGCGTCTCGAGCGACATCGCCGCGGGCAGCAGCCTGCGGTGGTGATCGTCGGTGCCCAGGTGCATGATCGCCGAGGCGAAGAGGCCCCACTGCACGCCCGACTTGATCTGCAGGCTCGGGTCGCCGAGCAGCAGCTCTTCGAACGAGGCGATGTTGCCGCCGTGGTCGTCGCTGCCGCCGAGCTCGGAGGGGAAGGCTCGGTGCACCGAGTCGTTCTCTACCAGGAGACGCAGTTGGCCGAGCGTGCGCTCGCGGTGCTCGTCCGTGCCGAGCTCGGGCAGGCGCTGGAACTCCGGGCGGGCGACGAGTTCGCGCGAGTGCAGCCGCGCCTCCGCCCAGCGGCCGAGCAGTTGGCGCCCGAGAGCCTCGACGTCGACGGCTACCGACTCGGTGTCGGGCGCGGCGGGGGACGCCGGGAGCGCGGCGTCGGGCGCCGGCGCGGTCGGAGTATCGGCGAGCTGAGTCATGACTGTCCCATCGTTCAGTGCCGGACGAGGTGGGGCCGGGCGGCGCGCGTCGGCGCGGAGCAGGCCTCGACGCCACGGTAGAACGTCCGTGCGGCAGGAGCGCCGTCATGGTGCGCGAGGTACGAAGGAGGCGAGGATGCGGCGCGCGCGCCTTGTAGACATCCTCACCGCCCTGAGCAGTGAGGTGGTGGACTCCCGCAGAGCCTTCGCCCTCGGCGGATACCCCTGGGGGTATGACTCCGCATGTGGCACCATGGAAGCATGGCAACCGTAGACCTCACCGCCGCCGACTTCGAGCAGACCGTCAGCGCCCCCGGCATCACCCTCGTCGACTTCTGGGCGGAGTGGTGCGGGCCGTGCCGGCAATTCGCTCCCATCTACAACCGGGCGAGCGAGCAGCACCCCGATGTGACCTTCGGAAAAGTCGACACGGAGGCCGAGCAGGCCCTCGCCTCGGCCGCGAACATCCGATCCATCCCGACGCTCATGGCGTTCCGCGACGGGATCCTCGTCTTCGCCCAGCCCGGAGCCCTGCCGGGGCCGGCGCTCGAGCAGGTCATCACCGCGGTGAAGGACCTCGACATGGAGGAGGTGCGGGCGAAGGTCGCCGCCGCCCAGGCGGAGGCCGGGAGCGCGCAGCCGACCTCGCGGTAGGGAGGCGACGGGGGTTCGCCGACGAGAACTCGCCGACTAGAGCTCGCCGCGAGAGCGGAATGCCCTCTTGACCTTCTCGACGACGCCGTGCGCGGGCGGCTCGTTGTAGACGCCCGCGTATTCCTGACCCGACATGCGCTGGATCTCGGCCATGATCGCATCGGTCGCCTGCCTCCGGGCGCGGCCCGAACCCGCCGGCCCGAAGCCGCTCAGATCGATCGGATCGCCGAACTCGACGCGGATGCGTGCGAGGTGGATGCGCGTGGAGCCGACGGGCTGGAGGTCCTGCGTGCCGGTGAGCGCCACGGGGACGACCGGGACTCCTGCCGTGAGCGCCAGCCAGGCCACGCCCGTCTTGCCGCGGTAGAGCCGTCCGTCGCGCGAGCGGGTGCCCTCGGGGTAGATCGAGAACGCCTGCCTCGACTGCACGCGCGCGAGCCCGGCGTTGAGGGCGTCCTGCGCCGCCTGGCCCGCCCCCCGCTCGACAGGGATCGCGCCGACACCCGTGAAGAAGGCGCGCGACAGGGCGCCGCGCAGGCCGCGCCCGGTGAAGTAGTCGGATTTCGCGAGGAAGCTCACCGGCCGCCGGGCGAGCAGACTGATCACGACGCTGTCGATGAACGACAGGTGGTTGCTCGCGACGACGACGCCGCCCGCAGCCGGCATCTTGCGCCGCCCGATCACGGTCGGTCGGAAGACCAGCCGCACGATCGGCCCGAGTACGGCGCGGGCGAGGAGGGTGAGCACGCGCTTATCGTGGCACGGCGGTCATGCCGATCGAGGCATGCAGGGGGTGCGGTCGGCGGCGCGCGAGCTCAGTACCGGTCATCGGGGGGCGGCGGATCGAACTCGTCATCGGGCGGGACGTCGTACGCGGGAACGAGCGCCGGCTCGTGGTCGGCTGGCGCGTCGTCGCCGGCGACCGCGGCGGGCGGCTCCTCCCCCCGCACGATCGCGAGCACGGCCCCGCCGAACTGTTCGAGCTTCTTCGCGCCGACGCCGCTGATCTGGCCGAGCTCGTCGAGCGTGGTGGGCGTCGTGAGGGCGATGCCGCGCAGCGTCGCATCGCCGAAGACGATGTAGGCGGGTGCGCCGAGCGCGCGGGCGGTGGCGCCGCGCCAGGCGCGCAAGCGCTCGAAGAGGGGCCCCGCGGCGGCGGGCAGGTCGGCGGGGGCGCTTCGCCTCGCCGAGCGGGTCGGTCGCGCGACCTCGCGGCGCAGCCGCACGATGCGGCCGCCCGTGAGCACTTCGGCGCTCGCCTCGGTGATCACGAGGGTGCCGTAGCCATCGCCGTGCACCGCGAGGAGCCCCTGCGCGAGCAGCTGCCGCACGACGCCGCGCCATTCCTGCTCGCCGAGCTCGGCGCCGATGCCGAAGGTCGCGAGGTCGGCGTGCCCGAGCTGCTCGACGCGCGGCGTGCGCTTGCCGAGCAGGATGTCGATGAGCTGGCCGGCGCCGTAGCGCTGGCGCCGCTCGCGCTCGAGGCGCACGATCGTCGACAGCAGCTTCTGCGCCGGGATCGTGCCGTCGAAGCTCTCGGGCGGCGCGAGGCACGTGTCGCAGTTGCCGCACGGGGCCGACTGCTGGCCGAAGTAGGCGAGCAGCTGCACGCGGCGGCACTCGACCGTCTCGCACAGCGCGAGCATCGCGTCGAGGTGCTGCGACATGCGGCGCTTGTAGGTCGCGTCGCCCTCACTGCGATCGATCATCTGTCGCAACTGCACGACGTCTTGCAGGCCGTAGGCGAGCCAGGCGGTCGAGGGCAGGCCGTCGCGGCCGGCCCGCCCCGTCTCCTGGTAGTAGCCCTCGACGCTCTTCGGCAGGTCGAGGTGGGCGACGAAGCGCACGTCGGGCTTGTCGATGCCCATGCCGAAGGCGATCGTCGCGACCATGACGACGCCGTCCTCCCGGAGGAAGCGCGACTGGTGGTCGGCTCGCGTGCGCGCGTCGAGACCCGCGTGGTACGGCAGGGCGGGGATGCCGTGCTCGGCGAGCGCCGCCGCCGTCTTCTCGACGGATGCCCGCGAGAGGCAGTACACGATGCCCGCGTCGCCGGGGTGCTCGGTGCGGATGAGCTGCAGCAGTTGCTGCACGGGCTGGTTCTTCGGCTCGATGCGGTACTGGATGTTCGGCCGGTCGAAGCTCGCGACGAAGGTGCGCGCCTGCTGCAGCTGCAGCCGCTGCCGGATCTCGGCGGCCGTCGCGGCCGTCGCCGTCGCCGTGAGAGCGATGCGCGGCACGCTCGGCCAGCGCTCGTGCAGCATCGACAGTGCCAGGTAGTCGGGGCGGAAGTCGTGCCCCCACTGCGAGACGCAGTGTGCCTCGTCGATCGCGAACAGCGACACCGGCAGGCGGTCGAGCAGCTCGGCCGTCGCCGGAACGGTCACGCGCTCGGGCGCCATGTACAGCAGGTCCACCTCGCCCGCGGCGAGCGCGCGCTCGACCTCGCGGCGCTCGTCGGGCCCCTGGGTGGAGTTGAGGAAGGATGCGCGCACGCCGACGGCGGCGAGGGCATCCACCTGGTCCTTCATGAGGGCGATGAGCGGCGAGACGACGACGCCGACGCCCCCGCGCACGAGCGACGGGATCTGGTAGCAGAGCGACTTGCCGCCCCCCGTCGGCATGAGCACGAGCGCGTCGCCGCCGGCGACGACGTGGTCGATGATCTGCCGCTGGTCGCCGCGGAAGGCCGGGTAGCCGAAGACGGACTCGAGCACCGCCAGCGGGGTTCGGGCCTCGGACAGGCGGAGCGCGGTCGATGTCACCGGTACAGGTTAGCCGCCGCCCCCGACGGGCCCGGTCGAGGAAGGGGATTCGCGGCGGATGTGGTCGCGCGCGTGCTCGATCGCGGGCGCGAGCTCGGTGAAGAGGTGCTTCGGGTGCCGCAGCGAGTGCATGACGCCGACGCGTTCGACGAGCTCGCGGTGCCGGGGCTGCACTCCCTTGACGAGCACCGTGACCCCGCGGCGCTCGAGCGCCTCGATGATGTCGGCGATGACGCGCGCGCCCGTCGCGTCGAGCTCGCGGATCTGCGAGAGACGGATGACGACGACCGAGACATCGGCGACTCCCGCGATCTCATCGAGCACGCGGTCGGCGGCGCCGAAGAACAGCGTTCCCTCGATGCGCATCAGGGCGATGCGCTCGTCGCCGGGAACGGGCGGACCGGGCAGCGGCTCGCGATGCACCGTGCTCGAGCGCGCGAGCGCGCGCAGTGCGAAGAACGCCGCGGCCGCGATGCCGATGAGCACCGCCACGATGAGATCGAACGAGACGGTGACGAGGGCCGTCATGACGAACACGAGCGCGTCGGATCGCGTCGACCGCAGGATGCTGCGCGCCGTGCGCACCGAGACCATGCGCACGGCCGTCACCATGAGGACTCCGGCGAGGGCCGCCAGCGGGATGCTCGCCACGAGCCCGCTCGCCAGCACCACCACCACCACGAGGACGAGGGCGTGCACGAGGGCGGCGAGTCGCGAACGACCGCCCGACCGCACGTTCACGGCGGTGCGCGCGATCGCCCCCGTGGCGGGCATCCCGCCGACGAAACCGGCGGCGATCGAGGCCAGGCCCTGACCGACGAGCTCGCGGTCGGCGTTGACCGGCCCCGTGTCGGCGAGCGAGGCGGCGACGCGCGCCGACAGCAGCGACTCGATCGCGGCGAGTGCGGCGACGGCGGCGGCGGGCGCGAGCAGGGCCGGCAGAGACAGGCCGACGAGGCCCGGAGGCGCCGGCAGCGGAAGCGTCGACGGCAGGGCGCCGATCGCCGCGACGGGTGCCTGCGCGAGGTGCGCGATCGCGGTCGCGAGCACGATCGCGATGAGGGAGCCGGGCAGCATCCGGTGGATGCGCGGGGCGACGAGCATGACCGCGGCCACGAGCGCCACGATTCCGAGCGTCCAGAGCACGGCAGGCGCCTCGGCGGCGAGCACGGCCGCCAGCGCGGCGGCGAGCGCGTTCGGCTCGTCGCCCACCGCCGCTCCGACCGCGGCGGGCACCTGCTGCGCGAAGATGATGACGGCGATGCCCAGGGTGAAGCCCTCGATGACCGGCCAGGGGATGAACGTCACCGCGCGGCCGAGGCGCAGCGCTCCCGCGAGCACGACCATGGCACCGGCCATGACGCTCACGACGGCGACCGCGGCGACGCCCTGGCTCGCGACGATCGGGGCGAGCACGACCACCATCGCGCCGGTCGGGCCCGAGACCTGCACATTCGAGCCGCCGAAGACCGCCGCCACGACTCCCGCGACGATCGCGGTGACGAGGCCGGCCTCGGCTCCGACGCCCGAACTGACCCCGAAGGCGAGCGCGAGCGGCAGCGCGACGACGCCGACCGTCACCCCCGCGAGGAGGTCGCCGCGCCAGGTCCGCGGCAGATCGCGGTAGTCGGCTCGGCTCGGCAGCAGGGTGCGCACAGCGACCAGCCCGCGACGTATCCACATCACTGCCACTCGATCCTCCTCCGCCGTGGACTCGACGCTATCGGGCGCCGGACCCGAACGGATCGCGCCGCGGGCGCCGACCGGGGGAGCGCACCTCAGATGTGGATGGCCGGGTCGATCCAGAAGCCGTCGGCGCCCGGGGCCGACCGCGGGCCGCGATTGATGGGGCGGGAGACCGCGGGGATGCCGGTCGCGACCGAGTCGGGCGGGACATCCCGCACCACGAGGGCGAGCGCGCCGACCTGCGAGCGCGCGCCGATCGTGACGGGGCCGAGGATCGTCGCGCCGGCGCCGATGAGCACGCCGCTCTCGACCGTCGGGTGCCGCTTGCCCTTCTCGAGCGAGCGCCCGCCGAGCGTCACGCCGTGGTAGAGCATGACGTCGTCGCCGATCTCGGCCGTCTCGCCGATCACGACGCCCATGCCGTGGTCGATGAAGAACCGGCGGCCGATGCGCGCCCCCGGGTGGATCTCGACGCCGGTGAGGAACTTCGACCACTGCGAGACGAGCCGCCCCGGCAGCGTGAAGCCCGCATTCCAGAGCCGGTGAGCAAGTCGGTGCCACCACACGGCGTGCAGCCCCGAGGAGGTCAGGAACACTTCGAGGCCCGAGCGCGCGGCAGGGTCGCGCAGCCGGGCGGTGGCGATGTCTTCGCGAAGCGGCATCTAGGAGCGCAGGTCTTCGTACAGCACGCTCGACAGGTAGCGCTCGCCGTAGCTCGCGACGATCACGACGATCGTCGTGCCGGCGTTCTCGGGGCGCTTCGCGAGCTCGATCGCGGCGTGCACGGTCGCGCCCGACGAGATTCCGGCGAGGATGCCCTCCTCGGCGGCGAGGCGGCGCGCCATCGCGACGGCCTGGCCGACGTTCACATCGATGACCTCGTCGTAGATCTCGCGGTCGAGGATGGCCGGCACGAAGTTCGCGCCGATGCCGGCGATCTTGTGCGGGCCGGGGTTGCCGCCGTTCAGGATCGGGCTCTCCTCCGGCTCGACGGCGACGATGCGCACACCCGGCTTGTGCTGCTTGAGCACCTGGCCGGTGCCGGTGAGCGTGCCGCCCGTGCCGACGCCCGCGACGAAGATGTCGACGGCGCCGTCGGTGTCGTTCCACACCTCGGGGCCCGTCGTCTTGCGGTGGATCTCGACGTTCGCCGCATTCTCGAACTGGCGGGCGAGCACGCTGCCCGGGCGCTCGGCGACGATCTGCTCGGCGCGCGCCACGGCGCCCTTCATGCCCTCGCCGCCGGGCGTGAGCACGAGCTCGGCGCCGTAGGCCTTGAGCAGCATCTTGCGCTCCTCGCTCATGGTCTCGGGCATCGTCAGCACGACCTCGTAGCCGCGTGCGGCGCCGACCATGGCGAGTGCGATGCCCGTGTTGCCGCTCGTGGCCTCGACGATCGTGCCGCCGGGCTGCAGCTCGCCGCTCGCCTCGGCGGCGTCGACGATCGCGATCCCCAGCCGGTCTTTGACGCTCGATGACGGATTGAAGAACTCGAGCTTCGCGAGCACCGTCGCGCCCGCGCCGTCGGTGACCGAGTTGAGCTGCACGAGGGGCGTGTTGCCGAACACCTTCGTGATGTCGGAGTAGATGCGGGCCATGGCGTTCTCCTCGGAGGAAGTCGTGGTGGGCAGCGGCGGCGGGTGGGCCGCCTCTCAGCGTAGAGCGCTAACTCGGCGAACGCCTCTCGATGTCGTCGTGCTCACTCGGCCCCGACGTCAACGCTCTCACGACGGCGGGCATTCCCCCGCTCAGAGCTCGTCGCCGGGAACCGCGAAGGTGTCGCACGCGGTGACGCCGCGCTCGAAGCCGACCGTGAACCAGCGCTGCCGCTGCTCGCTCGAGCCGTGGGTCCAGCTCTCGGGCGAGACCTGCCCCGAGGTCTGCTCCTGGATGCGGTCGTCGCCGATCGCCTCGGCCGCGTCGAGAGCCTGCGCGACCTGCTCGCGCGTGATCGGCTCGAGCAGGGGATCCGGCCCGTCGGACGCCGCGCCCGCCCACGCGCCGCCGAAGCAGTCGGCCTGCAGCTCCAGCCGCACGGCGTCCGAGTCGGGGCCCGTGTCGCCCCGCTGCGCCGACTCGAGCGCGCCGGTGATCTTCTGCATGTGGTGGCCCCACTCGTGGGCGACGACGTACATCTCGGCGAGCGGGCCGCCCTCGGCGCCGAAGCGCGTGCGCAAGTCGTCGTAGAAGCCCGTGTCGAGGTACACCGTCTCATCGTTGGGGCAGTAGAACGGCCCGACCGCGCTCGTCGCCTGGCCGCATCCGGTGCTCACGGCCTCGTCGAAGATGATCGCCCCGGGCCCGCGGTACTGCACGCCGATCTCCGGAGCCGCCTCGATCCAGAAGTCCTCGAGCGAGACGGCGGCGCCCGCGACCCGGCAGTCGACGCTGGCATTGGCGTCGGCGCCCGTGTCGCACTCGCCGAGTTCGGTCGTCTCGGGTGCGGGGCCCGCCCCTTGCCCGCCGCCGAGCAGGCCGCTCACGTCGACGCCCGTGTACTGGGCGATCAGGAACACGGCGATGAGGCCGATGAGGCCGCCCCCGCCGCCGATCGCCAGGCCGCGCCCGCCCCGACCGGAGCGGCGCACACTGCTGCGGGAGATGTCGGCATCGTCGCGGAAGGTCACGGCCCGAACCTACCGCTCTCGCTCGGCAGCACGCAGGGGGTTGTGCGCAGGGCTTCGCGCACAGACGGGTGCGGGGCGTCGAGAGATCCCGACGCCCCGCACCCGTTCACAGGATGCTCGCTATGCGGCCCGAGGCAGGCTCGCCGGTCTGCCCGCCACCGTCCGCTCCGCGCTCGTGCTGCTCGTCTGCTCGAACCCCTCGGCGCTCGCGGTCACGACGACCGAGACGCGCGCGCCGGCGTCCTCCGCCGTCACCGCGTACGTCGCCGCCGTGGCGCCCTCGATCGGCTCGCCATCGCGGAGCCACTGGTAGGTGAAGTCGGCTCCCGCGAACTCCACGCCCTCCGCGGCGAGCACCGGGTGCTTGGCCCGCGCCTCCCTGCCGATGACCACCGGCCCGATGACCTTCGCGGCCTTGACGACCTCGAGCTCGACGAGAGGCTCGGCGATCTCGATCGGGACGCTCGCGCGGGTGCCGTTGTCGGGTACCGAGATGACGAGTTCTTGAGCGCCCGTGATCCCCTCGGGGATCGTCAAGGTCACCGTGGCGCGTCCGGTCTCATCGGTCTTCCCGACGATCGTCGGGTCGATCGGGGCCGTGCCCACGGTCTCGCCGCCGAAGCTCACCTCGACGACCGCGTCGCGGTCGCCCGAGTTGGTGAACAGCAGCGAGCTCAGCACGAGCATCACCTCGTCGCCGGCGGTGTAGCCGTCGGCGTCCGGCGCGCTGATCGAGACGCCGACCGAGCGCTGGGCGTAGTCGGGGCTGATCGGCGTGAACTCGCCCACGTAGTCGACGAAGGCCTGCAGGTCGATACGGCCCGAGTCGGCGCGCTGGGTTCCCTGCGCGAGGGTGGCGAAGTTGTCGCCGCCCCCGGCGAGGAAGGAGTTCACGACGACGCGGATCTGCCGATCGCTCGTGACCGGCACGCCCTCGAGCAGCATCCTGCCGATCCGTTCGCCGCGCGGCCGCGTCGGGTCGTAGTCGTACTGCAGCGTCGATGAGGCACCGAGCTTGAGGAACGGCCGGCTGCTGCCGTCGGGCTGCCACTGCTCCTCGAGCACCGCACGCAGCTGGTCGCCCGTGAGGGTCATCGCCACGAGGGTGTTGGCGAAGGGCTGCACGTTGGCCGCCTCGCGGTAGGTGAGATTGCCCGCGGGGTCGGTCGCGCCGGTCGAGGCGTAGAGCAGGTTCGCGCGCAACCCGCCCGGGTTCATGAGGGCGAGCTCGGTGCCGAGATCCTGCGTGGCCCACAGCTGGGCGTCGGCGACGACGTTGCCGAGTGGTGACTCCGCACCGCGGTTCTCGGCGGTGGCGCCGTTCTGACCCGAGTTGTCGATGCCGCGGAGGAAGTCGGCGGTGATGTCGCCGAGCCGCTGGTTGCCCGCCTCGGCGGCGAACGCGACGGCCTCGGCGACGATCGCCGAGATGGCCGGGTCGGGCTGAGCCGCCCCGACGAGGGGCTTGACGCCCGCCGTGATGCTCAGCAGGTCTTTCGACTGCGGGTCGACCGCGAGCTCGAGCTGACCGTAGGCCTCGCCGTACTGCCCGCCCTGGATGAGGGGCATGACCTCGTCGGTGCCGGGCACCGGGATCTCGAGGTCGTACTGCAGGTGCGTGTGGCCCGAGACCACGGCGTCGACCTTGCCGAGCACGCCGGTGATGAGGTCGCCGAACTCGGTGTCGCCGGTCGCCGCCTCGAGCGTCGTGGTCGGCGCTCCCTCGTGCGAGAGCAGGATCACGACATCGGCTTCGCCGTTCGCGGCGTCGCCGTCGCGCAGCTGCTCGGCCACGCGGACCGCAGCTTCGGTCATGTCGCCGACGTCGAGCGTGTCGATCCCGGTCGGGCTCACGAGCGAGGGCAAGCTCTCGGTGATCACGCCGATGAATCCGACCGCGACTCCGTCGACCTCGACGACCTCGTACTCCTGGTACGCCGGCGTCGTCGTGCCCTTCTCGTAGATGTTCGCGCCGAGATAGGGGAAGTCGGATTTCGGGATGACGCGGCCGTCGACATCGTCACGGCCCTGATCGAACTCGTGGTTGCCGAAGGCGCTGAGGTCGAGCTCCATGGCGTTGAGCACGTCGAGGGTCGGCTCGTCGTTCTGGATGAACGAGGTGAAGGTCGAGGCGCCGATGCTGTCGCCCGCCGCGACGACGAGCGTGTTCGGGTTGGCGGCACGCGTGTCGTTCACGAGCCCGGCGAGCACCGCGGCACCCGCGGCCCCGCCGCCGACCTCGAGACGACCATGGAAGTCGTTGATCGCCAGGACGTCGATCTCGACCGGCGCCGGCGTCGTGCTGAGCCCGACGAGCACCGGGTCGTGGTCGCTCGATCGGTAGACGGTGCCGGCTTCGGTCGCGCCGAAGGCGTACTGGCGGTCGCTCCACTCGGCCGAGTTGATGCCCCAGACGCCGACCCCCGTGACCTGCTCGGCGAGCGCGGAGCTCGCGATCGCGTGGTCGAGCGAGCCGAGCTCGCCGTCGAAGGTGTAGGTGTACTGGCCGTCGGTGCGGTCGGCGACGAGGTCGCTCCACCCGGCGCCGGTGAGCACCTGGATCGGGTCCTCTTGACTGTAGGCGTTGAAGTCGCCCACGAGCAGGACGTTCTCGCCCGCCTCGCCGGGGAGCGTGTCGACGAGGGCCGCGAGGGCGTTGGCCTGCTCGACGCGCTCGGCGTTGAACCGCCCCTGGCCGTCGACGGGCTCGGCGCCCGAACCACCCTTCGACTTGAAGTGGTTCGCGATCACGGTGAACTCGATGCCGCCGGCCGCGAAGGTCTGGCCGATCGGCTCGCGGGCGATGTCCCACACCGTCTCGTCGATCTGCGTGAAGCTCTCGCCGACGAGCTCGACCGAGGCGGGCTTGAAGATGATCGCGTTGGTGATGACGTCGACGATCGTCGCGTCCACGAGCTCGGCCGGGGTGCGAACGTAGTCCCAGGTCCCCGCTCCGGCGGCCGCGTTGAGCGCGGCGACGAGCGACTGCAGCGCTTCGTCGGTCGCCTCGCCGAGCGCGACCGAGTTCTCGATCTCCTGCAGCGCGACCACGTCGGCGCCGAGGGCGTTGATCGCGGCGACGATCTTCGACTCCTGGACCGCCAGCTGCTCGGCGGTGCGGGCGCCGCGCGCCTCGCCGTTCTGCGTCGTCAGCGTCGTGAAGTAGTTGAGCACGTTGTACGCCGCGACCGCGATGTCGCCGCCGACGGCGGGTGCGGCCTCGGGACGCGGGTTGCGCGACTCGAAGCTCACGCCGCTCCGCGCGGTCGTCTCGGTCGACGTCGGCAGCTGCGGCTGGAGGCGCCACTGGTTGAAGCTGTAGGCGAGGACGAACGCGTCGGCGCCGAAGTCGACGCGGTCGCCGTTGCGCACCACGACGCCCTTGGAGAAGTAGGGCTGGTCGCCGGGGTGCGTCGCGGTGGTGATCTGCGCATTGAACCCGTCGTCGAGAAGGATGCGCGAGGCGCGGTTGGCCGACGCGATCGCGTCGGCCTCGGGGCCGCCATCCACCTGCTCGGTGCTCTTGACCGCGAGCGCGTCCGGGCTGAGCCACAGCGAACCGAAGCGGAACAGCTCGTGGCTCGACGAGACGAGGTAGTCGCCGCTCGGGGCGACGAGCATGCCCTCGAAGGCTTCACGGGCGTCGCCGACGATGCTCGTCGGCAGCACGCTGGGCGCGGGGGTGCCGACGCCCGCCTCGACGAGCGACACCTGGCCGGCCGTCGTCGCGCTGATCTGGGTCTGCCCGAAGTACTCGGACACGGCTCCGGTCACCTCGACGAGATCGCCGATCGCGACGGCGTGCGCCTGGCTTCCGGTGAAGACGAAGAGCCCGTCGGAGACGCCCGGGGTGGTGTCGGCGCCCGGCGTCTGGATGAAGAAGCCGCTGAACCCGCCCGCACCTCGGTGGTCGGCGACGACCACGCCCTGGACGGCGACCGACTGGCCGACGAGCGGCGAGGTCGCGCCCGGCCCCTGCACCTCGGCGATCGGGGTGTGGGTGCTGGCGAGAGCGGGGGCGGCCGTGACGGTCGCGAGCCCGAGGCCCACGCAGAGGGCGGTCGCGAAAGCGGTCGCGCGCGCGGCGGCGCTCGCGCGACCGACGGGGAGAGTGGAAGTCATGGCGCGCTGGGCTCCTTGGGGTGGGAGGGCGATGCTGGATCGCACCCCCTTTTAGGGGGCCAATCCGCACTCTATGCACAGAACGGTCGATGCGCCTAGTGCTCAATCGAGTGGTCACGAATTGTTCACGCGCGCTGGTGCGCGCGTTCGCGCTCAGCGGCAGCAGGAGCGACGCGCCTCGCCACGCTAGGCCCTCGCCGTGAACGGCACGCGGCGGCGAGGCGACGACGATGCGAGGATTGTGGCTCGCGGAGCCGCCGCGTGCCGTTCACGGCGAGGGCC
>SCPB01000102.1 GCA_005502445.1 Microbacteriaceae bacterium X2B
CCCTCGTCGCGACCACCACACCCTCGACTCCGCAGGTCAGCAGCACGACGGGCGCGAGCTCGAGCAGCGCCTCGGCGACCCCGCGCGGCGGCTCCTCGGGCCCGAGCCCCGAGAGCAGCCGGCCCTCGGCGAGGTTCGGTCGCAGCACGTCGACCCCCCTGATCGCCTCGCGGAACAGCGCGACGCCGACGTCGGCGATGAACCCGACCGAGCTGGGGTCGAACGAGACGACCGCCGCGTGCGCGTGAGCGCGGCCGACGAGCTCGCACATCGTGCGGGGCGAGAGGGCGTCGACGAGCGAGTACCCGGTCAGATGCAGGATGCCCGCCTGGGCGAGCAGGGCATCCGACACGGCATCGGGGTCGAGAGTTGCGTTCGCGCCCCGATCGGTCAGCATCGTGCGGCGTTCGCCCTCGACCAGGATGACGATCGTGCCCGTACCCCGCGAGGGATCTTCGCTGAGGTGCGCCGTGACTCCGGACGCCGAGAGCTCGGCCGCGTGCCGCTCGAGGTCGCCCGCACCGACGCGAGCCACGAGGTCGACCCCCGTACCGAGCCAGGCCATCCATGCGGCGGTGTTGGAGGCGCTGCCGCCCGGGCGTCGCGTGATGCTCGACGCCGTGTCGGTGTCGAGGCGGATCGGCCCGTGCAGCACGACGATGACGTCGTCGATGACGTCGCCGACGATCACGGCGCGCGAACCGGCCACGGTCTTCCTGCCCTCGCTCAGCCCGCAGCGCCCGCGCGTCGCGCGGCCCACGCGGTCGCGATGCGGCCGGCGACGCGCACGTTGTTGCGCGCGAGATCGAGGTTCACCTCGAGGCTGCGCCCGCCCGAGAGCTCGACGATCGTGCCGAGCAGGAAGGGCGTGACGGCCTTTCCCGTGACGCCCTCGGCCTCGGCGAGCGCGAGGGCCGCGGCGAGCACGCGGTCGTGCTCCGCGGGTTCCCACGCCTGGTCAGCCGGCACGGGATTCGCCACGACGATGCCCTGGCGGTGGCCGAGGGCGTCGTGCGCGGCCATGACATCCGCGACCTGCTGCTCGTTCTCTACCGCCCAGTCGAGCGCGAAGGCGCTCTCGCGCAGCCAGAAGCTCGGGAACACCGTCGTGCCGAAACCGATCACCGGCACCGAATAGCTCTCGAGGCGCTCGAGCGTCGCGGCGATGTCGAGCACGCTCTTCACCCCGGCCGAGACGACCGTGATGGGGGTGACGGCGAGGGTCGAGATGTCGGCCGACTCGTCGAAGGTCCCGCTCGCGCCGCGGTGCACGCCGCCGAGGCCTCCCGTCGCGAAGACGCGGACTCCGGCCATCGCCGCGAGGTGCGCCGTCGCGGCGACCGTCGTCGCGCCGCTCTCGCCGCGCGCGGCGAGGATCGGCAGATCGCGCACGCTCGCCTTCGCGAGCTCATCCTCGGCGATGCGGCGCACGCCGACCTCGTCGAGCCCGATGTGCGGAACGCCGTCGAGCACGGCGATCGTCGCGGGGGTCACCCCCTGCTCGCGCAGGATCGCCTCGAACTCGAGCGCCGCGGCGTGGTTGCGCGGGCGCGGCAGGCCGTGGCTGATGATCGTCGACTCGAGGGCGACGACGGGACGGCCGTCGGCGAGCGCCGAGGCGACCTCGGGCGCGAGCTGCAGGGGGGCGTGCATTGCCTCAGCGTATCGGCGTGGCGCCGCGTGACGCCGCGTGACGGGCGATCAGGCGGATGCCCCGGACGCCGCCTAGCGTTGAAGGCACGATGAGCTCGAGCGCAGC
>SCPB01000026.1 GCA_005502445.1 Microbacteriaceae bacterium X2B
GCGAGATGGAGCGCGGCAACGCGCGATTCGTCGCCGGCGAGCCGCAGCATCCCCGACAGGATGTCGAGCGGCGGGAGGAGCTCGCCGTCGCACAGGCGCCCCACGCCGCGCTCTTCGGCTGCAGCGATTCCCGCCTCGCCGCCGAGATCATCTTCGACAAGGGGCTCGGCGACCTCTTCGTCGTGCGCAACGCCGGCCAGGTGATCTCGAGCAGCGTCGTCGGATCGCTCGAGTACGCCGTCGGCGTTCTCGGCGTCCCGCTCATCGTCGTGCTCGGCCACGACGAATGCGGCGCCGTGCGCGCCGCGATCGAGTCGCGGGGGCCGGAGGCGCCCCCCCTGCCACCGCACATCCTCGGTCTCGTCGAGCGCATCCAGCCTGCCGTCGACCGCTGCCTGCGCGCGGCGGGCACGACCGACATCGCCCAGCTCGATGCTCAGAACGTCGGGCGCGAGCACCTGCGCGACACGGTCGGCGAGCTGCTCGCCGCATCAGAGCTCATCAGCGACGCCGTCGCCGCCGGTAGCGTGGCCATCGTCGGTGCCAACTACCGCCTGCTCGAGGGTCGAGCAGAGCCCGACATCATCGTCGGCCAGATCTGACCGGCCGACCGACCGCCTCACCCCCGATCACGAAAAGGAACGATTCGCCGTGAGCGACAACACCGAGCTGGACTACCGGATCGAGCACGACACGATGGGCGAGGTGCGGGTGCCCGCTCGAGCCCTCTACCGTGCTCAGACTCAGCGTGCCGTCGAGAACTTCCCGATCTCGGGTTCGGGTCTCGAAGCCGGGCAGATCGTCGCCCTCGCCCAGATCAAGCGCGCCGCGGCGATCGTCAACGCCGAACTGGGGATCCTCGACGACGCGCTCTCCGCGGCGATCGTCGCCGCGGCGGACGAGATCATCGCCGGACGCCACCACGACCACTTCCCCGTCGACACCTACCAGACCGGTTCGGGCACGTCGTCGAACATGAACATGAACGAGGTGCTCGCGACGCTCGCCTCGACCCACGACCGCGCCGTGCATCCGAATGACCACGTCAACGCCTCGCAGTCGTCCAATGACGTCTTCCCCACCTCGGTGCACCTCGCCGTCACGAGCGCCTTGCTCGCCGACCTCATCCCCGCCCTCGAGCACCTCGCCGGCGCGCTGGAGGATAAGGCCGAGCTCTGGAAGACGGTCGTCAAGGCCGGCCGCACGCACCTCATGGACGCGACCCCCGTGACGCTCGGCCAGGAGTTCGCCGGCTACGCGCGCCAGGTGCGCCTCGGCATCGCGCGCGTGCAGTCGACGATCGAGCGCGTCGCCGAGGTGCCGCTCGGCGGCACCGCCACGGGCACCGGCATCAACACGCCCCTCGGCTTCTCGCAGAAGGTCATCGCCGAGCTCGCCCGTTCGACCGGCCTGCCGATCACGGAAGCCCTCGACCACTTCGAGGCCCAGGGTGCGCGCGACGGCCTCGTCGAGGCGAGCGGCGCGCTGCGCGTCATCGCCGTCTCGCTCACGAAGATCTGCAACGACGTGCGCTGGATGGGCTCGGGCCCGAACACCGGGCTCGCCGAGCTCAGCATCCCCGACCTTCAGCCGGGATCGTCGATCATGCCGGGCAAGGTCAACCCCGTCGTGCCCGAGGCCGTGCTCATGGTGTGCGCGCGCGTCGTCGGCAACGACGCGACCGTCGCCTGGGCCGGCGCCTCCGGTTCCTTCGAGCTCAACGTGGCCATCCCCGTCATGGGCACCGCACTGCTCGAGTCGATCCGTTTGCTCGCGAACTCGACCCGCGTACTCGCCGACAAGACCGTCGTCGGGCTCGAGGCCAACGTCGAGCGCGCCCGCGCCCTCGCCGAGTCCTCGCCCTCGATCGTCACCCCGCTCAACCGCGTCATCGGCTACGAGGCCGCCGCGAAGGTCGCCAAGCACTCCGTGGCCGCGGGGCTCACCGTGCGCGAAGCGGTCATCGACCTCGGCTTCGTCGAGCGCGGTGAGATCACCGAGCAGCAGCTCGACGAGCTGCTCGACGTGCTGAGGATGACCGCGCCGGGCTTGTAGGCACCGCCGCGGAGGACGACGGCGCCCGACCCCTCGTCGGGTACGGGCGCCGTTCGCGTTCCCGCGTCGACGTTCGGCGTTCAGCCTTCCGTTCGGCGTTCGGCGTTCGCCGTTCAGGATGCGCCGCCGCTCTTCGCCCACGGCACGGTGTGTCGCCGGCCTCAGCCCGACATGCGGGCGGAATCTCCTGAACGGCGAACAGACGCGGGCTGGACGGGTGCGGATTCGGCGCTCAGGCGAGCTCGTTGCCCTCCAGCAGGTCGGTGACGAGAGCGGCGATGGCGCTGCGCTCCGAGCGGGTGAGGGTGATGTGGCCGAACAGCCCGTGCCCCTTGAGGGTCTCGATGACGCTCGCGACGCCGTCGTGCCGGCCGACGCGCAGGTTGTCGCGCTGGGCGACATCGTGCGTGAGCACGACCTTCGAGTTCTGACCGATGCGCGATAGCACCGTCAGCAGCACGTTGCGCTCGAGCGACTGGGCCTCGTCGACGATCACGAACGCGTCGTGCAGCGAGCGCCCGCGGATGTGCGTGAGCGGCAGCACCTCGAGCAGCCCGCGGTCGAGCACCTCGTCGAGCACGTTCTGCGACACGACGCTCGAGAGCGTGTCGAACGTCGCCTGTGCCCAGGGGTTCATCTTCTCGGAGGCGTCGCCGGGCAGGTAGCCGAGCTCCTGCCCGCCCACCGCGTACAGCGGCCGGAACACCATGATCTTGCGCTGCTGCTGCCGTTCGAGCACCGCCTCGAGACCAGCGCACAGGGCGAGCGCAGACTTGCCCGTGCCCGCGCGACCGCCGAGCGAGACGATGCCGATCTGCGGATCGAGCAGCAGATCGATCGCGAGCCGCTGCTCGGCCGAGCGCCCGTGCAGGCCGAAGACGTCGCGGTCACCGCGCACGAGACCGATGCGGCCCGGCTCGACGACGCGCCCGAGAGCCGATCCCCGATCGGAGTGGATGACGAGCCCGGTGTTGATCGGCACCTCGGCCACGGCCGAGGACTGAAGCGTCTCGCGATCGTAGAGCTGCGCCATCTGCTCGCTCGAGAGCGTCACGTCGGCCATGCCCGTCCAGCCCGAGTCGACCGCGAGTTCGGCCCGGTACTCCTGGGCGGCGAGGCCGATCGAGGAAGCCTTGACGCGCATCGGGAGGTCCTTCGAGACGACCACGACGTCGAGGCCGTCGCTCGCGAGGTTCATCGCGACGGCGAGGATGCGCGAGTCGTTGTCGCCCAGCTGCAGGCCCGAGGGCAGAACAGACTGATTCGAGTGGTTGAGCTCGACCCGCAGCGATCCGCCCTCGCCGACCGCGATGGGGAAGTCGAGCCGCTCGTGCTGCACGCGCAGTTCGTCGAGGTTGCGCAGCGCCTGCCGGGCGAAGTACCCGATCTCGGGATCGTGGCGCTTGGCCTCGAGCTCGCCGATGACGACCACGGGAATGACCACCGCGTGCTCGGCGAAGCGGAACAGCGCCTTCGGATCGCTGAGGAGCACGGACGTGTCGAGAACGTAGGTGCGCTGCCCCACCTCCCCCATCGTCGCGGTCTCCGACAGTGCCTGGCGAGTAGTGCGGGAAGCGGTCACCGGTGCTCCATCCCCGGGGAGCACGGGCATCCCCGGATCATTGTCGCGACGTGACGGCCAGGGACTCGCGTGGACGATTCGAGGCCGCCCCGATCGGGCGCGGTGCCCGATGCGGCTGACGCTAGACCCGTGGGTGCACCGGGCGGGCAGCGACACGCGTGCGTCACGGAATGGTCACACGAGTCGGAACGCCTCAGCCGATCGGCGGGAGGCGAGCCTCAGACCGGTGCCGACGCCTGATACTCCGCAAGAGCGGCGCGCAGCATCGCGAGGGTCTCATCGGTCGTCGAGGCGTGCGGCCCGAATCGCACGCGACCGCCGCGGACGGTCGCCGTGACGCCGTGGTTGTGCAGGGCGGCGGTGAGGATGCTCACCCGGTCGCTCGGCGGATCGATCACGACGATCCCCGCGCGTTCGGCGTCGTCGCGCGGCGAGCTGACCGGCAGCCCCACCTCGTCAGCGAGCGCGACGATGGCGGACGCGCGCTCGAGGACGCGTTCGCGGATCGCGGGGACGCCGACCGCGACGACCTCTTCGACGGCGCCCGCGAGGCGCGCCTGCGCGACGGGGTCGGCGTACCCGACGCGGAACGCGCGCGCGGTCGGGCTCGGGTCGAGGATCTCATGCCGCGGCCCGTCGTCGAGCGGGTCGTCGATCGCGTTCCAGCCCGACCACACCGGGGTGAGCTGCTCCCGCGCGCGATCGCTGAGGGCGAGGAAGCCCGTGCCGTACCCGGCGCGCAGCCACTTCTGGCCGCCGGAGACGATCACGTCGCACAGCTCCCACGGCGCCTCGACGACACCGAGCCCCTGGATCGCGTCGACGATGAGGAGGCGGTCGCCGATGACCTGGCGGATGCCCTCGAGGTCGACGAGGTGGCCGGTGCGGTAGTCGACGAGGCTCACGGCGACCGCCACGACCGAGCTCGCCATCTGGTCGCGCACGACCGCGGGCGTCACGCGCTCGTGGTCGGGCGTGATCGTGTGCGGCACGAGCACGCCGAGCGCCTCGGCGGCGCGCGCGACGCCGTACCCGATCGACGGGTACTCGTCGAGGCTCACGGCGATGCCGCCGGTCACGCCGAACATCGCGTGCATGAGCGCCTGGCTCGTGGAGGGCTGGAATACGACCTGATCGGGCCGGAAGCCGATGAGCGAGGCGACCGCCGCATCCACCCGCTCCTCCTCGTCCTCCATCGACCGGAGCGAGCCGAAGCGCGCGCGGCTCATGAGGTCGGCGTGCCCGCGCTCCTCGCCGAGCGCGGCGGCGCCGAGGGGGCCGAAGCGAGGGAAGTCCAGGTAGCCGGGCTCCTCGCTGAAGCGCGCGGCGTACGCGTCGACGACGGTCATCTCTCGACTCCCCTCACGTGCCGAAGCGGCGCTGGCGGCGGGCGAAGTCGCGGAGGGCTCGCAGGAAGTCGACCTCGCGCAGATCGGGGCCGAGCGCTTCGACGAAGTAGAACTCGCTGTGCGCGCTCTGCCACAGCATGAAATCGCTCAGGCGCTGCTCGCCCGAAGTGCGGATCACGAGGTCGGGGTCGGGCTGCCCCCCCGTGTAGAGGTGCTCGGCGATGTTCTCGGGGGTGACCTGCTCGGCGAGCTCGTCGAGCGTGCCGCCCTGCTCGGCGTGATGGTGGACGATGCTGCGCACCGCATCGGCGATCTCGCGGCGGCCGCCGTAGCCCACGGCGAGGTTGATGTGCAGGCCGCGCTTGTCGGCGGTGCGGGCCTCGGCCGCATCGAGGCCCTGGAGCAGCGCCACGGGCAGCCCTTCGCGGCTGCCGACGTGCTGCACGCGCCACTCGCCCGATCGCGACAACTCGTCGGCGAGCTCGGCGATGATGCGGACGAGCGCCGCGAGCTCGGCCTCGTCGCGGCCGGTGAGATTGTCGGTCGAGAGCAGATAGAGAGTGACGACCCCGATCCCGGCCTCGTCGCACCAGGTCAGGAACTCGCGCATCTTCTCGGCGCCGGCGCGGTGCCCGTGCTCGGTCGTTCCGCCGAACTGGCGAGCCCAGCGGCGGTTGCCGTCGATGATCATCGCGACGTGGTGGGGGTGCGTCGCGCCCGCGAGCTGGCGGCGGAGCCGTCGCATGTACAGCTCGTAGAGCAGGCCGCTGCCGGCGGGGGTTCTCCTCGAACGCACAGGCTTACGGTAGTCCACCGCAGGGCGCTTGTTCGCACCGGCCAAGGGATTGGTGCGGCGCCCGCCGCGCGCCGTAGCGTAGGAGCATGACCTCAGCTCCCCCGCCGCAGCCCGAGGCGGCTCGCGGTCGCGAGACCCCCGACGAGGCGGCCGTCGACGGCGAGCCCGGGGCGGACATCCCGAACATCCCGCTGCTCGAGGACGTGCTCGAGCACCCGCCCGTCGAGGGCAAGCCGCTCTGGCGGGGGTGGATCCACGCGGGCACCTTCCCGCTCGCGATCGTCCTGGGGGTGGTGCTGCTCGTCGCCGGCGAGAGCGCCGCCGCGAAGTGGTCGAGCGCGGTGTTCATGACGACCTCGTTGCTGCTGTTCGGCATCTCGGCGACCTACCACCGCTTCACCTGGGGCGAGCGCACGCGCATCCTGCTCAAGCGGCTCGACCACGCCAACATCTTCCTGCTCATCGCCGGCACCTACACCCCGCTCGCGATCCTCGCCCTGCCGCCCGAGAAGGGCTACCTGCTGCTCGCGCTCGTGTGGGCGGGGGCCGCCCTCGGCATCGGGTTCCGCGTGTTCTGGATCACGGCGCCGCGATGGGCGTACGTGCCGCTCTACCTGCTGCTGGGCTGGGCCGCGGTGCTCTACCTCGTCGACCTGTTCGCGGCGAGCGCGGCGATGATGGCGCTCGTCGTCGCGGGCGGCCTCGCCTACACGGCGGGCGCGGTGATCTACGGGCTCAAGCGGCCGAATCCCCTGCCCGGGGTCTTCGGCTTCCACGAGATCTTCCACACCCTCACGGTGATCGCGTTCCTCTGCCATTGGACGGGCATCCTGCTCGTCGCGCTCGATCCGCCCTTCGGCGGCTGAGGCTCAGGTCGTGGGCCGGCCCTTGCCGTCGGCCCCGCCCGCCTCGTCGTCCAGCGCCGCCGCGCGCTCGGCCTCGAGCCGCTCGCGCACCTCTCCGCGGTAGCGCACGCGGCGCACGCGGCGGCTCATGTCGATGATGAGGAGGATCGCGAGCACCGTGACGACGGCGATCGCGATGAAGCCCTCGACGCCCGGCGTGACGGAGTTCGGGTCGACCTCGATCGGCGGGATCAACGGGTCGCCGGGGTCGTCGACGGGGCCCGGCCCGACGGTGAGCGGGAAGAGGGACGACAGCCAGGTCACGACGAGCTCCTCGGTGGGGGTGGATTCGGCCGGGCTCAGCCCGTTGCGGTCGACGCCCAGCGCCGCGCAGTACCGTTGAGAGCAGACTAACCGCCCCGCTCCGGGAACCGACAGGATGCCCTCCGCCCGATGCACGACGACCCCAGCCCCGACGCCCCGACTCCGGGGCCTGCGCGCTCCGCCTCGACCCGATCGCTGCTCGACGCCCGCTACGGCCGCCGCCCCGGCGACCGCCGGCGCACGCGCGTCATGGTGATCGCTGCGGCGGCCGCCTTCGCGATCGTCTTCACCGCATGGCTCGTGTGGGGCGGGCTCTCGGGCACGAACGCCTCGCTCGAGACCCGCGAGCTCGGCTACAGCAATGCGACCGCCACCTCGATCGACGTGCGCTGGGAGGTCTCGGCCCAGCCGGGCACGAAGGTCAGGTGCGCGCTGCAGGCGCTCAACGGCAGCTTCGGGATCGTCGGCTGGCGCATCGTCGAGCTCGGCGCCTCGCCCGAGCGCACGCGCGTCTTCCGCGAGTCGCTGCGCACCGCCGAGCCCGCCGTGACGGGTTTGCCGTATCGCTGCTGGCTTCCGTAGAATCCACGGAATCGATCGCGGAACCGGCCCAGGAGGCCGGTTCCTCTGCGTTGACACGATCACAGCACCGGGAGGCACGCCATGAGCGACACCAGCGGCACCACGAAGTGGCTCACGCAGGAGGCGCACGACCGTCTCAGCACCGAGCTGGAGTACCTTTCCACGACCGGCCGTTCCGAGATCGCCAAGCGCATCGAGATCGCCCGCGAGGAGGGCGACCTGAAGGAGAACGGCGGATACCACGCCGCGAAGGACGAGCAGGGCAAGATCGAGGCGCGCATCCGCCAGCTGACCGAGCTGCTGCGCACCGCGACGGTGGGCGAAGTGCCCGAGGCGACCGACGTCGTCGAGCCGGGCACGGTCGTCACGGCGAAGGTCTCGGGCGAGAAGGAGAAGTTCCTGCTCGGCAGCCGGGAGATCCTCGCCGACGGCAGCGACCTCGACGTCTACAGCGAGCAGAGCCCGCTCGGCGCGGCGATCCTCGGTCTCACGATCGGCGAGTTCACGACCTACACCGCCCCGAGCGGCCGGGAGATCGACGTCGAGATCGTCGACGTGCAGACCTACCGTCCGTAGAGCCGGCACCGGTTTCTGCGAGAGGTGCCAGGCACGGCGGTGGGCGCGAGGGCCGACCTGCACCGCCACACACTGAAGCGGCCGCCTCACACGGAGGTTCCGGTGTGAGGTGCCGCGCATGGTGTGATGCGCGCGGCGAAGCTCGGCCGAGCACGCTCGGTGACCGGCAGGCGGGCGGCGCCGGGCCGGAAGGCGCGGCAGGCGGGCGACCGGGGCGGCAGGCGCGGGCGGGCGCCGTCGTCGTCAGCGCGCGCTACAGCGTGCGGCGCGGCTCGTAGCCCGCGTCGCGCAGCGCCGCGAGCACCTGCTCGGCGTGGTCGGGGCCGCGGGTCTCGATGTGCAGCTCGAGCTCGACCTGGCTGATCTGCAGGCCGCTGCCGTGGCGCGTGTGCAGCACTTCGACGACGTTCGCGTTCTGGGAGGCGACGATCTCGCTCGTGCGCGCGAGCTGGCCGGGGCGGTCCGGCAGCGGGATGCGCAGCTTCAGGTACCGCTCGCTCGCGGCGAGGCCATGGCTGATGACGCGCTCCATGATGAGCGGGTCGATGTTGCCGCCCGAGAGGATCACGACCGTGGGCCCCGTGCCGACGAACGCGCCCGTGAGCACCGCGGCGACGCCGACGGCTCCCGCGGGCTCGACGACGAGCTTCGCCCGCTCGAGCAGCACGAGCATCGCGCGGGCGATGTCGTCGTCCTCGACCGTGACGACCTCGTCGACCGCGTTCTGCACGATGCGGAAGTTCAGCGTCCCGGGCTTGGAGACGGCGATGCCGTCGGCGATCGTCGGTGACATGGCGATCTCGGTCGGGGCGCCCGCCGCCAGGCTCACGGGGTAGGCGGCCGCGTTCGCGGCCTGCACGCCGATGACCCGGATGCGGCGCCCTTCGAGCGCGGCGCGCTGCTTGAGCACCGTCGCGACGCCCGAGATGAGGCCCCCGCCGCCGATCGGGACGACGACCGTCTCGAGATCGGGCACCTGATCGAGCAGTTCGAGCGCGAGGGTGCCCTGACCGGCGACGACGTCGGGATGGTCGAAGGGCGGGATGTACACGGCCCCCGTGGCCGCCGCGTGCTCCTGCGCGGCGCGCAACGGCTCGTCGACGGTGTGGCCGCGCAGCACGACCTCGGCACCGTAGTGGCGGGTCGCCTGCAGCTTGGGCAGGGCGACCCCGATGGGCATGAAGATCGTGGCGTGGATGCCCAGCTCGCGTGCGGCGAACGCGACGCCCTGGGCGTGGTTGCCGGCGCTCGCCGCGACCACGCCGCGCGCCTTCTCGTCGTCGGTGAGCCGGGACATCCGATTGTATGCACCCCGGATCTTGTACGAGCCGGTGCGCTGCAGGTTCTCGGCCTTCAGGAGCACGGGGACGCCGAGGATGTCGCTCAGGTGCCGCGAGGTCTCCACCGGAGTCACCTCGGCGACCGCGCCGACGACCGCCCGCGCCGCTTCGACCTCGGCGAGCGTCGGGCCGACGAGCGCGGCCGTGGGCTGCGCGGCGGTCTCGGTCATCGTCATCTCTCGTCTGCGGGCAGGGGCGGGAGGTCTGCGCGGAGCGGGTCGGGCAGACCGCGCCAGGCTCCGCTCGAAATGTACCGGACGAACACGTTGAGGAAGGCCACGATCGGCACGGCGAAGAGCGTGCCGGGGATGCCCGCGAGGAACCCGCCCGCGGCGACGGAGACGACGACAGCGAGCGGGTGGACCTTCACGGCGGTCCCCATGACGAGCGGCTGGAGCACATGGCCCTCGATCTGCTGGACGAGCAGGACGACGCCGAGCATGGCGAGCGCGACGCCCGGGCCGTTGTAGGCGAGCGCGACGAGGACGGCGATGCTGCCCGTCACGAACGCGCCGATGATCGGCACGAAGCTGCCGAGGAACACCGCGACGGCGATGGGGAGGGCGAGCGGAACCTGCAGGAGCACCGCCCCGAGGCCGATGCCCACCGCGTCGACGAAGGCGACGAAGATCTGCACCTTGGCGAACTCGGTGACGGTTCGCCAGCCGGCCGAGGCGGCGCCGTCGACCGCCGGGCGGGAGCGTCGCGGCAGGAGGCCGATGACGAACAGCCAGATGCGGCGGCCGTCGAGGAGGAAGAACAGGAGGGCGAAGAGGGCGAGAAGGGCGCCCGCGAGCAGTTCGCCCGCGGTGGAGCCGATCGACAGCGCTCCGCTCACGAGCCTCTCGTTGCCGAGGTCGAACTGGCCGACCGCGCCATCGATCGCGACGCCGATCTCGTCGGCGCTCAGACCGAAGGTCCTCGACGCCCAGGCCAGCGACTCATCCACTCGAGTCGCGATGCGGTCCTGCAGCGCCGGCAGCCCCGCGCGGATCTGACCCACGACGAGCCAGACGAGACCCGTCACGACGCCGAGGAGGGTCAGCATCGCGATCGCCGTCGCGAGCCCGTTCGGAACGCGATGTGCGCGCATCCAGTTCGCGAACGGACCGAGAAGGGCCGCGAGCAGCACGCCGACGAAGATCGGGATGACGAGCAGTCGTAGCTGCATGATGAGGAAGATCACGACGCCGATGAGCCCCGCGAGCACGAGCAGCCGCCACGCGTAGGCGCCGGCGATGCGCAGGCCCGGCGGCACCCCGGCGGGGCGCAGCGCGGCGATCTCGTCGGCGATTCTCTGGCGTCGGAACATCGCCTCAGTCTACGAGGGCCCGCATGCCGATGATCGGATGCCCCCGAACGGCTGTCAGCGCGGGGCCACGGCCACCGGTCGGCCGAGCACCCGGACGTGCGCGATCTCGCCCGGGTGCGGGGCGATGGCCGCCGAGTGCTGGACGACGACCTCCGGACCGCCCTCGAGCCGCACGCGCGTGCGCCGGAACGCGCCGAGGAAAGAACTCGTCACGACGGTGCCCGCGCGCGCTCCCTGGTCGACGTCGTCAACGAGCTCGACGTCCTCCGGGCGCACGAGCGCCACGACCTCGCCGCTCGCCGAACCCGGGAGGAGCATCGGGACCCGCTGCCCGTCGATGACGACGGAATCGCCGTCGACGACGCCGGGCATCCGATTCGAGATGCCGACGAAGTCGGCGACGAAGTCGGTCGCCGGTCGCGCGTAGAGCTCTTCGGGTGCCCCGATCTGCTCGATGCGACCCGAGCGCATGACCGCGACGCGGTCGGCGACGGCGAGCGCCTCCTCCTGATCGTGGGTCACGAAGAGCGTCGTGATGCCGAGCTCGGTCTGGATGCGGCGGATCTCGTCGCGCAGCTGCACGCGCACCTTCGCGTCGAGAGCGCTCAGCGGCTCGTCGAGCAGGAGCACGCGGGGGCGCGTCACGAGGGCGCGCGCGAGCGCGACGCGCTGCTGCTGGCCGCCCGAGAGCTGGTGGGCATACCGGGATGCGTGGTGGTCGAGCCCGACGAGCTCGAGCGCCTCGGTCGCGCGTGCGCGGCGCTCGGCAGCGGGCACGCGGCGCATTCGGAGACCGAACTCGACGTTCTCGACCGCCGTGAGGTGCGGGAACAGCGAGTACGACTGGAACACCATGCCGATGTCGCGATGATTCGTCGGCGTGCCAGCGACGTCGTCGCCGTCGATCAGGATGCGCCCCTCGTCGGCGAGCTCGAGCCCGGCGAGAACGCGCAGTGCGGTCGTCTTGCCGCAGCCCGACGGGCCGAGGAGAGCCACGAACTCGCCGGGCTCGAGCCGCAGCGAGACGCCGTCGAGGGCCGTGAGGCCCGCGAAGCGCTTGACGACGCCGACGAGCTCGACGGGGACGGAGAGGCGGCTGGATGCGGTGGTCGCCTCGGGCGCGGATGCACGGGTCATGGGGTCCTCCGGGTGCGCCCTCGCCCGATGCGCCCGATGACGAGCAGCAGGACGAAGGCGAAGAGCAGGGCGAGCAGGGCGACGATGACCGCGATGAACGGGTCGTCCTTCTGCACGACCACGAGTGCGGTCTGCAGGTTCTGGCGGTTGAGCAGCGAGGCGATCGTGAACTCGCCGAGCACGACCGCGACCGAGATGAAGGCCGCCGCGAGCAGCCCTCGGCGGAGGTTCGGCAGCAGCACGCGCACGATCACGACGGGCCACGACGCCCCGAGCGACCGCGCCGCCTCGGTGAGGGTCGCGAGGTCGAGGGCGTCGAGGTTCGACTGCACGGCGCGGTAGGCGAAGGGGAGCACGACGATGCCGTAGGCGAAGGCGAGGGTCCACACACCGCTGCCGGCGATGCGCGCGATCACGCCGTAGACGGGGGCGAGCCCGACGACGAGCACGATCGCGGGGATGCTGATGGGCAGCAGGCACACGAACTCGAGCGGGCGACGCAGGGCCGGCAGCTTGAGCTGCACGAGGATCATGGTCGGCACGAGCAGCACGAGCACGACGGCGACCGTCGCGAGCGCGAGCGCCACGGAGTTGCCGATGGCCGTGCCGAGCGGTCGGTAGGCGGGCCCGAGATCGCCCGTCAGCACGGTGACCCAGCGCGAGAGGTCGTAGCCGCCCTCGAGCCCGCGCCGGAGCGTGAACTCGACCATCGCGACGATCGGAATAGCGAAGACGATCCCCACGGCGCCGAGGATCGTCCACCGCGTCGCCGGCCGCGGGGCAGGCACGCCGGAGGCCGTCATCGCTGCCACCGCGAGGCGCGTCGCTGCAGGAGGGCGTAGAGGCCCATGACGGCCGCCATGACGACGATCATGCCGAGGGCGAGGGCGCCCGCGAGGTTCTCGCGCCCGAGCACGGTCTCGCTCGTGAGGGCTGCGCGGATCTGCAGCGGCACGATCGACTGCCCCTGGCTCGTGAGAGCCGCCGCCGTCGCGAACGACGAGAAGGCGTTCGCGAACAGCAGCAGGAGCGAGCCGAGGAACGAGGGCGCGAGCACGGGAATGCCGACCCGCCACCAGAAATCGCGCGCGGTGCCGCCGAGCGTCGCGGTCGCCTCGGCCCACTGCGGCTTGAGCGCCTCGAGGGCGGGCAGGAAGGTGATGATCATGAGCGGCACCTGGAAGTAGACGTAGGGCAGCACGAGCCCGGGCGCCTCGTACAGCCAGACGCCGTCGGCGAAGATGTCGACGCCGACGAGGTCGCGCAGCAGCACGGTGACGAGACCCTGGATGCCGATGGTCGCGACGAAGGCGAACGCGAGCATGACCCCGCCGAACTGCGCCAGCACGCCGCTCGCCGAATCGATGGATGCGCGCAGCGCTCCGTTCGGATCGGTTCCGATGAGCGCGTACGCGACGAGCGCGCCGATCACGGCGCCGACCACGGCGGTGAGGGCGGAGAGCCAGAGCGAGGTCGAGAACCCGCTGAGCACGTAGGGGTCGGCGAGTGCGGCGACGTTGTCGAGGGTCGGCGCACCCTCGCCGTCGACGAAGCCCGTGCCGATCGCGATCGCCGTCGGCAGGGCGAGGAACAGCGCGACGTACAGGGCGAAGGGCGCTGTGCCCCACGCCGCCGCGCGCGACGAGCCGGCGCGACGGCGCGACCCCCGCCGCGAGGGGCGGCGGGGGTCGACCGTCACGACCGGGGCGCTACTGGACAGCGGAGGCCCACTGCTCGCCGAGCAGGGCCGCAGCGGCCTCGCTCTGCTCGGCCGTCGGCACGACCGTCTCGGCGGGCGCCTCGGGCAGGGCGGCGTAGAGGGCCTCGTCGATCTCGCCCTTCTCGACCATGGCGGCCTCCAGCGCGGGGCGGGCACCGCCCTTGAGCCAGAGGTTCTGCACCTCGGCGCTGTAGAGGAACTCCATCCACAGGCGCGCGGCCGCCGGGTTGGGGGCGTCCTTGTTGATCGCCTGGTTGTAGTAGCCGGCGTAGCCGAGGCCGTCGAAGACGACGACCTCCCACTTGCGCTGGCCCTCGAGCTCGGTGGCGTAGCCGCTGTTGAGGTAGTCCCAGTCGAAGACCACGGGGGTCTCGCCCGAGGCGACCGTCGCGGGCGTCGGGTCGATCTTCACGAAGTTGCCGGCGTCGTTGAGCTCGGCGAAGAAGTCGATGCCGGCCTGGAAGTCGTCGAGGTCGCCGCTGCGCTGCGCGGTCGCGAGGCCGACCGCGGCGAAGGCCGCGCCGGCCTGCGTCGGGTCGCCGTTGATCGCGACCTTGCCGCGGTACTCCTCGCCGAGCAGGTCGTCGATCGACTCCGGTGCGGGCACCGCGTCGGGGTCGTAGCCGACGGCCATGTACCCGCCGTAGTCGCCGACGAAGAGTCCCGACTCCTCCTTGAGGGCGTCGGGGATCTCATCCCAGCGCTCGACCTGGTAGGGCGCGAAGTAGTCGGTGCTGCTGAGGGCGACCGCGAGGCCGAGGTCGAAGACATCGGGGGCGGTGTCCTGCCCGGCGAGGTTCTCGGCGGCCTGGATCTCCTCAGCGCTCGAGGCGTCGGGCGAGGCCTCGTTGATGGTGATCTCGGGATAGCGCTCGGCGAAGAGATCGATGATCTCGCCGTAGTTGGCCCAGTCGCGCGGCAGGGCGATGACGTTGAGCTGGCCCTCGGCCTTCGCTGCGGCCTCGAGAGCGGCGAGGTCGCCGAAGTCGGCGAGGCTCGTCGCCGAGGCGGCGTCGACGCCCGAGGCGGTCTCGGTCTCGGCGGCGCAGGCCGACAGGGTGATCGCGGTCGCGGCGATGATGGCCACGCCGGCGAGCGTGCGAGTGCGGTTCACAGGTCTCCTCCGTGATGTCGCGGCGGCACGGTGCTGTGGACGTGCTCGGGGAACCGCGACGAGTCGAACCGTAGGCAGCGAGGATGACGCTGCGGGGGCCGTGCAGTGAACGCACCGCGAACGAGAAGAACTCGGCTTCGCCTCCGGAGCGCACCGTCGTGTCGGCGGTCGCCGCTAGCGTGGCGGGCGTGGACCACCTCTCCGCCGCATCAGCGCGCCGCCTCGCCCTCGCCGCCCAGGGATTCGACCGGGCGCATCCCCCCGCCGTCGGCACGCGTCAGCTGACGAGCCTCATCGACCGGCTCGGGGTGCTGCAGCTCGACTCGGTCACCGTCTTCGCCCGCTCGCACTACCTGCCCCTGTTCGCCCGACTCGGCCCCTACGACGCCGCGGCGCTCGACGCGCTGCTCTTCGCCCGCCGCGGCCGGTACACCGAGTACTGGGCGCACGAGGCCGCGGTCATCCGCCGCGACGACTGGCCGCTGTGGCACTGGAAGCGCGAGGCGCTGCGCGAGAGCGACCCCGAGCGCGACGCGTGGGCGCGCGAGCACCGCCCCCTGCTCGACTGGCTGCTCGCCGAGCTCGACGGCACCGGTCCGCTCACCGCCTCGCAGATCGAGCACGATGCGGGCCGGCGTCGGGGGCCGTGGTGGGGCTGGTCGGACGTCAAGCACGGGCTCGAGTTCCTCTTCCGCTGGGGCGACGTCGTGAGCGCGGGCCGCGAGGGTTTCTCGCGCGTCTACGCCCTGCCCGCGCAGGTGGGGCTCGGCGAGCTGCACGAGGCGTCGGTGCCGCGCGACGAGGCCGTGCGCGAGCTCGTGCTGCGCGGCGTGCGCGCGCTCGGGGTCGGGACGATCGGCGATATCGCCGACTACCACCGGCTGAAGATCGCGCCGACGACGCGAGCCCTGCACGAGCTCGTCGAGGCCGGCGCCGTCGAGCAGGTCGCGGTCGAGGGGTGGGAGCGCGGCGGCAGGGCGCTGCCGGCATTCCGGGTGCCGGGCACGCGCATCCCTCGCCGCATCGAGGCGGCGGCGCTGCTGTCGCCCTTCGACCCCGTCGTGTGGAATCGCGATCGCGCGTTGCGGGTGTTCGGGTTCCACTACCGCATCGAGATCTACACGCCGCCTGCGAAGCGCGTGTTCGGCTACTACTCGCTGCCCGTGCTCGTCGACGATGCGCTGCCGGGGCGCGTCGACCTCAAGAGCGACCGGCAGGCGGGCGTGCTGCGGGTGCAGTCGGCGTGGGTCGAGGAGGGCGCGTCGCCCGGCACGATGGCCGAGCGAATCGCGCCCGTGCTGCGGTCGGCCGCGGCCTGGCAGGGGCTGCAGGATGTCGTGGTCGCCGATCGCGGGAACGCGGCGGCCGCCGTGCGCGCGGCCCTCGACCGCGCCTGAGGCGGGGCCGGCTCAGAAGCGCGTGGAGTTCTCGAGCAGCCGCTTCACGCGCTCGGGGATGGGCGGGTGCGTCTGGAACATGCGGTCCATGACGCCGGGCTTCATCGGGTCGTTCATCCACAGGTGCGCCATGGTCGAGTTCTGGCGGCGCAGCGGGCGGGCGTAGTCGCCGAGCTTCTGCAGCGCGCTCGCGAGTCCCTCGGGATCGCGCGTCGTCAGGGCACCCGTGGCGTCGGCGAGGTACTCGCGCTGGCGCGACACCGCCGCCTGGATCATCGCGGCGACGAGCGGGGCGACGAGCATCGCGACGAGGCCGAACACCAGCACGATCGGATTGCCGCCGTTGTTGTTGCGGTTGCCGCCGAAGAAGGCCATGCGCGCGAGGATGTCGGCGATGAGGCCGACCGCGACCGTGAGGCCGAACACGACGGTCGAGACGCGGATGTCGTAGTTCTTCACGTGCCCGAGCTCGTGCGCCATGACGCCGGCGAGCTCGCGATCGGTCATGATCTCGAGGAGCCCCGTGGTCGCCGCGACGCTCGCGTGCTCGGGGTCGCGGCCCGTCGCGAAGGCGTTCGGCGCCGGGTCGTCGACGAGGTAGACCTTCGGCATCGGCAGGCCCTCGGTGATCGCCAGGTTCTCGACGATCCGGTACAGACGCGGGTTGTCGGACTTCTGGATCGGGTGCGCGCCCGCCATCGCGAGCGCCTGCGAGCCCGCAGCGAAGTACTGGAAGAGCGTGTAGGCCGCCGCCCCGATGAGGGTGCCGGCGAAGATGCCGAACCCGCCGCCGTAGAGGTAATCGGCGACGAGCCCGAGCACGCCGATGAGCACGATGAACACCGCGATGATGACGACGGTGTTGCGCTTGTTCGCGGCGATCGCGCGATACACGTCAGCCCTCCTCGGGCGGGTTCGGGGTCAGGATGCTCGGGCCGAGGTCAGAACTGCACGCGCGGCGGCTCGGCGATCGCCGCGGCGTCCGACACCTCGAAGAAGTCGCGCTCGTGGAAGCCGAGGCGGCGCGCGAACAGCGTGTTCGGGAACTGCTTGATCTTGACGTTGAGCTCGCGCACGCCGCCGTTGTAGAACCGGCGCGCGGCCTGGATCTTGTCCTCGGTGTCGACGAGCTCGCCCTGCAGCTGCAGGAAGTTCTGACTCGCCTGCAGCTGGGGGTAGGCCTCGGCCACGGCGAAGATGCTCTTGAGCGCCTGCTGCATGTGGCCCTCGGCGACGGCGGCGTCGGCGGGGCCCTGCGCGCTGAGGGTCTCGGCGCGCGCGCGTGTGACGCTCTCGAAGACCTGCTTCTCGTGCGCCGCGTAGCCCTTGACCGCCTCGATGAGGTTGGGCAGGAGGTCGGCGCGGCGCTTGAGCTGCACCGTGATGTCGCTCCACGCCTCGTCGACGCGGACGTTGAGGGTGACGAGCGAGTTGTACGTCGCCCAGAGGTAGATGCCGGCGATGACCGCCAGCAGCACGATGATGCCCACGACGATGAGGATTTCCATGTCGCTCAGCTTAGGGCTGGGCCGCTCGTGCTGACATGCGTGCCTGCCACGACGCCGCTATGGAGCCGCCGCGTACCCCGGCTGGGGCTCGAACCCAGACTGGGCCGATTTTAAGTCGGCTGCCTCTGCCGATTGGGCTACCGGGGCGCGGCCCCAGCCTAGACGCGCGGCACCGCGAGGCGTGGCCGGCGCTACAGCTTCGGCCGCGAGGCGAAGGCCTGGAAGTACTGCTGCGGCTCCTCGCGCGCGGCGAGGGTCACGTTGTCGCGGCCGAGGAGGAGGTTCCACAGCCAGCCGCTGAAGACGCGGATCTTGCGCTCGAACATCGGGATCGCGAGGCCGTGGTAGCCGCGGTGCGCGACCCAGGCGGGGAGGCCCGTGATGGCGATCCGGCCCGACTGGAAGACGCCGTGGCCGAGGCCGAGGCCCGCGACCGCGCCGAGGTTCTTGTGCACGTAGTCCTGCGGCTCCTCGCCGCGCATGACGGCGACGATGTTCTTGGCCAGGCGCTTGCCCTGCCGCACGGCGTGCTGGGCATTGGGCACGCAGAATCCGCCCACTCCCCCACCCGTGAGGTCGGGCACAGCGGCGACGTCGCCCGCCGTCCAGGCGCCCTCGACGACGGCGCCGTTCTCGTCGACGACGCGGAGGTCGGCCTGCGCGCGGAGGCGCCCGCGCTCCTCGACCGGAAGGTCGGTCGAGCGCACGACGGGGTTCGCCATGACGCCGGCCGTCCAGATGATGAGGTCGCTCTCGAAGGTCTCGCCGGTGGAGAGCTCGATGAGGCCGTCGACGGCGCTCGTGAGCTGGGTGTCGAGGTGCACGGTCGCGTCGCGCTGGGCGAGGTTCTTGAGCACCCAGTGGCTCGTCTCGAGCGACACCTCGGGCATGATGCGGCCCATCGCCTCGATGAGGTGGAAGTGCGTGTCGTCGATCGTGAGCTCGGGGTATTCGGCGAGCAGAGCGCTCGCGAGGCTCCGCAGTTCGGCGAAGGTCTCGATGCCGGCGAAGCCGCCGCCGACGACGACGACCGTGAGCAGGCGGTCGCGCGCGGGGCCGGCGGGCAGCAGGGCCGCGCGGGCGAAGTTGTCGATGAGGCGGTCGCGCACCGCGACGGCCTCCTCGATCGCCTTCATGCCGATCGCCTCGTCGGCGACACCGGGGATCGGGAAGGTGCGCGACACCGAGCCGGCAGTGACGACGATGTGGTCGTACGCCAGCTGCCAGGGCTCGCCCACCTCGGGCGTGATCGTCGCGGTCTGGGCGGCGTGATCGATTCCGGTGACCTTGGCCGTGATGACGCGCGACTTCGTCAGGTGACGGCGCAGCGAGACGACCGCGTGGCGCGGCTCGATCTGACCGGCGGCGACCTCGGGCAGGAACGGCTGGTACGTCATGTAGGGAAGCGGGTCGACGACGACGACCTCGGCCTCACCCTTGCGCAACCACTTCTGAAGCTTCAGTGCGGTGTAGAAACCGGCGTAACCGCCACCGACGATCAGGATTCTGGGCACGGGGGAACGATCTCCTTGTGGTGAGGGACCCGGACAATCTACCCCGAACGCGCACGCCTGCCGAATCGCGGGGCTGCGCTGACGACGGCCGCGATCACGAGGAGCGATCCGCCGAGCACGGCCGCCCCGACGGGTGCGAGGGGAGCGATGGCCGCCACGACGGGGCGCACTGCCGCGACGATTCTATCGGTGCCGGGATGCCCGGCGCGCCCGATCGCGCCGCGAGCGCTCTCGAGGCGCACCGTTCGCGCCTCGGCATCGGCTCGGCGGTTGAGGGCGACCCACTCCGCGACGCTGCCGAGGGGGTTCTCGGCGACGGGGGCGAGCTCGGCGCGGACGGCGGCGGCCGCATCCACGAGCCCGTAGCCGTACAACGGGTCGGGCACGATGTTCGTGACGGGGCGCGCGGTCGCGATGAGGCGGGTGACGACATCGGCGGCGGTCGCCTCGGGGTGCGCCGCGCGCACGAGGGCGGCGATGCCGGCGACGATCGGCGCGGCGCCGCTCGTGCCCTGCCAGATGACGTGCCCGCCGCCCGGCACGGCGCCGACGAGCTGCTCGCTCGGCGCCATGACGGCGATCGAGATGCCCTGCGAACTCGCGGCCTCGCTCGCCCGGCCGGCGCGGTCGACGCCGCCGACGGCGAGCACGCCGGGGATCGTCGCGGGCGCGCCGACCTGCTCGGTGCCGCTGCCCCGGTTGCCGGCGGCCGCGACGACGACGACGTCGTTGGCCTCCGCATAGCCGAAGGCGTCGTCCCAGCTCTCGGGCCACGAGAGCGTGTTGCGCGTGAGCGAGAGCGAGATGACGTCGGCGCCCGCGTCGACCGCCCAGCGCACGGCCTCGGCGACCTGCGCGTCGCCGTCGCGCTGCTCGGGGCCGAAGGCGAGCGAGGCGCTCAGCAGCTCGGCCTCGGGGGCCGCGCCGATGACGCCGTCGCCGGGGCCGCTCCCCCTCCCCGCGGCGAGCGAGGCGACCATGGTGCCGTGATCGGGCGCGTCGGAGCCGACCGGCCGGGTGCCGTCGGCCGCCCCGACCCCCGAGAGGTCGATGCCGCCGACGACCGCTCCGCGCAGATCGGGATGCGTGTCGTCGACTCCGGAGTCGATGATCGCGATCCTGACGCCCGCCCCGCGCGTCACGGCCCACGCCGCGCGGATGCCGTACTCGTCGAGCCAGTACTGCCGGTCGCGGATCGCGTCGGCGCGAGCGGGACCCGGGGCGAGGCCCGCGGGCGACCCGAGCGGAGCATCCGGGTCGATGAGGGGGATGGCGGGCGCCGCGACGAGTCCGCCGGCGAGGGCGGCGGCCAGGAGCGCGCGGACTAGGAGCCGCGCTGGTCGGGGGCGCACGCGCACACCTCGGGGCTCCACTCGCACCGCGCGAGCGCGCGGTCGCCGACCGGGTTGAGTCCGGGCCCGGCGGCGAGGCTGTGGCCGACGAGCGCGTGCAGGCACTTCACGCGCGTCGGCATGCCGCCCGCGCTGAACCCCTCGACCTCGGGCACCGCGAGGACGCTCTCGCGGTCGGCGAGGTACGACGCGTGCGCGCGACGGTAGGCCTCGGCGAGATCGGCGTCGGTCGCCAGGTCGGCCTGGTACTCGGCCATGACGCCGTTCGCTTCGAGCCGCGAGACGGCCGCCGTCGCGACCGGGTGCGTGAGGTAGTAGAGGGTCGGGAAGGGCGTGCCGTTCGCGAGCCGCGGGGCGGTCGCGACGACCGTCGGGGCGCCGCACACGCAGCGCGCGGGGATTCCGATGACGTCGCGCGCGGGGCGGCCGAGCTGCGCGCTGACGATCTCGATGTCGCGTTCGCTGACGGGCCCGAAGGGCGGGCGGCTCATTCCGCCCCCTCGCTCTCGGGGCCGATGAGCTCGACGGCGGGCAGGTCGGTGAGCGCCGCGGTGACGATCGACGAGAGCACCGCGCGGCTCCAGTCGATGCGCGTTCTCTGGATCTCGTCGCTGATCGGCTGCAGGGGGTCGACCTCGATCGTCGCGCCGTCGTCGATCACGAGGTAGCTGATGTCGCCCGGCTTGACGTAGAGCAGGCGATCGCGCGCCTGCGACTCGATGTACGCCGGGTCTGACCAGCGGTCGATCTCGGCCGTGAGCCCCTCGACGGCCGTCTGCTGCTGGGCGACGCGGGCCTCGAGCGCCGCGATCTCCTGCTGCTGCTCGACGAGGATGCGCAGCGAGGGGGCGAGCACGACGAGGGCGCCGACGATGAGCAGGAGCACCGTGACGGTGAAGCCCGAGACCTGCAGATTGCGGAACCACGGCGTCGCCGCGGGGGCGTCGGCCGGGAGCGAGACGGGGAGCGTTCGCGAGCGGCCGGGCATGCCTCCAGCCTACGCGAGGGGCCCGCCGCCTCCCGGGAGGGAGAGGGCGGGCCCCGGGCGGATGCGCCTTTACGCCGTGAAGCGCGGGAAGGCGCTCCGCGCAGCGTAGACCGCGGCGTCGCCGAGCTCCTCCTCGATGCGGAGGAGCTGGTTGTACTTCGCGACGCGCTCCGAGCGCGCGGGGGCGCCCGTCTTGATCTGGCCGCAGTTGGTGGCGACGGCGAGGTCGGCGATCGTCGTGTCCTCCGTCTCGCCCGAGCGGTGCGAGAGCACCGCCGTGTAGCCGCTGCGCTGCGCGAGGGCGACGGCGTCCAGCGTCTCGGTGAGCGAGCCGATCTGGTTGACCTTGACGAGCAGCGAGTTGGCCGTGCCGCGCGCGATGCCGTCGGCGAGGCGCTTCGGGTTGGTGACGAAGAGGTCGTCGCCGACGATCTGCACGGCGCCGCCGACCTCGGTCGTGAGCGCCGCCCATCCGTCCCAGTCGTCCTCCGACATCGGGTCCTCGATCGTGACGAGGGGGTAGCTCTTGACGAGGTCGGCCCAGAACGCCGCGAGCTCGGTCGCCGAGCGCTGCGAGCCCTCGAAGTGGTAGGCCCCGTCGCGGTAGAACTCGGTCGCGGCGACGTCGAGGCCGAGCGCGATGTCCTTGCCGGGGGTGAAGCCGGCCTTCTCGATCGCCGCGAGCAGGAAGTCGAGCGCGGCGGTCGTGCCCGCGAGGTCGGGAGCGAAGCCGCCCTCGTCGCCGAGGCCCGTCGCGAAGCCACCGGCCTTGAGCTCGCCCTTGAGAGCGTGGTAGGTCTCGGCGCCCCAGCGCAGGGCCTCGGTGAAGCTCTCGGCGCCGATCGGCAGGATCATGAACTCCTGCACGTCGACGCCCGTGTCGGCGTGGGCGCCGCCGTTGATGACGTTCATCATCGGAACGGGCAGCAGGTGGGCGTTGGGGCCGCCGAGGTAGCGGAAGAGAGGCAGGTCGGCCGAGTCGGCCGCGGCCTTCGCGACGGCGAGCGAGATGCCGAGGATCGCGTTGGCGCCGAGCTTGGACTTGTTGTCGGTGCCGTCGACGGCGATGAGCTCGGCGTCGATGAGGCGCTGGTCGCTCGCCTCGAGACCCTCGATGGCGGGGCCGAGCACGTCGATGACGGCGTCGACGGCCTTCTGGACGCCCTTGCCGAGGTAGCGGCCCTTGTCGCCGTCGCGCAGCTCGTAGGCCTCGAAGGCGCCGGTCGACGCACCCGAGGGCACGGCCGCGCGCGAGACGGTGCCGTCGTCGAGCAGGACCTCGACCTCGACGGTCGGGTTGCCTCGCGAGTCGAGGATTTCACGGGCTCCAACGGCCTCGATAGCTGCCACGGATGGGTCTCCTTCGGTGATGGTCGGACGCGGTCGGTGGTGGTCGTCCGCAGGGAATCCTACTCGCCGCGGGAAACCCGGCCGGGGCGGCCTCAGCGGCTCGACTCGAGGGGGCGCCAGTCGAGGGCCGAGGCATCCTGGCCCGTCGCCGCGGTGACGGCGGCGAACCGGGCGAAGCCGTCGGCGGCGAGCTGGTCGAGGGCCGCCTTGAGGTTCTTCGGGCGCTGGACCAGGCGCACGCGAGCGCCCTCGGCGATGAGGGTCGACTTCAGGGCCATGAGCGCGGCGGGGTCGACGTCGCGATCGTAGACGAGAGCGGCGTCGCCCTCGCCGTCGTCGGCGGGTAGCTCGACGAGGTCGATGAGGCGCTCGAAGCCGAGCGAGAAGCCCGTCGCGGGTACCTCGGTGCCGAGGAAGCGGCCGATCATGCCGTCGTAGCGCCCGCCGCCGCCGAGCGAGTAGCCGAGGTCGGGGTGGGCGACCTCGAAGATCGCGCCCGTGTAGTAGCCCATGCCGCGCACGAGGAAGGGGTCGAAGGCCAGCGGGGCGAGGTGCCCGACCGCGGCGGCGATGGCCGCGAGATCGGCGAGCGCCTGCTCGTCGACGCCCGCGGGCAGGAGCGCGGCGATGCTCCCGGCCGTGAGCGCGACGCCCGCGGCGGGCGCGTCGTGATCGGGGGATGCGGCTTCCGCACCGAACGAGGCGAAGGCCGGCACCGCGGCGAGGGCCTCGATCGCGCCGGCCTCGTGACCGCGGTCGCGCAGCTCAGCGAGCACGCCGCTCGTGCCGATCTTGTCGAGCTTGTCGAGGGTGACGAGCACATCGGCGTGCGACGCGGACGTGAAGCCGAGCACGGTGAGCATGCTCGTGAGCAGCCGGCGATCGTTGAGCCGGATGCTGCAGCCGGGAATGCCGAGGGCCTCGAGCGCGCTCGCCGTCGCGGCGATGAGCTCGACCTCGGCGAGCACGCCCGGCTCGCCGATGATGTCGATGTCGCACTGCACGAACTGACGGAACCGGCCCTTCTGCGGCCGCTCGGCGCGCCAGACGGGCGCGATCTGGATGGCCCGGAAGACGCTCGGCAGCTGACCGCGGTTGCTCGCGTAGAAGCGCGCGAGCGGCACGGTGAGGTCGAACCGCAGTCCCAGGTCGGCGAGCTCGAGCGCGGTCTCGGCGGAGCGGAGGTCATCCTGGGTCAGCGCGCGCCTCATGATCGCGAAGGCGAGCTTCTCGTTGTCGCCGCCGAGACCCGCGTGCAGTCGCGAGGCGTCCTCCATGACGGGGGTCTCGATCTCGTCGAAGCCGTGCGCGCGGTAGACGCCACGGATGCGGCCGAGCACGTGCTCGCGTCGGGCCTTGTCGCCGGGGAGGAAGTCGCGCATCCCGCGGGGCGGGGTCACCGGGCTGGCCATGGCTCCGATTCTGTCACGCGGCAGGAGCGCGGTCAGGCGGGGCGAGATGACTCTGCTGCGCGGATGTCCGCCTCGAGCACGCGCACCGCCGAGCGCAGGGCGCGCTCGGAATCCCATCCCCGCTCGCGCGCCGCCGCCGCCAGCTGCAGCAGCTCGGCGCCGAGGGCGGCCTCGTCGGCGGGCGCCGCCGACTCGGGGTCGAGCGGAGTCGGGACGGCGACGGGCTGCACCCCGAGCGCCGCGGCCTTCGCGAGCACCTTCTCGGCGCGCACGAGCGCGGGCAGCGCGCGCGGCACGCCGTCGAGCACCGAGGTGCGGGCGGGCTTCTCGCGCGCCTTCCAGGTCTCCCAGTTGGCCGAGACCTCGTCGGCGGTGTCGGCGACGACATCGCCGAAGACGTGGGGGTGCCTGCCGACCATCTTCTGCATGCTGCGCTGCGCGACATCCTCGATCGTGAACGGCGAATCGGGGCCGGCGGCGGCGATGTCGGCGTGGAAGAGCACCTGGTACAGCACGTCGCCGAGCTCTTCGAGCAGGTCGTCGCGCGTGCCGTGCTCGATCGCGTCGATGAGCTCGTGCGCCTCCTCCACGAGGTAGCGGGTGAGGCTCTCGTGGGTCTGCTCGGCATCCCACGCGCAGCCGCCCGGGCCGCGCAGGCGGTGCAGCACGCCGATGAGCGCGTCGAGGGCCGGGTGCGGCTCGACGGGAGTGCCGGCGGGTGGGCCGGCAGGGGCGGGTGGAGGCGAGGTGCTCATGCGGTCATCCTCGCACTGCGCCTGAGCCGCTCGGCCGGCGCGAGCGCGCCCCCTGAGAGCGCCCCCTGCGAGGATGGGCGCGTGCTCTCCGCCGACGACCCGCTCGACCGCATCGTCGCTCTCGCCCTCGCTCTCGCCCTCGCCGCCCTTCTCGTCGTGCGCGCCGTGCAGAAGGATCGCCGCGAGTACGCGCGATTCCGCCGCTACCGCTCGACGGCGCGTCGCCAGGCGATGCTGCGGAGGTGGCTCGCCGAATCGCTCGTGCTCTTCGGCGGGTCGGCGGCGGTGCTGCTCGCGATCGTGCCCGCGCAACTCGCACCCGTGCTCGAGCAGGCGCAGGGGGTGCCGTGGGTCGCGGCAGTCCGCGGGTTCTTCGCCTCGGCGCCCGGCCTCGCCGGCCTCGTGATCGCGACGGTCGGAGCAGTGCTGCTCACGGTCGTCGGGCTGCGCTCGGCTCGGCGTGAGGGCGGCGTCGTGATGGTCGGCGACATCGCGGCCCTGCTGCCGCGCAACCGGCCCGAGCTCGCGTGGGGCGCCGGGCTCTCGCTCACCGCGGGCGTGGTCGAGGAGCTGCTGTTCCGGCTCGCGCTGCCCGCGCTGCTCTTCGTCGTCACGGGCGAGCCCGTGAGCGCGTTCGCCCTCGCGCTCCTCGTCTTCGCGACGCTGCACGCCTACCAGGGCGTTGCCGGCGTCGCGGGCACGGCGCTGGTCGGCCTGCTGCTGACCGCCGTCTACGTGCTGAGCGGCAGCATCGTCGCCGCGATCGTCGCGCACGCGGTGATCGACCTGCGCACGCTCGTGCTCGTGCCCGTCGCGGTGTACGGGGTTCACCGCGTGCCGGGATCGGTCAGGATGCCGCCGCCGCTGGCGGCGGTGCGCCTGCGCGAGTCGGGGCATCCTGACCGGTCGTGACGGCCGACGACCCCGCGGCGGGCGGCGGGCCGCACCTCAGGCCGCGGGCGCGGGATCGGCCGCGTAGAGGTTCGTCAGCGCCGAGCCGACCCAGGCGATGAGGTCGTCATCGGCGACCCCGTTCGGCAGCGGGATCGTCGCCGTCTTCTGGGCTCCGAACCACTTCGAGCCCGGGTACATGCGCTGCAGGCGCAGCTGCCGCGAGTCGGGCAGCTCGAGTCCGACGAGGCGCAGGTTCGGGCCCATGACGACGACGTCGCTCAGGCCGATCTTCTGGGCCTGCCTCCGCAGGCGCGAGACGGCCAGCAGGGTCAGCACGGGCGTCGGCGGCTCGCCGTAGCGGTCGCCGAGCTCGTCGAGCACCTGGCCGAGCGCCTCGTCGCCGGAGCTCGGCGCGGCCGCAGTCGAGAGCTTCTGGTACGCCTCGAGCCGCAGGCGCTCGCTCTCGACGTACTCCTCGGGGATGTGCGCGTCGACCGGCAGCTCGAGCCGCAGCTCGGTCTGCCCCTCGGCGACGTCGCCGCGGAAGGCGCTCACCGCCTCGCCGATCATGCGCAGGTACAGGTCGAAGCCGACGCCGGCGATGTGGCCGGCCTGCTCGGCGCCGAGCAGGTTGCCGGCGCCGCGGATCTCGAGGTCTTTCATGGCGATCTGCATGCCGCCGCCGAGGTCGCTGTGGGCGGCGAGGGTCTGCAGGCGATCGTGGGCCGTCTCGGTGAGCGGCGTGAGGTCGTCGTAGAGGAAGTAGGCGTAGGCGCGCTCCCTCCCCCGGCCCACGCGCCCGCGCAGCTGGTGCAGCTGGCTGAGGCCGTACTTGTCCGCCCGGTCGATGATGAGCGTGTTCGCGTTCGCGACGTCGAGGCCGGTCTCGATGATCGTGGTCGAGACGAGCACGTCGAAGCGGCGCTCCCAGAAGTCGACCATGACCTGCTCGAGCGCGGCCTCGCCCATCTGCCCGTGCGCGATCGCGACGCGCGCCTCGGGCACGAGTTCGGCGAGGTGCGCGGCGACGCGGTTGATGCTCGAGACGCGGTTGTGCACGTAGAAGATCTGGCCCTCGCGCAGCAGCTCGCGGTGGATCGCCGCGGCGACCTGCTTGTCGCTGTACGGCCCGACGAAGGTCAGGATCGGGTGGCGGTCCTCCGGCGGGGTCGCGAGGGTCGACATCTCGCGGATGCCCGTCACGGCCATCTCGAGGGTGCGCGGGATGGGCGTGGCCGACATCGCGAGCACGTCGACGTTCGTCTTGAGCTTCTTGAGAGCGTCCTTGTGCTCGACGCCGAAGCGCTGCTCCTCGTCGATGATCACGAGGCCGAGATCGCGGAAGGCGATTCCCTGACTGAGGATGCGATGGGTGCCGATCACGACATCCACCGTGCCCCGCGCGAGGCCCTCGATCGCCTCCTTCGCCTCCCCGTCGCTCTGGAAGCGGCTGAGTGCGCGCAGGTGCACCGGGAAGCCCGCGAAGCGCTCGGCGAAGGTCTCCATGTGCTGCTTCACGAGCAGCGTCGTCGGCACGATCATCGCCACCTGCTTGCCGCCCTGCACGGCCTTGAAGGCGGCACGCACGGCGACCTCGGTCTTGCCGTAGCCGACGTCGCCGGCGAGCAGGCGATCCATGGGGATCGGCGACTCCATGTCGCGCTTGACCTCATCGATCGTCGTCAGCTGGTCGGGCGTCTCGGTGAAGGGAAAGGCCTCCTCGAGCTCGCGCTGCCAGGGCGTGTCGGGCGGGAAGGCGTGGCCGCGGCTCGACATGCGCGCCGAGTAGAGCTTGACGAGCTCGACGGCGATGTCGCGCACGGCCTTGCGCGCGCGGCCCTTCGCCGCCGCCCAGTCGCTGCCGCCCATCCTGCTGAGCGTGGGCGCCTCGCCGCCGACGTAGCGCGTGAGCAGGTCGAGCTGGTCGGTGGGCACGTAGAGCTTGTCGCCGGGGTAGCCGCGCTTGCTCGGCGCGTACTCGAGCAGCAGGAACTCGCGCGTGCTCTTCACGGCGTTGCGGCCGCCGCCCGTCGCGACCTCGCGCTGCACGAGCTCGAGGAAGCGGCCGATGCCGTGCGTGGCGTGCACGACGTGGTCGCCGGCCTTCAACTGGAGCGGGTCGACGACGTTCTTGCGGCGGCTCGCGAGCTTCTTGGGCTGACGGGAGTCGTAGCCGACGGCGCGGCCGTAGAACTCGGTCTCGCCCAGCAGGCCGATGCGCAGCTCGGGCAGCTCGAATCCGTGCTCGACCGTGCCGCGCACGAGGTGCACGACGCCGGGCTCGAGCGTCTCGGGCAGCTCGTCGACGGTGCGCGCGGCCACCTGCTGCTCGGCGAGCACGTCGGCGGCGCGCTCGAGGAGGCCGGGGCCGCCGGCGACGACGACCATCGCCCAGCCGTCGCGCACGCGGTCGACGACGTGATCGACCGCTCCCCCGGCGACGCCCGCGAAGCCCGGCGGCTCGACCGCGTCGACGCGCACGACGTCGGGGTCGTCGGCGTCGAAGGGGCTCACAGTGAACCAGGATCGGTTTCCGGCCGCGGTCCGCAGGCCGTTCACGGTCAGGAAGTCGCCCGCGTCGAGGTCGATGGGCGCCTCGGCGCCCGCCGTCGCGGCGTGCCACGCGGCGGTGAGGAACTCGCGATTGGTCTCGACGAGGTTCAGCGCGCGGCTCGCGACGCGCTCGGGGCTCAGCACGGCGATCGCCGCGTCCTCGGGCAGATAGTGCGTGAGCGGGACGAGCTCGTCGACGAGAGCGGGCGCGAGCGACTCCATGCCCTCGACGGGGATGCCCTCGCCGATCTTCGTGAGCAGCTGCTGCATGCTCGGGAACTCGTGCTGCATCTCGCGCGCCCGCTGCTTGACGCTCTCGGTCAGCAGCAGCTCGCGCGTCGGCGGCAGCTCGACCCGGTCGACGACCGTCGGGAGCGACCGCTGGTCGGCGACCGAGAACTCGCGCAGCTGCTCGACCTCGTCGCCGAAGAACTCGACGCGCACGGGGTGCTCGGCGACGGCGGGGAAGACGTCGAGGATCCCGCCGCGCACGGCGAACTCGCCGCGGCGGGTGACCATGTCGACGCGGGAGTAGGCGAGATCGATGAGGCGCGCGACCGTCGGGGCGAGCTCGTGACCTCGATCCCCCGCGGCGAGCACGACCGGCTCGATGTCGGTGAGACCGGTGGGGAGGGGTTGCAGCGCCGCGCGCACGGAGGCGACGACGACGAGGTGACCGCTGGGGGCATCCGCCCACGCAGCGAGCGCCCGGAGGGTGCGGATGCGCCGGCCGACGGTCTCGGCGCTCGGGCTCAGGCGCTCGTGCGGCAGGGTCTCCCACGCGGGCAGGTCGAGGATCGTCGCCGCGGGCAGCACGCATCGCAGCGCCTCCTGCACGCCCTCGGACTCGCGGCCCGTCGCGGTGATCGCGAGCAGGCACTGCGGGCCGCCGCGGCGCTCGAGGATGCCCGCGAGCAGCGGGACGCGCAGGCCCTCGACGACCGAGAAGTCGGTGGAGCGGTCGGCGTGCGCGAGCGCCGTCTCGAGCGTGCGGGCGCGCGACAGGGCCGGGATCAACCGCTCGAGACTCACTGGAGAGAGTGTACGCGGGGGCGGCTGGGGC
>SCPB01000027.1 GCA_005502445.1 Microbacteriaceae bacterium X2B
CCCCCGCCACCGCTCGCCACCGCGTCGTCGTGCTCGCAGGCGGCATCTCGCATGAGCGCGACATCTCGCTCAAGTCGGGTCGGCGGGTCGCCGACGCCCTCGCCTCGCACGGGCTCCGCGTCGAGCTGCGCGACCCCGACGCGACGCTCCTCCCCTTCCTCCTGACCGATCGCCCGGATGTCGTCTGGCCCGCGTTGCATGGCGCGAGCGGGGAGGACGGCGCCCTGCGCAGCCTGCTGGAGTTCCTCGGCGTCCCCTACGTCGGCTCACGGGCCTCGGCGACGCGACTCGCCTGGGACAAACCCACGGCGAAGACGCTCGTCGAGCGTGCGGGCGTGCCCACGCCCCGCTCGATCACCCTCACCCGCGACGCGTTCCGCGAACTCGGTGCCGAGAGCGTCCTCGCCGTCGTGCGCGGCGAGCTGACGGGCGACATCGCCGTGAAGCCCGCGCAAGGCGGTTCGGCGCAGGGCGTGAGCCTCGTCTCCACCGACGAGGAGCTGCGTCGTGCGATGGTGCTCGCATACACCTACAGCGATGTCGTCGTCATCGAGCAGCGCATCCGCGGCACCGAGATCGCGATCGGCGTGATCGACACCGGTGACGGGCCGGTGGCCCTGCCCGCCGTCGAGATCGAGCCGCTCTCCGGGGTCTACGACTTCGAGGCACGCTACAACGCGGGGGAGACCCGCTTCTACGCGCCGGCGCGGATCCCGGAGGATGTCGCCGGTCGAGCGACCGATGTCGCCATCGCCGCGCACCGCGCGCTGGGCCTCCGCCACCTCAGCCGCGTCGACCTCATCGTCGACGGCGCCGGAACGCCGTGGTTCCTCGAGGCGAGCGTCATGCCGGGCCTCACCGAGACGTCGACCATCGCGCTCGCGCTCGATGCCGCAGGACACGACGTGGGCTGGGTCTACGCCGCGCTCGCGGAGGCGGCGATTCGCGACGAAGCGCACTGAGGCAGTACCGAACCCTCACGCCTCGATCTTGCGATGTTATTTAACCTGATCAGAGGCATTATTCCACAATCGGCATGCTCATCGGAATCCGGGTTCTCCGAGCTCGCCGAGAATACGGTTGAGGTCGCCGACCGTCGCGAAGTCGATCACGACGGTGCCTTTCTTGGCGCCGAGCGTGATCGTCACGCGCGTGTCGAGTCGGTCGCCGAGCCGGCCGGCGATCTCGTCGAGCTGGCCCTGGCGGCCGCCGGCCGCCGGCCTCTTCTGCTTGCGCGTCCCCGCAGCGCCGCTCAGCTGCTGCGCCGCCGCTTCGGCCTGCCTCACCGAGAGCTGCTCGTCGACGATCTTGTCGGCGAGGCGCTGCATGGTCTCAGGCTCGTTCGTCGAGAGGATCGCTCGCGCGTGACCGGCGCTGAGAACTCCCGCGGCGACGCGGGCCTGCACGGCCTCCGGCAGCCGGAGCAGTCGTAGCGTGTTCGAGATCTGCGGGCGCGAGCGGCCGAGCCGTTCGGCGAGCCTCTCCTGGGTGATGCCGAAGTCCTCCAGCAGCTGCTGGTAGGCGCTCGCCTCCTCCAGCGGGTTCAGTTGCGCGCGATGCAGGTTCTCGAGGAGAGCGTCGCGCAGCATGTCCTCGTCGGCGGTGTTCCGCACGATCGCTGGGATGGTCTCGAGTCCGGCGATCGTCGAGGCCCGCAATCGACGCTCGCCCATGATGAGTTCGTACTGCGGCTCGCCCTGTCCGGCTCCGGCGCGCTCCCGCACGACGATGGGCTGCAGCACCCCGAACTCGCGGACGGAGTGCACGAGCTCGGCGAGCTCCTCCTCACGGAAATCCATTCGGGGCTGCTGCGGGTTGGGCACGATGTTGCGCGGTGCGATGGCGGCCAGTCGGGCTCCCGGCACAGCAGTGAGCTCGGGGCCGTCCGCGGCCTGCGGGAAGAACACGTCGACGGGCCGGTCCCGATCGGCTTCGCCGGTGGGGATGAGCGCGCCGATGCCGCGCCCGAGTCCTGTGCGCTTGGTCGCCATTACCGTGTAGCCCCTCTCTGCGCGATCTCCGCTGCCGCTTCCAGGTACGAGAGCGAACCGGCGGAGGACTGGTCGTAGCTGATGACACTCTGGCCGAAGGAGGGCGCCTCGCTGATCCTCACCGAGCGCGGGATGAGCGTGTTCAGGACCAGCTCGGGGAAGTGCTCGCGGACATCCGCAACGACCTGCTGAGCGAGGTTCGTCCTGCCGTCGTACATGGTCATCAGGATCGTGGAGACGCGCAGTTCCGGATTGAGGTGCTTCTCGATGAGCTTGATCGAGTTGAGCAGCTGACTCAGCCCCTCGAGCGCGTAATACTCGCACTGGATCGGTATGAGCACCTCGCGCGCGGCGACGAAGGCGTTGATCGTCAGCAAGCCGAGCGATGGCGGGCAGTCGATGAAGACGTAATGAACGGGCTCGTCGACCTCGGCGAGATAGGTGTCGAGTGCCGAGCGCAGTCGCTGTTCCCGAGCGACGAGGGAGACGAGCTCGATCTCGGCACCAGCGAGGTGGATCGTCGCAGGGACGCAGTACAGATGATCGAACTCCGGGCTCTTCTGCACGACGTCATCCATCTCCGCGTCGCCGACGATGACGTCGTAGACGCTCGGCGTGTCAGCGTGGTGCTCGACGCCCAGAGCGGTGGAGGCGTTCCCCTGAGGGTCGAGATCGATGACGAGAACGCGCGCTCCGGATCGCGCGAGAGCGGCGGCCAGGTTGACCGTCGTGGTCGTCTTGCCGACGCCGCCCTTCTGGTTCGACACGGTGACCACCCGCGGGGCGGTGGGAAGGGGGACATCGGTCTGCTGAAGCGCGAAGCGACGACGGGTGATGTCCGCGATCTCCCGAGCGAGGGGAGTGGACTCGTCGTAGGTTCCGCCCGATGTCACCGGCGCGCCTCCCGTTCGAATGTTTCACGTGAAACGGGCGCCGATTCGACGCCCGCCGGTCGCATCCGCGCAGTGCGCGTCAGGATGCCTCGTCCACTGTAGCCCGAAAGAGTCGCGTCGCTTCGGGGACGATCCCGGCGCCGAGCTCGAGAACCTCGATGTCGCGCAACCGGGACCGCGCGATCTGCTTGGTCGCCGCCGCGATCTCCTCGTGGACCCGGGAGCCCTTGAGGAACAGCAGTTCGCCGCCCCGACGGACGAGGGGAACGGCGAGGGGGATCAGCGTACGCAAGGCGCTCACCGCCCGGGCCGTCGCCTGATCGAACGGCCCAATCGCTGTCGCCTCCTCGGCACGCGACCGCGCGACCGTGACGTTCGTCAGACCCAGTCGCTCCGACTCGGCGCGCAGCCAGTCGCAGCGGCGCTCCATCGGTTCGATGAGGACGAGTTCGACATCGGGACGCGCGATCGCGAGCACCAATCCCGGCAGGCCGGCGCCGCTGCCGATGTCTGCCACCCGGGAGCCCCCGCGCAGGTAGGGGGAGACGACGGCCGAGTTGAGGACATGCCGCGACCACAAGCGGGGGAGCTCCAGCGGTCCGATCAACCCGAGTCGCTCACCATGGGCGCGCAGGTCCGCGGTGAACTCGCGAGCGAGCTCGATCCGTTCGCCGAAGACGGTGACGGCACCCATCGGTTCCGGCTCGACCATCGGCGCATGCGACTCCGGCTTCACCACGGTCGTGGTGTCGTCCGCCTCCCCGGCACGGTGACTCGTCGCGTCGCGCGGCGCGGCGGAGTCCCCGGGGCGCCGGGTTCGTTCCATGCCGTCGTCGCCTTCCGCCGGGTGATGTTTCACGTGAAACGAACCGGTGGGCGTCAGGCGCGACGGATCACGGTGTGACGATCCGCGCCCTCGCCCTCGGACTCCGAGGTGAAGCCGCGTTCCGCAACGAGGTCGTGCACGAGCTTGCGCTCGTAACTCGACATCGGGGGCAGGGCCGCTGACGAGGCACCGGACTCCAGGCGTTCGACCGCGCGGTCGACGAGCTGAGCGAGCTCATGGGCTCGGGCATCGCGCGAACCGCCGATGTCGAGGATCAGCCGCGAGAACTCGCCGGTCTTGGCGTGAACTGCGAGACGTGTGAGCTCTTGCACGGCCGACACGACCTCGGGCTTGGAGAGCACGCGGAGGTCGCTCGGGTTCTCCGACTCCACCGAGAGGTACACCCGGCCCGCCCGGCTCTCGATGTCGATGTCGCCATCGAGGTCGGCGATGTCGAGCAGCTCTTCGAGGTAGTCGGCGGCGATGTCGCCCTCGTCGTCGAGGGAGGGCTCGGCGGGTTCGGTCGAGGCCGGAGCGGTCGATTCGGATGCGAGCTCGGTGACGTCGGTCATCATTACTTCCCGGTCTTCTTCTTGGCGCGGTTCTTGCCGATGGGCTGCTGCCGCTGGGTCTTCTTGGGCTCCTCGGCGGCCGGTTCCGGCTCGTCCTCGACGATAGTGGGCAATCCGCGTCGCTGACGCCTCTTGGCCAGTCGAGCCTCACGAGCGAGCGCTGCCTCAGAACCGGGGGTGGGCATGTTCCTGATGACGAGGAACTGCTGCACCATCGTCCAGATGTTCGAGACGAACCAGTAGAACATCACGCCGAGTGGGAACGCGAAACCTGAGAACGCGAAGACGAGCGGCAACACGTAGAGAAGGATGCGCTGCTGCCGGTACATCGGCGAGGCCTTCATCTCGGGCGACTGGTTCTTCGACATGATCTGCAGCTGCGTGATGAACTGCGACGCGGTCATCAGCACGACGAGGACGATCGCGATCAGGATCACCCAGCCGTTGCCGTCGGAGGTCACCATCGACGAACCGAGCGGGGCGACGCCGAACAGGGAGGCCTCGCCGAACTGACGCGAGAGCTGCGCGTTCAGCAGACCCACGCCCGGCTTCTCCGCATACGCATCGTTGAGCACGGAGAACAGGCCGAAGAAGATCGGCATCTGCAGCAGCAGGGGAAGGCACGACGAGAGCGGGTTGGTGCCCGTCCGCTTGTAGAGCTCCATGGTCTCGCGCGACATCGCCTCCCGGGAGAACTGATCGCGTTTGCCCTTGTACTTGTCCTGGATCTTCTTGAGCTGGGGGGCGATCTCCATCATCCGCCGCTGGCTCTTGATCTGCCGCACGAAGACGGGGATGAGCGCTGCGCGGATCACCAGCACGAGGCCCGTGATCGACAGCACCCAGGTCAGTCCCGACGCGGCATCCAGGCCGATCGACGTCAGGAGGGAGTGGAAGCCCACCAGGATCGCCTCGATGGCCCACTTGATGGGCCACAGGATGAGGCCGAAGATGTCCATTGGGGGTTATCCCTTTCTGTCGAGCGTGACGAAGCCGAAGCGGGTGCGGCGGTAGGGGGAGTGCTCGTTCGCCGGCACGTCGTCGATGCCGCCGTCGGACCACGGGTGGCACCGCAGCAGCCGTCGGACGGTGAGCCAGGAGCCCACCATCACGCCGTGCTCCTGGACGGCGCCGAGTCCGTACGCCGAGCAGCTGGGGTAATACCGGCAGACGTCGCCGTAGAGCGGCGAGATGATCGCGCGGTAGGCCCGGAGCAGCAGGATCGCCGCGTTGCGGGGAAGGAGCGCGATCATCCGCAGGACGCTCATGCCGCCACCACCCGTCGCAAACCGCGGTCGATCTCCGCTCGCAGGCTATCCCAGTCGAGCTCACCGGCGCCTGGGAGGGCCCGGATCACGATGACGTCGGTGGCTGGGATCGGCACCGTATCGATCGCGATGGCGCACACCGCCTGGATGCGCCGACGCACCAGATTGCGTACAACCGCACCCCCGACGTGCGTGGAGACGATGACGCCGAATCGCGGGCCGTTCGCCCCTGAGGAGCGCATGCGATGGATGACGGCGTGCTCGACGGTCGTTCGCCGACCTTTTCGCACCGTGGTACGAAAATCGTCCGCGCGGGTCACCCTGTGGGCCCGACCGAGCACCGAGGGTTCTTAGGCCGAGAGCTCTGTGCGACCCTTGCGGCGACGCGCGGCGAGGATCGCGCGACCGGCGCGGGTGCGCATGCGAAGACGGAAGCCGTGCACCTTGGCGCGGCGGCGATTGTTCGGCTGGAAGGTGCGCTTGCTCATGGGAATCTCCTCGGCCCTCGTAGGGCGGCGACGACGGGCGGTGCCCGGACATCGCGAAATCGACCCGGACAGAAGTCAACCGGTTAACAGTACGGTGGCCGGGCGCCGCGGTCAAACCGCAAGGGCGAACGAGGCGCATCACCGGCACGGGCGGGGACAACCGTTGGTGACGACAGGCCGCACCCGTCTACAGTGGGAGCCTATGGCGCGCCGCGGTGAACCGTGCTGCCGCCGCTTCCGTGCCATTCATTCCCGCGAGGAGTCAAGCGATGTCGGATGACCCCGATTCCACCCTAGAGCTGTGGAACTCGGTCAAGACCGCCCTCACCGCCGACGAGCGCATCACTCCTCAACTGCACGGCTTCATCAACCTCGTCGAACCGCGCGGGGTCATGGCCGGCACCCTCTACCTCGAGGTGCCGAACGAACTGACCCGCGGCATGCTGGAGCAGCGCATCCGCCTGCCCCTCCTCAACGCGCTCTCGAGCGCCGCCGGTGACGCGGTACCGAGCTTCGCGATCGTGGTCAATCCCGAGATCCAGCACGGCGGCTTCGACGCTCCTGTCGAGAAGATCGAGCCGACGCCGTACATCGAGCAGCCGCAGCCATCGACCCCGGTCAACCCGAGCGACCGCCGGAGCGACAGCCGACTCAACCCCAAGTACAGCTTCGACAACTTCGTCATCGGCGGATCGAACCGCTTCGCGCACGCCGCAGCGGTCGCGGTCGCCGAGGCGCCGGCGAAGGCATACAACCCTCTCTTCGTCTATGGAGAGTCAGGGCTCGGCAAGACGCACCTCCTCCACGCCATCGGCCACTACGCGGAGAGCCTGTACCCGGGCATCCGCGTGCGCTATGTGAGTTCCGAGGAGTTCACGAACGACTTCATCAACTCCATCGCGAACAACCGGGCGAGCCTCTTCCAATCCCGGTATCGCGAGATCGACATCCTTCTCATCGATGACATCCAGTTCTTGCAGGGCAAGGACTCGACGCAGGAGGCCTTCTTCCACACCTTCAACACGCTGCACGACCACAACAAGCAGGTCGTCATCACGAGCGACTTGCCTCCCAAGCACCTCACTGGCTTCGAAGACCGCATGCGCAGCCGGTTCGAGTGGGGCCTCATCACCGACGTGCAGGCGCCCGACCTCGAGACCCGCATCGCGATCCTGCGAAAGAAGGCGCAGAACGACAAGCTGCAGGTGCGCGACGATGTGCTCGAGTACATCGCCTCGAAGGTGTCCAGCAACATCCGCGAGCTCGAGGGCACGCTGATCCGCGTCACGGCCTTCGCGAACCTCAACCGCACGCCCGTCGACATGCAGCTCGTGCAGACCGTTCTGAAAGACCTCATCACCCTCGACGAGGACAACGTCATCGCGCCGGTCGACATCATCAATCACACGGCCGCCTACTTCAAGCTCACGGTCGATGATCTCTACGGCTCCTCCCGCTCCCAGGCGGTCGCCACGGCGCGACAGATCGCGATGTATCTGTGCCGCGAACTCACGAACCTCTCCCTGCCCAAGATCGGTCAGCTGTTCGGCAATCGCGACCACACCACGGTCATGTACGCGAACAAGAAGATCAGCGAGTTGATGAAGGAGCGCCGCTCGATCTACAACCAGGTCACCGAGCTGACGAGCCGCATCAAGCAGAACCATCGCTACGGCTGATCGGGGTCGACCTCCCGCCCGATCTCGACGGCGATGAGACGGCGATGAGGACGAGGCCCGGGCGTGCGCCCGGGCCTTCCGCGTTGTTCGCCCACAGGTGTTTGTCAGTTTCAACGAGGGTTTCGCACACTGGGGACAGCCTGTGGATAACCCGGGGAAGACACACGCACCGATTGTGGAACGACGACCTGTTGTTGTGAGGGGCCATGCTCGGCACTCACGCATCCGTGTGGGGACTTCACGACCTGCGCGACCACTCCTCCACAAATCACAGGCGTGTGGTTCGGCGTGTTTCCGGGTTTCCCACGGAGTTATCCACACTGTGCACAGTGGTTAACGCTGTTAATCCTTCTTCTCCTTCAATGGATGAGGAGATAACCCTTCCGAGCTGCGGACAACGGGAATCCGTCCTGTCCGCCGCATCGCACTGCTGTGCCAGTATGGAAGGCCCCGGATCGCCGGGCAGCAGCAGTCACGACCGAGAGGGAGCCCGTGAAGTTCCAGGTCAATCGCGATGTCTTCGCCGATGCCGTGTCGTTCGCCGTGAAACTGCTGCCGCAGCGCACCACACTGCCGATTCTCAGCGGGGTGCTGTTGCGTGCCGAAGGCGGCGCCCTCACGCTCTCGTCGTTCGACTACGAGGTCTCGGCCCAGACGGCGATCACCGCCGACATCGAGGAGGACGGCACGGTTCTCGTCTCGGGCCGGCTCCTCGCCGAGATCGCATCGCGACTGCCCACCGCGCCCGTTCAGTTCACGACGGAAGACGGAAAGATCGCGGTGCGCTGCGGCACAGCACGATTCACCCTCTCCAGCATGCCGGTCGAGGAGTATCCGAGCCTTCCCGTGGTCGACGGACCAGTCGGTACTCTGCCGGGCGATGCCTTCTCCGACGCCGTCGGCCAGGTCTCCGTCGCAGCGTCGCGCGACGATGTGACGCCCGTCATCACGGGCGTGCAGCTCGAGATCGCCGAGAACCGGCTCTCGCTCGTGGCGACCGACCGCTACCGCGTGGCCGTGCGTGAGATCGACTGGGAGTCCTCCTCCGTCGCCGAGGGCGTCACCGCTCTCGTTCCCGCGCGCACGCTGTCGGAACTCGGCAAGATCTTCGGCCACTCCGCGCAGATCTCCGTCACGATCGTCACGGGCGGCGACCGCGAGCTCATCGCGTTCTCGGCCGACCAGAAGACCGTGACCTCATTGCTGATCAAGGGCAACTTCCCACCCGTGAAGAGGCTCTTCCCCGAGACCGTCGACAACTACGCCGTCATGAGCACCGCGGAGCTCATCGAGGCCACGCGTCGAGTGGCCCTCGTGCTCGAGCGCGATGCCGCGCTGCGCTACAGCTTCTCGGCCGACGGTCTCACCCTCGAGGCCATCGGCACCGAGAACGCGCAGGCCTCCGAGACGATCGATGCACACCTCGTCGGTGACGACACCGTGGTCTCGCTCAAGCCGCAGTTCCTCATCGACGGCCTCGCCGCCGTGCACAGCGAGTTCGTCCGCATCTCGTTCACGAAGACAGAGAATCCCAACAAGCCGGGACCCGTGCTCATCACGAGCCAGTCGTCAAAGGATCAGCCCGGCGCCGACAACTACCGCTACCTGCTGCAGCCGAACCTGCTGCTGCGCTAGCCGCGCCGGCGTGCACGTCACCCACCTCTCCCTCGCCGACTTCCGCAACTATGCTCGGGCGGAGGTCGAACTCACCCCCGGCCCCGTTCTCTTCGTCGGCAGGAACGGTCAGGGCAAGACCAATCTCGTCGAGGCGATCGGCTACGCGAGCACGGTGTCATCGCATCGCGTCTCGACCGATCAGGCGCTCATCCGATTCGGCACCGACGCCGCGATCATCCGGCTACGGGTCCAGCATGACGATCGGGCGATCGTCATCGAGGTGCAGCTCAATCGCTCGAGCCCCAACAAGGCGCGGGTCAATCGTGGCGCGATCCGCGTGCGCGAACTGCCGCGCTACTTCTCGAGCGTGCTGTTCGCTCCGGAGGATCTTGCTCTCGTGCGCGGCGAGCCCGGCGTTCGGCGGGGATTCCTCGACGCGCTCGTCGTGCAGCGCTCCCCGCGCTTCGCCGGAGTCATCGCCGATTACGAGCGCGTGCTGCGGCAGCGCAACACTCTGCTCAAGTCGGCGCGCGCGTCCCGGGTTCCCGCCGAGGCGATGACGACTCTCGATGTCTGGGACGAACGCCTCGTCGAGCTCGGCACCGAGCTCATGGTCGCCCGCTGGCAGCTCGTCACCGCCCTGCGCCCGCACATCGCGGCCTCGTACACCGCCGTCGCAGGGGAGGAGCACCGAACGCGGGTCGGGCTGCAGCATTCGATCGACGGCGCCGAGGCGGTCACGATGATCGATGATCCGGATGCCCCACTCGACCCCGCCGCCACGCGCGAGCGATTCCGCAGCGTGCTCGCCGAGCGTCGTCGCGCCGAGCTCGAACGCGCCGTCACGCTCGTCGGGCCGCACCGTGACGACCTCATCCTCGACCTCAACGGGCTCCCCGCCCGCGGGTACGCGAGCCACGGCGAGAGCTGGTCGTTCGCGCTCGCCCTCAAGCTCGCCTCCGCCCAGGTGCTGCGCCTCGACGCCGTCGCGGGTGACCCCGTGCTCGTGCTCGACGACGTTTTCGCCGAGCTCGACGAGGGTCGACGGGAGCGCCTCGCGGACGCCGTGCACGACTTCGAGCAAGTGCTGATCACCGCGGCGGTCGGTGGGGATGTTCCCGATCGGCTGCGCGCGACGACCGTGCGCATCGCGGCGGGGGCGATCGTGGACGAGGCCTCCGAGACCGGGGGCGCCGGATGACCCGGCCCGACCGGGAGGAGGAGCCCTCCGAGGCTGCGGCCCTCTATCTGAGGCTCCGACGGCTGTTCGGGGACCCGTCGAAACGATCGAGCGATGCCCGAAAGCGAGCCATGAAGGCGACCGGGGCATCCACCCCGTTCGGATCGGGTCGCGACCCTTCGGGTCTCGGCGACGTCATCGACACCCTGACCTCGCGCATGGGCTGGACCTCGCCGCTCGCGAAGGGCGACCTCCTGCTGTCGTGGCCCGAGCTCGTCGGTGCCGACACCGCCGCCCACTCGCAACCCGTCGGCATCGAGGATGAGGTGCTCACGGTGCAGTGCGACTCCACGGCGTGGGCGACGCAGCTGCGGCTCATGAGGGCCGAGATCCTGACCTCGATCCTGCAGCGCCACCCCGATGCGGGCGTCCGCTCGATCCGATTCGACGGGCCAGGAGCGCCGAGCTGGAAGAGAGGGCCACGATCGATCCCCGGGCGCGGCCCACGAGACACCTACGGGTAGAAAGGCTAAATCACTCCAGCCGGAGTCCGAAATCTCCCCAGAAGGCCCCTGCAGCGCCTCTGAGGGGCCGATTTTTGCTAGGATTGTCAGGTCGCTACGGAGCCTTCTCTTCGGCTCGTGATCGGCGCATTCGATCGAGTCGGCGGGAGCGCAATTCCATATGACCACCACCCCTTCCACCCCTGCCTCGGATGAGGCATACGGCGCCAGCCACATCCAGGTACTCGAAGGGCTCGAGGCGGTGCGCAAACGCCCCGGCATGTACATCGGGTCGACGGGGCCGCGCGGGCTCCACCACCTGGTCTACGAGATCGTCGACAACTCGGTCGACGAGGCGCTCGCCGGCTTCTGCGACACCATCGATGTGACGATCCTCGCCGACGGGGGGGTGCGCGTCGTCGACAACGGCCGCGGCATCCCGGTGGACATGCACCCCGTCGAGAAGAAGTCGACCGTCGAGGTCGTGCTGACGATCCTGCACGCGGGCGGCAAGTTCGGCGGCGGCGGGTACGCGGTCTCCGGCGGCCTGCACGGCGTCGGCAGCTCGGTCGTCAACGCCCTGTCGGCCAAGCTCGACGTCGAGGTCCGTCGTCAGGGCAACGTCTACCGGCAGAGCTACACCAACGGCGTGCCGGATGCACCGCTGGAGAAGGGCGAGCCCGACAGCACGAACGGCACGACGATCACGTTCTGGCCGAACGCCGAGATCTTCGAGACCGTCGATTTCGACTACGACACGCTGCGCACGAGGTTCCAGCAGATGGCCTTCCTCAACAAGGGGCTCACGATCGCGATCACCGACGAGCGGCCGACCGATCGCGTGACCGAGCTCGGCGACACCGCGAGCACTGAACCGCGCCGCGAGCAGTTCCTCTACGAGAAGGGGCTCGTCGACTACGTCGAGTTCCTCAACTCGGCCAAGAAGATCGAGGTCGTGCACCCCGAGATCATCTCCTTCGAGTCGGAGGACACCGAGCGCCGGATCGCGCTCGAGGTGGCGATGCAGTGGACGAGCTCGTACTCCGAGAGCGTGCACACCTACGCCAACACGATCAACACGCACGAGGGAGGCACGCACGAGGAGGGGTTCCGCGCCGCGCTCACGACCCTCGTCAACCGCTACGCGCGCGAGAAGGGCCTCATCAAGGAGAAGGACGAGAACCTCTCGGGCGACGACGTGCGCGAGGGCCTCACGGCCGTGATCTCGATCAAGCTCGGAGAGCCGCAGTTCGAGGGCCAGACGAAGACCAAGCTCGGCAACACCGAGGCGAAGTCGTTCGTGCAGAAGGTCGCCGGCGAGCACCTCTCCGACTGGTTCGAGCGCAACCCCGTGCAGGCGAAAGACGTCATCCGCAAGGCGCTGCAGGCCGCGGCCGCGCGCCTGGCCGCCCGTAAGGCGCGCGAGCAGACCCGCCGCAAGGGGCTCCTCGAATCCGGCGGCATGCCCGGCAAGCTCAAGGACTGCCAGTCGAAGGACCCCTCGCTGAGCGAGATCTTCATCGTCGAGGGCGACTCGGCCGGCGGCTCGGCGGTGCAGGGCCGCAACCCCGAGACGCAGGCGATCCTTCCGCTGCGCGGGAAGATCCTCAACGTCGAGAAGGCGCGCCTCGACCGCGCGCTCGGCAACGCCGAGGTGCAGGCGATGATCACCGCGTTCGGCGCGGGCATCGGCGAGGACTTCGACCCCGACAAGGTGCGGTACCACAAGATCGTGCTGATGGCCGATGCGGATGTCGACGGCCAGCACATCACGACCCTCCTGCTGACCCTGCTGTTCCGCTACATGCGCCCGCTCATCGATCTGGGCTACGTCTACCTCGCCCAGCCCCCGCTGTACCGGCTGAAGTGGACCAACGCCGATCACGAGTACGTCTACAGCGACCGCGAACGCGACGCGCTCATGCAGGCCGGCCTCGCCGGCGGCAAGCGCATCCCCAAGGACAACGGCGTGCAGCGCTACAAGGGCCTCGGCGAGATGAACCACCAGGAGCTGTGGGACACGACCATGAACCCCGAGACCCGCACACTGCTGCAGGTGACGCTCGAGGACGCCGCGATCGCCGACTCGGTGTTCTCGACCCTCATGGGCGAAGACGTCGAGTCGCGCCGCAACTTCATCCAGCAGAACGCGAAGGACGTGCGGTTCCTCGACATCTGATCGAGACCGCCGCACGCCCCCTGCCGAACCGAGACTGAAGGACTGAACCCATGGCCGACGACATCACCGACGTCGACGACGCGAGCCCCGGCCCGGGCGGCCGTGTGAACCAGGTCGACCTGCAGCTGGAGATGCAGCGCTCGTACCTCGACTACGCGATGAGCGTCATCGTCGGGCGCGCCCTGCCCGACGTGCGCGACGGGCTCAAGCCCGTGCACCGGCGCGTGCTCTACGCGATGTACGACGGCGGCTACCGCCCCGACAAGGCGTACTCCAAGTGCTCGCGCGTCGTCGGCGACGTCATGGGCCAGTTCCACCCGCACGGCGACACGGCGATCTACGACGCGCTCGTGCGGCTCGTGCAGCCGTGGAGCATGCGCTACCCGCTCGCCGCCGGTCAGGGCAACTTCGGCTCGCCCGGCAACGACGGCGCCGCCGCCCCTCGGTACACCGAGACGAAGATGGCGCCGCTCGCGATGGAGATGGTCCGCGACATCGACGAGGACACCGTCGACTTCCAGGACAACTACGACGGCCGCACGCAGGAGCCAGCGATCCTGCCGTCGCGGTTCCCGAACCTGCTCGTCAACGGATCGGTCGGCATCGCGGTCGGCATGGCCACGAACATCCCCCCGCACAATCTGCGCGAAGTGGCCTCGGCGGCCCTCTGGCACCTCGAGAACCCCGAGGCCGATCGCGAGCAGCTGCTCGAGGCCGTCCTGCAGCGGGTGAAGGGCCCCGACTTCCCGACCGGCGCGCAGATCCTCGGCGTCAAGGGCATCAACGACGCCTACCGCACGGGCCGTGGATCGATCACGATGCGCGCGGTCGTCACGGTCGAGGAGATCCAGAACCGCACCTGCCTCGTCATCACCGAGCTGCCGTACCAGGTCAACCCCGACAACCTCGCGATCAAGATCGCCGACCTCGTCAAGGAGGGCAAGCTCGCCGGCATCGCCGACATCCGCGACGAGTCCTCCGGGCGCACAGGCCAGCGACTGGTGATCGTCCTGAAGCGGGATGCCGTCGCCAAGGTCGTGCTCAACAACCTGTACAAGCACACGCAGCTGCAGGACAACTTCGGCGCCAACATGCTCGCGATCGTCGACGGCGTTCCCCGCACCCTGCCGATCGACGGCTTCATCACGCTGTGGACAGCGCATCAGATCGAGGTGATCGTCCGGCGCACGCGGTTCCGGCTGAAGAAGGCCGAGGCCGACGCCCACATCCTGCGCGGCTACCTCAAGGCGCTCGACGCCCTCGATGAGGTCATCGCGCTCATCCGCCGATCGCCCACCGTCGACGAGGCGCGCGAGGGCCTCATGGCGCTGCTCGAGGTCGACGAGCTGCAGGCGACGGCCATCCTCAATCTCCAGCTGCGCCGACTGGCCGCGCTCGAGCGCCAGAAGATCCAGGAGCAGGCCGAAGAGCTCGAGCGGCTCATCGCCGACTACCAGGCGATCCTCGCGAGCCCCGAGCGTCAGCGCTCGATCGTCGGCGAGGAGCTCACCGAGATCGTCGACAAGTACGGCGACGACCGCCGCACCGAGATCATGTTCGGCTTCGACGGCGACATGAGCGTCGAAGACCTCATCCCCGAGGAGGAGATGGTCGTCACCGTCACGCGCAGCGGCTACATCAAGCGCACGCGCAGCGACAACTACCGCTCGCAGCACCGCGGCGGCAAGGGCGTCAAGGGCGCCCAGCTGCGGGCCGACGACGTCGTCGAGCACTTCTTCGTCACGACCACCCACCACTGGCTGCTGTTCTTCACCACGACCGGTCGGGTCTACCGCCTCAAGACCTACGAGATCCAGGAGGCCGGGCGCGACGCGAAGGGCCAGCACGTCGCCAACCTCCTCGCGCTGCAGCCGGGGGAGGAGATCGCGCAGATCCTCGACATCCGCGACTACTCGGCCGCGACCTACCTCGTGCTCGCCACACGGAACGGCCTCGTGAAGAAGACCGCGCTCACCGAGTACGACACCAACCGCACGGGCGGCATCATCGCCATCAACCTGCGCGAGGGCGACGAGCTCGTCTCGGCGATGCTCGCCGAGAACGAGAGCGATGTCCTGCTCATCTCGCGCGGCGGCATGTCAGTGCGCTTCACGGCGAGCGACACCGCGCTGCGGCCGATGGGCCGGTCGACCTCGGGCGTCATCGGCATGAGCTTCCGCGGCGACGACCACCTGCTGTCTGCCTCGGTCGTGCACGACGACGGCTTCGTCTTCGTCGTCACCGAGGGCGGCTACGCCAAGCGCACCGACGTCGACCAGTACCGCGTGCAGGGTCGCGGCGGCCTCGGCATCAAGGTCGCCAAGCTCAACGAGGATCGCGGGGCGCTCGCCGGCGGCCTCATCGTGACCGAGGACGACGAGGTGCTCGTCGTCCTCGCGGGCGGCAAGGTCGTGCGCTCGGCCGTCGCCGAGGTGCCCGCGAAGGGTCGCGACACCATGGGCGTCGTGTTCGCCCGTCCCGACGACGACGACCGCATCATCGCGATCGCGCGCAACAGCGAGCGAAACCTGGAAGAATCGGACGCCGAGACGGCGGACGCTGACTCCGACACCGACGGACCCGAGACCGCGCCCGCGGCCGAGGCCGGGAAGGAAGACACCCAGTGAGCACCGTCGCCGAGAAGCTGCAGCGCAAGTCGCAGCGTTCCACCCCCACCAAGCAGGTCCGACTCAAGCTCGTCTACATCGACTTCTGGTCGGCCGTGAAACTCTCGTTCCTCGTCGCCGTCTGCGGCGCGATCGTTCTCGTCGTGGCGACGTTCTTCATCTGGCTCGTCATGCAGTCGATCGGCATCATCGCCGACCTCGACGCGGTCTTCGCGGACATCCTCGGCGACGACGCGACCTCCATCGCCTCGATTCTCTCGCTCGGGCAGGTGATGGTCTTCGCGATCATCGTCGGCGTGCTCAACGTCGTCGGCGGCACGGCCCTCGGGGCCATCAGCGCCCTGCTCTACAACCTCTCGGTGAGGTTCACCGGGGGCCTGCTGGTGGGCTTCACGAACAACTGATCGGGAGCATCCGCCGGCGATTTCGGGGAAGGCGACCGGGTCGTGTACAGTCATATCCGGTCTGAGGGGATATAGCTCAGGCGGTTAGAGCGCTTCGCTGATAACGAAGAGGTCCGAGGTTCAAGTCCTCGTATCCCCACGCGATCGGGCCCCGTTTCGGCGGGGTCCTTTTTCGTGCGTGCCGGTTCGCGGGTACGCTAGTGCCGTTGCTGAAGCCGAGACCGAGCCCCGAGACAGGGCTCGGCGCTGGCGTCGTTGCGACGGCCATAAAGCCCTCGCTCCTGGCTCCAGCGCGCGGCGAAGCCAGAAACAAGCAAGGGGCCTTAGCTCAATTGGTAGAGCGCCTGCTTTGCAAGCAGGAGGTCAGGGGTTCGATTCCCCTAGGCTCCACTCCTTCACCTCAGCGGCGCAGGCCGGCGCAAACCCGGCCCTTGTGAGCCCGCGCTCTCGGCGCGCGACGAGCGTACGCGTTTGTGGCGAGTGCACGCAGAAGCTCACGTGCACTCGCCACAAACGCGTGCACTCGCGGGTGAAACCGGCCCGTGCCCGACCGGCCGGAACAGTGACGGGCGCTCCGCAGGGGGCGCCCGTCACTGCATCCGTCGCGACGATCACATGGCCGTCGCGGTCTCGTCGATGCCGTCGTCGAGGTCGTCCTCGACCCAGAGCTCGTCGTCGGGCCGCAGCACCTGCCAGGCCGCGTAGGCGATCGCCGCGGCCGCGACGAGGCCGAGGCCGATGAGCACGAACTGACCGGGCCCGGGGCCCCGCTTGACCTCGACGATGCCGAGGCGCCGGCCCGCCTTGTTGGCGATGTCGGCGCTCACCTTCGAGGCGTTGCGGATCGCCTCGCGCAAATGCTTGTCGCGCGCCACCTCGATCGCGGCGACGGCCGAGCCGAGCGCGCCCGAGATGGCGGGCAGGATGTCGTCGGCCACCTTCTCCTTCGTCGCGTGCGTCGCCTGCCGCACGGCTCCCACTCCCGCATCGACGCCCGGCTGCACCCGGCGCTCGTAGGAGTTGCGAACCTTGGGGGCGACGTCGCGCCGGGCGACGTCGGCGGCCTGCCGACTCGCGTCGCGCAGCACCTTCGACGCGTGCTCGAGCACCTCGCGCTGCTCGCTCCAGACGTTCTCGGCGGCGCCGCGCAGCTTCTTCAGCTCGCGGCGGCGCTTGCGTGACAGCTCCATAGCGGTCCTCCCAGGGGTGCGATCGGTGGCGTCTTCCCATCCTGGCACTGCGACCGGTAGCGCCCAACCCGCACAGACAAAACGCTCAGGAAGCGCCCGGTGCGCACCGTGGAAGAATGGCGCCATGCCCATCCACACCGCAGTCGCGACCATCCACACCTCCCTCGGCGACATCACGATCAACCTCTTCGGCAACCATGCCCCCAAGACCGTGAAGAACTTCGTCGGTCTCGCGACGGGCGAGATCGAGTGGACCCACCCGGCCACCGGTCAGACGACCACCGCGCCGCTCTACGACGGCGTCATCTTCCACCGCATCATCAAGGACTTCATGCTGCAGGCCGGCGACCCTCTCGGCCAGGGCATCGGCGGCCCGGGCTACGAGTTCGACGACGAGATCCACCCCGAACTGCAGTTCTCCGAGCCGTACCTGCTCGCGATGGCGAACGCCGGCAAGCGCGGCGGCCGCGGCACCAATGGCTCGCAGTTCTTCATCTCGACCGTGCCGACGCCGTGGCTCAACGGCAACCATACGATCTTCGGCGCCGTCGCCGACGAGGAGTCGAAGAAGGTCGTCGACGCAATCGAGGCCGTTCCGACCGACGGTCGCGACAAGCCGCTTTCGGATGTCGTCATCACGAGCATCGAGGTCGTCGAGGCCTGATGACGGACCCCGCCCTCGGCGGCGCGGCGCCGGAGGCGGGCGCGAGCGTCTGCTACCGGCATCCCGACCGCCGGAGCTTCGTCCGCTGCCAGCGGTGCGGCCGCACCATCTGCGGCGACTGCCAGTCGCCCGCCGCCGTCGGGGTGCACTGCCCCGAGTGCACCGCGGCGGCGCGGGCGGCCGCACCGCGGCGTCCCTCGGCGATCGCGCGCGCCTTCCGCCCCGGCTCGCGCGCGCCCGTCGTCACCTATTCCATCCTGGCCGTGACGATCGGCGTGTTCGTGCTGCAGCAGCTCACGGGCGGTGCCGTCACCCAGCTGCTGCTCTACTGGCCGCCGCTCACGACGATCGAGCCGTGGCGCATGCTCACGGCGGCGCTCGTGCACAGCGAGCGCTCGATCTTCCACATCCTGTTCAACATGTACTCGCTCTTCGTGCTCGGCCCGCTGCTCGAGGGTCTCATCGGCCGAGCACGATTCCTCGCCGTCTACGCGTTCTCCGCCTTCGGCGGCTCGCTCGCAGTGCTCTATCTGGCCCCGAATCAGGCGGTCGTCGGGGCGTCCGGCGCGATCTTCGGGATGCTCGGGGCCTTCTTCGTGATCCAGCGCCGGCTCGGCGGCCAGAGCCGGCAGCTCATCGTGCTCATCGGCCTCAACCTCGTGATCGGCTTCGTCGTGCCGGGCATCTCGTGGCAGGCGCACATCGGCGGGCTCGTCGTCGGCGCGCTCGTGGCGCTCATCATGATCCGTACGCGACGACGGGATCAGCGCCGGCGGCAGAACGTTCTGCTGGTCGGCCTCGGGCTGCTGCTCGTGATCGCGACGATCGCGCGGTTCGCCCTGCTCTGAGCGGGCGAGTTATCCACAGGCGATTCCACAATGGGGATAATCACAGGCCTGTAGTTCCACCCCCTTTTCGGGGGAGCGGTCAGCGCCAGCGGGTCGTCATGAGGAACCCGATGAACATGATGCCGAATCCGACCATGATGTTCCACGGGCCGAGCGCGGGCACCGGCCAGGACGTCTGGCTCAGGTAGTAGACGATGATCCACAGCAGCCCGACGAGCATGAAGCCGAACATGACGGGCTTGAACCAGACCGGATTCGGGGCGTCCTCGCCGCTCGGAGTCTCGGGGTTCTGCGCATTGCTGGTTGTGCCACGGGCCATGGCCGACAGTCTAACCGGGGCGGCCGCTCGTCGGCCCGCGCGCGGGCGCGCCCGTGACCCGCGGCCTACAATGACCGCATGCCCGCTCGCCCCATCGCCCCGCGCGGCGCTCGCGCGACGCGGCGCCGTGCGAGTGTCGTCGGCGTGCTGGGTGAAGCTCTCGTCACTCTCGGCGTGCTCGTCGTGCTCTACATCGGGTGGTACGCCTGGCTCAACGACATCATCGTCGGCGGCGAGCAGACGCGGGCGGCGACCGAGCTGCAGCAGCAGTGGGCCGAGCAGTCGCGGGACGAGCGTGGCGAGCGCGGCGGGCCCGGCGGGCCCGGCGCCGTTCCCGCCCCGGCGGTCGAAGCGCTGAGCATCGAACTCGCGCCCGTGCTCGCCGAGCCCTCCGCGACCAACGAGGCCTTCGCGACGCTCCTGGTGCCGCGCTTCGGCGCCGACTACGCGCGCACGATCGCGCAGGGCATCGATGTGAGCGCCGTGCTCAACAGTCGCCGTACCGGTGTCGGTCACTACCCGGGCACGCAGATGCCCGGCGCGCTCGGCAATTTCGCGATCGCCGCGCATCGCAACGCCAACGGGGCGCCGTTCGGCGAGTTGCTCGACCTGCGCGTCGGCGACCGGGTCTACATCGAGACCGCCGCAGGGTGGTACGAGTACGCCTTCCGCGGCCTCGAGTACGTGCTGCCGAACGAGGTCGACGTGATCGCGCCCGTCCCACGCGCGGCCGGGGCCGAGCCCGAGGAGCGCTTCCTGACCATGACGACGTGCAATCCGCGGTTCTCGACCGCGGAACGGGCGATCGCCTACTCGGTCATGACCGGCTGGTACCCGCGCGAGGGCGGAGCGCCCGCCGAGCTCAGCGCGATGCTCGGCGGGAAGGCCTGATGTACGCGGCACTGTGGCGCGCGATTCCGGGCCCGGTGTGGGTCAAGGTGCTGATCCTCGTGGCCCTCGCCGCGGGCATCCTGTGGGCGCTCGCGTACGTCGTGTTCCCCTGGATCTCGAACTCCGTCTTTCCCGAAGACGTGACCGTGCGAGAGTAGAAGCGTGCGCGTTCTCGTCATCGACAACTACGACAGCTTCGTCTACACGCTCGACGGCTATCTGCACGAGCTCGGAGCCGAGACGGTCGTGGTGCGCAACGATGTCGTCGACCCGGCCGAGGCCGCTGAGCTCATCGCCGGCTACGACGCCGTGCTCGTCTCGCCCGGGCCCGGCACCCCGGCCGCCGCGGGCGTCTCGGTCGCCGTGGTGAGGGCCGCGATCGCGACCGGTACTCCGCTGCTCGGCGTCTGCCTCGGCCACCAGGCGATCGCCGAGGCGCTCGGCGCGACCGTGACGCACGCCGAAGAGCTCATGCACGGCAAGACCTCGATGATCGAGCACGACGCGAGTGGCTTCTTCGACGGGGTGCCCCAGCCCTTCCGCGCAACGCGCTACCACTCGCTCGCCGTCGTCGACGGTACCGTCCCCGATGAGCTCGAGGTCACCGCACGCACCCCCGGCGGGGTGATCATGGGTCTGCGGCACCGCACCGCGCCCATCGTGGGGGTGCAGTTCCACCCCGAATCGGTGCTGACCGAGGGCGGCTACCGCATGCTCGGCAACTGGCTCGCCGACGCGGGGCTGCCCGCTGCGAAGGTCACGGCCGCCGAGCTGAGCCCTCTCGTCTCGGCACCGACCGCTCCGCGCTAGCCGTTGCCCGGGTTCTCGGGTTCGCTCGTCTCGCTCGTCGACCCGCCCGCGACTCCCGAGCACCACGTGAGGGTGATCTCGGAGTTCTGCGGCTGGTCGCCCGGGGCGAGCGACTGGTTGGTCACGAGTCCGCCGGTGCAGCCGTTGTTGCCCTGAACGCGGATCTGCAGCTGCAGCGGGCTCAGCTGCGCCGTCGCGTCGCCGATCGGCAGGTTGCGCACGTCGGGCACCGTGATGAGGCCCGACGAGATCACGATCGTGATGGTGTCGCCCCCGCGCACCTCCGTGCCGACGGCCGGGTCGGTGCGGATCACGATGTCTTTGCGGATGTTCGGCGAGTTCTCGGCCGTGATCGTTCCGACCTTCAAGCCCGCCGCTTCGATCGCGGCCTGAGCATCGGGGAGCGACAGGCGATCGACGTTCGGCACGGCGACCGCCGGAGGACCCGTCGAGACGTACACCTTGACCTCCTGCCCGTGCGAGACGGTGACGCCCGCCGCGGGTACGGTGCGCAGGATCTGCCCCTCGGGCACCTCGGTGCTCGCCTCGCGGAACGGGTTGGGCGTCAGGTCGTCGTCGATGAGCCGCTGGGCGCCGTCTTCGTACTGCTGGCCGATGACGTCGGGCACCGAGACGGACATCGAGGGGGCGAGCTGCGTGCGCTCGAGATTGAACGCCCAGAACAACACGGCGATGACGACGACGGCGAGCACGGCGATGCCCGACCAGATCCACGCCACGGGGGGTCGGCTCTGGGTGCGGCTGCGCCGCTCGTCGTCGTCGACGCTCAGCTGGCGCATCGCCGCCTCGGTGTCGGCGGTCGCCTGCGGGTTCACGCCGAAGAGCGTCGCCCCGAAGCCGGTCGTCGGGTCGGTGCGCTTCGGCGGCACTTGGCCGGCGGCAGCCGCCGCGACGTCGGAGCGGAAGTCGGAGGCGGTCTGGAAGCGCTCGAAGCGGTCTTTCGCGAGGGCGTGCAGCACGACCGCGTCGAGCGACGGCGAGACGGCGGGAACGAGGGCGCTCGGAGCGACGGGCGCCTCGCTGACGTGCTGATAGGCGACGGCGACGGGCGAGTCGCCGCGGAACGGAGCCCGGCCGGTGAGCATCTCGAACAGCACGACGCCCGTCGAGTACAGGTCGCTGCGGGCGTCGACGGTCTCGCCGCGCGCCTGCTCGGGCGAGAAGTACTGTGCCGTGCCGAGAATCGTGCTCGTCTGCGCGACGGTCGCCGAGGAGTCGGAGATCGCGCGGGCGATGCCGAAGTCCATGACCTTCACCTGACCGGCGTTGGTGATCATGATGTTGCCCGGCTTGATGTCGCGGTGCACGACGCCGGCTCGATGCGAGTACTCCAGTGCCGTGAGCACGCCCTCGATGATGCGCGTCGCCTCGGCGGGCGGCAGCGGCCCGTCGGCGATCATGTCTTTCAGCAGTCGGCCCTCGACGTGCTCCATGACGATGAATGGCGAGATCGTCTCGCCGCCGCCGGGCTCGCTCACGGTCTCCTCGCCGGCGTCGAAGACGCGGACGATCGTCGGATGCGCCATGCGCGCGGCCGCCTGGGCCTCCTGGCGGAACCGGGTGCGGAAGACGGGGTCGTTGGCGAGGGTCGACTTCAGGAGCTTGACGGCGACCCGGCGGCCGAGCCGCGAGTCGGTGGCGATGTGCACGTCAGACATGCCGCCGCGCCCGATCAGGGCGCCGAGCTCGTAGCGCCCGGCGAGCAGCCGAGCACCCTGCGTCGTGCTGTCGATCATGCCTCTGTCGTCCTCGCTGTCACCTGGTGCGGTTCCGCATCAGTGTACGGGGCGTCGCCGGAAGCGCAGCGGGCTCAGCCTCCGGGGAGCGGCTCGGTCGGGGCGGGCTCGATCGGCACGGCGAGCTCGGGCGAGCGCTCGGACTGCAGGTCGCCGCACAGCGCCGTGTAGGTCACCTTCAGCTGACCGCTGTCGGCGAGAGTCACGACGAGCGAGGTCGCGTCAGCGCCGAGCGGGTTGGCCTGTGCGGGCGAGCCGCCCACGATCGTGAAGTTGTAGCCGCTGAGCGTGTAGCCGGCCGGGCAGCCGCCGTACTGCGGCCAGCTCAACAAGACCTCCGATCCGCCGATGTACGGACCCGAACCCGGGTCGATGGCGAGACTCGACGGCGCTTCGGGGGTCGGGATCGGCTGGTAGAAGTACACGGTGATCAGGGTTCCCGGCTGCACCTCGCCGCGCGGGTTGACGCGGTACGACAGCCCCACCTGGTCGCCGCTCGGGGCGATGTTGCCCTGCACGGCGTCGAGGCGCAGCCCGAGCTGGGCGATCTTGTCCTCCACCGCGGCCTGGGTCAGACCGATCCACTCCTCTTCGACGATCACGATCGCCTCCACCGTCGGGGAGGGCGTCGGCGTCGAGCTCGGGGTCGTCGGGGTCGGGGTCGGGCTGCTCGAGGGCCCGGGATCGTCGCCGCTCGGCGCGACCCAGATCGCGATGAGCGCTCCGATGATGAGCACCACGAGCAGGGCGATGAGCGCGATGAGCGGCCAGGTCCACGGCGAGCGGCGGTTGGCTGGCGTCGCCGCGGTCGCCGTCGTGGTGGGAGCGGATGCGCCCGCGGCCGCGACGCCCGAGGGCAGCACGCGCGTCGCGTCGTCCCGCGTCGTCGGCATGAGCTGCGTCGCCGCGGCAGCCGCCGCGCCCGCGATGGCTGCGACGATCGCGGCGGCGCCGGCGACGTCGCCGCGGCGCAGCGCCTGGGCGGCGCGTGCGAAGTGCTGAGCGGAGGCCGGCCGCTGGTCGGGCTTCTTGGCGATGGCCGAGAAGACGAGGTTGCGCACGGGCTCGGCGACCGTGACCGGCAGCTCGGGCGGCGCCTCGTTGATCTGCGCCATGGCGATCGCCACTTGCGACTCACCCGTGAAGGGACGGCGGCCGGCGAGCGCCTCGTAGGCGACGATGCCGAGCGAGTAGATGTCGGTCGAGGGCGAGGCGGGGTGCCCGCTGGCCTGCTCGGGCGAGAGGTACTGCACGGTGCCCATGACCTGGCCGGTCGCGGTGAGGGGCACTTGATCGGCGATGCGCGCGATGCCGAAGTCGGTGATCTTGACGCGGCCGTCGGGCGTGATGAGCAGGTTGCCCGGCTTGATGTCGCGGTGCACGAGGCCGGCCTGGTGGGCGGCGTGCAGGGCCGAGGCGGTCTGCGCGACGATGTCGAGCACCTGATCGGTCGACAGCACGCGCTCGCGCTCGAGGACGGTCGAGAGCGCCTCGCCGGGCACGAGCTCCATGACGAGGTAGGCGCTGCCCTCCTCCTCGCCGTAGTCGTAGACGTTGGCGATGCCCTCGTGGTTGACGAGCGCCGCGTGGCGGGCCTCGGCGCGGAAGCGCTCGAGGAAGCCCGGGTCGCCGAGGTACTCGTCCTTCAGGATCTTGATCGCGACGGTACGCCCGATGACGAGATCGGTCGCCTGCCACACTTCGCCCATGCCGCCGATCGCGATCCGGGAGAGCAGCTGGTACCGCCCACCGAAGGTGAGCCCGCTCGTCGGTCTCATCTGTTCAGCACCGCCTCAAGAACCTGTTTCGCGATCGGAGCCGCGACGCGGTTTCCGAAGGCGGTCTGGCCGAAGCCGCCGCCATCCTCGACCACGACCGCGATGGCCACCTGGGGATCCTCAGCCGGAGCGAATCCGGTGAACCACAGGGTGTAGGGAGCGTCGCCGCCGTTCTCGGCGGTTCCCGTCTTCCCCGCGACGTCGACGCCGTCAATTCTGGCATTGCTCGCCGCCCCGTTGGCGACGCCGCCGACCATGAGCTGCGTCATCGTCGCCGCCGTCTCCCGGCTGATCGGCTGGCTGAACAGCACCGGCTCGTCGTCCTGGACGATCGACAGGTCGGGGGCGATGATGCGGTCGACGAGGGTCGGCTGCATGAGGTTGCCGCCATTGGCGATCGCGGCGCTGATCATCGCGATCTGCAGGGGTGTCACGCGCACGTCGTACTGGCCGAAGCTCGACAGCATGAGCTGCGCGTCGTCCATGCCCTCGGGGTAGCGGCTGGGCGTCGCCGGCATGGGAACGTCGACGGAGGCGCCGAAGCCGAAGGCCGTCGCGTACTCGCCGATCGTCTGCTCGCCGAGGGCGAGGCCGAGCTGGGCGAAGGGGATGTTGCAGCTCAACTGCAGGGCCGTGGCGATCGTGACGGTCTCGCCGCCGCCGCAGGCCCCGCCTTCGGAGTTGGAGATGACGCTCGACGACTGCGGCAGCTCGAGGCGGGGCGGATTCGGGAAGGTGTCGTCGGGCGTGAACGTCGCGCTGTCGAGGGCGGCGGCGGTCATGAGCACCTTGAACACCGAGCCGGGGAAGTACAGGTCGCCCGAGATCGCGCGGTTGACGAGCGGATCGTCTGGGTTGTTGATGAGCTCCTCGTACGCCTGCAGCACGGCCTGCGTGTCGTGCGCCGCGAGCCGGTTGGGGTCGTAGGTCGGCTTGGAGACGAGCGCGAGGATGCGACCGGTGGCCGGCTCGATCGCGACGACGGATCCCTGCTGCTCGCCCAGGGCATCCCACGCCGCCTGCTGGACGACCGGGTCGATCGTCAGCTCGACCGCGGCGCCGCGCGGGCTCTGACCCGTGACGAGCGCGCCGAGCTGGTCGAGGAACTGCTCGTTGGCGGAGCCGGTGAGGTAGTCGTTGAGCTCGCCCTCGATGCCCGTGTTGCCCTGGTTGAGCGTGAAGTACCCGGTGATCGCGGCATACAGCTCGGGCTGGGAGTACGTGCGCAGGTACTCGTACTGGTCGTCGACGGGCACCGACTCGGCGATCGGGGTGCCGGCGACGAGGATCGGACCGCGCTCGGCGGAGTAGCTCTCGAACAGGGTGCGCGAGTTGCGGCCGTCGGCGCGCAGCTCGTCGACGGCGAAGACCTGGATCACGCTCGTCGAGACGAAGAGGGCGAGGAACATCATCAGGGCGACGACGCTCACGCGACGGAGCTCCTTGTTCATTCGTCCACCACCAATCGGGGCTGGTGGCGCACCTCGTCGGAGAGCCGCAGCAGCAGCGCGGCGATGATCCAGTTCGCGACGAGGGAGGATCCGCCGGCGGCGAGGAACGGCGTCGTGAGCCCCGTGAGCGGGATCACGCGCGTGACGCCGCCGACGACGACGAAGATCTGCAGCACGATGACGAACGAGAGGCCGACGGCGAGCAGGCGCCCGAAGTCGTCCGTGCCGTTGAAGCCGATGCGGAAGCCTCGCGCGACGAAGAGCAGATACAGCCCGAGGATCGCGAAGAGCCCGACGAGCCCCAGCTCTTCGCCGAGGCTCGCGATGATGTAGTCGCTCTCGGCGAGAGGGGTGATCGTCGGGCTGCCCTGCCCGAGCCCTCGGCCGACGAGGCCGCCGTCGGCCATGCCGAACAGGCCCTGCACGAGCTGGTAGCTGCCGCCCTCCGCGTCGTACACCGCGGGGTCGAACGAGTCGAGCCAGGCGGCGAAGCGCCCCTCGACGTAGGTGAGGGTGCGGCTGGCGATCGCGGCGCCGCCGAGGAAGAGGCCGAGACCGATGAGCACCCAGCTGAGGCGACCGGTCGAGACGTAGATCATGACGACGAACAGGCCGAAGTACAGCAGCGAGGTGCCGAGGTCGCGCTGGAAGATCAGCACGCCCATCGCGGCGACCCAGACGATGAGGATCGGCCCGAGATCGCGCCCGCGGGGCAGCTGCAGGCCGAGGATGCGCCTGCCGACGAGCGACAGCGAGTCGCGCGCGGTCACGAGGTACCCGGCGAAGAACACGGCGAGGGCGATCTTGGCGATCTCGCCCGGCTGGAAGGTGAACGCGCCGAGCTGGATCCACAGTCGCGCGCCGTTGAGGGTCAGGCCGATGCCGGGCAGCATCGGCAGCAGCAGCAGCACGATGCCCACGAGCATCGCGACGTAGCGGTAGCGCGCGAGCACGCGGTGGTTGCGGATCGCGATGACGACGACGAGGGCGATGATCATCGCGATGCCCGTCCACACCATCTGCCGGATGCCCTGGCTCTCCCATCCCGTCAGGCCACGGTCGAGGTCGATGCGGTAGATCATCGCGATGCCGATGCCGTTGAGGATGGTCGCGATGGGCAGGATGAACGGGTCGGCGTCGCGCGCCACGACTCGCAGGGTCACGTGCATGCCGAGCGCGAGCGTGCCGAGGGCGCCCGCCTGCGCCAGCACTCCGAGGTCCACGGCGCCATCGACGCCGAGTTGCACGAGGACGATCGCGGTCGCGCTGATGCCGATCGCAACGAGCAGCAGGAAGAGCTCGAGGTTGCGCAGCTTCGCCGGCTGGCGGATCGTGATCGCGATCGACTGCGTGAACGTCGGGCGCGGGTCGACGGGCGCTGCGGGGGATGCCGCGGCGCCGATGGGCTGTGTCTGGTCGTCAGTCGCTGGCACGCTTCAACCGCTCCACGATCGACAGGGCGTCTTGCAGGTCGTCGGCGTTGATCGTCGCCTCGACCGTCTGCCGGCTGAACGGCGGCAGGTCATCGAGGGCGACGTCGGTCTCGAGGTACACGCTCGAGAGCCGGATCGGTCCGATGCCCTGCTGCACGCCCTGGTAGACGGCGACGTTGCCGTCGATGACCCCGACGTAATACCGCGACTGCGTCCACCGGTAGCCGAGCACGGCGGCGCCGACGAGCAGGGCGACGATGAGGGTGATGCCGACCGACCACGTGATGCGGCGGCGGATGCGGCGGCGGCGGTCCTCGGCGATGAGCTCGCGCAGGAACTCCTCGCTCTCGGGCTCGAAGTGCTCGTTCTCGGCGACGCTCGTCATGAGCGGGTGCAGCAGGATCGCCGGGAGGCGGATCCCCCGGCGCGCGGTGTCGACCTCGAAGGTCAGGGGCCGGCTCGCCGAGCCGACCATCATCGGCGCCGAGGCGGCGCTGGAGTCGCTGCCGTCGACGCCGACGAGCACGACCGTCACGTTGTCGGGAGCGCCGTGGTCGAGGCTCTCGGCGACGAGGGCTTCGGCGGCGGCTCCTGCTTCGGGGATCCCGGCGAGCAGCTCGGCGATCTTCTCCTCGCCCACGTAGCCGCTCAAGCCGTCCGAGCACAGCAGCCAGCGGTCGCCGGGCTTCGTGTCGAGCACCATCGTGTCGATCTCGGGGTTGATGTCGACATCGCCGAGCACCCGCATGAGCACCGAGCGCCTCGGGTGAACCGCGGCCTCATCGGCGGTGATGCGGCCGCTGTCGACGAGGCGCTGGACGAAGGTGTGATCCTTCGTGACCTGCTCGAGCTCGCCGTCGCGCCAGCGGTAGATGCGCGAGTCGCCGATGTGGGCGATGACGACCTTGTCGCCGACGCGGATGAGCCCGCTGAGCGTCGTGCCCATGCCCGTGAGCTCAGGGTGCTCGAAGACCGTCTCCGCGAGCTCCCGATTGGCGTCGAGCAGAGCGGCGCTGAGGGCCTGCTCGGCCTCCTCGGCCGAGCCGAACGCCCGATCGGTGTGGGCGATCGCCTGGATCGCGAGCGCGGAGGCGACGTCCCCGCCCGCGTGGCCGCCCATCCCGTCGGCGACGACGAAGAGGTGCGCGCCGGCGTAGCCCGAGTCCTGATTGTTGGCCCGGATCTTGCCGACGTGCGAGATGGCGGCGGTACGGCTCGTCATCGGCCTACCGTCGCAGCTCGAACGTCGTCGTCCCGATGCTGACCGGGGTGTTGAGGGGGACGGGCGTGGGGATGCTGACGCGCTTGCCGTTGAGGAAGGTGCCGTTGGTCGAGTCGAGGTCCTGGATCATCCACCGGCCGTTCCAGAGCATGAGGCGCGCGTGGTGGGTGGAGGTGTAATCGTCGCGGATGACGAGGCCGGAGTCGGCGGAGCGGCCGATCGTGAGCTGATCCTCGCCGAGCTCGAGCTCCATGCCCTCCTTCGCGCCGGAGGTGATGACGAGGCGC
>SCPB01000028.1 GCA_005502445.1 Microbacteriaceae bacterium X2B
GGGGACGCGGTCGTTCTCGCCGCGGCGGGCTCCAGCCGTCCGGAGGCTGCCGCGGCGGTGACGACCGTCGCCAACGGCGTTCGCGCACGCTGGCCGGGCCGATTGGCCGTCGGCTACGGCGCCGGAGCGCAGCCGCGCGTGCCTGCCGCCGTCTCGGCCCTGCGGGAGGAGCCGGCGACCGCCTCATCGCGCGTCGTCATCGCGTCGTACCTGCTCGCCCCCGGATACTTCCACGACCGCTTGCACGAAGCCGGTGCCGAGCTGGTGACCGCACCGCTCGGTCCCGATCCGCGGCTCGCGCTCATCGCTCTCGACCGGTACGACGCCGCCGTCGAGACGGCCGGGGGCGCCTTCCGCCCGTCGGCGCACGCACGATCGTCAACAGAGGTCGATCGTCAGACGTCGTCGTTACTCGACCAGCGGGTGGGCATCCAGTCGGCCTGATCCATCGCGCCGGTCCAGTACGAGGTCGGCATGATCAGCGACTCCGGGACCTCGGCGGATGCCGACTGGTCGATGAAGAACACCGTGCGTTTGCGACCCAGCACTCCCGCGACCGGCACATCGGCGACGGAGGCGCCGGCGAGCGCGAGACCGAGCGCCGGGGCCTTGTCGGCCCCGGCCAGAACGAGCCAGATCCGCTCCGACGCATTGATGAGCGGCATGGTGAGACTGAGCCGGCCAGGAGGCGGCTTGGGGGAGTCGTGAACGGCGATGACGCCCCGCGCCGCCACCCGCGGACCCTCGCGCTCGGGGAAGAGCGAGGCGACGTGGCCGTCCGGGCCGACGCCGAGGAAGGTGATCGCGAACCTCGGGTAGTCGGCACCCTCCGGGGCTGCAGCGCGCAACTCGGCGTCATAGCGCGCCGCCGCCGCCTCGAGGTCGATGCCCTCGTCGCTCGCCGGGAAGGGGTGCACCTTCTCGTCGTCGACCGGCACGTGGTCGAGCAGCGCCTGACGGGCCTGCTTCTCGTTCCGCTCGTCGTCGTCGCGCGGCAGCCAGCGCTCATCCCCCCACCAGATGTGGACACTCGACCAGTCGATGCTGTTGCGCGCCGGCGAGGTCGCGATCGCACGCAGCACCTCGATCCCCACCGAGCCGCCGGTGAGCACGACGTGCGCCTCGCCCTCATCCTCGATCAGGTCGATCACCTTGGTGAGGAAGCGCGCGGCGACGGACGCCGCGAGAGCGGAGCGGTCGGGGTGCACGAGAACGCGGCGTTCGGTCGTCACGGGAGCCTTTCGGGTGGGGCGCTGGAGCGGGGTGGTGACCCTCAGCCTCCGACGCCGAGCCCCGAACGGAGCACGTCGCCGTAGACGTCGTCGGGGTCGAGCCTACGCAATTCCTCCGCGAGGCATTCGCGCAACCCGCGGCGGGGCAGCGAGAGCTCGTGCGTCGGCTGCCCCTGCTGCGACAGTCGTGCGACGGCGGGCTGAACGCGCTCGAGCCGCACATCGCCCTGACCCCGGTGCAGGACGACTCGGTGGATGCCCGCGGTCGGGTTCCCGTCGGAGACGTCGACGGTCACGGGGATCTGCAACTGCCGCCGCAACCAGGCGGCCAGCAGCAGCGTCGACGGCGAGTCGGGCGCGCCCGCGACCTCGGCGCTCGTGATCGGATCGTACGGCGGCTGGTCGAGTGCTGCGGCGAGCTGGGCGCGCCACAGCGTCAACCGGGTCCAGGCGAAGTCGGTGTCTCCCGGCTGGTAGTCGGAGGCGAGTCGTTCGAGCATCGTCACCGGATCGGCGGCCGCGCCGCTATCGGTGATCCGGCGCTGCGCGATACTGCCGAGAGGCGTGTCGCAGGCCCGTTCGCTCGGGCACTCGCCCGGCCACCACGTCACGACGGGCGCGTCGGGCAGGAGGAGCCCGGTCACGAGCCCCTGCTGGTCGCGCGCCGTGTCGCCGTGCGCGCGCAGGACGATGACCTCGCTGGCGCCCGCGTCCCCGCCGACGCGGATCTCGGCATCGAGGCGGGGCTCCGCCTCCGCTCCGTTCGTCGAGACGACGATGATGCGCATGGGATGCTCGCGGGAGGCCTCGTTGGCGGCCTCGATCGCCTCCTCCTCCGCCCCGATCGCGGTCGCGATGACGAGCGTGAGAACGCGGCCGAGGGCGACTGCTCCGCCCTCCTCCCGAATCGTGACGAGCTTCTTCGAGACCTGGCTCGTCGTCGTGTCGGGCAGATCGATGATCACGGGCGCCTCCAGACGCGGCCGTCGCGGGCGAGCAGGTCGTCCGCGGACTTCGGGCCCCAGGTGCCGGGGGCGTACTGCTCCGGTCGGCCCTGGGTCGCCCAGAACTCCTCGATCGGGTCGAGGATCTTCCAGCTGAGCTCGACCTCCTCGTGGCGGGGGAACAGCGGCGGGTCGCCGAGGAGCACGTCGAGGATGAGCCGCTCGTACGCCTCCGGGCTCTGCTCGGTGAAGGCGTGGCCGTAGCCGAAGTCCATGGTCACGTCGCGCACCTGCATTCCTGCGCCCGGAACCTTGGAGCCGAATCGCATCGTGACGCCCTCGTCCGGCTGGACGCGGATCACGAGAGCGTTCTGCCCGAGCGCGGAGGTCTGGCTCTCGGCGAAGAGGTACTGCGGCGCGCGCTTGAACACGACGGCGATCTCGGTGACGCGTCGGCCGAGGCGCTTGCCGGCACGGAGGTAGAAGGGCACTCCCGCCCAGCGCCGGGTCGAGATGTCGAGCCGCATGGCCGCGTAGGTCTCCGTGACCGACTCCGGGTTCATGCCGTCCTCCTCGAGGAAGCCGGGCACGAACTCACCACCCTGCCACCCGCTCGCGTACTGCCCGCGCGCCGTCGCCGTCGAGAGATCCCTCGGCAGGCGCACCGCCGACAGCACCTTCTCCTTCTCGGCGCGCAGGTCGGCGGCGTCGAACGAGACGGGCTCCTCCATCGCTGTGAGGGCGAGGAGTTGCAGGAGGTGGTTCTGGATCACGTCGCGCGCCGCGCCGATGCCGTCGTAATAGCCGGCGCGGCCGCCGACGCCGATGTCCTCGGCCATCGTGATCTGCACGTGGTCGACGTAATTGGCGTTCCAGATCGGCTCGTACATCATGTTGGCGAAGCGCAGCGCCAGGATGTTCTGGACCGTCTCCTTGCCGAGGTAGTGATCGATGCGGAACACGGAGTCGGGAGGGAACACCGATTCGACCACGGTATTGAGCTCGCGCGCCGTCGTGAGGTCGCTTCCGAACGGCTTCTCGATGACGACGCGGCGCCACTCGCCGTCCTTCGCCTCCGCGAGCCCGCTGCGGCGCAGCTGCTCGGTGACCTGGGGGAACGACTTGGGCGGGATCGACAGGTAGAACGCGTGGTTCCCCATCGTGCCGCGCTCGCGGTCGAGCTCGGCGACCGTGCTCGAAAGCCGCTGGAAGGCCTCGTCGTCGTCGAAGTCGCCCGAGACGAAACGGATGCCCGCGGCGAGCTGCTTCCAGGTCGCCTCGTCGAACGGCGTGCGCGCGTGCTGCTTCACCGCATCGTGCACTACCCTCTCGAAGTCCTGATCCTCCCAATCGCGGCGAGCGAAGCCGACGAGCGCGAAGCCCGGCGGCAGCAGACCGCGATTGGCGAGGTCGTAGACGGCGGGCATGAGCTTCTTGCGCGACAGGTCGCCCGTCACGCCGAAGATGATGAGTCCGCTCGGGCCGGCGATCCGGTTGAGGCGCCGATCCTCCGGCGAGCGCAGGGGATTGCTGTCCGGCGAGATGTCGACCGGTGTCATGGTTCTCCTCGAGCCCTCAGCGGGTCAGTCGATCGCGGCGATGAGCGCCGCGATGGCGCGATCGTCGGCCACCCGGAGCGTCACCACGGGCCGCCCGTGCTCGGCGAGAACGCGAGCGTCGCCCGCGGCCTGCGCGGCGATCAGCTCACCGAAGGTGAACGGACGGCCGGGGATCTCGAGATCCTGCTCGGGCGTGCCCACGATCTGCAGGAAGACGCCGTGGGCAGGGCCTCCCTTGTGGTACTGGCCTGTCGAGTGGAGGAAGCGCGGACCCCAGCCGAAGGTCACCGGGCGGCCGCTGGCGCTCGCCAGTCGATGGCGGATCGCCTCGAGCTCGGGGTGCGCCGTGCGGTCCAGGTAGGCCTGGACCGCGATGTAGCCGTCGGCGGGCACCGCGTCGCGCAGCCGTGCGACGGCCTCGACGGCGGTCGTCGCACCCGCGAGCAGCTCAGCCGGCCCGGTCACCGACACCCCGCCGTCGACGAAGAGAGGTGCGATGGGTTCGGGTCGCGCATCGAGCAGGCCCCTGGCGGCGATCTTGGCGGACTCGACATCGGGCTGGTCGAAGGGATTGATGCCGAGCAGGATGCCCGCGACGGCCGTCGCGTACTCCCACGTCATGAGCAGCCCGCCCAGCGATCCCGACAGCTCGATCTCGTCGGCGGCGACCTCCTCGGTGGCCCGCGCATCGGCGACGAGCCGCACGACCTGCAGGTCGGGCGCGCTCGAGCGCAGCTCGGGGGCGTCGGGGCCCACGACGACGGGCAGGATGCCCGTGCCCTGCTTTCCCGTCGACTCGGCGATGAGCTGCTCGATCCAGTCACCGAGCCCGATGATGTGCGTGCCGTCGGCGACGATGACGAGCTTGTCGCGGCGCGGCTCGGTGCCCGCGATCGCGGCGCCGAGCTGCAGCCCGGGGTTGGCGGCGCTGTCGATCGCGAGAGGCAGGAGCGCGGCCTCGGCCTCGTCGAGCAGCTCGTCGATGTCGGCTCCCGCGAGCCCCGACGGCACGAGGCCGAAGGCCGTGAGCGCCGAGTAGCGACCGCCCACGGTCGGGTCGGCCCGGAACACGCGGTAGCCCGCGGCGAGCGAGGCCGCTTCGAGCGGCGAGTCGGGGTCGGTCACGACGACGATGCGCTCGGCAGGGTCGATGCCCGCCGCGCGGAAGGCGGCCTCGAAGGCGCGCTTCTGGCTGTCGGTCTCGACCGTCGAGCCCGACTTCGACGATACGACGACGACGGTCTCGGCGAGCCGGTGCTCGAGCACCCCGCGCACCTGGTGCGGGTCGGTCGAGTCGAGCACGACGAGGTCGGCGCCGACCGTGCGCGTGATCACTTCGGGCGCGAGCGACGATCCGCCCATGCCGCACAGCACGACCCGGTGCACGCCCTTCGCGGCCAGCTCGTCGCGCAAGGCGACGATCTGGGGCACGAGCGGCCGCGAGACCGAGACGGCCTCCGTCCAGCCGAGCCGCTTCGACGCCTCGGCCTCGGCCTCGGGGCCCCACAGCGACGCGTCGCCGTTGGTGATACGGCTCGCGACGAACTGCTCGACGAGGCTCGGCACGTGGCGGCGGATCGCGTCGGCGGCCGCTCCGCGAGCGCCGACGGTCGCGGTCATCGCGCCGCCTCGAGCGCGGCGGCGACGGTGTCGAGCAGCTCGTTCCAGCTGACGATGAACTTCTCGACGCCCTCCTTCTCGAGCAGGGCGGTGACCTCGGCGATCGAGATGCCGAGGCCCTCGAGCTCGGCGAGCACGGCGCGGGACTGCTCGTAGGCGCCCGTGACGGCGTCGCCCTCGATGCTCGCGTGGTCGAAGGTCGCCTCGAGCGTCTTCTCGGGCATCGTGTTGACGGTGTCGGCGACCGCGAGCTGCGTCACGTAGAGCGTGTCGGGAAGCGACGGATCCTTGACCCCGGTGGATGCCCAGAGCGGCCTCTGCACGTTCGCGCCGGCCTCGATGAGGGCGCGGGCGCGATCCTCGGCGAAGGCCTGCTGGAAGAGCTCGTAGGCGAGCCGCGCGTTCGCGACCCCCGCCTTGCTCTTGAGCGCGAGGGCCTCGGAGGTGCCGATCGCCGAGAGTCGCTTGTCGATCTCGGTGTCGACGCGCGAGACGAAGAACGAGGCGACCGAGTGGATGGTCGCGAGGTCGATGCCGGCCGCGCGGGCCTTCTCGAGCCCGGCGAGGTAGGCGTCGATGACCTCGCGGTACCGCTCGAGCCCGAAGATGAGCGTCACGTTGACGCTGATGCCGGCGCCGATCGTCTCGGTGATGGCCTCGAGCCCCTCGAGAGTGCCGGGGATCTTGACCATGACGTTGGGGCGGCCGACCTTGGCCCACAGCTGCCGGGCCTGCGCGATCGTGCCGGCCGCGTCGTGCGCGAGACCGGGCTCGACCTCGATCGAGACGCGGCCGTCGCGGCCCGCCGTGCTCGCGTAGATCGGAGCGAAGATGTCGGCCGCCGCCGCGACGTCGTCGGTCGTGATCTCGAAGACCGCGTCGGTGACATCGACGCCCGACGCCGCGAGGTCGCGGATCTGCGCGTCGTAGGTCGTGCCGGTCGCGAGCGCGGTCGCGAAGATCGTCGGGTTGGTCGTCACGCCGACGACGTCGCGCTGTTCGATGAGCGAAGCGAGTCCGCCGGAGGTGATGCGGTCGCGCGACAGGTCGTCGAGCCAGATGCTGACGCCGAGCGCGCTGAGCTGGGCGGTGGGGGTGGAGCTCATGAGGTCCTCTTTGTCTCTGTGTCCGCTCCGCAGTCGCGCTGCGGTGCTGCGGAGGTCTGGATCCGGTGGTGGCGGGGTGGGGGAGCGGTCGCCTAGGCGGCGATCGACTCGAGAGCGGCGGCGACGGCGGACTCCGCCGTGATGCCGAACTCGCGGAACAGCGTCTGGTAGTCGGCCGAGGCGCCGAAGTGCTCGATCGACACGGCGCGACCGCGGGTGCCGAGGTAGCGGTACCACGACAGAGCGAGGCCCGCCTCGATCGAGACGCGAGCGGTCACCGAGCTCGGCAGCACCGACTCGCGGTACTCGGGGCTCTGCTCGTCGAACCACTCCAGGCACGGCGCCGAGACGACGCGAGCGGCCACGCCCTGCGCGGCGAGCTGCTCGCGCGCGGCGAGGGCGACCTGCACTTCGGAGCCCGTCGCGATGAGGATCACGTCGGGAGTCCCGCCGCGTGCTTCGGCGAGAACGTAGGCGCCGCGGGCGACGTGGTGCGCGGCGGCCAGGACGTCGCCGGAGGCGGCGTCATCCCCCCGCTCGAAGACCGGCACGTTCTGGCGGGTGAGCGCGATGCCGGTCGGGCGGTCGTTGCGCTCGAGCACGGTCTTCCAGGCCCAGGCGGTCTCGTTCGCGTCGGCAGGCCGCACGATCTCGAGGCCCGGGATGGCTCGGAGCGCCGCGAGCTGCTCGATCGGCTGGTGGGTCGGGCCGTCCTCACCGAGGGCGACCGAGTCGTGGGTCCAGACGTAGGTGACCGGCACGCGCATGAGGGCGGCGAGACGCACGGCGGGGCGCATGTAGTCGCTGAAGATCAAGAAGGTGCCGCCGAAGACGCGCGTGCGGCCGTGGAGGGCGATGCCGTTGAGGATGGCGCCCATCGCGTGCTCGCGGATGCCGAAGTGCAGGATGCGCCCGTAGGGGTTCGCCTGCCACTCGTGCGTCGAGTGCTCGGCGGGGGCGAAGGAGCCGCCGCCGGCGATCGTCGTGAGGTTCGACTCGGCGAGGTCGGCAGAGCCGCCCCAGAACTCGGGGAGGACGCCGGCGATCGCGTTGATGACCTTGCCGCTCGCGGCACGCGTCGACACGCTCGTGCCGCCCTCGAACACGGGCAGCGCGGCGCCGAGACCCTCGGGCAGCTCGCCCGCGAGCATCCGGTCGAGCAGCGCCTTGCGCTCGGGGTTCGCGGCGGCCCAGGCGTCGAAGCGCTGCTGCCACGCCGCGTGCCGCTCGGCTCCGCGCTCGACGGCGCGTCGAGTGTGGGAGATCACCTCGTCGGAGACGACGAAGTGCTGCTCGGGGTCGGCGCCGAGCACGCGCTTCGTCGCTGCGAGCTCCTCGGCGCCGAGCGCCGAGCCGTGGATCTTGCCCGTGTTCTGCTTGGTCGGCGCGGGCCAGCCGATGATCGTCTTGAGCACGATGATCGAGGGCCTGCCGGTCTCGGCCTTCGCGGCCTCGAACGCGGCGTGCAGAGCCTGCACGTCTTCGACGTACTCGCCTGTCTTCTTCCAGTCGACGGTCTGCACGTGCCAGCCGTACGCGGCGTAGCGCGCCGCGACATCCTCGGTGAAGGCGATGTCGGTGTCGTCCTCGATCGAGATCTGGTTCGAGTCGTAGACGACGACGAGGTTGCCGAGCTGCTGGTGCCCGGCGAGCGAGCCGGCCTCGCTCGTGACGCCCTCCTGCAGGTCGCCGTCGCCGGCGATGACGTAGACGTGGTGGTCGAAGGGGCTCTCGCCCGTGGGGGTCTCGGGGTCGAGCAGGCCGCGCTCGAAACGCGCGGCGTAGGCGAAGCCGACGGCGGAGGCGAGGCCCTGGCCGAGCGGGCCGGTGGTGATCTCGACGCCGTCGGTGTGGCCGTACTCGGGGTGACCGGGCGTCTTCGAGCCCCAGGTGCGCAGCGCCTCGAGGTCGTCGAGCTCGAGGCCGTAACCCCCGAGGTAGAGCTGCACGTACTGCGTGAGCGAGCTGTGGCCGGCCGAGAGGATGAAGCGGTCACGGCCGAGCCAGTGCGGGTCGCTCGGATCGTGCTCCATGACCTTCTGGTGCAGCAGATACGCGACGGGGGCGAGGCTCATCGCCGTGCCCGGATGCCCGTTCCCGACCTTCTCCACGGCGTCGGCCGCGAGCAGTCGTGCGGTGTCCACCGCGGCGGTATCGAGAGCATCCCAGGAGAGGTCGGTCATGACGGCGGTACAGCCCTTTCTCGAATCGAGCCCGGGGGAGGTGGTCCTCGGGCGGAGACTCTTGCCCAGATCGCCATTGATCGAGACCGCGGCCCACTCGGGCGGCCGATCACGACGGTGATCGGGGCGCCCCCGTTCGAGAGACGGACGTGGCGGCAGACAAGCTCATCACAGTATAGAGATCGCTGGGAGTGTGACGTTCGGTGACGAACGGCCGCCGCCGGGCCCGCACGATCGCCTCCCGTAGACTGACCGGGCACGCCGGTAGAAGAGGAGTCATGGACACAGCGCTGGATCAGCCCGTAGCCACGCGACGCCCGAGCCTCCGCCGAACCGCCACCGCCTACCTCGCCCTCATGAAGCTGCGCGTGGTCGAGCTGCTGCTCGTCACGACGGCCCCCGTCATGGTGCTCGCCGCCGACGGGCTGCCGGACGTCTGGCTCGTCGTCGCGACCCTGATCGGGGGCACGCTGTCGGCCGGCTCGGCGAACGCGTTCAACATGTACCTCGATCGCGACATCGATCGCGTCATGAACCGCACGCGCAACCGGCCGCTCGTCACCGGTGATCTGACGGACCGCCAGGCGCTCGCGTTCGCGTTCGCGACGGGAGCATTCTCCATCGTCTGGCTCGGGGTGTTCACGAACTGGCTCGCGGCCTCGCTCTCGCTCGCGGCGATCCTGTTCTACGTCATCCTCTACACGATGGTGCTCAAGCGCCGCACCGAGCAGAACATCATCTGGGGCGGGATCGCCGGATGCTTCCCCGTGCTCATCGGCTGGAGCGCCGTCACCGGCTCGCTCGACTGGGCCCCCGTCATCCTCTTCCTCGTCGTCTTCCTGTGGACGCCGCCGCACTACTGGCCGCTGTCGATGCGCTACCGCGACGACTACGCCTCCGCCGCGGTGCCGATGCTCGCGGTCGTGCGCGGTGGCACCGTCGTGGGCGTGCAGATCATCCTCTACGCGTGGGCGACGGTCGCGATGTCGCTCATGCTCATCCCCGTCGCGGGGATGGGAGTCGTCTACACGCTCGCCGCCCTCGGCGCGGGCGCCTGGTTCATCGTCGAGAGCCACCGCCTCTACGGGCGGCTGCTGCGTGACGAGGCCGCGGCGCCGATGCGCGTCTTCCACTCGAGCATCAGCTACCTGACGCTGCTGTTCGTCGCGGTCGGCATCGACCCGCTGGTGCCGTTCTAGCGGGGGATGCTCCTCAGGCGTCGACGACGGCGCGAACGCGGGGCGCTCCCTGCGCCTCGACCTCGGCTCGCGTCGCCCGCAGGCTCAGCAGCACGAGCGTCGCGAGCGCGACGAGCACGCAGGCGAGCACCATGTGCACTCCGACGAGGATCTCGGGCAGCCCCAGCCGCGCCTGCGCGATGCCGATGGCGATCTGCGCGACCTCGGCTGCGACGAGACCGAGCGCGGCCCGGCGGACGAGCGGCCGCCCGAGCCGAACCGCGCCGAGCGCGAGCAGCACCGACGCGGCGAACGTCGCGTAGGCGGGCCATGAGTGGACGTGCTGCAGGAGCTCGGGGTCGAGTCCGTTGCGCGCGGCGCCGCCGTCGCCCGCGTGCGGGCCGGCGCCCGTCACGACGATGCCGATCAGCACCGTGACCCAGACGCCCGCCGTCGCCGCGAGCGCGAGCGCCCGATACGCGGGCGGCACGGTGAGCAGGCCGGTCGCAGGACCCCGGTAGACGCGCACGACGAAGACGGTGGCGAGGGCGACGAGCACGGCCGAGACGACGAAGTGAAGGCCGACGATCCAGGCGTTGAGGCCCGTGAGCACCGTGATGCCGCCGATCACGGCCTGGGCTGGGATTCCGAGCCCGAGGGCGACCGACAGACGGAGCAGCTCGGGGCGGTCGCGGCGCATCCGCACCACGAAGGCGAACGCGATGATCGCGATCACGACGAGCACGAAGGTCAGCAGGCGGTTGCCGAATTCGACGATGCCGTGGATGCCCATCTCCGGCGTCGCGACGAACGAGTCCGCGGTGCAACGCGGCCAGGTCGGGCAGCCGAGACCCGAACCGGTGAGGCGCACGGCGCCGCCCGTGCCCACGATGAGCGTCTGGCTGATGAGCGAGGCCCACGCGATGACCCGCACGCGCCGGTCGACCGTCGCCGGGAGCCATCGCCACAGCCGCGACTGCCACAGACGATTCACGGCTCGTGCCCTCCGATTCCCGGTGAGGCCCTGTAGAATCATGGAGCTCACCATCAGTGTCGATCACGGGCGTCGATGCGGCGCAGAATCGCCGGTCGGCCCGTCCGTGGCCAGTCTAGTTCTGGCTCGTCGAGCATCAGCCCACAGTCCGCCGCCGCGTGCGGCGCCGGGGGAATGCCGCAACATCACGACCGGTTGGGTTCGGCAAGAGAGAGGAACAGCATGTCCGACGTGCTCATCGACCGACCCGAGTTGGAGGGTCTGGGGCAGTACGAGTTCGGCTGGGCCGACTCCGATACCGCCGGCGCCACCGCCCGTCGCGGCATCTCGGCCGAGGTCGTCACCGACATCTCGAACCTCAAGAACGAACCCGAGTGGATGCTCAAGCGACGACTTCGCGGCTACGAGCTCTTCGGCAGGAAGCCCATGCCGCTGTGGGGCGCCGATCTCTCCGGCATCGACTTCGACAACATCAAGTACTTCGTGCGCTCGACCGAGAAGCAGGCGACCTCGTGGGAGGAGCTGCCGGACGACATCAAGGCGACCTACGAGAAGCTGGGCATCCCCGAGGCCGAGCGCCAGCGGCTCGTCGCGGGCGTCGCCGCGCAGTACGAGTCGGAGGTCGTCTACCACCAGATCCGCGAGGATCTGGAGGCCCAGGGCGTCATCTTCATGGACACCGACACGGCGCTGCGGGAGCACCCGGAGTTCTTCGAGGAGTACTTCGGCACCGTGATCCCCGCCGGCGACAACAAGTTCGCCGCGCTCAACACCGCCGTCTGGTCGGGCGGCTCGTTCGTCTACGTGCCCCCGGGCGTGCAGGTGGAGATCCCGCTGCAGGCCTACTTCCGCATCAACACCGAGAACATGGGCCAGTTCGAGCGCACGCTCATCATCGCCGACGAGGGCTCGTACGTGCACTACATCGAGGGATGCACGGCCCCGATCTACAAGAGCGACTCGCTGCACTCGGCCGTCGTCGAGATCATCGTGAAGAAGAACGCCCGCGTGCGCTACACGACGATCCAGAACTGGTCGAACAACGTCTACAACCTCGTCACCAAGCGTGCGGTCGCCCACGAGGGCGCGACGATGGAGTGGATCGACGGCAACATCGGCTCGAAGGTGACGATGAAGTACCCCTCGATCTTCCTCATGGGCGAGCACGCCAAGGGCGAGACGCTCTCGGTCGCATTCGCCGGCCCCGGTCAGCACCAGGACGCGGGCGCGAAGATGATCCACATGGCGCCGTACACGACGTCGTCGATCGTCTCGAAGTCGATCGCCCGCGGCGGCGGGCGAGCGGGCTACCGCGGCGAGGTCCGGGTGGACGCGAACGCGCACCACTCGGCGAACACCGTGCGCTGCGACGCCCTGCTCGTCGACACGATCTCGCGCTCCGACACGTACCCGGCCATCGACATCCGCGTCGACGACGTGCAGCTCGGCCACGAGGCGACGGTCTCGCGCGTGAGCGAGGAGCAGCTGTTCTACCTGCAGTCGCGCGGCCTGCCGGAGGACGAGGCCATGGCCATGATCGTGCGCGGCTTCATCGAGCCGATCGCGCGCGAGCTGCCCATGGAGTACGCACTCGAACTCAACAAGCTCATCGAGATGAGCATGGAAGGCAGCGTCGGCTAGGAATGAGCTCCACCATCGACACCGAGAAGCCCCCGATCCCCGGCTCCGCGGCGCACACCGACGGCGCGTGGACCATCCCGATCCAGTCCCGAGCCGAGCGTTTCGCCTCGGCGGAACACGCGGACTTCGCCGAGGTCACCGGCCGCGAGCTCGAGTGGCGGCTGACCCCTGTGGAGTCGGTGCGCGACCTCATCGACGGCGCGCTCGACGGCGGCCGGTTCCCGACCGTCGTGAGCGACGCACCCGGCGTGTCCACCGAGTGGGTCGCCCGCGATGACGCGCGCATCGGCGGCGCCGGGCTCGCCGAGGAGCGCGCGGCCGCGAACGCCTGGTCGAGCTTCGGCGAAGCCCTCGCGGTCACGCTGACGGCCGAGGACTTCACGGAGGTCACGATCGACCGCACCGGTGCCGACCGCACGCCGCGAGCCGCGCACACCGTCATCACCGCGGCGCCGAACGCGCGCGGCATCGTCGTGATCGACAACCGCGGCAGCGCGCGCCTGAGCGAGAACCTCGAGATCGTCGTCGGCGCCGGCGCCCACCTCACGGTCGTGAGCCTGCAGGAGTGGGACGACGCGAGCGTGCACCTCTCGAGCCAGTTCGCCCGGGTGGGCCGCGACGCCGTGCTCAAGCACGTGGTCGTCTCGCTCGGCGGCTCGGTCGTGCGCGTGAACCCCTCGGTGCACCTCGCCGAGCAGGGCGCGCAGGGCGAGCTGCTCGGGCTCTACTTCTCCGACGCCGGCCAGCACCTCGAACAGCGCGTCTACGTGCACCACGATGCACCCAGCACCGTCAGCCGCGTCACCTACAAGGGCGCTCTCAACGGCGACGGCGCGCGCACGGTGTGGGTGGGCGACGTGCTCATCGGGCGCACCGCTCCCGGCACCGACTCGTACGAGCAGAACCGCAACCTGGTGCTGAGCGACGGTACGCGCGCCGACTCGATCCCCAATCTCGAGATCGAGACGGGCGATATCGCCGGCGCCGGCCACGCGAGTGCGACCGGTCGCTTCGACGACGAGCAGCTCTTCTACCTGCGCTCGCGCGGCATCCCGGAGCAGGAGGCACGGCGGCTGGTCGTCCTCGGGTTCCTCGTGGAGGTCGTGCAGAAGATCGGCCAGGCCGAGCTCGAGGCGCGACTGCTCGATGCCATCGAGGCAGAGCTCGCCGCGGTCGAGGTGGTCTGAGCATGGGCGCGACCCGCGTCTGCGCCGAGGCGGACCTCGCTCCGACTACGGCCATGAAGGTCGTCATCGACGGCAAGCCGATCGCCGTCGTGAAGGATTCCTCCGGCACCGTGCACGCGCTCGGCGACACGTGCACCCACGGCGACATCTCGCTCAGCGAGGGCTTCGTCGAGGACGACACACTGGAGTGCTGGGCGCACGGCTCGAAATTCGAGCTCACGACCGGCAGACCGAAGAACTTCCCGGCCTTCGAGCCGGTCCCCGTCTACGCGGTCACGATCGAGAACGGCGAGATCTTCGTCGACGCCGACCGGACCATCACCCCGTAAGGAAGAACCACGACATGTCCTCTCTCGAGATCCGCGATCTGCACGTCAGCATCGAGACCGATCAGGGCGTCAAGCAGATCCTGCGCGGCGTCGACCTCACCGTCAACCAGGGCGAGATCCACGCCATCATGGGCCCCAACGGCTCGGGCAAGTCGACGCTCGCCTACACGATCGCGGGCCACCCTCGATACAGGGTCGACTCGGGGTCGATCACGCTCGACGGCGAGGACGTGCTGGCGATGACCATCGACGAGCGGGCCAAGGCCGGCCTCTTCCTGGCCATGCAGTACCCCGTCGAGATCCCCGGGGTGACGGTGTCGAACTTCCTGCGCACCGCCAAGACCGCGATCGACGGCGAGGCTCCGGCCCTGCGCGGATGGATCAAGGAGCTCAAGAGCTCGATGGAGGGCATGCGCATGGACTCCTCCTTCGCCGAGCGCAACGTCAACGAGGGCTTCTCGGGCGGGGAGAAGAAGCGCCACGAGATCGTGCAGCTCGAACTGCTCAAGCCGAAGATCGCCGTGCTCGACGAGACCGACTCGGGCCTCGACGTCGACGCGCTCAAGGTCGTCTCGGAGGGCGTCAACCGCGTCAAGCAGAGCACGGGGCTCGGCGTCCTCCTCATCACCCACTACACGCGCATCCTGCGCTACATCCACCCCGACTTCGTGCACGTTTTCGTCGACGGCCGCATCGCCGAGGAGGGCGGCGCGGAGCTCGCCGAGCGCCTCGAGAACGAGGGATACGATCGCTTCCTGACCGGGTCGACCGTAGGCTGAGCCCATGCCCACCGCACTGGAACCGAAGCTCTTCGACCAGGTCGAAGAGGGCCTGAAGGATGTCGTCGACCCCGAGCTCGGCGTCAACATCGTCGACCTCGGCCTCGTCTACGACCTCGCCTGGGATGAGGAGACCGACGCGCTCATCATCTCGATGACGCTCACCTCCGCCGGGTGCCCGCTCACCGACGTCATCGAGGAGTCGGTCGCGACCTCGCTCGACGGCATCGTCGAGCGGTTCCGCATCAACTGGGTGTGGATGCCGCCGTGGGGCCCCGAGCGCATCACCGACGACGGTCGCGACATGATGAGAGCATTGGGCTTCAGCATCTGAGAGCCCAGCGGGCTCCCGGCCCGCGCCGACAGGCATCACCCGGGCCGGCTCCGTGTCGCCCGCCCGACTCACACCCCACGAAAGAAACGGACGTTCGCTGTGCTCGCTGTGCAGGATCTCGAGATCCGAGTCGGCGCGCGCCTGCTCATGGAGAAGGTCTCCTTCCGCGTCGACAAGGGCGACAAGGTCGGACTCGTGGGGCGCAACGGCGCCGGCAAGACGACGCTCACCAAGGTGCTCGCCGGCGACGAGCTGCCCACGGCCGGGCATGTGCAGCGCACCGGAGAACTCGGCTACCTGCCGCAGGACCCGCGCTCGGGCGACCCGGAGCAGCTCGCTCGCACGAGGATCCTCGACGCGCGCGGACTCGGTCGGATCGTCATCGACATGCAGCAGGCGACTGCCGACATGGCGAGCTCGGACCCCGCGGTGAGCCAGAAGGCGATGGCCCGCTACGGCCGACTGACCGATCGATTCCTCGCGCTCGGCGGCTATGCGGCCGAAGCCGAGGCGGCATCGATCGCGAGCAACCTGAGCCTGCCCGATCGCGTCCTCGGTCAGCCGCTCAAGACGCTGTCGGGCGGCCAGCGGCGCCGCATCGAGCTCGCCCGCATCCTCTTCAGCGACGCGGAGTCGATGATCCTCGACGAGCCGACCAACCACCTGGACGCCGACTCGGTCGTCTGGCTGCGCGAGTTCCTCGCCGGCTACCAGGGCGGCTTCATCGTCATCAGCCACGACATCCACCTGGTCGAGGAGACCGTGAACAAGGTCTTCTACCTCGACGCCAACCGCCAGGTCATCGACATCTACAACATGGGCTGGAAGCACTACCTGCGTCAGCGCGAAGCCGACGAGGAGCGCCGCAAGAAGGAGCGCGTCAACGTCGAGAAGAAGGCGACCGCGTTGCAGCTGCAGGCCGCGCGGTTCGGCGCGAAGGCCTCGAAGGCGGCCGCCGCGCACCAGATGGTGGCGCGGGCCGAGAGGATGCTCGCCGGCCTCGATGAGGTCCGCGCGGTCGACCGCGTGGCCAAGCTGCGGTTCCCGGAGCCGGCCCCCGTCGGCAAGACCCCCCTGCAGGCGCGGAACCTCTCCAAGAGCTACGGCTCGCTCGAGATCTTCACGGCCGTCGACCTCGCCGTCGACCGCGGCTCCAGAGTCGTGATCCTCGGCCTCAACGGCGCGGGCAAGACCACGCTGCTGCGCATCCTCGCCGGGGTCGATCGGCCGGACACGGGCGAGCTCGAACCCGGCCACGGTCTCAAGGTCGGCTACTACGCGCAGGAGCACGAGACGCTCGACGTGAAGCGCAGCGTGCTGCAGAACATGATGTCGGCCTCGGCCGCGATCACCGAGCTCGAGGCGCGCAAGGTGCTCGGCTCGTTCCTGTTCACCGGCGACGACACCGCGAAGCCCGCCGGCGTGCTGTCCGGCGGCGAGAAGACGCGACTGTCGCTTGCGATGCTCGTGGTGTCGAAGGCGAACCTGCTGCTGCTCGACGAGCCGACCAACAACCTGGACCCGGCGAGCCGCGAGGAGATCCTCGGGGCCCTCGCGAACTACGCCGGAGCCGTGATCCTGGTGAGCCACGACGAGGGCGCGGTCGAGGCGCTCAACCCAGAGCGCGTGCTCATCATGCCGGACGGCGTCGAGGACCTCTGGACGAAGGACTACGCCGAGCTCATCTCGCTCGCGTAGCGCTCAGCGGCGCTCGAGCAACGAGTCCTCCTCCTCGGCGTCGCTCGCCCGACGACGCGACGGGGCGCTGACCGGCCCGCCGGCGGCGGTGTCGAGCATCCGACGATGCTCTGTGCGCAGCGCCCAGCCGTAGCCGATGAAGCCGAGCAGGCCGAACAGGTACCACTGGAAGGTGTAGCTCAGGTGGGGCCCCTCGTCGGGTGCCGGCCGCGCGGCCGCGACCGGGCGCGTCGACGGCGCCGGCGACTCGCTGTCGAGCAGCCCGTAGGCACCCGTGACCACCTCGCCCGGCTTGAGTCGCTCGGCGATGTCGGGCAGGTGGATCGTCGCGATCTGGCCCTCGGGTGCGCCTCGACCGGCGATCGTCGGCTCGCCCGGCTTGAGTCGCACGAGGATCTCGACCCGGCCGGTCGGCGGGTCGGGCACGACGTCGGGGGAGTCCTGCTGCGAGCCGACCGGCAACCAGCCGCGGTCGACGACGAACACGCGGCCGTCATCGAGCAGCAACGGCGTCAGCACCTCGAACCCGGGGCGACCCTTGAGCGGTCGCGCTCGCACGAGCAGCTGCTCGTCGAGCAGGTACTCGCCCTCGAGCATGACGGGCTGCCACTCGAGAGAGGGATCGAGCGGCTCGCTGTCGGGCAGGACCTCCTCAAGCGGAACGGGAGCCGCATCCCAGTTCGCGGCGACGACGCGGATCTCGGCGACCGCCTCGAGCCGTCGCTGCCATTGCCATTGCGCGAGGCCGACGCAGACGAGCGCGAAGAGCGTCGTCAGGCCCAGCCATCCGAGCCAGCGACGCGACGAGGCCAGGCGCAGGATGCTCACACCGATGATTCTCCCGGATCGGGTAAGCGCTCCACGACCACGCCGGCGGGCGTGATCGTGGCGGGGAAGCCGCGCTGGGCGACGAAGTCGTAGAGGAAGTCGCGGTGCTCATCGCACGCGAGCCACACCTTGACCCGATCGGGGCCGTGGATACGAGGGTTGCGCCAGTTCACCGCCCAGGTCGATTCGGCCCGGCACCCGCTGCGCGAGCACCGCGTGCCGGTGATCTCGCCCGGCAGCGAGATCACGCGAGCGGCCCCTCGGCGCGGTACGGAACGATCTGCGCTGGGCGCTCCACGACCGCGCCGATCGGGGCGGCGACGGTGTTGGCCACGACGACGGCGAAGTACGGCAGCACGATCGCGCCGAGGGCGGGGATCAGGAGCCACCAGCCGGGCGTCACGAAGCACGCCGCGATGCACACGAGCCGCACGCCCATCGCCGCCGAGTACTTGATCATGCGCACGCGACGCTCGTCGGTCGGGGACGACGGGAGGCTCGTGATGGCGGCGCCGGGCTGGTGCTTCATGGGACCCCTGAGTCTAGGTTCGCCGCCTGCCAATAAGCTTGATGCTCATGACCACTCTGCGCACCGTTCTCGTCACCGGCGGCAACCGCGGCATCGGCTTCGCGATCGCCGAGGAGTTCCTCGCTCAGGGCCACCGGGTCGCGGTCACCGCGCGATCCGGCTCGGGCCCCGACGGCGCCCTCACGGTGCGCGCCGACGTCACCGACGCGGCCTCGCTGGATGCCGCGTACAGCGAGGTCGAAGCCGCGCTCGGCCCCATCGAGGTCGTCGTCGCGAACGCCGGCATCACGCGCGACACCCTCATGCTGCGCATGTCGGACGAGGACTTCCAGTCCGTCGTCGACACCAACCTCACGGGCGCCTTCCGCAGCGTCAAGCGCGCCGCGAAGGGCATGCTCAAGGCGCGCTTCGGCCGCATCGTCCTCATCTCGAGCGTCGTCGGCCTCTACGGCTCGGCCGGTCAGGTCAACTACAGCGCCTCGAAAGCCGCCCTCGTCGGAATGGCCCGATCGCTCACGCGGGAGCTCGGCGGTCGCGGCATCACCGCGAACGTCGTCGCCCCGGGCTTCATCGAGACCGATATGACCGCCGAGCTGCCCGAGGAGCAGCAGAAGGCGTACCGGGACGCCATCCCCGCCGGACGCTTCGCGAGTGCCCAGGAGGTCGCGCGCGTCGTCGCCTGGATCGCGGGAGACGACGCCGGCTACATCTCCGGCGCCGTCATCCCCGTCGACGGCGGACTCGGCATGGGGCACTGAAGGCTGCGCCTGTCCTGAACACCCGGCAGCCCGGTGGGGGAGAAGCGCCTCGTCCCGCGCCGCCTTCCGCTTCAATCTGTGCGAGCCACGGCCGAGCTCCTCGTAATCCTATGCGAAGCAAAAGATCGACAGCCTCTCTGAGCAGATCGATACAGAGCGTGCCGCGCGGCCAGGATGGTCAGACTCAACGGTGAGTGATAGTAGTGCGTCTCGACCACTACGCGATTTGCTTTCGGACCACGCCGAGCCTAGAGATTCTGGTGTTGATCAGGATGAACGCCGCCTTTATGTTCTATCTCTGCACCCTCGTCAGCACCGCCCTGAACACGACCCCGGCGGCCGTTCGTCTCGGTGCTTCCTCGGGTCCCGGTGGTCAGGAGGCGCAGCAAAAGAGGTTTGAACACGTCTGTGGCGAACGATTGGCAGGCAATCCTGATGGCTTCGGTCTTCGGCAATATCGTCACGGAAGGACTCCAAAGGCTCGCAACATGACTGACCGCCACCCCGGCGGAGACGACATAGACCGCGGCGGCCGCGATTTCGCCGGCGTTCTGTGCCATGGCGGTGATGCCGGCGCTCACGCCGGCGTGAGCGCGGGCGACAATCTTGATGATTACACGGGTGCCCCGGATGGCCAGTGCTCGGGAAACATCCTCCAGCGACAGAACCCGGCACTCGCAGACGATTCCGTCATCCTGGCCTGGCCCGGCTGGCCGTCATTCCTACCGCGGCGAGGTTGGGGTGGTGAAGGTGACCCGCGGTAGGTGCCGGTAGTCGACCGCCGGGCAGCATTGCTGAGTACGTTGCCCACAACGAGGGCACCGCGCGAGGCGGCCACATACACGAACTCAGGGCGCCCGGTCACATCACCCGCTCGCTGAAGCGAAACTCGTGACTTGACCTTCCCCTGTGGGGGAACGTCAAAGATGGACTTTGCGCCGGTTGTATCCGGCTGTGGCCTGCGGCCGATCAAGCCGCTGATCAACATGGAGAGCAGCGATCATTGTCTACTGATTCCAGCCGTAGAAGCGGGGCCTTGCCGATATTGGCAGGTGTCGTTCTGCTGCACGTAGTGTGTTGCGGTTTGATATTGACCTTGGGTGTCGCCGGAGGGCTGGGAGCCCTAGGTGCCGTGCTAGGGAATCCTTGGGTCGTCGCCGCAGCCGTCATTCTCGTCGGCGCGCTCGTGACAGTCGCTTTCCGCCGCCGAGCAGGGGCGAATCGTCCCGCCAGGGCGGACTGCTGCGATCCGCCGGAGTCGGGTTCTTCTCGCGAGTCCGCGACTCAGGTCGGCGAGGCTCGGTCATGAGCCGTTCGGCGCCCGCGACGACCTCTCAGAAGCGAGAACATATCCGCACGTTCTGGCTCATCGGGCTGTTAGTCCTCGTGATCGTGGGCGCGGTCACGGCGCTGATCGCGATGGTGCAGGGCGCAGAATCGTCCTCGCCGGATTCGTCCAGCACGTCGGTATCCGCAGTGAGCGGCGAATTCACTGCTCAAACGACAGACGGCGAAGAGGTTCCGGTACCGGGAACGAAGCCGAGCGTGCTGCTCTTTTTCTCGATCGAATGCGGAGTGTGTGGGCCGGCGACGAAGATGTTGGCCGAAGTGCAGCGCAGCGCGCCCGAGGCCGCCAACTACGTGGTGGTCGATGTGGCGAACTACGAGACCGCACCAGAAATCGAGAGCTTTCTGGCCGAGTACGAGGCGTCGTCCCTCGGCTACACCATCGACACCGACGCCCGGCTGATCACTGCGTATGAAGTGAGCCAGTTGAGCACGGTCGTGGTCCTGGACGCTTCGGGTCAAACTGTGTTCAGCGCTGTCGAGCCGAGCGAGGCGCAGATACGTGACGCTCTCAGGCAGGCAGGCGCCGAGTGACCGCGCTTCTCGTCCTAGCCTTCGGCGCGGGGTTGCTCGCTCCCATCAATCCGTGTGGCTTCGCTGTGCTGCCAGCGTTCCTGGCGTACGGCACGCGAAACGCCGCGGCCACCGGAACACGGGGAACGTGGGCGCGGCTCGCGTGGGGCCTTCGGTCCGGCCTTGCCCTGGCAATCGGCTTCGCCGGTACCTTCACCATTGTCGGTCTGCTTCTGGCCGCTGGTATGCGATCGCTGATAGGTGCGTTCCCGTGGGTGGCCGCCGTCCTGGGCGCCGTCTTCGCCCTGCTCGGTCTGGTGATGCTGGTCGGCATTCGAATTCCCGTCGGGATTCCGAGGCTGGCAGCGATCGGGCAGGATCGCAAAACCAGGGGCGGGATGATCGTCTTCGGTGCCGGGTATGCTCTGGCTTCAGCATCCTGCAGCCTGGGGCTGCTGGTGGCCGTGGTCACCCAGGCTCTGGCGGGTGAGGGCCTGGTGACCGTCCTCCTGGTGTTCGGCGCCTACGCGGCCGGATCCACCATATTGCTGTTGTCCCTATCGGTGGTGACCGCGTTCGCCAGCACCGTGATCACCACACGCCTGCGCCGCCTGATGCCGCACATGAACCGGATCACCGGGGCAATACTGACGCTCTCCGGCGTCTACCTGCTCGTGTACTGGCTACCCCAACTGCTCGGCGGCGGCCCAGGCACGAACCTACTCGCCGGTGTCGCAGGCCCGATCTCGAGTTGGGTCGGCGACAACCTAATCCTGGTCTCGACCATCGCCGGTGCAGTGGTAGTGGTGACGGTCATAGGTACCGTACTGCACCAGGCGAGAAAGGGCCGCCGACTACCCGAAACGGATGATTGCTGCGAGCCCTCGCAGCGACAACAACACACTGCGCCGAAGCCTTGACAGCTCCTGCTCCACTCTTTCCCTAGCGGTACGAGTTACTGATGAGCAACTATTTCGGCACAGGTAATCTCCGCGAGCCCATGATAATCCCGCAACAACGCTCGCAAAGTGGGAACCGGATCGATGATGGTCGTGCGGCACAGAAGCCGCGCCGGAACCGTAGTAGCTCATCCGGTGCCAGAACCGTCCCGATCTTGCCTCTCTGGGCATCCCTCCTCATCGCCGCGAGCGCGGGCGTAATTCTCGACGCCGCCTTCCCTGACCGCGACTGGTGGGCTCTCGCCCCGGTCGCGATCGTCCTCATGTTGGGTTCCTTGCTCGGCCGTGCCCCCTGGACCGGCCTGCTTGTGGGCCTCGTGGCCGGGTTCTCGTTCTGGGCGGTCCACATCTTCTGGCTCACGGTCTATCTCGGTCCGTTGCCGTGGCTGGGCCTGGTTGCACTGCAGACGACCTTCTTCGGAGTGAGTCTGTCCCTCGTTGCCGTCGTACTGCGCTGGGGTCCCCGGCTCTGGCCGACCAGAGTCGGGCGACTGGGGGCGGTGCCGGTCCTCGTGGCGGGTCTTTGGACGGCACGGGAGGCGCTCACCGCGGTCTGGCCGTACGGCGGGTTTGCGTGGGGTCGAGTTGCGCTCTCCCAGTCCGAGAGTCCGTTCAACTCGCTCGTCGCCTGGGTCGGCATCTCGGGGCTCAGTTTCACCATCGTCTGGCTGAGCGCAGTCGTGGTCCAGTTGTGGCGGGAGGCTCAGATCGGCCAGGTTGCACGGTGGGCGGTTGCGGCAGGCCTGGTCGGAATCCTGCTGGCGTTCCCGGCGTGGCCCGTCATTCAAACGGGCACGACCCGACTCGCCGCCGTGCAAGGCGGATCAGACGCAGCTCTCTTCGCCCGGTACCCGCCAGGGCAAATCCTCGCCGATCACGTTGCGGCTACCCGACCGCTGATCGGCGAAAAGGTCGACTTCGTGGTCTGGCCAGAGAACAGCACCGATCTCGATCCAACCCGATTTCCGCAGGCCGCGGAGGCCGCGGACCGCATCAGTCGGTCGATGGGGGCGCCGCTCGTCACCAGCACGATCACCGAACGCGACGGCCGGTATTACAACACGTCACTGCTGTGGGACGAGGGGCGAGGTGTGATTGACCGGTACGACAAAGTACACCCGGTACCGTTCGGCGAGTACGTGCCGGATCGGGCATTCTGGCGATCGCTTGCTCCGGACCTCGTCGACCTTATCGGGCGCGACTATGCCAAAGGCGCGGGCGGCAACGTGATCGGCATCGACGACATTCTCGCCGGAATCGCGATCAGTTTCGAGATCGTCGATGACCAGCTGTTACGCGAGATGATCGACGGGAAGGCGCAGATCATTCTCGCGCAAACCAACACGGCCGACTTCGGCCGCACCGATGAGAGCGTCCAGCAACTCGCGATCGCGAGGCTCCGGGCGATCGAGACCGGCCGCACGGTCGTGAACATCTCAACCGTCGGAGCCAGTGCAATCATCACCCCAGACGGGAAAACAATCGACAGCGTGCCAACCTGGGAAGCAGGCGCGATGGTGCAGACGGTTCCATTGAGTGACACCGTTACGCCGGCCGTGACTTTCGGACGGGGAATCGAGTGGCTCGTGTCAGGGCTCGGGGTCGCGGGGCTTGCCCTCTGCCTGGTCCGCGCCGGGTCGCGCCGCCGCCCGGCGGTCGATTGATCGCTCGGAGACAACTGCACGCCTGACGGGGTGCGTTCTCAGAGGTAGCTGCAGATGCGATCGGGGTCGCACGCGGCGGGGTCCGGTTCGGATGCCGCGTCGTGAAACTCCGCGACGGTGGCCCTAAGCGCTAGCAGTTCGGCAATCTGCCGGTCGAGGTCGGCCAGTTGCCGCGCAAGAAGGTCGCGCACGTGCATGCACGGGGCCTCGCCGACGTCCCTGATCTGCAGAATGTCGCGGATCTGTGCCAGTGTCAGCCCGGCGGCGCGGCTTCGGCGGATGAAGTCCAGTCTGGCCGTGGTGTCCGCTCCGTAGTCCCGGTAGCCGTTCGTGGCTCGTTCGGTGGCGGGCAGTAGGCCGCTCGCCTCGTAGAACCTCAGGGTCTTGGTGGTCATGCCGGACGCTACCGCCGCTTCACCGATACGCACGATGCGCCTCCTCCTTCATGGTTTCGCCGCTTACTCTTGACCTTCCAGTGTAGGGGAAGGTACAGACTGACGGAAACGACTCGAGCAGCGTTGCGCTGCCCGCGCGGCTTCCGATCAGCATTCTCTGGAGATTTCATGCCCGAACGCTCACCGACCGATTTCGATCTGGCCATCATCGGCTCCGGTGGCAGTGCGTTCGCAGCCGCCATCAGGGCCACGAACCTCGGCAAGCGCGTCGTCATGATCGAACGCGCAACCATCGGCGGAACCTGCGTCAACACCGGATGCATTCCGTCGAAGGCCCTGCTCGCGACCGCCGACGCGCGCCACGTGGCCCTCGACTCGGGTCGATTCCCCGGCATCGACGCAACCGCCGGTCCGGTCGACATGAAGGAACTGATCGACGGCAAACGTGCCCTGGTCGAGACGATGCGATCCGAGAAGTACGTCGACCTGATCGCGGATTACGGCTGGGAGCTGCGTCACGCCGACGCGGCATTCACTGGCACCGCCGATGACCCGGCATTGGAGGTGACGGATGCCGACGGCGATAGCGAGACCATACGCGCCGCGCACTACCTCATCGCCACCGGCTCGAGTCCCTCGGTGCCCTCCATCGACGGGCTGGCAGACGTCGACTACCTCACGTCGACGACGGCGATGGAACTCGAGGAGGTGCCGGAGTCGTTGCTGGTTCTCGGCGGCGGCTACGTCGCGCTCGAACAGGCCCAGCTCTTCTCCCGCCTCGGATCGAAAGTGACGATGGTGGTGCGCTCCCGGCTGGCGTCCGCGGAGGAGCCGGACGCATCCCGCGCCCTGATGAGCGTGTTCGCCGACGAGAGCATCCGGATTCTCCGCAAGTCGGCCATCTCCTCTGTCCACACTGATGCCACGACGGGTGAGGTGGTGGCGCTCGTCTCCGGGATCGGCGGTCGTGAGGACATCCGTGCGAGCAAGCTGCTGGTCGCCGCCGGGCGGGTACCGGTGACGGACGGACTGAACCTCGCTGCGGTCGGTGTGACGACGGGGGAGAAAGGCGAAGTCGTGGTCGATTCCCGGCTGGCTTCGTCCAACAGCCGAATCTGGGCTGCGGGGGATGTGACGGGGCATCCGGAGTTCGTCTACGTCGCCGCCGCGCACGGTGCCCTCGTTGTGGAGAACGTGTTCAACAATGCCGGGCGGGAGGTCGACTACCGGCACCTGCCCCGTGTCACCTTCACCACCCCCAACCTCGCGGCGGTCGGGATGACCGACAAGCAGGCTCGGGACGCGGGAATCGTCTGCGAGTGCCGTGTCCTGCCTCTGGAGTACGTGCCGCGCGCCCTGGTGAATCGGGACACTCGCGGGTTCATCAAGGTCGTCGCGGACGCCCAGACCGGCCAAATCCACGGGATCACCGCCGTGGCGCAGAACGCCGGCGAGATCGCCGCCGCCGCCGTCTACATCGTCTCGGCGGGGATGACGGTCAGTCAGGTCGCGAACCTGTGGAGCCCCTACCTGACCATGGCAGAAGGCATCAAGATCGCCTGCCAGTCCTTCAGCACCGACGTGTCCAAGCTGTCCTGCTGCGCCGCGTGACCACTTCATCCACCGGACGATTCACCCCGACGAGAGGAACCACCATGACCGACAACACCACCCAGATCACCGAGCGCCTGGCCTCGTCCGAAACCGGAATGCAGCCCTGGCTGTGGTTGCCGTTGATGAGACTGCTTGCGCAGGGCGATCCGGTCGACATCGACGACCTCGCCGCGGCGACCGGCCGACCGGTCGACGAAGTCCGCTCGGCGCTTGCGGCAATGGCCGACACCGAGTACGACGGATCGGGGCGGATCATCGGACAGGGACTGACCCAGCGGGCGACCCCGCACCGATTCGAGGTCGACGGGGAACAGCTCTACACCTGGTGTGCGCTGGACACCCTCATCTTCCCCACGATCCTCGGGACGTCTGCGGTCATCGAGTCCCGCTACCGCACCGGAACGCCGGTTCGGGTGACCGTCGACAGCTCCGGCGTGCGCAGCGTCGAGCCCATCACCGCCGTGGTGTCCTTGATCGCCCCGGACGACATGAGCTCTGTGCGCTCCTCCTTCTGCGACCAGGTCCACTTCTTCGCCTCTCCCGAGGAAGCCGAACCGTGGCTCAAGAACCACGAGGGGGGGTCGGTCGTCTCCGTCGCGGAGGCGTTCGCGCTCGGTGCTTCGATGGCCGAGAAGATGCTTGCCGAGACCGCTGCGGACCGCTCCAGCGACGACTCGTCCCACAGCTGCTGCTGAGGAGCCAGAACATGACGGTGCCGCTGGCCTCGCTCATCGCCGGTGCGGCTTCAACACAGATCCAATTCTCGAAGGACCAATCGCGATTGAGACTTTCATGAATCCGAAACGCCCAGCGACCACTGCGCCGACCGGGCGCACACCAAAGCGGGCCGCGTCATCTCAGCGCAGGCCAACAAATTTGGGATCTCGCGTGATCATCCTGTTGGCAATCCTGGTTCCCGGCGCGCTGCTCGGCGCGCTTGCGATCACCGGCCTCAACGGCAATGCAGACACGTCAAGCACGGGTGCGACCTTGGCCGATGAATCTGCTTCGGGTCGGTTAGAGGTCGGAAGCCAGGCGCCGGCATTCGAAGTTGACACCCTGTCCGGCGGCACATTTCAGGTGCCGTCGGGCCAACCGGCCATTCTCACCTTCGTCGACCTGTGCCCGACCTGCATCGATGACACACGTAAGATCGGTGAGCTTCAAGAACGCTTCGAGGGCCTAGAGGTGCTCGCCATCGCTTCAGACCCGCTGGCTTATAAGGCCAGGTTGGTGGAGTTCATGCGGCAAGCGGACAGTCCTGCCTTCGAGCTCGCCCTCGACCCGGAGAGCACCTTGACACAACGATTCGACGCATTTTCGATGGGTGCCAGCGTGACGGTCGTGGACGGCTCGGGCCGGATCACCTACCGCGGACCGGTCGAGGTGGAGTCGATGAGCGCGGCACTGATCGAGTCGGGTGCGCACGAATGATGCTCATTCTCGCCTTCGCATTCGGTGCCGGGCTGGTTTCGCCGTTGAACCCGTGCGGATTCGGCCTGCTACCGGCATTTCTTGGTAGCCAGCTTGGCAGCGACGTTGAGCGCTCGAAGGCATCTATGGCGAACCGCTTATGGCGCGGCTTGGCCGCGGGTGGCGCGGTGAGCGCCGGGTTCGCCGGAGTTCTGGTCTCCGCCGCACTGCTCGTCGCGCTCGGCCTGCGCTCGATTCTCGTCTTCGTGCCATTTGCCGCGGCAGGGATCGGCCTCATCCTCCTCGTGTCGGGTGTCGCGGTTCTGGCGGGTCGCCGCATAGCGGTGAGCAAACTGTCTCGCTTGGCGGCGCTGCGAACGGATACCGGGAATGTCACGACGAGGCTCGTCGCGTTCGGTGCGGGATACGCTGTGGCATCGGTCGCCTGCACCCTGGCCATCCTGCTCGCGGTCGTCGGCCAGGCCCTGTCGACTGAGAACTTTGCCGGCATGGTCGCAGTTCTGGCCGCCTACGGCGCCGGTTCGGCTACGCTGCTGACTGCCTTGTCGGTGTCGACCGCAATCGCAGGATCAGTCCTATCCGCTCGACTACGCCGCGTCTTGCCGTTCATGGAGCGCCTGTCAGGTGTCCTGCTAGTCCTGTCCGGAGCATACCTCGTGGCAACCAACGTCGAAGGACTCAAGGACCTCCCTGCCGTCAATGCTGTGGCCCTCTGGGTCATGGATGCCTCGGCCCAGGCCTCTGCGCTGGTGCAGTCCGCGTATCTCTGGTTCGTGCCAGTGCTGGTCGCGCTGCTGCTGATGACGGCGTTGGTGTGGTGGTGGAAACGAAGGTCGAGACCCGCCGGTGATTCCGACCAGACTCTTGCTTATTTCGGAGCCGACTCGGTCGGCCCACGAGAAGACGACTGCTGCGCCCCAACGCATGTCAATGCACCGCAGGCACCGGCGTCTGTCCGCACGAATGAGTTGCTGGCTAAGGCTGAGAGCAAGGACACCACCGACCCTGCTCGGTAGGAGGTGACGCGGGCTGATGGTGGTTCCGCGGACGCCAGGAATCTGAACTGCGGCCGCGTGCGGCCGGCGAATATCAGCTCGGTGAGGTGCCCGCGTGGTCGAGTTACCCCGACTTGACCTTCCACCTTGGGGGAAGGTGGAAACTCGATTTCGTGCCGATTTCATCCGACCGCGGCCCCAAAATCCATCAGTATGCTGATGCGTTCGAATAGAGACTGAACACTTTGATGGCTCTTCGTCATGAAGCGGGGGTGAGGGTCGCGGGCGCGTCTGTCGGCGGGTAGGGGTCGAGGTCTTCCACGATGGGAGTTCCTACTCTCTCCAACGGAAAGACCTCGACGTGTCTAAGAGGTCGCGCGGATAGGTCATGGTTTTCGGTGGGGGCGGCCGGTCCAGCGGTAGCGGGTCCATCCTTCGCGGATGAGGCGTCGGACGATGATGATGGCGTTGGCGAGGGCGA
>SCPB01000029.1 GCA_005502445.1 Microbacteriaceae bacterium X2B
CCTCGGCGATGAGCGTCTACCCCTCGCCCTCGGGCGGCATCCGTGATGCCGCCCGAGAGCGAGGGGTAGACGCTCATCGCCGAGGCGAGCTGGTCGACCGTCAGGCGGTGCTCGACGGCGAGCGCGATCGGCAGGATCAGCTCGGAGGCCCGCGGCGCGACGACGACCCCGCCGATGACGGTGCCCGAGGTGCGCGAGGCGAAGAGCTTGATGAAGCCCTCCTTGATGCCCTGCATCTTCGCGCGCGGGTTCGCCGCGAGCGGCAGCTTGAAGACGGTGCCGCGCGCGATGCCGTCCTCGACATCCTTCTGCGAGAAGCCGACGGTGGCGATCTCGGGGTGGGTGAAGATGTTCGAGGTGATGTTGCGGCGCTCGATCGGGTCGACCGCATCCCCCATCGCGTGGAAGACGGCCGTGCGACCCTGCATCGAGGCGACGGAGGCGAGCGGCAGGTAGTCGCTGCAGTCGCCGACCGCGTACACCGACGGCATCGACGTGCGCGCGACCCGATTGACGCGGATGCGCCCGCTCTCGTCGAGCTGCACGCCGGCCTCCTCGAGCCCGAGCCCGGCGGTGTTGGGCACGGCGCCGACCGCCATGAGGCAGTGCGAGCCCTCGACGACGCGCCCGTCGGCGAGGGTGACCCGCACGCCCGAGCCGGTGTTCTCGACCGATTCGGCGCGGGCCTTCGAGAGCAGCTCCATTCCGGAGCGGAGGAACACCGTCTCGATGAGGGCCGCGGCATCGGCATCCTCGCCCGGGAGCACCTGATCGCGCGACGAGACCAGCGTGACGCGCGCCCCCAGAGAGCGGTAGGCGGAGGCGAACTCGGCGCCCGTGACTCCCGAGCCGACGACGATGAGGTGCTCAGGCACGTCCTCGAGCCCGTAGAGCTGCTTCCAGGTGAGGATGCGCTCGCCGTCGGGCTTCGCGGCCGGAAGCTCGCGCGGCGAGGCGCCCACGGCGATGATCACGGTGTCGGCGTCGCACTCGTCGAAGTCGACGCGCTTGCGGCCGTGCCCGGTCGAGACGATCACGCGCCCGGGGCCGTCGAGCCGGCCCTCGCCGGTGAGGATGCGCACGCCCGCCTTCTCGAGCTGCTGCTGCATGTCCTGCGACTGCTGGGCGGCGAGGCGCAGCAGCCGCTGGTTGACGGCCGTGAGATTGACGGCGATCTCGGGTTTGACCGCGCGGCCCCTGTCACCGCGGGCGAAGAACTGCACGCCGACCTCGCCGGCCTCCATGATGGCCTCGGCGGCCTCGGCCGTCGCGATGAGCGTCTTCGAGGGCACGACATCGGTGAGCACGGCCGAGCCGCCGACACCCGAGCGCTCGATGAGCGTCACCTCCGCCCCGAGCTGGCGGCCGGCGAGGGCGGCCTCGTAGCCGCCCGGCCCCCCGCCGATGATGACGATGCGCTGGGTCCGTTCGAAAGTGGTCGACACGCCTCCCAGTCTTCCACTCGCGTGCGGCCCCGCCGAATGGATGCCCGCGGCCGGCCAGGCGCGGATGCGCACTCCCCTGCGCGGGTGCGCACCCTGGCCCGTCACTACGATATTCCTCATGTCCGCTGACGCACCGAACCCGCTCGACGACCCGCGCGCCGACCCCTTCGCGATCGCCGCCGAGGCCGCCGCGCAGATCGCCGAGAAGACGGGCGTCGCGAGCCACGACATCGCCCTCACGCTCGGGTCGGGCTGGGCGCGGGCCGCCGACCTCATCGGCGAGACGACGACCGAGCTGGCCGCGACCGAGATCGTCGGCTTCTCGCGCCCCGCGCTCACCGGGCACGTCGGCACGATCCGCAGCATCCTCACGCCGACGGGCGCGCGCGCTCTCGTCATCGGGGCTCGCACCCACTACTACGAGGGCCACGGCGTGCGCCGTGTCGTGCACTCGGTGCGCACGGCCGCGGCCGCGGGCGCCCGCACGATGATCCTCACCAACGGCGCCGGCGGCATCAAGGAGCACTGGACGCCCGGCACGCCCGTGCTCATCGGCGACCACCTCAACCTCACCGCCGACTCACCGCTCGAGGGCGCGACCTTCATCGACCTCACCGACCTCTACAGCGCTCGCCTGCGCGACATCGCCCGCACGATCGACCCGAGCCTCGACGAGGGCGTCTACGTGCAGTTCCGCGGCCCGCACTACGAGACGCCCGCCGAGGTGCGGATGGCGAAGGTCATGGGCGGGCACATCGTCGGCATGTCGACCGCGCTCGAGGCGATCGCGGCCCGCCAGGTCGGCATGGAGGTGCTCGGCATGTCGCTCATCACCAATCTCGCGGCGGGAATCTCGCCCGAACCGCTCAGCCACGGCGAGGTCATCCAGGCCGGGAAGGACGCCGAAGCGGTCATCAGCGACCTGCTCGCCCGCATCGTCGCGGCGCTGTAGGCGCCGCCATCCCCCCTCAGCAGCACCCGCACCGCCGCCCGCAGATCGGAGACCCCATGACGACGCTCGACGCCGCCAAGGCCTGGCGCGACCAGGATCCCGACCCCGTGACGCGGGCCGAGCTCGATTCGCTGATCCCGGATGCCGAGGCCGGCGATGCGGCGGCCCTCGCGGCCCTGCGCGATCGCTTCGACTCGCGCCTCGCGTTCGGCACGGCTGGACTGCGCGGCGAGCTCGGCGCTGGCCCCAACCGCATGAACCGGGTGCTCGTCGCGCAGGCGGCGGCGGGGTTCGCGCGCTTCCTCCTCGGCCGTGAGGAGCGCCCGAGCATCGTGGTCGGCTACGACGGCCGGGTGAACTCCGACGTCTTCGCGCGCGACACCGCCGAGCTCATGGCCGGCGCCGGCGTGGGGGCGATCCTGCTGCCGCGTGCGCTGCCGACGCCCGTGCTCGCCTTCGCCGTTCGTCACCTCGGCGTGAGCGCGGGCGTCATGGTGACCGCGAGCCACAACCCGCCGCGCGACAACGGCTACAAGGTCTATCTCGGCGGGCGCGACGCGGGCTCGCAGATCGTGGCCCCCGTCGACGGCGAGATCCACGAGGCGATCCTCGCGGTCGCGTCGACGACGACGGTCGACCGGCTGCCGCGCTCGACCGATCACGAGATCGCCGGGGAGGAGGTCGTCGACGCGTACGTGGCGGCGACCGTCGCGCTCGTGCCGCGCGGCGCGGGCGCGCCGGCGCGCGAGCCCGTGCCCTTCGTCTACACGGCCCTGCACGGCGTCGGCTGGGAGGTCGCGCAGCGCGTGTTCCGCGAGTCCGGGCTGGGCGAGCCGACCGTCGTCGCCGAGCAGATCGAGCCCGACGGAGCCTTCCCGACCGTCGCCTTCCCCAACCCCGAGGAGCCCGGGGCGATGGATCTCGCCTACGCGACCGCCTCGCGCACCGGCGCCCGGCTCATCATCGCCAACGATCCCGACGCCGACCGGCTCGCGGTGGCCGTGCCCGACACTGCAGCGCCCGAGGGCTGGCGTCGACTGAGCGGCAACGAGGTCGGCGCCCTGCTCGGCTGGCGCGCCGCCGAGCGCCTGCACCGCGCCGGCAGGCAGGCGAAGCTCGCCGCCTCGATCGTGTCGTCGCCCGCCCTGGCCGCGGTCGCTGCGGCCTACGGCCTGAGCTACAGCGACACCCTCACGGGCTTCAAGTGGGTCTCGCGCGTCGGCGGCCTCGCCTACGGCTACGAGGAGGCCCTCGGCTACCTCGTCGACCCCGAGAAGGTGCGCGACAAAGACGGCATCTCGGCGGCCGTCGACTTTCTCGCGATGGCGGGCGACCTCGCCGCGGAGGGGCGCACGGTCGACGACCATCAGCGCGCCTTCGACGAGCGCTTCGGCGCCTTCGCGAGCGCGCAGGTCTCGCTGCGGGTCACCGACCTGGCGCGCATCGCGACGATCATGGCGGCGCTGAGGGATGGCCCTCCCGCCTCGATCAACGGAGTGCGGGTTCAGCAGGTGGACGATTTCATCCGCGGATTCGGCGTGTTCCCGTCTTCGGACATCCTGCGTTTCTGGATGGACGGCGGCGCGCGGGTCATCGTGCGCCCGAGCGGCACGGAGCCGAAGGTCAAGGTGTACATCGACGCCTCGAGCGCGACCGGCTCGGCGGCCGAGCGGCGTGCCGACGCCGAGGCGCAGGTCGCCGCCCTCGAGGAGGGCATGCGCGCGCTCATCGTGTGAGGGCGGCGGGGCGCTGTGTTTGACTGAGCCGGTGACCCGCGCGCCCCTGCTCTCGATCGCCGTGCGCCGGCTGCTCGTGGTCGCGGTTCTGCTCGCTGCGCTCGGCGCCGGCGCCCGCGCGGTCGCCCCGACGTATGCCGCCGCCGGCATCTGGCTCGCCTCCGGCGCGATCCTCGTCGCCGGCACCGCGCTCGTGCTGCTCTGGTCGCGGCGAGGCTTCGACCGGCTCGAGCGCACTCCCGCGATCGCCGCGATCGTGATCGCCGCGGCGACGGCTCTCGGCACCGCCGGTATCGTGCTCCTGCTCAACGACGGCCCCGACCGGCCGATCGGCGTCATCGGCTCGGTGGCCGCGGTGGGCGTCGTGGGCGCGGCGAGCGCGGCCGCCGCCGCGGCCGCCATCCTCATCCGGGCGCACGTCGAGGCGTTCGCCGCGCACGTCTGGGCGGGAATCGGCGGGGCGGGGCTCGCCGTGCCCTTCATGGTCGCGGGCGCTCCCCCCGAGGCGATCACGGCCGCGGCGGTCGGTCTCGCGATCCTCGACCGTCGCGGCTTCGTGCGCCAGCGCGCCGAGCTCGAGCAGCGCGAGGCCCGCCTGCGCGGCGAAGCCGTCGTTGACCCTCCGCGGTGGAGCGCCGCCGAGCGCCGCAGCGCGGTGCTGAGCGGCGCCGTCGCCATCGGGCTCGTGGTCGTCGCGTGGGGCGGCGGCATCGCCGTATCGACTCTTGCCGGCGGAGCGAGCGGGGCCGACTGGACCGGGCAGGGCTTCGCGCTCGCGGCCCTCGCGGCGGCACCGCTCGCGCTGCAGGCGGCGCAGCTGCGGGGCGTCGAGCGGCAGGTCCGGCCCGCGCTCGTCGCGGCGACCGGGATGCTCGTGGCCGCGGCGATCGCGATCGCCGCCGCCCCGGTCGATGCGGTCTTCTTCGCGGCGCTGGCCATGCAGTCGGCCGCCGCCGCCCTGCTCGCCGCCGCGCTCGCGTCTCGACGTGCGCCATCGAACGCCGAAGGCTCGAACGCCGCGGTGTCGGCCGGTGCTCGGTCGGGCGGAGCTCGGTCGGGCGGAGCACAGTCGCCGGGTGCGCTCGAGCGCGCCCTCACCGCCGGTCTGCTCGCCGCCGTCGGCTGGTGGCTGCTCGTCGTGCCGACCGGCGGACTCGCGCTCGGCGTGCTCGCGCTCGGCACGACGATCGCTGCGGCGACCCGCCGCGCCACGCGCCGCGCATCCGAGTGAAGGGAGCGCGCGCCTCAAGCTCGGCAAGTCGCCCCGACACGCCGCGGAACCGCGGGGCGCTCCCTTCACTCGGATGGCGCTCGCCGCTGCGCGGCGCGCGCGACGGCGGGCGGTGCTCAGCCGATCGCGGCCTCGAGCTTGCGGCTCAGTTCGTCGCTGTCGAAGTAGTTCTCGATCACGACGACGTCGGCGTGCGTGGCGCCGATCGCCTCGACGAACTCCGCGCTCGTGAGGATCACCTGCGCGTCGGCGGCGACCCGGTCGACCGAGGCGACGTCGGCCGCGACCACGGTGGCGGTGAGGCCGAGGCGCTGCAGCACGCGCTCGGCGTTGACCTTGAGGATTCCGCTCGAGCCGATGCCGGCTCCGCAGATCGTGACGATCTTCATGAGGGGTCCTTCCCGTCCAGGATGGCGCGCACGGCCTCCCGGCTCGTGGCCTGCGCGACCGCGGTGATCGCGGCGGGGTCGTTGAAGGCGTTCGCGAGCACCGCGACCGCCGCGAGGTGGGCATCCGGAGCCACGCCCGCGAGGCCGATGACGACGCGCACCGGGTCGTTGTGGGCGTGCCCGAACTCGACCGGCTCGGCGAGCGTCACGACCGAGAGCCCGTCGCAGCGCACGTCGGCGCCCGGCCGCGCGTGAGCGAGGGCGAGCCCGGGCGCGATGACGATGTAGGGGCCGTGGTCGTCGACCATGCGGATCATCGCCTCGGTGTACTCGGCGGTCGTGCAGCCGCTGTCGACGAGGGCGTCGCCGGCGATGCGCACCGCCTCGCGCCAGTCGGCGGCGCGCGCGTGCAGGACGATCGCCCGATCGGCGAGCTCGGGAAGCGTCATCGGCCGCGGTCACCCGCCATGACGGCCTCGAAGCCGTCGACGATGGTCTCGGCGAGCACGAGGCGGTCCTCGACCGGCAGGAACGCCGCCTCGGCCGCGTTGAGCTGGAAGGCGAGGAGGTCGTCGAGGTCGTAGCCGAAGGCCTCGCTCACGAGCGCGAGCTCGCGACTGAGCGTCGTCGCGCTCATGAGGCGGTTGTCGGTGTTGACGGTCACGCGGAATCCGAGCTGGTAGAAGAGGTCGAGCGGGTGGTCGACCATCTCGTCGCCCCACTGCGCGATCGCCCCGGTCTGCAGGTTCGAGCTCGGGCTCGTCTCGAGCGCGATGCCGCGATCCTTCACCCACTCGGCGAGCGCGCCGAGGCGCGCGTAACTCGTCTCGCCCTCGGTCGTGATCTCGATGTCCTCGGCGAGGCGCACGCCGTGGCCGAGGCGCAGCGCGCGGCCGTCGATGAGGGCACCGCGGATCGAGTCGAGGCCGTCGGCCTCGCCCGCGTGCACGGTCGCGGGCAGGAAGCTCGCCGCGAGGTGGTCGAAGGCGTCGCGCAGGCGGCTCGGCGGGAAGCCCGCCTCGGCACCGGCGATGTCGAAGCCGACGACGCCGCGATCGCGGTGGCGGACGGCGAGCTCGGCGATCTCGAGGCCGCGGTCGGCGTGGCGCATCGCGGTCACGAGCTGGCCGACGCGGATGCTGCGCCCGCCCGATCGCGCCTCCTCGACGCCCGCATCCAGCCCCGCCTGAACCGCCTCCACCGTCTCGTCGAGGCTCAGCCCGCGCGCCTGGTGCTGCTCGGGGGCCCAGCGGATCTCGCCCCAGACCACGCCGTCGGCGGCGAGGTCGAGCACGCACTCGCGCGCGACGCGCTCGAGTGCCTCGCGCGACTGCATGACGGCGGTCGTGATGTCGAAGGTCTGCAAGTACTCGACGAGCGAGCCCGAGTCGCTCTTCGCGGCGAACCAGGCCGCGAGCTCGCGGGCGTCGGAGCTCGGCAGCTCGACGCCCGCCTCGGCGGCGAGCTCGACGATCGTCTGCGGCCGCAGCCCGCCGTCGAGGTGGTCGTGGAGCGAGACCTTCGGCAGCTGCTCGAGCTCCACATCGGTGCCGGGCAGAAGAGTGGGCGTCGCCGTCGTCATACCCTCAAACCTAGCGCCCGGCGAGGCCTACCCTGGGGGGATGCCCGAGAAGATCATCCTCGACTGCGACCCCGGCCACGACGACGCCGTGGCCCTGCTGCTCGCCCACGGCAGCCCCCGGATCGAGCTGCTCGCCGTCACGACGGTCATGGGCAATCAGACGATCGAGAAGGTCACGCGCAACGCGCTCGCCGTGGCGCGCGTCGCCGGCATCACCGATGTGCCGTTCGCGAAAGGCGCCCACCGGCCGCTCGTGCGCGCGATCGAGACGGCCCCGAGCATCCACGGCGATTCGGGGCTCGACGGGCCCGTGCTGCCCGAGCCGACGATCGAGCTCGATGCTCGGCACGCCGTCGACCTCATCATCGACACCGTCATGGCGCATGAGCCCGGCACCGTGACGCTCGTGCCCACCGGCGCCCTGACGAACATCGCCCTCGCCGTGCGGAAGGAGCCGCGCATCGCCGAGCGCGTCAAGCAGGTCGTGCTCATGGGCGGCGGCGTGCACGTCGGCAACTGGAGCGCCGTGAGCGAATTCAACATCGTCATCGACCCCGAGGCCGCGCACATCGTGGTCAACGAGCCGTGGCCGCTCACGATGATCGGGCTCGATCTCACCCACCAGGCGCTCGCGACGCCCGAGGTCGCCGCGGCGATCGCGGCCGTCGGCACGGCTCCCGCGCGGTTCGTCGGCGAACTGCTGGAGTTCTTCGGCCGCGCCTACCGCGACGCGCAGGGCTTCGAGCACCCGCCCGTGCACGACCCCTGCGCCGTCGCCTACGTCATCGACCCGAGCATCATGACCACCGTGCGTGCGCCGCTCGACGTCGAGCTCACGGGCTCGCTCACGGTCGGCATGACCGTCGCCGACCTGCGCGGCCCCGCGCCCGAGGGCTGCACGACGCAAGTGGCGATGAACCTCGACAACGACCGCTTCTGGGCGCTCGTCGTCGACGCGCTCGAGCGCATCGGCGCGGTGAAGCCTTAAGGATCGCACCGCGATCCCGCGACCCCGGCGCCCAGGCAGCCGCGCTCCGTCGGTACTCCGCGCCGCCCTCGCTGCAGCGCCCAGGGACGTTGCAGGATCTGCCGTCCGTGCGATTCGCGCCTCAGATCGGTCGTTCGTTGCTCGCGCACTCCCGCCAGAGGGCAACGAGCGACCGATCTGACACCGTGCGTGCGGGGCTGCCCAGCGCGAGGCCGGCGCCGCCCGCCAGTCGCTCATCGAGCAACCCGCCGGGGATGCGGCGCGCTACGCCTCGACGACGCCCGCGATGAGCGGGCCGCCGGTCTCGATCGCGTCCCCGGGCTCGCCGATGCGGTACGAGCCGGCGAGCGCCTCGAGCGCGCGCTCGAATCGTGCGGGGTCGTTCGTCGACATCGTGAACAGCGGCTGGCCGGCGACGACCGTGTCGCCGGGCTTGGCGTGCAGGTCGATGCCCGCGGCGTGGTCGACCGGGTCCTCCTTACGCGCGCGACCGGCGCCGAGGCGCCAGGCGGCGATGCCGAAGGGCAGCGCCTGCTGCTCGACGAGCACGCCGTCGCGCTCGGCGGTGACGACGTGCGATTCCTTCGCGACCGGAAGCGTCGCATCCGGATCGCCGCCCTGCGCGCTGATCATGGCGCGCCAGGTGTCCATCGCCTGCCCGTTGCGGAGGGCACCCTCGACATCGGCGTCGACGACGCCGGCGAGCTCGAGCATGTGCCGGGCGAGCTCGACCGTGAGCGCGACGACGTCGGCGGGCCCGCCGCCCGCGAGCACCTCGACCGACTCGCGCACCTCGTTGGCGTTGCCGATCGCGAGGCCCAGCGGCACGTTCATGTTCGTGAGCACGGCGCGCGTGGCGACCCCGGCATCCTCGCCCAGTCGCACCATGACCTGCGCGAGCTCGCGCGAGCGCTCGATGTCCGTCAGGAAGGCGCCCGAGCCGAACTTCACGTCGAGCACAAGGGCGGCGGTGCCCTCGGCGATCTTCTTCGACATGATCGACGAGGCGATGAGCGGGATGCACTCGACGGTGCCGGTGATGTCGCGCAGCGCGTAGAGCTTGCCGTCGGCGGGGGCGAGGCCCGAGCCGGCCGCGCAGACGACGGCGCCGGCGCTCTCGAGCTGGGTCATCATGTCGTCGACGCTCACGTTGGCGCGCCAGCCGGGGATCGACTCGAGCTTGTCGAGCGTGCCGCCGGTGTGGCCGAGGCCGCGGCCCGAGAGCTGCGGCACGGCGACGCCGAAGGAGGCGACGAGCGGTGCGAGCGGCAGGGTGATCTTGTCGCCGACGCCGCCGGTCGAGTGCTTGTCGGTGGTCTTCTTCGACAGGCCCGAGAAGTCGAGACGCGTGCCGCTCGCGACCATCGCGAGCGTCAGCTCGCGCACTTCATCGCGGCTCATGCCGTTGAGGAAGATCGCCATCGCCATCGCGGCCATCTGCTCGTCGGCGACGTAGCCGCGGGTGTAGGCGTCGATCATCCACTGGATCTGCGCCGTCGACAGCACCCCGCGGTCGCGCTTGGTGCGGATCAGATCGACGACGTCGAACGGTTCGATGCTCACGAGCGGTACTCCTCCAGGGTGCGCGGCCCGAACGCGTCGGGCAGCACGTCGTCGATCGTCCTGATGCCCGAGACGGTCTCGAGCAGCATGCCCTCCGCCGAATGCTCGAACAGCAGCTGGCGGCAGCGCCCGCAGGGCATGAGGGGGCCGCCGTGGCCGTCGACGCACGTGAAGGCCACGAGCTTGCCGCCGCCGGTCATGTGCAGGGTCGAGACGAGCGCGCACTCGGCGCACAGGGTCAGACCGTACGAGGCGTTCTCGACGTTGCATCCGGCGATGACCCGGCCGTCGTCGACGAGCGCGGCAACCCCGACGGGAAAATTCGAGTACGGCACGTAGGCCTTCGCCATGGCATCGAGGGCGACGGCGCGCAGGGCGTCCCAGTCGATCCCGGCGCCGCGATCCGCTGCGGTCATTCGCTGCTCCTCTCGGTGGGGGTGGATGCGCGGTCTCGGCGCGACGGGACGGCGGCGGGCTCTCGGGGCGCCCGCCCCCGCATCACGCCTTGAGGTACGGCTTGCCCGAGGCGGCCGGCGCGCGCGAGAGGCCGACGAAGCCGGCGACCGCGACGATCGTCACGACGTAGGGCAGCATGAGCATGAACTCGCTCGGCACGGGCGAGCCGACGATCGAGAGCGTCGACTGCAGGTTGGTGGCGAAGCCGAACAGCAGGGCGGCGAGCGTCGCGCGGATCGGATCCCAGCGGCCGAAGATCACGGCCGCGAGGGCGATGAAGCCGGCTCCGTTGGTCATGTCCTTGCCGAAGGAACCGACGGCAGCGAGGGTGAAGAACGCCCCGCCGCCACCGACGATCGCGCCGGCGAGCAGCACGTTCCAGAAGCGCGTGGCCCGAACGTCGATGCCGACGGTGTCGGCCGCCGTCGGGTGCTCTCCGACCGCGCGCAGGCGCAGGCCCCAGCGGGTCTTGAAGAGCCCGAACCAGACCAGGACGATCGCCACGTACATGAGATAGACGATGACCGTCTGACGGAACAGGATGGGCCCGATGATGGGGATCTCGCTCAGCAGGGGCAGCGCGATGCGCTGGAACTTCTCGGGCGAGTTGAAGGTGTCGGCGTTCGGCACCATGACGGTCGAGTAGAGGAAGCTCGTGAGCCCCAGCACGAGCACGTTGAGCACGACGCCCACGATGACCTGGTCGACGACGTACTTGATCGCGAAGGCGGCGAGCACGAACGACACGAGAGCGCCGGCCACCATGGCCCCGAGCAGGCCCGCGTAGGGGCTGCCGGTGAGCGTGCCGACCATCGCGGCCATGAACGCCCCGCCGAGCAGCTGCCCCTCGATCGCGATGTTGACGACCCCCACGCGCTCGGAGATCACACCGCCGAGCGAGCCGAAGATGAGCGGGGTGCTGACGGTGAGCGCGCCGGCCAGCAGGCCGATCATCGGCACGGTCGCGCCGGCGGCGGCCCAGGTGAGGAACCCCACGAGGAACAGCGCAGCGAAGATCGTCGTGAGCCACACCGGCACCCGGATCGCGGCGCGCGCGAGCAGCACGGCTCCGACGGTCGCGGCGGCCATGAGGATCGTCACGACGATCGTGGTCTCGGCGAGCCCGAGCGCGAGCGGCGGAAGCTGGATCGCATCGCGCGCCTCGGTGAGGCGGTATGTCGTGGTCGGGTTGCCGCCCGCGAGATCGGGTCGCCCGACGAGGAAGAACAGCACGATCGAGATCACGGTGAAGACGGCGAAGGCGATGGGCGCCTTCCAGCTGCGCACGGCGATCGTCGCCGGCGCGGGGGGCGCGCCCGCGGGCGCCGCCGCGGTCGCGGGTGCAGTGCTCACTTGGTCACCTCCGCCTTGCGGGCGATCACGGGCATTCGCCACTGGAAGCCGCCGTCGGGCGTCGGCAGCCGGAAGATCGCCCGCACGAGAGGCGGCGCTGCGATGAACAGCACGATGAAGCTCTGCACGACGAGCACGATGTCGACCGGGATGCCCTCGGCGCTCTGCATCGTGAACGAGCCCGCCTTCAGCGCGCCGAAGAGGATGCCGGCGAAGAAGACCCCCCACGGCTTCGACCGGCCGAGCAGCGCCACGGTGATGGCGTCGAAGCCGATGCCGGCGTCGAGCCCGGCCGCGAATCCGCCGGTGAAGGTGCCGAGCACCTGCTGCACCCCCGCGAGCCCGACGAGGGCGCCGGCGATGAGCATCACCTTGACGTACACGGCCTTGACGTCGATGCCGGCGACCTGGGCCGCGTGCGGGTTCTCGCCGACCGCCCGGAACTGGAAGCCCATCGCCGAGCGGTTGAGCAGGTACCAGACGTAGATGGTGGCGACGATGACGAGGATGAACCCGATGTCGAGCGTGTACTGCGGCCCGAGGAGGGTCGGGTACACGGCCGAGTCGAGAATGGGCCCCGACTTGGGGTTGTTCTGGCCCGGCGCCTGCAGCGCGCCCGGCGTGCGCAGCAGGAACGACACGAGGTAGAACGCGATGTAGTTGAGCATGATCGTCACGATCACCTCGTGCGCCCCGGTGCGCGCCTTGAGGAGCCCGACCAGGCCGCCCCACAGCGCGCCCCCGATGACGCCGGCGACCAGCGCGACGACGAGGTGCAGCACGGGCGGGAGGGGCACGTACGCGCCGACGTACCCGGCGGCCGATGCGGCGATGAGCATCTGACCGCGGCCGCCGATGTTGAACAGGCCGACGCGGAAGGCGAGGGCGACGCCGAGGCCGGCGGCGATGAGCGGCGTCGCGAAGGCGAGCGTCTCGAGCAGCGGGCGGATCGCGATCGCGAACCCGCGGTCGGTCGCGTAGTTGAACACCGAGCCCCGGAACAGCGCGGAGTAGGCGCCGCTCACGGCCTGCCAGGCAGCCCCGAGCGCGTCGGCGGGGCGGGCGAAGAAGTAGCCGGCGGTCTCGGCGACGCGCTCGTCGGTGAGGATGACGAGCACGCCGCCGACGACGAGGGCGAGCACCACCGCGAGCACCGAGATCGCGGCCGAGCCGCCGAGGATCTCTTTCAGCATCTGGTTCGAGCGGGGCGGGTTCGCGGGGCTCGTCTGCGGCGCGGGAGCGCCGGGCGTCGTCTGGGTCGTGTCGCTCACGCGGCCACCTCCGCCGGCGTCTCGCCGGCCATCATGAGTCCGAGGATGTCGCGGGGTGTTCCGCCGGGGACGATGCCGACGATGCGCCCCCGGTACATGACCGCGATGCGGTCGGCGAGCGCGACGACCTCGTCGAGCTCGGTCGACACGACGATCACGGGGACGCCCGCGTCGCGCGTGGCGACGATGCGCTTGTGCACGAACTCGATCGAACCGACGTCGAGACCGCGGGTCGGCTGCGCGGCGATGAGCAGTCGCAACTCGCGACTGAGCTCGCGCGCGAGCACGACCTTCTGCTGGTTGCCGCCCGAGAGCCGGCCGACGTGCGTCGCGATGCCCTGTGCCCGCACGTCGAACTCGCGCACCTTCTCGGCGGCGAAGCGGGCGAGCTCGGCGAGCTGGAGCGTGCCGCGCCTGACGAAGGGCTCGCCGGTCGAGCGGTCGAGCATGAGGTTCTCGGCGATCGTCATCTCGCCGACCAGGCCGTCCTCCGTGCGGTCCTCGGGTACGAAGCCGACGCCCGCGTCGAGCACGCCGCGCGTCGAGCGCCCGACGAGCTCTGCGCCGTCGAGCGTGATCGAGCCGAGCAGGCGGTGCTGCAGACCCATGATCGCCTCGGTGAGCTCGGTCTGGCCGTTGCCCTGCACGCCGGCGATCGCGAGGATCTCGCCGCGGCGGAGGGTGAACGAGACGTGGTCGACGAGCACCTGGCCGCGGTGGTCGGTCACGGTGAGCTCTCGCACGATCAGGGCGTCGTCGCCCGGTTCGGCCTCGGCCTTGTCGACGGTGAGGTCGACGGCTCGGCCGACCATGAGGGAGGCGAGCTCCGTGTTCGTCGCGGTCGGCGCGGCCTCGCCGACGACCCTGCCGAGGCGGATGACGGTGATGCGGTCGGCGACCTCGCGCACCTCGCGCAGCTTGTGCGTGATGAAGACGATCGAGGTGCCCTCGTCGCGCAGCTGGCGCATGATGGCCATGAGCTCGTCGGTCTCCTGCGGGGTCAGCACCGCGGTCGGCTCGTCGAAGACGAGCACGTTCGCATTGCGCGACAGCGCCTTGATGATCTCGACCCGCTGCTGCACGCCGACGGGCAGCTCTTCGATGAGCGCGTCGGGGTCGATGTCGAAGCCGAACCGCGCCGAGATCTCGCGCACCGTCTCGCGGGCGGCGTCGAGGTCGAGCAGGCCGCCCGGCTTCGTCGACTCGTGGCCGAGCATGACGTTCTCGGCGACGGTGAAGACGGGGATGAGCATGAAGTGCTGGTGAACCATGCCGATGCCGGCGGCCATCGCGTCGCCGGGGCCCGCGAAGCGCTGCACGACGTCGTCGAGCAGGATCTCGCCCTCATCGGCCTGGTACAGGCCGTAGAGGACGTTCATGAGCGTGGACTTGCCCGCGCCGTTCTCGCCGAGCAGGCCGTGGATCTCGCCGGGCTCGACGACGAGGTCGATGTGGTCGTTGGCGACCAGGGCGCCGAAGCGCTTGGTGATGCCACGAAGCTCGAGTTTCATGCTCCGTGCCTTCCCGCGCCGCGGGGGTGGAACCGGCGCTGTCCGTGAGCAGGGGAGGGCGGATTCCGCGTCCGAGGCGACCGCGGCGTGCCCGATTCTCCACTGTACGGGAGCGCTCGAACCGATATCTGAGCAGAGAGCTGCGCATCTGAGCAATTCGGACACGGAGTGCACCGGGCGGCTCGGGCCACCGGGAACGGGACCGGGGGAGGCCAGCCTCGCTGACCTCCCCCGGATGTTTCCGCGTCCGGCTACTGGCCGGGCGACGCCGGGGAGGTGACCTCGATGTCGCCGGCGATGATGCCCGCCGTGACCTCCTCGAGCTCGCCGGCCAGCTCGGCGCTGATCTTCGACTCGAAGTCGTGGAACGGCGCGAGGCCGAGGCCGCCGTTCTCGAGCGTGCCGACGAAGGGCGTGTTGTCGAAGTCGCCCTCGGCAGCGGCCGTGGTGACGTCGTACACGCCGACCGCGATGTTCTTCAGCACCGAGGTCAGCAGCAGGTCGGCGACCGAGGGGTCGGTCTCGTAGACGTCGGAGTCGACGCCGATGAGGGCGATCTCACGACCCGAGTCGCGGATGGCCTCGGCGGCGCTCTGGTAGATCGGGCCACCGACCGGCATGAGCACGTCGACGTTCTGGTCGATGAGGCCCTGGGCCGTGGTCAGTGCCTCGGTGCCGGGAGCGAAGCCACCCGTGAAGGCGCCCGTCTGGCCGGCGAAGTCCCAGCCGAGCGCCTGGACGTTCGTGCCCTTGACCTCGTTGTGGTACTCGACGCCCTGCACGAAGCCGTCCATGAAGATCGTGACCGGCGGGATCTGGATGCCGCCGAAGGTGCCGACGAAGCCGGTCTTCGAGTAGCTCGCTGCCGCGTAACCGGCGAGGAACGCCGCCTCGACGGTGTTGAACTGGATCGGCTTCACGTTGTCGCCCTCGACGAACTCGTCGATGATCGCGAAGTTGATGTCGGGGTTCGCGGTCGAGGCCTCGGCCGTCGCCTCGGCGAGGAGGAAGCCGACGGTCACGATGAGGTCGCAGCCCTCGTCGACGAGGCTCGACACGTTCGGGCCGTAGGCGTTCTCGTCTTTGGACTCGACCGCGTTGAACTCGACTCCGAGGTCGTTGGCGGCGTCCTCGAGGCCGGTGTAGCCGGCCTGGTTGAACGACTTGTCGTCGAAGCCGCCGGCGTCCGAGACCATGCAGGGGTAGAAGTCGAGCGCCTCCTCCGTCGTCTCGCCGGGAGCGGGATCCTCGGGAGCCGCGGCGCACCCGGCGAGCACGAGCGCACTGGCGCCGAGAAGGGCGAGACCGCTGAGAGCGGTCCTGCGGGAAGTGAACGTCACTGTGTCCTCCAAAAGACGGTGCCCAGCGGGGGCGCTGGGGTCGATGCGCATTACGTTAGCGCTCGGGTTCCCCCCTCAGCAGTGCCGGAGAGCCGGGGTGATGCAAGCGTTACGGAACCGCGACAGCGCCGAAATCCCGCGGAAATCCGGGCATCGCGGCAGAGGATGCGCACGGTTCTGCGCGAATGAGCAGAGCGTGTCGAGCGCGAGGCGCATCCTCGATGGGCGCGAAGCGGCTACAGGAGGTCGTTGCGGCCGGCCGATCTGATGGCGTCGACGACGCCCTTCACGCGCTGAGCGTGCTCGCGCGTCGTCACCAGCAGGGCGTCCGGGGTGTCGACGACGACGATGTCGGTGACCCCGATCAGCGAGATGAGCCGAGGGCTCTGGCTCACGACGACGCCGCTGGAGGAGTCGGCGAGCACGCGCGCGCCCTCGCCGAGAATGGCGAGGTCGCCGGGGCGTCCGCCCGAGAGGAGCTTCGCGAGCGAGGAGAAGTCGCCGACGTCGTCCCAGGGGAAGTCGCCGCGCACGACGGCGAGCCGGCCCGCGTCGGCGGCGGGCTCGGCGACCGAGTAGTCGATCGCGATCTTCGACAGCAGGGGCCAGATCGCGTCGACGACGTCGTCGCGGCGCGGAGTGTCCCACGCGGCGGCGATCTCGACGAGTCCCTCGTGCAGCGCCGGGTGCGATTGTGCGAGCTGCTCGAGCAGCCGGTCGGCGCGGGATATGAACATGCCCGCGTTCCAGAGGTAGTCGCCGGCGCGCACGTAGCCGGTCGCGGTCTCCAGATCGGGTTTCTCGACGAAGCGGTCGACGAGCTCTGCGTGCGGAGCGCCCTCGATGGCGAGCGGCGCGCCGCAGTGGATGTACCCGAAACCGATCGAGGGCTCCAACGGGGTGATGCCGATCGTCGTGATGAGCCCGGTGCGCGCGACGGCGACGGCCTCTTCGACCGTGCGGCGGAACCGCTCGGCGTCGCCGATGACGTGGTCGGCGGCGAAGGAGCCGATGATCACCTCGGGGTTGCGTCGATGCAGGATCGCCGCCGCGAGCCCGATCGCCGCCGACGAGTCCTTCGGCTCCGACTCGAGAACCATGTTGGCGGGCTGCAGCTCGGGCAGCTGCTGCTCGACCGCGGCGCGGTGCGCGCGGCCCGTGACGACCATGATGCCGCCGGTGCCGGCGAGCGGCAGCACGCGCTCCCATGTCTCGCGCAGGAGCGTCCGCCCGGTGCCCGTGAGGTCGTGGAGGAACTTCGGCGCCTCGGCGCGCGAGAGCGGCCACAGCCGCGAACCCGCTCCGCCGGCCGGGATGACGGCGTGGAAATCGGGCAGTGCGCCCTCGAGCTCTCGCATGCGGGCCACCCTAGCGCGGGGCGCGGAGGCACTCAGAAAACTCGACGTAGACTGGCATTCATCGGCGGCCACCAGTCGAGACCGGTATTCCATCGGGAGTTCCAGGGCACAGGATCCTGCGCCCGTCGTCCGTGCCCTTGAGGAGGGTTTCTCGTGCCAGCGAAGGTAACGGGAGCCGGAGCGAGCAGCTCGTCGGCGCCCCTGACCGTGCCCGCCCCCCGACCGCCGATCATCGCGGGAACGCTCTACCGCGGCCGCGAGGGCATGTGGTCGTGGGTGCTGCACCGCATCACCGGTGTGGCGATCTACTTCTTCCTGCTCGTGCACATCCTCGACACCGCCCTCGTGCGGATCAGCCCCGAGGCGTACAACGTCGTGATCGAGTCGTACAAGACGCCGATCATGGGGCTCGGCGAGCTGGCCCTGGTCGGCGCGATCGGGTTCCACGCCCTCAACGGGCTGCGCATCATCCTCATCGACTTCTGGGGCGTCGGAACGCGGCGCCATCGTGCGCTCTTCTACGGCGTGCTCGGCCTGTGGGCCGTGCTCATGATCGGCTTCGCCCCCCGCCACCTCATGAACGTGTTCGGAGGCTGAGCCATGACGACCATCGACGCACCCCGCAGCCCCTACGCGCGCACCCGCCGCGGCCTGAACCTCGAGAAGTGGGGGTGGATCTACATGCGCGCCTCGGGCGTCGTGCTCGTCGTGCTGATCTTCGGCCACCTCTTCGTCAACCTCGTCGCGGGAGAGGGCGTCAAGCAGATCGACTTCGCCTTCGTCGCCGGCAAGCTCAGCGACCCCTTCTGGCAGGTCTGGGACACCCTGCTGCTCTGGCTCGCGCTGATCCACGGCGCCAACGGCATGCGCACGCTCGTGAACGACTACGTCACGAAGCCGCGCGTGCGCGGCATCCTGCTCGGCGCCCTCGTCGCGTCCACGGCCGTGCTGCTCATCCTGGGCACGCTCGTCATCTACACCTTCGACCCGTGCCCGGCCGGCGCCGACCCCGCACTCGTCGCCTCCTTCTGCGCCGACCTCTGAGCGCCCGGTCCACGATCGCGCTCGACCCCCGACAAGCGGAGACAACCATTGAGCACTGAGAACGCGAGCACCGCGACGACCATGACCGCCACGAGCCCCACCGTGCATCACCACCAGTACGACGTCGTCATCGTCGGCGCCGGCGGGGCGGGCATGCGCGCGGCGATCGAGGCCGGGCCGCACGCGAAGACCGCGGTGATCTCGAAGCTGTACCCGACGCGCTCGCACACGGGCGCCGCGCAGGGCGGCATGGCCGCCGCCCTCGCGAACGTCGAGGAGGACAGCTGGGAGTGGCACACCTTCGACACCGTCAAGGGCGGGGACTACCTCGTCGACCAGGACGCGGCAGAGATCCTCGCCAAGGAGGCCATCGACGCGATCATCGACCTCGAGAACATGGGGCTGCCCTTCAACCGCACGCCCGAGGGCAAGATCGACCAGCGCCGCTTCGGCGGTCACACGCGCGACCACGGCAAGGCGCCCGTGCGTCGCGCCTGCTACGCGGCCGACCGAACCGGCCACATGATCCTGCAGACGCTCTTCCAGAACTGCGTCAAGCTCGGCATCGAGTTCTACAACGAGTTCTACGTGCTCGACCTCGTGATGAGCGAGGCCGACGGCGAGCGCCGCGCCGCGGGCGTCGTCGCCTACGAGCTCGCCACGGGCGACCTGCACGTCTTCCAGGCCAAGAGCGTCGTCTTCGCCACGGGCGGCTTCGGCAAGATCTACAAGACGACCTCGAACGCGCACACCCTCACGGGCGACGGGGTCGGCATCATCTGGCGCAAGGGCATCCCGCTGGAGGACATGGAGTTCTTCCAATTCCACCCGACCGGGCTCGCCGGGCTCGGCATCCTGCTCACCGAGGGCGCCCGCGGAGAGGGCGCCATCCTGCGCAATGCCAGCGGAGAACGATTCATGGAGCGCTACGCGCCCACCATCAAGGACCTCGCGCCGCGCGACATCATCTCGCGCTGCATGGTGCAGGAGGTCGCCGAGGGCCGCGGCGCCGGGCCGAACAAGGACTACGTGCTGCTCGACTGCACGCACCTCGGCGCCGAGGTGCTCGAGACCAAGCTGCCCGACATCACCGAGTTCGCCCGCACCTACCTCGGCGTCGACCCGGTGCATGAGCCCGTGCCCGTCATGCCGACGGCGCACTACGCGATGGGCGGGATCCCGACGAACATCAAGGCGGAGGTGCTCGCCGACAACGAGACCGTCATCAAGGGGCTCTACGCCGCCGGCGAGTGCGCCTGCGTCTCGGTGCACGGCTCGAACCGCCTCGGCACCAACTCGCTGCTCGACATCAACGTGTTCGGCAAGCGCGCGGGCACGTACGCCGTCGAGTACGCGAAGTCGGCCGACTTCGCCCCGATGCCGGAGGACCCGGCGCGAGAGGTGCGCGAGCTCGTCGAGCGCCTGCGCGCTGCCGACGGCGTCGAGCGCCTCGCCCCGCTGCGCAAGATGCTGCAGGAGGAGATGGACAGGAACGCACAGGTGTTCCGCACGGAGGAGAGCCTGGCCTCGGTCACGGCGACGATCCAGGAGCTGCGCGAGCGCTACCGGAACATCGGCATCCACGACCGCGGCAAGCGCTACAACACCGACCTGCTCGAGGCGATCGAGCTGGGCTTCCTGCTCGACATCGCCGAGGTCGTGGTCTACTCCGCGCGCAACCGCAAGGAGAGCCGCGGCGGGCACATGCGCGACGACTACCCCGACCGCGACGACGCCGGGTACATGCAGCACACGATGGCCTACCTCACGGGCGATGCCCACAGCGGCGACGCGAGCGACCACATCCGCCTGGACTGGAAGCCCGTCGTGATCACCCACTACCAGCCGATGGAGAGGAAGTACTGATGGCGACCGCGACCGAGGCCCCCGCGGCGGCGAGCGCCATCCAGGCGTTCACCGTCACCGTCATCATCCGGCGATTCGACCCCGAGAAGGACGCCGAGCCCTACTGGCAGGACTTCGACGTCGAGATGTACTCCACCGACCGCGTGCTCGACGCCCTGCACAAGGTCAAGTGGGATCAGGACGGCACGCTCGCCTTCCGCCGGTCGTGCGCGCACGGCATCTGCGGCTCCGACGCGATGCGCATCAACGGCCGCAACCGGCTCGCGTGCAAGACGCTCATCAAGGATCTCGACATCACCAAGCCGATCTACATCGAGGCGATCAAGGGCCTGCCGCTCGAGAAGGACCTCATCGTCGACATGGAGCCCTTCTTCGAGTCGTACCGGCAGGTGCAGCCGTTCCTCATCGCGAACTCCAAGCCCGACAAGGAGCGCATCCAGTCGATCGAGCAGCGCGCCCGCTTCGACGACACCACCAAGTGCATCCTGTGCGCCGCGTGCACCTCCTCGTGCCCGGTGTTCTGGACCGACGGCCAGTACTTCGGCCCGGCCGCGATCGTGAACGCCCACCGCTTCATCTTCGACAGCCGCGACGACGCCGCACAGGTGCGCCTGGACATCCTCAACGACAAGGAGGGCGTCTGGCGGTGCCGCACGACCTTCAACTGCTCGGAGGCCTGCCCCCGCGGCATCGAGGTCACGAAGGCGATCTCGGAGGTCAAGCAGGCGATCCTGCGGGGCAAGCCCTAGGGCCGACGTCAGCCGAGAGCGCCGTCGATCGTCGGCGTCGGGATGCTCGGCGCGGGTTCGTCGACGACGTCGAGCAGCCCCGCACCGGTGTCGAGTGCGTCGCCCGTCGCACCGTCGATGGTCGAGACGGGGTCGTCGAGCGTTCCGTTGACCGTGTCGTCGACCATGCCGCCGACTGTGCCGCCGGCGAGGGGGTCGACGAGCCCGGCGACCACGCCCTCGACTCCGTCCACGGCTCCCGCCGCGTCGTCGAGCACCTCGGAGGCTCCGGTCGCGACGTCGTCGACCGCTGAACCCGCCTCGGAGAGCGCGCCGACGGCATCCGGTGCGGGGTCGGCGTCGACCGGTCGGTCGACGGCCCCCGCGTCGCCCGAGGCCGTGCGGCGGCCGTCGGCCCCCCTCACCGAGACGTCAGCCGTGGTCGCCGCTTTCCCGCCGTATTCGGCAGCCGCGGGCCGGTCGGAGGTCGACGACGGAACCCCGAGCGCCAGAACGACGGCGAGCACGGCAGGCGCCACGAGCACTGCTGCGCTGTGGGACACGGCTGCGCCCGCGAGCGACGCGCCCGCCCCCATCGGCGCCGGCAGTGCGGGCAGCATCGGCGTCGGCGATGCCGACGCCGTGGCGAGCATCGCGGTCGGGGTGCCCGACGTCGCAAGCCCGGCGCCCGCGGTGGTGGCCCCGAGCAGGAGCGGCACGAGCACGAGGGCGGCGCGCGACGCGAGGTCGTCGAGCTCTTCGGCGAGGATCGCGCAGCGCGTGCACCCGGCGAGGTGCTCGGCCATGCGACGGCTCTGGGTCGGGGGCAGATGCCCCCGGGCGTGCTCGCCGAGACGCGCGACCGACCAGGCGCACTCGGGCGGCGTGCGCGAGTCGGCGATGTGCGCCTGCAGCCAGGCCGTGCGCAGGGCGTCGCGCGCACGGTAGGCGAGAGCGGCGACGCCGTTCGGGCTCAGCCCGAGCAACGGGGCGACCTCGTGCGGGTCGAGCCCCTCGACCTCGGTGTACCAGAGCACCGTCTGCCAGCGGTCGGGCAGCGAGCGGAAGGCGCGCGCGGTGAGCGTGCGCTCGAGCGCCCGGACGGCCGGATCATCGACGGTCTCGGCCTGCTCGACTCCCGCCCAGTCGTCGATCGTGACGCTGCGCTCCGTCGAGGCCCAGCGCGCAGCCACGTTGCGGATCGTCGCGTACAGGTACGGGCGGAATGCCTCGCGCGGGCCGCCTCCCGCCCGCAGCGCGCGGATGATGCGGGCGAAGGCCTCCGACACGAGGTCGTCGGGGTCGATCGAGGCCGTGCAGCGGCGGGCGGCGAGCACCCCCGCGCGGTGGTGGCGGCGCCAGAGCTCGGCGAGAGGCGCGTGCCCCCCGGCACGCGCCTCCGCCATGAGGTCGGAATCCGAGCAACCCGAAAGCCCGGTCGGCTCCTCGTATCTCATCATCTCCGGCCCCCGCTCGGTGCACTCAACCCCAGTCTCGTCGCACCGACGATGGGCCGCCACCCCCGTCCGTATCGCAGGAAAGGGGATGTGGCAGAAGGAGGGACACGCTTCGGGCTCGACTATGACGCGAACCCTGAAAACTTCTTCCGAACCATTTCGGCAGGGGATGACGCGCGACGGCTCCTTCCTCGGCCCGCCTACCCTGGAACCCGTGACTCGATCCGGAACCGCACCCGAAAGCCCGGCCACGGGCATCCGCGCGATCGTCGGCCGCGTGATGCGGTCGCGCCCCGTCCGCGTCGTCCAGCACTACGGCCGCGAGCGCGGGCCGATCCTCGCCTCGGGCCTGGCGTACTCGGCGATCTTCTCGGTCTTCGCCGCGATCTGGGTCGGTTTCGCGATCGCGGGGGCGATCATCTCGGAGGATCTGGGGCTGCGGACGACGGTCATCCGCGTGCTCGCCGATGCGGTGCCCGGCCTCATCGATACGGGGCTCGGCGACGGCGCGATCGACCCCGATGACCTCCTCGACACGGGCACCTTCAGCTGGACGGGCGCGATCGCCCTGGTCGGCCTGCTCGTGACCGCGCTCGGCTGGCTGGCCTCGGCGCGCGACGCCGTGCGCGTGCTGTTCGACCTGCCCCCGGCCGAGGGGAACGTCGTGCTCGCGAAGCTGAAGGATCTCGGTGTCGCCGCCGGGTTCGGCGCGCTGCTCGTGCTCTCGGCGGTGCTGACCGTCGTCGGCACCCAGGCCACCGACCTCGTCGTCGGCTGGCTCGGCGCGCGTGAGACGATCGTTGCGACCGTGCTCTCGCGCGTCGTGTCGCTGGGGGTCATGTTCCTGCTCGACGCCGTCGTGCTGGGCGCGCTGTTCCGGGTGCTCGCGGGGGTGCGCATCCCCGTCGACCGGCTCCGGGGCGGCGTGCTGCTCGGGGCGGCCGGGCTGGGCGCGCTCAAGGTGCTCGGATCGGCGCTGCTCGGCGGCGCGACATCCAACCCCCTCCTGGCCTCGTTCGCCGTCATTATCGGCCTCCTGATCTTCTTCAACCTCGTCTGCCAGGTGATCCTGCTGTCGGCGGCATGGATCGCCGTCCGGGTGCAGGATGCCGGGCTCGTGCTCGACGAGGCGGTCGCCGCGCAGCGGCTCGAGGCCGCGCGCGCCCTCGTCGCCTCGGTCGAGGGCGCGCACGAGGAGCCGCGCGGGTTCTGGGCACGGCTAAGGGCACGACGCAGGGCACGACGGGCCGGCTCGGGGGTCGGGGGTCGAACCTAGGATGGATGGCATGCCCCGGCCCGTGCGCATCGCCTCCGTCAACGTCAACGGCATCCGCGCCGCGTACCGCAAAGGAATGGGCGAGTGGCTCGCCCAGCGCGACGTCGACATCCTCGCCCTGCAGGAGGTCCGCGCCTCGACCGACGACGTGCACGGGCTGCTCGGCGAGGGGTGGACGATCCTGCACGACGCGGCGACGGCGAAGGGGCGGGCGGGCGTCGCCATCGCGACGCGGTGGCCGATCCACGCCCATCGCGTCGAGCTCGGCGACGAGGACTTCGACTCGGCCGGCCGCTGGCTCGAGGCCGACCTGCACGTCGGCGACGTGCCCATCACGGTCGTGAGCTGCTACGTGCACTCGGGCGAGGCCGACACCCCGAAGCAGGTCGAGAAGTACCGGTTCCTCGACGCGATGGAGCAGCGGCTCCCCCAGCTCGCCGCGCACAGCGAGCACGCGCTCGTCGTCGGCGACCTCAACGTCGGGCACCGCGAGCTCGACATCAAGAACTGGAGGGGCAACCGCAAGAACGCGGGCTTCCTGCCGCAGGAGCGCGCCCACTTCGACCGCTTCTTCGCCCCGGCCGGAGAGAGCATCGAGTGCGTCGACGGCACGACCGGCACGGGGCTCGGCTGGGTCGACGTCGGCCGCGCCCAGGCCGGCGAGGTGCCCGGCCCGTACACGTGGTGGTCGCAGCGCGGCCAGGCCTTCGACACCGACACGGGCTGGCGCATCGACTACCACGTCGCGACCCCCTCGCTCGCGGCGACCGTCACCGGCTACGCGATCGACCGCGCGCCCTCCTACGACACGCGCTGGAGCGACCACGCCCCGGTCGTCGTCGACTACGCGCTCTGACCCGCGCGCCGCACCCCGCGCATCCGCCCCCGACGCGCCGTGTTCGCGGTTCAGGAAAACCCAGCCCGACGACGGCGACACGCCGCGCGCATCCTTCCGTCCTGCGCAACGCGGCACGCACTTCCTGAACCGCGAACAGGGAACGGCCGGCGTCGACGACCGGCCCCGCGCATCCTGAGAGAATCGAGCACATGACCCAACCCCGCCTGTTCTCGGGCATGCAGCCCTCCGCCGCGAGCCTGCACCTCGGCAACTACGCCGGAGCGCTGCTGCAGTGGCGCGAGATGCAGTCGAGCCACGACGCCGTGTTCTGCGTCGTCGACCTGCACGCCATCACCGTGCCGCAGGAGCCGGCCGAGCTGCGCGAGCGCACCCGTCGCACGGCCGCCCAGTACATCGCCGCCGGCATCGACCCCGAGCACTCGACGCTCTTCGTGCAGTCGCACGTGCCCGCACACGCGCAGCTCGCATGGGTGCTCAACACGATCACGGGCTTCGGCGAGGCGAGCCGCATGACGCAGTTCAAGGACAAGTCGGCGCGCTCCGGCGCCGATGCCGCCTCCGTCGGGCTGTTCACCTACCCCGTGCTGCAGGCGGCCGACATCCTGCTCTACGACGCCGCCGTCGTGCCCGTGGGCGAGGATCAGCGCCAGCACATCGAGCTCACGCGCGACCTCGCCGCGCGGTTCAACGCGCGCTTCGGCGAGACCCTGATCGTGCCCGAGGTGCGGATCCTCACGCAGACCGCGAAGATCTACGACCTGCAGAACCCGGCCTCGAAGATGTCGAAATCGGGCGAGAGCCCGCAAGGAATCCTGTGGCTGCTCGACGACGATCGCGCGATCGTGAAGAAGATCAAGGCGGCCGTCACCGACTCCGAGGGCGTCGTCCGTTACGACCCGGTCGATAAGCCCGGCGTGTCGAACCTGCTGTCGATCCTCGCGATCGTGACGCGCCGGCCGATCGCCTCGGTGGAGGCGGACTTCGACGGCCTGCAGTACGGCGCGCTCAAGGGCGCCGTCGCCGAGGCCGTGGTGGAGGAGCTGCGGCCGATCCGCGAGCGCACGCTCGAACTGCTCGACGACCCGGCCGAGCTCGACCGCATGCTCGCGGGCAACGCCGAGCGGGCATCCTCGATCGCCGAGACGACGCTCGCCCGCGTGTACGACGCCGTCGGATTCCTGCCGCGCGCGTGAAACCGGTCGTGCTGTGCACGCCGCGGCTCGTACTGTCGACGCCCGTGGCGGCCGACGCGGCAGCTGTCTTCGGACACTGCCAGGACGAGGAGCTGCAGCGCTGGACGACGGTGCCGGTTCCGTACTCGATGGCGGATGCTCGCGCCTTCGTGGAGGAGCACATTCCGACCGCGTGGCGAGACGGCACCGAGGCGGTGCTCGCGATCCGCCCCGCCGGAGCCTCGGCGCTCATGGGAGTCATCTCGTGGCAGCGCCGCCGCGGCTTCGTCGGCTACTGGATGGGCCCCGAGCACCGCGGGCACGGGTACATGGCCGAGGCGCTGCGGGGGCTCGTCGACTGGGTGCTGTCGGGCGAGCACGGCGTGACCTCGCTGCGGTGGGAGGCGGTGGCCGGCAATCGCGGATCGGCACACGCCGCGCGGGCTGCGGGCTTCCGGTGGGCCGGCGAAGCGCCGTGCGACGTCGTCGACCGCGACGGCGCGCACCCGCCGGGGTGGCATGCTGTGCTGACGCGCGGCGACATCGGCACTGTGGAGGCGCTCGAGCGGTGGCCGGTGCTCGCGTGACGCACGCGTTCCCCGCGCCGCCGTTCGCCGTTCGCCGTTCGCCGTTCGCCGTTCGCCGTTCAGGACGAGACGCGGCTTCAGCGCCTAGACGAGTCCGACACGCCGAGACCTGACCCCGAACCGCGCGCATTTCCTGAACCGCGAACAGCGTCGACGCCGCCGGACGCCACTCGTCGACGGCGCATACGCGTCGACGGCCCTGCCCCACGGCGTGATCAGTGCAACTGATGCGGCGCCGGCTCATAGCCGCGAGCTGTCGCGAGTGCCGCGACGACGGCCGCGATGAGTTCGCGGTGACCGTACAGAGCCTGGTGGTAGTTGATTCGGATCACGATGTACCGGCGCGCGATGAGCTCGAGGTCGCGCTCGTAGTCGCGCGCCTGCTGCTCGGCGGTTCCGTGCCACTGCTGGCTGTCGACTTCGATCAGCACTCGAGAGCCAAGGCGAAAGTCGACGAATCCGACACCCGGAACCTCGAACTGCGGCTCTGGGTCGAAGCCCGCGTCTCTGAGCACCTGACGCACGATCGACTCGGTGCCGGCGCCCGCTGAACCGTCCGCGGCGTCGATCACCGATCGGATGTCCGGGGAGAGTCTCGTGCGAATTCGGGCCAGGTCGACGGGGCGGACGAGTCCCACCGCCAGGGCGCTGTCGAGGATGGCGACGGCGAATCGCCGGGGCTCGCGCTCGACGACCTGTCGCAGCGCATCCTCGAGCGGCACGCATCCCGTCCACGGCTGCAGCGGGCCGTCGAGTCGACCCCAATGGGCCTGAAACCGTCCTCCCCACGGGGCGTGTGCCCGAACCCTCATTCGCCGGGCGTCGCGGAGCCGCGAGGCGTTCGCCGCCAGCCACACGTGAGTGCCCGCGCCCGGGGGAACCCACAGCCCCGCCGCCGAGGTCACCGTGACGGCCGCGGCGAGCCCGCCGACTCGCGTCGCCCGGACGATGCCTTCGTGAGTGCCCGGGAGGACGTAGTGCCCGACCCGAGCCCGGATCAGGTCGCCGCGGTGCATGGCGGCGGCGATCCCGCGAGGAGACATGCCGTGCGCGAGGAGGTCCTGCCGGGTGAGCACGACGGCTCGTAGCGCTCGGAACACGATCGAGGGATGCACGAGGCGAGAGTGCACGGAAGCGCGCCTCCCGCACGCGGAGGCGACGCATCCTGTGCATAAGAGGTCGCGCGGATAGGCGGGGTGGGTCGTTGACGTAGCACAGGCACGAGCCCTGTTAAACACGGATTGTTCAAGATTCGCGTTTACCCAGGAGCGCTCGTGCCTGCTGTTC
>SCPB01000002.1 GCA_005502445.1 Microbacteriaceae bacterium X2B
GCGCCGGGCCCGGCCGTGTCGCCGCCCGAGCCGGGCACCCCTCCCCATCGGGTCATCGCCGTCTGGGGGCCGGCGGGCGCCCCGGGTCGCACCACGATCGCGATCACGCTCGCCGCCGAGCTCGCCGCGCGCGGCCACCGCGTCTGCCTCGTCGACGCCGACACCTACGGCGGCACCATCGCCCCCGCTCTCGGACTGCTCGACGAGGCGCCCGGCTTCGCCGCGGCGTGCCGGCTCGCTGCGAACGACGCGCTCGACGCCGGCGAACTCGACCGCATCGCGCTGACATACGGGGGAACAGCGGCGCCATTCCGCGTGCTCACGGGCATCGGTCGCGCCCATCGCTGGCCCGAGCTCTCGCGCGAGCGCGTGACGCGCGCGCTCGAGGCAGCCCGCCTGTGGAGCGACGTCGTCGTGATCGACACGGGCTTCAACCTCGAGACCGACGAGGAGGTCTCGAGCGACCTCCTCGCACCGCGCCGCAACGCCGCGACGATCGCGGCGCTGCGCGGGGCCGACGATGTGGTGGTGATCGGCGCCGCGGATCCGGTCGGGCTCGCTCGACTGCTGCGAACCCACGCCGACCTGCTCGACGTCGTGACGACCGATCGGGTGCACGTCGTCGCCAACCGCGTGCGGGCGAGCGTGCTCGGGGTCGATCCGGCCGGCCAGGTGCGCCAGATCCTCGACCGGTTCGGCGGCATCGCCGACCCCGTGCTCGTCGCCGACGACCCGAGTGCGGCCGACGCCGCCCTGCTGAGCGCCCGAACGGTCGTCGACGTCGCCCCCCGCTCGGCGCTTCGAGCGGGGGGCGCGGCGATCGCCGACCGCCTCGGCTACGGTCTCGCCGCCGGGGGAGCGCGTCGCGGTCGCGGGCGCGGCCTGATCCGTCGAACGGGGTAGCCTGGCCAGGTGTCGACCCTCTCCGACCTCGTTCACGAGCACGCGGCCCTGGGCGAGGCCGACATCGAGTGGCTGCACCTGCTCATCGCCGAGGGCCAGTTGCTCGCCGACCTCGCCTTCGCCGACATCGTCCTGTGGGTGCCGACGACCGAGGGCGGCTTCGTCGCCGTCGCTCACGCCCGGCCCTCGAGCTCGGCGACCCTGTTCTATCGCGACTTCGTCGGCCAGCAGATCAAGCCCGAGTGGCGCCGCCAGGTGACGCAGGCCTTCGAGAGCGCGCAGATCGTCGACTCGAGCGCGCCCGACTGGTACGAGGAGACCCCGACGCGCGTGCGGGCCGTTCCCGTTCTGCGGCGGCTGACGCCGGGCGGAAAGGCGGTGAGCGAGCATCCGATCGCGGTCATGACGCGGCACACCAACCTGAGCGAGGCGCGCATGCCGAGCCGGCAGGAACTGACCTTCAACGAGTGCGCGAACGACCTCTTCCAGATGATCGCGAGCGCCGACTTCCCCGACATGGCGGCACCGAGCGGGCCGCGCCGCGGCGCCCCGCGCGCCTCGGACGGGCTGATCCGCCTCGACGTCGACGGCATCGTCACCTTCGCGAGCCCCAACGGGCTCAGCGCCTTCAACCGCATGGGCTTCGCCGGCGAGCTCGAGGGCGAGTCGCTCGCCGACGTCACGACGCGACTGCTGCACGGCAAGCTCGTCGTCGACGAGTCGCTGCCGCTCGTCGTCACCGGCCGCGCGCCGTGGCGCACCGACATCGACGCCCGGGGCGTGACCGTGAGCCTGCGGGCGATCCCGTTGCGGCTCGGCGGGGCGCGCATCGGGGCGATCGTGCTGTGCCGCGACGTGACGGAGGTGCGGCATCAGGAGCGCGAGCTCATCACGAAGGATGCGACGATCCGCGAGATCCACCACCGCGTGAAGAACAATCTGCAGACGGTCGCCTCGCTCCTGCGCATCCAGGCCCGTCGCACCCACAGCGAGGGGGCGAGGGATGCCCTGACCCAGGCCATGCGCCGCGTCGCCGCGATCGCCGTCGTGCACGACACCCTCTCGGAGGGACTCAATCAGAACGTCGACTTCGACGTCGTCTTCTCGCGCGTGCTCATGCTCATCGCCGAGGTCGCGTCGAGCCACAACACCGTCGTGCGTCCGAAGTCGACGGGCAGCTTCGGAACGCTGCCGAGCGAGTACGCGACACCGCTCGCGCTCGCGCTCACCGAGCTCGTGACGAACGCCGTCGAGCACGGTCTCGCCGGTCGTACCGATGGCGAGGTCGAGATCGTGGCGAGCCGCACCGACGACACGCTGTCGGTGAAGGTTCGCGACAACGGCGGCGGACTGCCCGAGGGCAAGGTCGGATCGGGGCTCGGCACGCAGATCGTGCGCACGCTCATCCAGGGAGAGCTCGGCGGCACGATCGACTGGCACACCCTCGAGGGCGAGGGAACGGAGGTCACGATCGAGGTGCCCCTGCTCTACCTCAGGCGACGCGCCTGAACTCGCGAGCGCTCACGACGCGCGTCCGGCGCGGACTCGCGGGCAGAAGAACGCCCCGCCTCCGCGCGGTGATCGCTGCGACGACGGGGCGGCTCGAGTGGAGCTACGAGGCGCGGCGAGCGCGAGCGGCGCGGCGCTTGAGGGCGCGGCGCTCGTCTTCGCTGAGGCCGCCCCAGACGCCCGAGTCCTGGTTGGTCTCGAGGGCGTACTGCAGGCAGGTCTCGGTCACCGAGCAGCGACCGCACACCGTCTTGGCCTTCTCGATCTGGTCGACCGCGGGGCCGGTGTTGCCGACCGGGAAGAACAGCTCGGGGTCAGCGGTGAGGCAGGCTGCCTTGTCACGCCAGTCCATGGGACAGTGCTCCTTGGGTTGGGTGCGGGCGTCGGGAAAGCGGCTGAGGTGACGCACCGCGACCTCGGGGCGAACCGAGGTGTGAGTGGGGAATGAAGAGATTCTTCGGGATGGCCCACGGCATTGTAGGCGGCACATCAACTACGGATAGGCTCGCATGTAACACGCTCGAAATCAAGAGTTTTCACGAGGACGGTTACCCTGCCCGACACTCGCCGTACACCTCTCGTCATCCTGCTCGTCATCATCCTCGCCTCGGAGTCGGCCCTCATGGTCGGCATGACCGCACTCCTGACGGTGGAGCTCGTCTCGACGCCCGCGACCTCGATCGGCACCGCGATCGCCCTCGTCGTCCTGTGCGCGATCGCCGCCGCCTGGCTCCTGGTGATCACCGCGGCGACCTGGCGGGGACGCTCGTGGACGCGCGGCGGCGCCCTCGTGTGGCAGTTCCTGCAGGTGGCCGTCGGCGTGGGGAGCATCCAGGGGTTCCTGCCGCGCCCCGACATCGCGGCCTGGCTGCTGCTGCCGGCGATCGTCGCGATCGTGCTGCTGCTGACGCCCGCGGTGAGCGCGTACCTCGCACCGGGCGACGACGCCCCCGAGCCGTAACCCGACGTGCGCGCCGCTGCTACTCGTCGATGCCGAGCCTCTTGCGCAGGCTCGAGACGTGCCCTGTGGCCTTGACGTTGTAAAGGGGCAGGGTCACGACGCCGTTCTCGTCGATGACGAACGTCGAGCGGATCACACCCGTCACGGTCTTGCCGTACATCGACTTCTCGCCGTAGGCGCCGTACGCCTGGTGCACCGTCAGGTCGGGGTCGCTCAGCAGCGGGAAGGTCAGGTTCTCCTCCTCGGCGAACTTCTGCAGCGCCGCGCCCTGATCCTTCGAGACGCCGAGCACCTGATAGCCCGCCGCGGCGAGCGAGTTGAGGCTGTCGCGGAAGTCGCACGCTTGCGTCGTGCAGCCGGGGGTCGAGGCCGCCGGGTAGAAGTACACGACGACCTTCCGGCCCGCGAAGTCACCCAACGATACGGGCGAGCCGTCCTTGTCGGGCAGCGTGAAGGCGGGGGCCGGAGTGCCGGCTTCGAGGCGGGCCTCGGTCATGATGGGCTCCTTGAAGAGGGCGAGGGATGCGCGGGGCCGCGTTCGCGCCGCCCCGCTTGCTGGTCAGTGTATGGACGCGCGCTCCCCGGCGGCTGAGCGCCCGCCGAGTGGATGGGCCGCGTCGAAACCTGCTATCGTTTCCTCTCGGTCCGCTCGCGGATCGCGCACCTCTAGCTCAATTGGCAGAGCAACTGACTCTTAATCAGTGGGTTCCGGGTTCAAGTCCCGGGGGGTGTACGAAACCCCGGTTCGCTCTCGCCAGCTGCCGGGGTTTTTTCGCGCCCGGCGCCGCACGCGCGCCTTCGCCCCGGGTTGCCCGCAGCTTGAACCCGCTCGAAATGTTCGGGTCGGGATCACTCCGCGCCACAATACGCCGACGCTCTTCGGAATCGTCGCCAGCTGAGGGCGCATTGCATGGTGTGCCTGTTTCGGCCTCAATCGACGCGCTGTTCCTTGACCATCGTGAGATATCGGTTGTACTCCTGCTGCACGCGCTTCGCTACGGTCACGAGCGTCCCCTCCTCCATGCGGTAGGTCCTGTCGGCGGCACCGACGGGCGCCGCGCATGGCACTTGTACGGGTGTGAACACCGCCTCGACGACCCCGCGGTCGAGTACCCGGACGGCCACCCGGAGTATTGGATCGAGGGCGTGCAACTGACCGAGCTCGCGCCACCGGGCGCTGATCGCTAGTCGGGCCGGTAGACGTCGGCGCGGTGCGCGATGCGCATCACCCGCACGAGCCGAGCGTCCTCGTCAATGCGGACGAGGACCCGGTAGGCGATCCCTACGTAGCCGGCGCGCTGTCCTTCGAGTTCGGCGCCGAGTGGCTTCGTAGCGCGCATCGGGTTCTCCGAGAGCGGGCCCTCGAGGAAGCGGAGCACTGCGTCGACGAGCTTGGGGCTCAGCCGACCCAACGCCCGTGCGGCTGGCCTGGACAGTTCGATGCGGTAGGGCGTCTCGGTCACCGCTTCGCCAGTTGCGCGCGCACTTCCTCGAGGGAGAGCATCCGTCCGCTGGCGATGTCATCCTCTGCCTCGGCCATCTCGGCCGCGTGGTTGGGGTCGGAGAGCCACGCCAGCGTCTCCTGCAGGGAATCAAGGTCCTCCGGCGAAATGAGCACGGCGGCGGGCTTGCCGTGGCGGGTGATGACCACGGCGTCGTGGGTGGATTCGACGCTCTCCACCAGGGTGGAGAGCTTGTCCTTGGCCTCGCTGACAGACATGGTTTGCATGGCCCTATGATAGCCTGTTTATAGGCTCTTTTTCTAGCCGAAAATGACGCCAATAACGCCGTTATGTCGGTTAGGGTGTTCGTCGCCGCGTTTCACCGCTCCCCGAGGGGGACGTTCGGCTTGCTGATGCCCGCCTCGGTGGTGGTGGCGGCGATGGTGAGGGTGATGGTGTTCGCGGGCATTGGATCTGACCTTCCGGTTGATGTCAGCGTCCGCCCATGCGGGCGACCGGTCAGCGCTGAGCTGCGCCTCACTGAATCCGCCCAATATCGAGCGATTCGCTACACCGAGCGGCTCGTCGAAGCCGGCGCCCTCGCATCGGTCGGATCTCGGGGCGACTCGTATGGCAACGCTCTGGCCGAGGCATTCAACTCGCTTTTCAAGGCCGAGCTCGTTCGCCATCGCGGGCCCTGGAGATCGATCGACGATCTGGAGTTCGCGGTTGCTGAATACATCGACTGGTTCAGCCACCGCCTGCACTCCGCGATCGGGATCATCCCACCGATCGAGGCCGAGCAGGGATACGACGATTCACCCCACGCGCCCGTCGCGGACAGCGAACGGGTCACCGCGAGACTCCGATGAACCCGGGGCGCAACAACATTCCAGGTTGTGCCGAACCCTTCTCAGTGGGCTCCGGGTTCAAGTCCCGGGGGGTGTACGAAACCCCGGTTCGCTCTCGCCAGCTGCCGGGGTTTTTTCGCGCCCGGCGCCGCCGCTCGATCCGTGCGCGGTTGCCCGAACTCCGTGCGCACGACGTACCGATCGGCGATCACGCAGGTGCGTCGGAACTCGATCGCGGTTCCTCCGCTCCACCCGGTGCGCTCGATGCGGAAGAGCGTCGTGCCCGGCTCGCAGTCGAGCAGTTGCGCCAGCGCGGTGTTCGCGCTCTCGGCGCGCAGCTCCTCCGTGCCGCCGTCGAGGGTGATGCCGCTGCGTTCGGCGAGTTCCTTGTAGAGCGCCGTCTCGGTGAAGTCGACGTCGAGCAGGGCTCGCCCGGTCTCTTCGGGCAGCCAGATCTGGTCGACGGCGAGCGGCGACTCGTCGGCGAATCGCACCCGCGCGAGCTCGAAGAGCGCAGCGTCGGCGGCAAGGCCGAGTCGGCTGGCGGCCTCGGCATCCCGGGTCACGCCGTGAGCGATGACCCTGCTCCGCTGCGAGAAGCCCGCCGCGGTCACGGCCTCGAAGAGGCTGTAGACGGGTCCGAACGCTCCCTGGGTCTGGTCGATGACGATCCGCGGCTGCTGACCGCGCCGGGCCGACACCACGCCGCTCTCCCGCAGAGGGCGAAGCGCGGCGCGGATCGTGCCGCGACTCACGCCGTACTCGGCGGACAGCGCGATCTCGCCCGGGAACACATCGGCGAACTCGCCTCGGAGGACGCGCGCCCGGAGGTCGTCCCTCACCGCCTCCCAGAGTGGCGAGCCGCTCGCGCGGACGCGGGCGAGCGGTGCGGAATCGCTCATGGGTTTCGCTTTCGGGCTAAATGTTTATACATTTGACGGGTCAATGATCACATCGTAGACCGACGCACAGTAGAGGAACGGATCATGAGCGCAGGTTCCCCCCGCACCGCCGACCGACGCGACACCGCCCTCCGCTGGCTCTGGATCGGCGGGGGGCTCGTGGTCGTCGTCGCCGTTATCGTCGCCGGCGTCATCGCGCAGCAGTCCACCGGCACCCCGACGGCGCAGCCCTCCGCGGGGGCGGGTTCGAGCAGCGAACCGGCGTTCGATCTGGCGCGTCGCATCGAGGGTGATCCGCTGGCGATGGGCGGCGTCGACGCCCCCGTCGTGATCGTCGAGTACGCCGACTTCCGCTGCCCGTTCTGCGCGCTGTTCGCGCGCGAGACCCTTCCGACGATCATCGACGAGTACGTCGACACCGGCCTCGTGCGGATCGAGTGGCGCGATATGCCGGTATTCGGCGAGGAGTCGATCATCGCCGCGATCGCCGGGCGGGCGGCGGCCCAGCAGGGCTTGTTCTGGGAGTACGTCGATGCGATCTACGCCGACTCCCCCGAGCGGGCCCACCCCGACCTCTCGCGCGAGCGCCTGATCGCCTACGCCGAGCAGGTCGGCATCCCCGACATCCCCGCCTTCACGGCGGCTCTCGACGATCCCGCCCTGCGCGAGGCCATCGCGGCCGATCAGCAGGAGGGCTATTCGATCGGGGTCACGGGAACGCCGACCTTCCTGGTCAACGACAGTCCGCTCGTGGGCGCGCAGCCGATCGAGGCCGTTCGCGCCACGATCGAGCAGGAGCTTCAGGAAGCCGGCTGAGGAATGGCGATCGGTTACGCGGGCGCCCTGCTCGGCGGCATCCTCAGCCTGCTGAGCCCCTGCTCGGTGCTGCTCCTGCCCGCCTTCTTCGCCTACGCCTTCACGAGCCCTGCGCGACTGCTGGGTCGCACGGCTCTCTTCTACGCCGGCCTGGTCGTCACCCTCGTGCCGATGGGGCTCCTCGCCGGCCTCGTGGGGTCGTTCGTCACCGAGAACCGCGTCGTCATCGTGAGCATCGCCGCCGCCCTCGTCATCGGCATCGGCGTCATCCAGATCGCCGGCATCCCGCTGCCGGGCTTCACGCGTGGTTCCGGCACGGAGGGCACCTCATCGGTCTCGGTCTTCGTGCTCGGCACCGTCTACGCCGTCGCCGGGGTCTGCACCGGCCCGATCCTCGGCTCGGTGCTGACGGTCGCCGCACTCGGCGGGTCGCCGCTCTACGGGGGCTTGCTGCTGGCGGTCTACGCCCTCGGCATGACCGTTCCGCTGCTGGTTCTCGCCCTGCTCTGGAAGCGACTGCGAATGGCCGAACGCGGTTGGCTGCGGCCGCGGGAGGTGCGCATCGGCGGCTGGCGCAACACCTGGTGGATGATCGCCTCCGGCGCGCTCTCGATCGGAATCGGGGTGCTGCTCATCGTCACCGAGGGCACGGCGGAACTGCCGAGCCTGCTCACGATCGACCAGCAGTACGCGGCCGAGACCTGGGTGATGGACGCCAGCACGGGCATCCCGAATCTCGTGTTCGGAGCGATCGCGCTCGTGCTGCTGCTCGGCGTCGTCGTGCTGTACCGGCGCCGGTCGCGCGCGACGAGCCGGGACGAGCCGGACCGCCCGCTGCAGGCGGAGGGCGGCGAGGGAGCGGCGGTGTCGTGAGGCTCGTGCTTCACGTGTTCGACGACGTCGACAGGCTGACGACCCCCGCGCGGATCGCGGCGAACGCGCGGGCCGAGATCGGCCCGCGCGCCGAGATCGAGCTCGTGGCGCAGGGAGCAGTCGTGGCTGCGCTCACCTCCCGCGCGCCCGACTCGGGCGGACTGGTGGCCGGGCTCGAGGCGAGCGACATCGCGGTCGTCGTGTGCCGGAACAGCCTGGCATCGGCGGGGCTGTCTGCCGACGATCTGCTCGAGGGCGTCGGGCAGGCCCACGCCAGAGGCTGTCTCCAGCAATTCATACGGAAAGGTGCACGTCACACGGCTCTTCCCGTGCGAGGTCCGCGTTCCCGTGTGAATTGCGTGCGGACGACGTTCCGCGGGGCAGGTGGCGGCCCCGCCCATCCGAGGGTCCGACTCCCGACACCATCGATGACCTGCTCGTCATCGATCCCGGCAAGCACTATCGGGCCGAGGAAGGAAGAACTTCGCGGCGCCACTAGCATCGGACGGTGATCCCCGGCCCCGAGCTGCTCGCCTTCGTGCTGACCTCGATCGTCGTCATCGTCGTGCCGGGCCCGGGAGTGCTCTTCGTCATCGGGCGGGCGCTCGCCCTCGGCACCCGGGCCGCGGTGCTGAGCGTGCTCGGCAGCGCCGTCGGGGTATCGCTGCAGATCGTCGCGCTCGCGCTCGGCGTCGGCGTCGTCATCACCCAGTCGGAGCTGCTGTTCACGCTGTTGAAGGTGGCCGGGGCGCTCGTGCTCGCCTGGCTCGGTGTGCAGTCGATCCGGCACCGCGCCGACCTGGACGAGGGGGAGGTCGACCCCGTGGCGCCGCGAACGGCGACGCTCGTGCGCGAGAGCGTCGCCGTCGGCATCACGAACCCCAAGACGATCGTCTTCTTCATCGCGGCGCTTCCGCAGGCCGTCGTACCGGAGGCCGGGCAGCCGGTCGTGCAGATGCTCGTGCTCGGCGCGATCTTCCTGGTCATGGGCGTCGTGAGCGATTCGCTCTACGGCATCGCCGCCGGTCAGGCACGCGCCTGGTTCGCCTCGAACGGGCGTCGCATCGCGGCGCTCCGCGTCGCGGGCGGCGTCGCGCTCATCGTGCTCGGCATCGTCATGGCGCTCGCCGCGCCCGCGTAGAGCGGCGCCCGCGCATCCCGGTCGAAAAGGGCCGGGACACAGGAAGTGAGGTTAGGCTACCCTGAGTAAAGCGGCTCGAGCGAGTCGCGTCCGCCTCCCGACTCAGGATCATGACCTTCCTCTCCTCGCTGATCACCAGGCACCCCCGGGCTGACGAGCACCCGTTGCTCGCGGGGCGCGACGACGACACCGCGCTCGTGACCGCGCGCGAGACGCTCAGCTATGCCGAGCTCAGGGCGCGCGTCGCCGAGCGGCGGGCACAGCTGGGCCACGACAGGCGGCTCGTACTGCTCGCGTGCCGACGCGACATCGAGACCATCGTGAGCCTGCTCGCGGCCCTCGACGGGGGGCACCCGGTGATCCTCGTCGCGGAGGCTGCGGGGGGCGGCCGGGAGCCGAGCGCGCAGCGCGAGGCCATCCTCGACCGCTACCGGCCCGATGCGATGATCGAGCAGCGCGACGGCGCGACGACCATCGGCATCCGCGACGGCGGCGACCACGCCCTGCACCCGGACCTCGCCCTGCTGCTGAGCACCTCCGGCTCGACCGGATCGCCCAAGCTCGTCCGGCTCTCGCGTGACAATCTGCTGAGCAACGCGCGCAGCATCGCCGAATACCTCGACCTCACGCCGCGCGACCGCGGCGCGACGACGCTGCCGCTCAGCTACAGCTATGGGCTCTCGATCCTCACGAGCCACCTCGCCATCGGCGCGAGCGTGCTCGTCACCGACCGCTCGGTCGTCGACGACGAGTTCTGGCGCGAAGCGGCCGAGGCGGGCATCACCTCCCTCGCCGGCGTTCCGCACACCTTCGACCTCATCGAGGCCGCAGCGGCAGAGCCCTTCGCGCTGCCGAGCCTGCGCTGCATCACCCAGGCGGGTGGCCGGCTTGCGCCCGATCGGGTGCGGCGCTGGGCCCACGCGGCCGCCGTGCACGGCGTCGACTTCATCGTCATGTACGGCGCGACAGAGGCGACCGCGCGCATGGCATACCTGCCGCCCGGCCTCGCCGAGCGGAGGCCCCAGGCGATCGGCCGCGCCATCCCCGGCGGAGCGCTGCGCATCGACGCTCCCGACGTCGAGGGCGTCGGCGAGCTCGTCTACACGGGCCCCAACGTGATGATGGGGTACGCCGAGTCCGCTGCCGATCTCGCGCGCGGCGCCGAATCGAGCGAGCTGCGCACGGGCGACCTCGCCCGCCGGGGCCCCGACGGACTGTTCGAGATCGTCGGCCGCGCGAGCCGCTTCGTGAAGCTCTACGGCCTGCGAGTCGACCTCGACCGCATCGAACGGCTGCTCGGCGAGGCTGGCTTCGAGGCGTACGCGGTCGAGCGCGAGCAGGGCATCCTGATCGGGGCTCTGCGAGAGGATGCGCCCGAGCGCGCCCCCGCTCTGCTGTCGCGCGCGACCGGCCTGCCGGCCCGCAGTTTCGGGGTCGTCGTGATCGAGTCGCTCGCGGTGACCTCGAGCGGCAAGCCGGACCGGTCGGCGCTGCGCCTGATCGCCGAGAGCGCCGCGCTGGCCGATGCCCCGCGCATCTCGGCCGACGCCGACGCCGTCGCCGTCGCCGACGCACTCGACGGCGCGACCGACGACGTGGCCGAAGCCGTGCGCGCGCTGCTCGCCACCGTGCTCGATCGGCCGGATGCGGGGGTCGACGACGGCTTCGCCTCGCTCGAGGGCGACTCGCTCTCGTACGTCGAGGTCGCCCTGCGGCTCGAACGGCTCATCGGTCCGCTGCCGCGCGACTGGCCGTCGTGCAGCGCGCGAGAACTCGCTGCGCTCGTGCCGACCGCTGCGCCGACGCGGCCGTCGACCGGAACGCCCGCACGGGCCGAGGTGGCTGCGACGGCACCGTCATCGAGGGCGGATGACGCGCCGACGCGCCCGTCGCTGCGGCGGTCGCTGGGCGCCCTGCTCGCTCTCGCGCGCGTCGAGACCCCCGTCGTGCTGCGCGCGGTCGCGATCGTGCTCGTCGTCGGCACGCACGCCAACCTGCTCGGCGTGCAGGGCGGCGCGCACCTGCTGCTCGGGGTGCTCGGCTACAACCTCGCGCGGTTCCAGCTCGCGGCCGTGCGGCCGGCCCTCCGTGTGCGCAGCCTCCTGCGCGCTGCGGCGATGATCGCGGTGCCCGCAGTGCTGTGGATCGGCGGCGTGGCCCTCGCGACGGGAGCCTACGACCTGCCGACGGTCCTGCTGCTCAACAGTGCGGTCTCCGACTCGGGCGCGTGGTCGACGCAATGGCGGTTCTGGTTCATCGAGGCAGCCGTCGGCGGGATCCTCGCGCTCGCGCTTCTCGCGGCCGTGCCCGCCCTGCACCGCGCCGAACGCCGCCGCCCCTTCACCGCAGCGCTCGTCGTCACCGCCGCGCTCATCTCCGTGCGTCTCGTCGCGCTCGGCGGCGTCACGGCGGGCCCCGTCGAGCGGTATCAGCTCGCGGGCGTCGCCTGGCTGCTCGCGCTCGGCTGGCTCGCCGCGCGCGCGACGAGCGGCGCCCAGCGCGCGGTCGTGTCGGTCGTCGCCGTCGTGGCGACGGTGGGCTTCTTCGGCGACCCGCTGCGCGAGGCGGTCGTGATCGTCGGTCTGCTCGTGCTGCTGTGGGTGCGAACGGTGCCCGTGCCGCGTCTCATCGTGCCGATCGTCGGGGTCGTGGCGTCGGCATCCCTCTTCGTCTACCTCGTGCACTGGGAGCTCTACCCGCTGCTCGAGGACGACGCGCCCCTCGCCGCGACCCTCCTGTCGTTCGCGGCGGGCGTCGCGGCGTGGTCGGTGTGGGGACTCGCGATGCGCTCGTCGCGACTCGCGCGCGGCCGGCGCCGCGCGGCCGATGCCGGTTAGCTGTCGATGAGCTGGAACGCGGGGTCGCCGGGCGACTTCTGGTCTTCGATGATCGTGCCGACGGCGATCGCGACGCTGATGCCCCAGCTGGCCCACATGAGAGCGAGACGCCAGTCCCGCGGACCTTTGCGGGTGGCGTTGATGACGCTCACGGCCGAGACGGCGGCGCTGATGATCGCGCCGTTGAACAGGTACTTGCGCACGGGCTGCCTCCTCGAGTCGGTTCCCCACGCTAGCGGGTGCGGGTGAACGGATGCGGCCCGCGTCCAGGCCCCGCACAGTTTCTCCCCGTCCGCGGCCGCGCCCCCGGCGGCGAGCCGGCTGGTCGACGGCGACGCCCCGCGCCGCGCACGCGGACGAGAGCGGGCCGCGGGGTTCCCCGCGACCCGCTCTCGTCGTTCTCGACGCTCGAGCGCTACTTCTGCTCGAACACCTCTTTGTCCATGGCGTCGTAGCCCTCGGCCTGCGGGTCGCGGTGCAGTCCGCCGCTCAGGGCGTACTCCTCCTCGGGCGAGAGCACGAGCCGGTGCCGGCCCCAGACGGCGAAGCCGACGAGGATCAGGATGTACACGATCGCGATCGCGAAGATCGCGGTCGTGAACGCGGGGTTCAGCAGGGTGCCGAGGAACACCAGCGCGGCGATTCCCGCGGCGATGTATGCGCCGGCCAGCCCCCAGGGGCTGACGTACGGCCGCTTGGCGTTCGGGAACTTCTTGCGCAGGATGATGAACGACACCATCTGCAGGAAGTACGCGAGCACGGCGCCCCAGACCGCGATGTTCAGCACGACCGCTCCGGCGACGCCGCCCGTGCCACCGGCCGCGTCGACGACGACGAGCGCGATGAAACCGATGACGGCACCGACGACGAGAGCGACCCACGGGGTCTGCGCCTTGCCGGTGAGCGAGAAGTACCGCGGGTAGTAGCCGGCGCGCGACAGCGAGTACATGTTGCGCCCGTAGGCGAACATGATGCCCTGCAGCGAGGCGAGAAGGCCGATGAGCGCGAACAGCGCGAGCACGGCGGCGAGCTCGTCGCCGACCATCGCCCGGAACCCGTCGAGCAGCGGCTCGCCCGCCACGCCCGTCGCCTCGGCGCCGATGATGCCCGTGTTGAGGAACAGCACGAGCAGGCCGGTGACGATGAGCGTGCCGCGCGCGATGAAACCGGCCCGGGGGATGTCGCGCTCGGGATTGTGCGCCTCCTCCGCCGCGAGCGGCAGCTCTTCGATACCCAGGAAGAACCACATCGCGAAGGGCAGCGCGAAGAGGATCGGCAGCACGCCGAAGGGCAGGAAGGTGCTCTGCCCCGCCTCGGGGGCGATGTCCCACAGCTTGTCCCACTGGAAGGCGCCCGTCGCGATCGCCATGACCGAGAAGAGCAGGATGATCGCGATCGCGATGATCGAGACGACGATCGCGAACCGGAACGAGATGTGCGCGCCGGCGGCGTTGAGGGCGATGAACGCGACGTAGAGGACGATCCACCAGACCCACGCGAGGCCCTGCTCGTTGAGCGAGAACCCGGTGAGCGTCGCCATGATCGGGTCGGCGTACGCGGCCGAGAAGTAGACGATCACCGCCGTCGTCGCGACGTACTCGATGGTCTCGGCGACGCCCGTGACGAGGCCGCCCCACGGGCCCATCGCCGATCGTGCGAACGAGTAGGCGCCGCCCGTGTGGGGCATCGCCGACGACATCTCGCCGATCGAGAAGATGAGGCCGTAGTACATCGCGACGAGGATCACGAAGGCGATGAGCATGCCGCCGAATCCCGCGAAGTCGATGCCGAAGTTCCAGCCCGAGAAGTCGCCCGAGATCACCGCGGCGACGGCGAGGCCCCAGAGGCCCCACACTCCCGCCGAACGGCGCAGTCCGCGCTTCTCGAAGTAGCCCTGGTCGACGCGGGTGTACGTGACACCGCCGGCCGCCTTGGTCGTTTCCGCCATGCATTCCTCCTGGGGGGATGGACATCAGTCCTGGGTGGACAGGGGTGGTGCTGTCGCGCGCATCGATGGCAGGGCGCTTCGGTGCGCTGTTGGAGTGAGCATGCCGCTAAAGGTGGCTTGTGTCCACCATTGACGGAAAGAATTAGTGAAGGGGCGGCCTCCCGTGCCGCGTCGCTGTGGTACTAATGGTCGAAACATCGCCAGCCAAGGGAGACTCGAGATGACCGCAGCACCCTCCGGGATCCGGTCGGGCAACCTCACCGCCGACGAGCTCGAGTCGAGCATCCTGGCCGGCGAGATCGACACCGTCATCGTCGCCTTCACCGACATGCAGGGCCGGCTGATCGGCAAGCGCGTCTCGGCGCGACTGTTCAGCGAGGAGGTCGGACAGCACGGCGCCGAGTGCTGCAACTACCTGCTCGCGGTCGACGTCGAGAACAACACCGTGGGCGGCTACGCGATCTCGAGCTGGGAGCGCGGCTACGGCGACATGGTCATGCAGCCCGACCTCGACACGCTGCGGCTGATCCCATGGCTGCCCGGCACGGCCCTGGTGCTCGCCGACCTGCTCTTCCTCGACGGATCGCCCGTCGCGCCGAGCCCGCGGGCGATCCTGCGCACGCAGGTCGACCGGCTGGCCGAACGCGGACTCGTGCCCTACGTCGGCACCGAGCTCGAGTTCATCGTGTTCGACGACGGGTACCGAGACGCCTGGCGCAAGGGCTACCGCGACCTCACCCCGGCGAGCGACTACAACATCGACTACGCGCTCATGGCCTCGACGCGCATGGAGCCGCTGCTCCGCGACATCCGCCTCGGCATGGACGGCGCCGGGATGTACTGCGAGGGGGTCAAGGGCGAGTGCAATCACGGCCAGCAGGAGATCGCATTCCGCTACGCGCATGCGATCGCGACGTGCGACAACCACTCGATCTACAAGAACGGCGCGAAGGAGATCGCCGACGCGCACGGCAAGGCGCTCACCTTCATGGCGAAGTTCAACGAGCGCGAGGGCAACAGCTGCCACATCCACCTGAGCGTGCGCGGCGCCGACGGCTCGCCCGTCATGGCCGGCGACGGCGACCACGGCTTCTCGCCGCTCATGGAGCACTGGCTCGCGGGCCAGATCGCGGCGATGCGCGAGCTGACGCTCTTCTTCGCGCCCTCGATCAACTCGTACAAGCGCTACGTCGAGGGCAGCTTCGCCCCGACCGCGATCGCGTGGGGCTTCGACAACCGCACCTGCGCCCTGCGGGTCGTCGGTCACGGCCAGAGCCTGCGCGTCGAGAACCGCGTGCCGGGCGGTGACGTCAACCAGTACCTCGCGACCGCCGCGATCATCGCCGCCGGGCTGCACGGCATCGAGAACGAGTTGACCCTCGAGGAGGCCTTCGCGGGAAACGCGTACGCCTCGGACAAGCCGAGGGTTCCCGCGAGCCTGCGCGAGGCCGCCGCGCTCTTCGCCGAATCCGAGATCGCCCGCGCGGCCTTCGGGCAGGATGTCGTGGACCACTACCTCAACATGGCGCGCGTCGAGCAGCAGGCCTTCGACGCCGCCATCACCGATTGGGAGCGCTACCGTGGCTTCGAACGATTCTGAGACGGGCCGCCGCCCGCTCATCGGCCTCACGACCTACCTCGAGCAGGCGAAGACGGGCGTCTGGGACGTGCCGGCCGCCTTCCTGCCCAAGGTCTACTTCGAGGCGATCACCCGCGCCGGCGGCTCGGTCGTGCTGCTGCCGCCGCAGCCCGTCGACGAGGCCGTGGTCGATCGCATCCTCGACGCGGTCGACGGGCTGATCCTCACCGGAGGCAAGGACGTCGACGCGGCGCGCTACGGGCAGGTCGCGCACCCGAGCAACGACGTGCCGCGCACCGATCGCGACGACCTCGAGTTCGCGCTCCTGCAGCGCGCGATCGAGCGCGACATCCCCTTCTTCGGCATCTGCCGCGGCCTGCAGGTGCTCAACGTGCTGCGCGGGGGCACGCTCATCCAGCACCTGCCCGAGGCCATCGGCAGCGACCGCTACAACGCCGGGGGAGGGGTGTTCACGCCCAACGCCGTGGCGACCGTGGCGGGGTCGCGACTGGCTCAGATCGTCGGCGAGCAGGTCACCGTGCAGAGCTACCACCACCAGGCGCTCGACGAGGTCGGCGAGGGGCTCACGGTGAGCGCTCGCGGTGACGACGACATCGTTCAGGCGGTCGATGTCGACGGTATGACCTTCGGCATCGCCGTGCAGTGGCACCCCGAGGAATCCCGCGACGATCTGCGACTGTTCGACGCTCTCGTCGAGGCTGCGCGCGACCACGCCGAGAGCCGCCAGGTGCGCGCGTGAGCGAGACGACGCTCGTCAACCCGGCCGACGAGACGGTCATCGGCACGGTCGCGCACACCTCGCTCGAGGAGGTCGACGCCGCCGTCGAGCGCGCCGTGCGCGCGCAGCGCGACTGGGCGGCGCTCGCCCCGGCCGACCGGGGGCGCGCGCTGCGGCGCTTCGCCGCCGCCGTCGACGCCCACGTCGACGAGCTCGCCCTGCTCGAGGTCCGCAACTCGGGCCACCCGATCGGCCAGGCGCGATGGGAGGCGGGCCACGTTCGCGACGTGCTCGAGTACTACAGCGGCGCGCCCGAGCGGCTGATCGGCCAGCAGATCCCCGTCGCGGGCGGCATCGACGTCACCTTCCACGAGCCGCTCGGCGTCATCGGCGTCATCGTGCCCTGGAACTTCCCCATGACGATCGCGAGCTGGGGCTTCGCGCCGGCGCTCGCCGCGGGCAACGCCGTGCTGCTCAAGCCCGCCGACTGGACGCCCCTCACGGCGATCCGCCTCGGGGAGCTCGCGCTCGAGTCGGGACTGCCCGACGGCCTCTTCCAGGTGCTGCCCGGGCGCGGCTCGGTCGTCGGCGAGCGCTTCGTCACGCACGAGAAGGTGCGCAAGATCGTCTTCACCGGCTCGACCGAGGTCGGCAAGCGCGTCATGGCCGGATGCTCGGCTCAGGTCAAGCCCGTGACGCTCGAGCTCGGCGGCAAGAGCGCGAACATCGTCTTCGCCGACGCCGACCTCGAGGCCGCGGCGGCCGGAGCGCCCGGCTCGGTGTTCGACAACGCCGGGCAGGACTGCTGCGCGCGCAGCCGGCTGCTCGTCGAGCGCAGCGTGCTCGACCGCTTCCTCGAGCTGCTCGAGCCGGCCGTGCGGGCTTTTCGCGTCGGCGACCCGCTCGACGAGTCGGTCGAGATGGGCCCGCTCGTCTCGCGCGAGCACCACGTGAGCGTCTCGTCCTTCCTCGACGACGGCGCCCGCGTCGCCTTCCGCGGCAGTGCGCCCGACGGCCCTGGATTCTGGTTCGCGCCGACCGTGCTGCTGCCCGAGCGCGCCGACCGCGTCGCGACGGAGGAGATCTTCGGCCCCGTCGTCTCGGTGCTGCCCTTCGATGACGAGGCCGACGCGATCGCCCTCGCCAACGACTCGATCTACGGACTGTCCGGCTCCATCTGGACCCGCGACCTCGGCCGCGGAATCCGCGTCGCGCGCGCCGTCGACAGCGGCAACCTGAGCGTCAACTCGCACTCCTCCGTGCGCTACGCGACCCCGTTCGGCGGGTTCAAGCAGAGCGGACTCGGGCGCGAGCTGGGGCCGGATGCTCCGCTCGCCTTCACCGAGACCAAGAACGTCTTCTTCTCGCACGCCTAAGGAGCACAGCATGCCCATCACCCCCATCGATCTCACCCGCCGACTCGGCGGCAAGGTCGCCGTGATCACCGGCGGCGCGAGCGGCATCGGCTTCGCGACGGCGAAGCGCTTCGCGGCCGAAGGAGCGCACGTCGTCATCGGCGACATGAACCCCGCGACCGGCGAGGCGGCGGCCGCCGAGGTCGGCGGGCTGTTCGTCGCGGTCGACGTGACCGACGAGGCGCAGGTCAACCACCTCTTCGACACGGCGCAGAAGACCTACGGCTCGCTCGACATCGCCTTCAACAACGCCGGCATCTCGCCGCCCGACGACGACTCGATCGAGACGACCGAGCTGCCGGCGTGGAACAAGGTGCAGGACGTCAACCTCACGAGCGTCTACCTCTGCTCGCGCGCCGCGCTGCGGCACATGGTCGCGCAGCAGTCGGGCTCGATCATCAACACGGCCTCCTTCGTCGCGGTCATGGGCAGCGCCACGAGTCAGATCTCGTACACGGCCTCGAAGGGCGGAGTGCTCGCGATGACGCGCGAGCTCGGCGTGCAGTTCGCCCGTCAGGGGATCCGCGTCAATGCCCTCTGCCCGGGCCCGGTCAACACGCCGCTGCTGCAGGAGCTCTTCGCGAAAGACCCCGAGCGAGCCCAACGCCGGCTCGTGCACATCCCGAAGGGGCGTTTCGCCGAGGCCGAGGAGCTCGCGGCGGCGGTCGCCTTCCTCGCGAGCGACGACGCCTCGTTCATCACCGGATCGACCTTCCTCGTCGATGGCGGCATCAGCGCCGCGTACGTGACGCCGCTCTGAGCGCCCGCCACGACATCCTCGAGACCGCCGTCGACCGTCTGCTCCGTCCATGACCGACACCGCTGCAGCACCGCCGCCCGAGGGGCTCGCGCTCGGTGCGCTCAACCGGCCCGTGCGCGGCGGCAACGCCTTCGAGGAGACGCTCGCGCGCCTGCTGCAGCTGATCCGCCTCGGCATCGTGCCGCCGGGGGAGGCCCTCCTGCCCGAGCGCGAGCTCGCCGCGCGGCTCGAGGTCAGTCGCGACACCGTGCGCGAGGCCATCCGGTCGCTCGTCGAGGCCGGCTACGTCGAGTCGCGGCGCGGACGCTACGGCGGCACCTTCGTCTGCGAGCCGCTGCCGCACCCGGAGGAGGGGCCGGGGCCGCGCGTCTCGCCGGACGAGGTGCGCGACGTTCTCGTCGTGCGCGACGTGCTCGAAGTGGGGGCGGCACGCGCCGCGGCATCCACGCCCCTGACGGCGGCGCAGCGCGACGACCTCGCCACGCGCATGCGCGAGGTCGCGGAAGCGGACGGCGCCGACTACCGCCGGCTCGACTCGCGCCTGCACCTGACGATCGCCGAGCTCGCCGGAAGCCCGACGCTCGTCACGCACCTGGCCGACAACCGGATGCGGGTCAACTCGCTGCTCGACCGGATCCCGCTGCTGCCGCGCAACATCCAGCACTCGAACGAACAGCACGAGCGCATCGTGTGGGCCGTGCTGAGCGGGGACGCCGACGGTGCGGCCGCCGCCACGGCCGAGCACCTCGAGGGCACGGCATCGCTGCTGCGCGGCTTCCTCGCCTGAGCTCTGGGGCCTGGGGCCCGGAGCCCGTTATGCGGGATGCACCGCCGCGGAAGCGAACGCCCAGGGGGCCGGCGATGGCGCGCGAGCGCTGCTGAACGCGGCGGGAGCCGGCAGCCGCTGAGCGAGGTGCTCGCGCGCGAAGTCGAGGGTCTCGCGCAGCCACCCGAGCCGCCGCGCCTCGTCGCGACCGCAGGCGCGCGAATTGATCTCGGCGACGACGTCGCCGTCGAATCCGCTCGCGGCGAGCGACCGCAGCACCTCGGCGACCGGCTGCGAACCGCGCCCGGGGACGAGGTGCTCGTCGAAGAGCGGGCGCGGTGCGGCGGCCCCGCCGTCGCACAGGTGCACGTGCCGCAGCCGAGGGCCCCACTGCGCCGCGAGAACGCTCGCCGGAACCCCGCTCACGGCGGCGTGGGAGAAGTCGAGGGTCACGGCATCGACGTCGAGCTCTCCCGGGTTCCAGTGCGGAGCGTATGCATCGCGCGAGCGCCCGCTGACCTGGACCGGGAACATGTTCTCGATCGCGAGCGTGCGCCCCGACTCGGCGGCCAGTCGCCTGACGGTCGGCTGGAACTCGTCGACGAAGCGTCTCTGCCACCGGTACGGCGGGTGCGCGACGACGGTCCTGGCGTCGAGTTCGACGGCGAGCGCCACGCTCCGCTCGAGCTTGGCCCGCGGATCGCGCCCGAAGACGTGACTGCTGAACAGCAGCACCGGTGCGTGCACCGAGATCACCGGGAGGCCGTAGCGGTCGCTCAGCCGCCGGATCGCCTCGGCGCTCTGGGTCTCGCGCTCGCGGGTGACCATGATCTCGATGCCGTCGTACCCGGCGGCGGCGGCGAGACGGAAGGCGACGTCGAGCCGCCGCGGCAGCACGCTCGTCGCACTCAGGCCGATTCGCGTCACGGGCACACCATACGAACGCGTGTCGCGAGCGGTTCCTGAAGGACGTGCGAACACTGGCCGAACGATCGCGAACTCTGGCCGAACGATTTCGAACGATTTCGAAACGACGTCGAACGACTCCGACGACGAGGCCGAGCGAATTGCTCTGAGAGAACGGTGATACCCGGCTGATACGGTTCCACGTGGTCCCACCCGACCGCGCACGCCTCCGCCGAGAATCGCACACGAAACCGAAGAGATGAACGCTGCCGCTCGCTCCCGATCCCGCACCCCCGCCGCGAAAGGTCGATTCGACTTCGTGGTCGTCTCGAACCGACTGCCCGTCGACCGGGTCATCGACGCCGACGGCACCGCCCACTGGAAGCGCTCGCCCGGCGGCCTGGTCACGGCGCTCGAACCGGTCATGCGCGCGGCCGACGGCGCCTGGGTCGGCTGGCCCGGAAAGCCCGACATCGAGGTCGACCCGCTCGAGGTCGACGGCATGCACCTCGTGCCGGTCGCCCTGAGCGCACTCGAGCTCGAGCAGTACTACGAGGGCTTCAGCAACGACACGCTCTGGCCGCTCTACCACGACGTGATCTCGCCGCCGGCGTTCCACCGCGACTGGTGGGAGGCCTACCAGGCCGTCAATCGACGCTTCGCCGAGGCGAGCGCGGCGGTCGCGGCGGAGAACGCGACCGTGTGGGTGCAGGACTACCAGCTGCAGCTCGTTCCGGCCCTTCTGCGCGCGCTGCGCCCCGACCTCACGATCGGCTTCTTCAACCACATCCCGTTCCCGCCCTACGGCATCTACTCGCAGCTGCCGTGGCGTCGCGCGATCGCCGAGGGGCTCCTGGGCGCCGACGTCATCGGCTTCCAGCGATCCTCCGATGCCGCGAACTTCTTCAGCGCCGTGCGCCGGCTGTTCGGCTACAGCACGCGCAGCCCCGAGATCCGCGTGCCCGACGGCGCGGGCGGCCATCGCTCCGTCATCGCGAAGGCCTTCCCGATCTCGATCGACGTCGAGAGCTTCGAGGAGATCGCCCGCCGCCCGGAGGTCATCGAGCGCGCCCGGCAGATCCGCGAGGATCTCGGGAACCCGACGACGATCATGCTCGGCGTCGACCGACTCGACTACACGAAGGGCATCGGTCACCGGCTGAAGGCGTTCGGCGAGCTCCTGCGCGACCGCTCCGTGAGCACGGAGGACGTCACGCTCGTGCAGGTCGCGAGCCCGAGCCGCGAGCGCGTCGAGGCCTACATGCAGCTGCGCGACGAGATCGAGCTCACGGTCGGCCGGCTCAACGGCGACTTCTCGACCATCAGCCACCCCGCGATCGCCTACCTGCACCACGGCTACCCGCGCGAGGAGATGGTCGCCCTCTACCTCGCGGCCGACGTCATGCTCGTCACGGCGCTCCGCGACGGCATGAACCTCGTGGCGAAGGAGTACGTGGCCTGCCGCCACGACGAGGACGGCGTGCTGATCCTGAGCGAGTTCGCGGGTGCGGCCGACGAGCTGCGCAACGCGCTCCTGGTCAATCCGCACGACATCGAGGGCATCAAGGAGGCCATGCTCCAGGCCATCGAGATGCCCAAGCGCGAGCGCTCGACCCGCATGCGCGCCCTCCGCCGCCGCGTGCGCGAGAACGACGTCGCGCGCTGGTCGCAGACGTTCCTCGACACGCTCCGCCACGTCGGGCACCGCTGATCCATGAGTGCGATGACCCCGGCGCACGATTCGTCGTCCCGCCCCGCCGTCGACCCCGCCCTCGCTGCCGAGCTCGACCGCATCGCCGCCGTGCCGACGCTCCTCGTCGCGCTCGACGTCGACGGCACGCTCGCCCCGCTCGTCGACGACCCCGACGACTCCCGCGCCCTCCCCGCCGCGCGGGCCGCGCTCGACGCCCTCGCCGCGCTTCCGGGGACGGTCGTCGCCCTCGTCTCCGGCCGCTCGCTCGAGAGCCTCGCGCGCGTCGGCGAGGTGCCCGATGATCAGCCTCTCGTCGGCTCGCACGGTCTCGAGGTGCGCTTCGGTGCGGGGGATGCCCGCCCCGCCGTCGACGATGCCGACGCCGCCCGGGTGGTCGCGCTGCGATCGCGGCTCGAGCCCCTCGTGGCCGCCGTGCCGGGCGCGTGGATCGAGCCGAAGCCCGCGGGCCTCGCCGTGCATTCCCGCCGCGTCGACGACCCCGTCGCGGTGCGCGCGCTCACCGAGGCGGTGCACGCCGCGGCCGCCGAGGTCGACGACGCGCTGACGGTGCGCGACGGCCGGGACGTCGTCGAGTTCGCCGTGCGCGACGCCACCAAGGGCGACGGCCTGCGTGCGCTCGTCGAGCGCTTCGCCCCCGACGCGGTCCTGTTCGCCGGCGACGACGTCACGGACGAGGATGCCCTCGCGGTGCTCGGCCCCGACGATCTCGGCATCAAGGTGGGGGAGGCCGAGTCGGTCGCCCGCGCGCGCGTCGCCGACGTCGATGCCATGGCGGCGGCCCTCGAGCACCTTCTCCGATCGCGCGAGCGGTTCACAGGCGGCGCTCGGTAAACTGGGAGCAGAGAGCGCTGGATCCGACGCCAGCCCTCTCCCGCCCGTGCCGCACCGACACTCGAGGGAGGACCGATGTTCGTCCTCCTCGCGCTGTTCGGCCTCGGAGCTCTCGTGCTCGCCCGGCTCACGCGGGTGCTCAAGAACCGCGTCTTCCTCGTCGCCGCGCTCGTGCCCCTCGTCGCGTTCGTCCACGCGCTCGCCGCGGGCCCCGGCATCCTCGCGGGCGATCCGCTCGTCGAGCGCGCCGCCTGGGTGCCTCAGCTGCAGCTGACCCTCGACCTCCTCATGGACCCGCTCTCGTGGGTCATCACGCTCATCGTCACCGGGGTGGGCTCGCTCGTCCTCCTCTACTGCGCCGCCTACTTCACGCGCGAGAGCGAGGGCATCGGTCGCTTCGCCGCGACGCTCACGGCTTTCGCCGGTGCGATGTACGGGCTCGTGCTCTCGGAGGACGTCTTCCTGCTCTTCGTCTTCTGGGAGCTCACGAGCGTCTTCTCCTACCTCCTGATCGGTCACTACCAGGGCCGCAAGGCCAGCCGAGGCGCTGCGCTGCAGGCCCTCATCACGACGACCCTCGGCGGTCTCGTGATGCTCGTGGGGCTCGTCCTCCTCGCTCAGCAGGCCGGGAGCGCGAGCATCCCCGTGATCATCGCGACGGCGCCCGAGGGCCCGCTCACGACGACCGCGATCATCCTCGTGCTCGTCGGCGCGCTGTCGAAGTCGGCGATCCTGCCCTTCCACTTCTGGCTCCCCGGCGCGATGGCCGCCCCGACGCCCGTGAGCGCCTACCTGCACGCCGCCGCGATGGTCAAGGCCGGCATCTACCTCATCGCACGCTTCGCGCCCGGCTTCGCCGACGTCGCGTCATGGCGCGAGCTGCTCGTGGGCCTCGGTCTCGCGACGATGATCCTCGGTGGGTGGGTCGCCCTGCGGCAGACCGACCTGAAGCTCCTGCTCGCCTACGGCACCGTCAGTCAGCTCGGGTTCCTCGTCGTCATCACCGGGTGGGGCACGCGCGACGCGGCGCTCGCCGCGGGCGCGCTCCTCGTCGCGCACGCGCTGTTCAAGTCGACCCTGTTCCTCGTCGTCGGCATCATCGACCACGGGGCGGGAACGCGCGACCTGCGCACCCTCTCGGGGCTCGGCCGCCGAGCGCCCGTCCTCGCGGGCGCCGCCGCGCTCGCCCTCGCGTCGATGGCGGGGCTGCCGCCGCTGTTCGGCTTCGTCGCGAAGGAGGCGGTGCTGCACGCGCTGCTCGTCGACGCGCGCGACGGCATGGCCCTCGCCGTGATCGCGGTCGTCGGCGTCGTGGTCGGGTCGGCGCTCACGGCGGCGTACAGCATCCGTTTCTTCTGGGGCGCGTTCTCGACCAAGCGCGACGTCGAGGATGTCGCTGCTCTCGGTCACGTCAGCCCCGGCTTCCTCCTCGCGCCGGCCGTGCTCGCGGTCGCGGGGCTCGCGCTCGGCCCCCTCGCCGCCCTGGCGGACGCCGGCATCGCCCCCGCCGCGGCCGAGCTGCCCGCCGTCGCGAGCGCGTCGAGCGAGGTCTACCACCTCACGCTCGAGCTCGGTCTCTCGCTCGAGCTCGGTCTCTCGCTCCTCGCCCTCCTCGCCGGCGTCGCGATCTTCCTCGCCCGCGAGCCCATCGCCCGGGTTCACGCGCGCGTGCACAGCCCGGTGAGCGCCTCCGAGCTGTACTGGGACGCCGTCGGCGGGGTCGATCGCCTCGCCGTCCGCGTGACGACGCTCACCCAGCGCGGCTCGCTGCCGTTCTACCTCGGCGTGATCCTCGTCGTGTTCGTCGCGGGCACGGGCGCGACCCTGCTGATCGGCTCGAGCGGCCCCGGCGAGGTGCGGCTGTGGGACACCCCGGCGCAAGTGGCGATCGGCGTCGTCATGGTCGCGTCCGCCGTGGCGGCGACGCGCGCGCAGAAGCGCTTCACGGCCGTCCTCGTCGTCGGCGTCACGGGGTTCGGGATGTCCGCGCTCTTCGCGATCATGGGTGCGCCCGACCTCGCGATCACGCAGATCCTCGTCGAGCTCGTCACGCTCATCGCCTTCGTGCTCGTCCTGCGACGCCTGCCCGCCCAGCTCGGCGACCGCCACGGCAGCACCCGCAAGGGGCTGCGCGCCGTCATCGCCGTTGCGGTGGGCACGACCATGGGCGTCATCGCGCTCGTCGCCGCGGGCGCCAGGACCGAGGAGCCCATCTCGCTCGCCTGGCCCGAGCTCGCCTACGAGATCGGCCAGGGCCGCAACACCGTCAACGTCGCCCTCGTCGACCTCCGCGCGTGGGACACCCTCGGCGAGCTCGCCGTCGTGATCGCGGCGGCGACGGGCGTCGCGAGCCTGCTGTTCATCCGCGGCCGCGACGATGCCCTGCCCCGCCCCGCGCGCGGCTCGGTCCGCCGCCGCGTCGAGCAGCGCCTCGACCGCGTGCGCGAGCAGGGCCGCCCGGGAGAGCTGCGCAACGCGTGGATCCTCGCCGGCCCCTCCCTGGACCCGCGCAACCGGTCGATCCTCCTCGAGGTCGTCGTGCGGCTGACCTTCCACGCGACGATCGTCGTCTCGATCTACCTGCTCTTCGCCGGCCACAACCTGCCGGGCGGCGGCTTCGCCGGCGGGCTCGTCGCGGGCCTCGCGCTCGTCGGCCGGTACCTCGCCGGCGGTCGGTACGAGCTCGGCGCGGCCGCTCCCGTGGGCGCGGGCGCCGTGCTCGGGACGGGCATGCTCCTCGCGGCGGGCACGGCAGCGGTCCCGCTGCTGCTGGGGGCGGATGCCCTGACCTCCGCCTTCATCAAGACCGAGCTGCCCGTCCTCGGCCCCGTCGAGTTCGTCACCTCGACGATCTTCGACATCGGCGTCTACCTCATCGTCGTCGGACTCGTGCTCGACGTCCTTCGCAGCCTCGGCGCCGAGGTCGACCGCCAGGCCGACCCGGTCGAGCGCTCCGCGGCCCCGACGACAGGAGGGCGCTCGTGACCGTCTCCCTCGTCCTCATCGTCATCATGTCGGCGATGTACGCGTGCGCCGTCTACCTGCTGCTCGAGCGCAGCCTGACGCGCGTGCTGCTCGGGTTCCTCCTCGCCGGCAACGCGACGAACCTGCTCATCCTGATCATGGTCGGCGAGGCGGGCATCGCGCCGATCTTCGACGAGTCGATCGACCCGGCCGAGTACACCGACCCGCTCCCGCAGGCGCTCATCCTCACCGCGATCGTCATCACCTTCGCCGTCTCCGCCTTCCTGCTCGCGCTCATCTACCGCTCCTGGAGGCTCGCGAACGCCGACGACTTCAGCGACGACGCCGACGACCTCGCCCTGCGCGACGGCGCCGTCGTCATCGAGGCGGAGGAGACCCTCCCCGAGGCCTCCACGACCGACTTCCCGCTCGAGCGGGAGGAGCCCCGATGACCGCCCTCGTCCCTCTCGTCGTGCTCGTGCCCCTCCTCGGGGCCGCGCTCACCCTCGTCGTCGGCCGCCGCCCGCGCCCGCAGAGGGTCATCGCGATCGGCGCTCTCGTCATCGAGCTGATCATCGGCATCGTCCTGCTGATCCACGTCGATCAGGTCGCCCCGCTCGTGATGGAGGTCGGCGGCTGGCAGGCGCCCTTCGGCATCGTGCTCGTCGTCGACCGCCTCGCGGCGCTCATGATCGTGGTGTCGTCGATCGTCCTGCTCGCGGTGCTCGTGTTCTCGGTCGGCCAGGGTCTCGCCGACGGGGATGAGGAGACCCCGGTCTCGATCTACAACCCGACCTACCTCATCCTCACGACGGGCGTCATGGTCGCGTTCATCGCGGGCGACCTCTTCAACCTCTACGTCGGGTTCGAGATCCTGCTCGTGTCGAGCTACGTGCTCATCACGCTCGGCGGCACCGAGTCCCGCATCCGGGCCGGCGTCACGTACGTCGTCGTGAGCCTGCTGTCGTCGCTGCTCTTCCTCGCCTCGATCGCGATGATCTACGGCGCGCTCGGTACCGTGACGATCGCCCAGATCGCGCAGCGCATCGACGAGCTCCCGGTCGACGTGCAGATCCTCCTGCACGTCATGCTCCTCGTCGCCTTCGGCATCAAGGCGGCCGTCTTCCCGCTCTCGTTCTGGCTGCCCGACTCCTACCCGACGGCGCCCGCGCCCGTCACGGCGGCGTTCGCGGGCCTGCTGACGAAGATCGGCGTGTACGCGATCATCCGCGTCGAGACGGTCATCTTCCCCGGCCCCGAGCTCAACCCCGCGCTCATGGTGCTCGCGCTGCTCACGATGGTCGTCGGCGCGCTCGGCGCCGTCGCGCAGGCCGACATCAAGCGGATCCTGTCGTTCACGCTCGTGAGCCACATCGGCTACATGATCCTCGGCGTCGCGCTCGGCACGGTCGAAGGAACCGCCGCGGCGATCTTCTACATCGTCCATCACATCGTCGTGCAGACGACGCTCTTCCTCGCTGCGGGCCTCATCGAGCGCGAGGCCGGCAGCACCTCGATCACGCGCATCGGCGGCCTGCTCGCGAGCGCTCCCGTCGTCGCCGCGCTCTTCTTCATCCCCGCCCTCAACCTCGGCGGCATCCCGCCCTTCTCCGGGTTCCTCGGCAAGCTCGGCCTCTTCCAGGCGGCGGCGCAGCAGGGGGATGCCCTCGCCTACGCCCTCATCGGCGCCGGAGCCCTCGTCTCCCTCCTCACCCTCTACGCGCTCATCCGCGTCTGGAACCTCGCGTTCTGGCGCTCGGCCGATGCGGTGGAGGGCGATGAATCGCGACTCCTCCGCTCCGTCGAGGAGGCCCCCATGAGCACGTCGACCGTGTCCGGCGCCCGCACGACCCCTCGCCTCATGACCCTCTCGACGGCCGGGATGGTCGCGGTCGGCGTCGCGCTCACGGTGTTCGCCGGGCCGGTCTACGGCGTCGCGAGCCGCGCGGGTGAGAACCTCGACGGCCCCGGCGCGTACATCCAGATGGTCTTCCCGCTCTCGAGCGAGGGCGGTGAGCTCGAGTGACCGATCACGAGTCGCGCGTGCTCGAGCGCGAGCGCGTCCCCCTCCGTCAGCAGCTGCCGCTCCTGGTGGCGCTCGTGCTGCTCTGGATGATGCTGTGGGGCTCGGTCACGGTGCTCACCATCCTCACCGGCGCCGTCGTCGCCGTCCTCGTCACGCGAACCCTCTACCTCCCGCCGGTCGCGCTCTCCGGCCGGTTCCATCTCGGCTGGATGCTGGCGTTCCTCCTGCGCTTCGCCGTCGATCTCGTCGTCGCCTCGGTCGAGGTCGCCTGGTACGCCTTCCGTCCGGCGGGCGTGCGGCGGAACGCCGTCATCCGCGTCGACCTCACGACGCGCAGCGACCTCGTGCTCACGGGCACGGCGCTCGCCGTCTCCCTCGTCCCCGGCTCGGTCGTGCTCGAGGTGGATCGCCCGAACTCGGTGCTCTACGTGCATTCGCTCGGCATCGACACGCCGGAGCGCGTCGAGACCACGCGCGCGCACGTGCTCGAGTACGAGCGGCGACTGCTGCGGGCCATCGGCTCGCGCGAGGAGTGGGAGGCGGTGCGATGAGCATCCTCATCATCATCGCGAGCGCGATCCTCTCGGTCGCCGCGATCGTCGCCCTGTGGCGCGTCGTGCGCGGCCCGAGCATCGTCGACCGCGTCATCGGCTCGGACGTCCTGCTGACGACCCTCATCCTCGTCGTCGGCACCGAGATGGTCGCGACGGGCCACACCCGCACGATCCCCCTCATGGTCGTGCTCGCGGCGACCGCGCTCCTCGGCACCGTCGCGGTCGCGCGCTTCGTGACTCGGCCCGAGGCGACCGCGACTCACACGGCGGCCACCGGGTCGGCCTCCGCGCGGCCCGACGAAACCGAGAAGGGGATGGACTGATGGTCGACGCCGAGCCGTGGGCGAGCATCCTCGACATCGTCGCGGGCGTGCTGCTCGTCGGCGGCGCGCTCCTGTCGCTCGCGGCCGCCGCCGGTCTCGTCCGCTTCCCCGACGCGCTCAGCCGCCTGCACGCCGCGACCAAGCCGCAGATCCTCGGCCTCGTGCTCGTCGTCGTCGCGCTCGCGCTCAGCCAGCGCAGCTGGGCCGCATTGCTTGTCCTCACCCCCGTCATCGTGCTGCAGATGCTCACGGCGCCCATCTCGGCCCACATGGTCGGCCGCGCCGGCTACCGCACGGGAGACTTCGACGCGTCGACGCTCGTGGTCGACGAACTGGCGGCGGATGTCGCGGACGCGGGTCGTTCGGACCTCCCCGGCTCGGCCGAGCCGACCGACCGCCCAACCGGTCGAGCGCCTCGGTCCGACGCGTCGGGGGAGCCCTCCGGCGAGGCATAAACTCGACCCATGTCGGAGATCGACCACAAGCCCCGTTCCCGCGTCGTCACGGACGGCATCGAAGCCACGACCTCGCGCGGCATGCTGCGCGCCGTCGGGATGGGCGACGACGACTGGGACAAGGCGCAGATCGGCATCGCGAGCTCGTGGAACGAGATCACGCCGTGCAACCTCTCGCTCGGGCGCCTTGCGCAGGCCGCGAAGGAGGGCGTCCACGCCGGCGGCGGCTACCCGCTGCAGTTCGGCACCGTGAGCGTCTCCGACGGCATCTCGATGGGCCACGAGGGCATGCACTTCTCGCTCGTGAGCCGCGAGGTCATCGCCGACAGCGTCGAGACCGTGATGCAGGCCGAGCGCCTCGACGGCTCCGTGCTCCTCGCCGGCTGCGACAAGTCCATCCCCGGCATGCTCATGGCCGCCGCGCGCCTGGACCTCGCGAGCGTCTTCCTCTACGCGGGCTCGATCGCGCCCGGCTGGGTCAAGCTCAGCGACGGCACCGAGAAGCCCATCACGATCATCGACTCGTTCGAGGCGGTCGGCGCGGTCAAGGCCGGCAAGATGAGCGCGGAGGACGCCCACCGCATCGAGTGCGCCTTCGCCCCCGGCGAGGGCGCGTGCGGCGGCATGTACACGGCGAACACGATGGCCTCGGTCGCCGAGGCGCTCGGCCTCAGCCTGCCGGGCTCGGCGAGCCCCGCGAGCTACGACCGCCGCCGCGACATGTACGCCCACCGCTCGGGCGAGGCGGTCGTCAACCTGCTCAATAAGGGCATCACCGCCCGGCAGATCCTGACGAAGGAGGCGTTCGAGAACGCCGTGACCGTCGCGATGGCGCTCGGCGGCTCGACGAACGTCGTGCTCCACATCCTCGCGATCGCGAACGAGGCCGAGGTGCCCTTCACGCTCGACGACTTCAACCGCATCGGCAACCGGGTGCCCCACATCGGCGACCTCAAGCCCTTCGGCCAGTACGTCATGAACGACGTCGACCGCCAGGGCGGGCTCCCCGTGCTGCTCAAGGCGCTCCTCGACGCGGGCCTCCTGCACGGCGACGTCATGACCGTGACGGGGAGGACGATGGCCGAGAACCTCGCCGAGCTGAACCCCGACCCGCTCGACGGCGAGGTGCTCCGCTCGCTCGACAACCCGATCCATGCCACGGGCGGCATCACCATCCTCCACGGCTCGTTCGCCCCCGAGGGCGCGGTCGTGAAGACCGCCGGATTCGATGCCGCCGTCTTCGAGGGGCCGGCGCGCGTGTTCGAGCGCGAGCGCGCCGCGATGGACGCCCTGACCGCCGGCGAGATCTCCGCTGGCGACGTCGTCGTCATCCGCTACGAGGGCCCCAAGGGCGGCCCCGGCATGCGCGAGATGCTCGCGATCACGGCCGCCATCAAGGGGGCTGGGCTCGGAAAAGATGTACTACTCTTGACCGACGGTCGATTCTCAGGCGGCACAACCGGACTGTGCATCGGCCACATAGCTCCCGAAGCGGTCGACGCTGGTCCGATCGCCTTCGTGCGCGATGGTGATCTCATACGGGTCGATATCGCTGCTCGCTCCCTCGACCTACTGGTCGACGCAGACGAGCTGGAGGCGCGCCGCACCGGCTGGGCGCCCCTGCCTCCGCGCTACACCCGTGGCGTTCTCGCCAAGTACTCGAAGCTCGTGCGCTCCGCTGCGGAGGGCGCGGTCACCGGGTAGTCAGGCGCTCACCCTCCCTCGCACACGACCTCAGGACTCCTTCATGCCTACGGAAGCAACCCCCGTGCCGGGCCCGTCCGCGCCGTCCCGCTCCGAGCCGCCCGTGCTCACGGGGTCCGGCGCCATCCTCGCCTCGCTCGAGAAGCTCGGCGTCACCGACGTCTTCGGCCTCCCCGGCGGCGCCATCATGCCGTTCTACGACGAGCTCATGGCCTCGACCGCCATCCGTCACATCCTCGTCCGCCACGAGCAGGGCGCGGGCCACGCCGCCGAAGGCTACGCCGCGGCGAGCGGGCGCCTCGGCGTCTGCATCGCGACCTCCGGCCCCGGCGCGACGAACCTCGTGACGGCGATCGCGGATGCCTACATGGACTCCGTCCCGCTCCTCGCGATCACCGGCCAGGTCTTCTCGACCTCGATGGGGACGGACGCGTTCCAGGAGGTCGACATCACGGGCATCACGATGCCCATCACGAAGCACTCCTTCCTCGTCACCAAGCCCGAGGACGTCCCCGGCGTGCTCGCCGCGGCCGTGCACATCGCGACGACCGGTCGCCCCGGCCCCGTGCTCGTCGACGTCACGAAGGACGCCCAGCAGAAGTCGGCGCCGTTCATCTGGCCGCCGAAGATCGACCTCCCCGGCTACCGACCGGTGACGAAAGCGCACGGCAAGCAGATCAACGCCGCCGCCCAGCTCATCGCCGAGTCGCGCCGCCCCGTGCTCTACGTCGGCGGCGGCGTCATCCGTGCTGGCGCCCACGCCGAGCTCCTGCGCTTCGCGGAGGAGACGGGCGCCCCCGTCGTCACGACGCTCATGGCGCGCGGCGCGTTCCCCGACTCGCACCAGCAGAACCTCGGCATGCCGGGGATGCACGGCACCGTCCCCTCGGTGCTCGCGCTCCAGGAGAGCGACCTGCTCATCGCCCTCGGCGCGCGCTTCGACGACCGCGTGACCGGCAAGGTGAGCGAGTTCGCCCCGCACGCCAAGGTCATCCACGTCGACATCGACCCCGCCGAGATCGGCAAGATCCGCGCCGCCGACGTGCCGATCGTGGGCGACGCCCGCGAGGTGCTCCTCGACCTGCTGCCCGCCTACCGCGACGCGGCGAAGGCGGTGAAGCCCGACTTCTCCGACTGGTGGAAGCGCATCGAGAGCCTCCGCACCCAGTACCCGCTCGGCTACACGTTGCCCGACGACGGCCTCCTGTCGCCGCAGTGGGTCATCCAGAAGATCGGCGAGCTCTCGGGCCCCGAGGCCGTCTACGCCGCGGGCGTCGGCCAGCACCAGATGTGGGCCGCGCAGTTCATCAAGTACGAGCGCCCCGGCTCGTGGCTCAACTCCGGCGGCGCCGGCACGATGGGCTACGCCGTGCCCGCCGCGATGGGCGCGAAGGTCGCTCAGCCCGACCGCCTCGTGTGGGCGATCGACGGCGACGGCTGCTTCCAGATGACCAATCAGGAGCTCGCGACCTGCACGATCAACGAGATCCCGATCAAGGTCGCCGTCATCAACAACTCCTCGCTCGGCATGGTCCGCCAGTGGCAGACGCTGTTCTACGACGGCCGCCACTCGTTCACCGACCTCAACACCGGGCACGACACGGCGATGATCCCTGACTTCATCAAGATGGCCGACGCCTACGGCGCGCTGGGCATCCGCGTCACGAAGCCGGAGGAGGTCGAGCCGGCCATCCGCCTCGCGATGGAGACCAACGACCGCCCCGTCGTCATCGACTTCATCGTCAGCCGCGACGCGATGGTGTGGCCGATGGTGCCGCAGGGCGTCGGCAACTCGCAAGTGCAGTACGCGCGCGACCACGCGCCCGAGTGGGAGAGGGAGTAACCCATGTCGCACCACGTGCTCTCGCTCCTCGTCGAGGACAAGCCCGGTCTGCTCACGCGCGTCGCGGGCCTCTTCGCCCGCCGCGGGTTCAACATCATCTCGCTCGCCGTCGGCACGACGGAGGTGCCGGGTCTCTCCCGCATCACCGTCGTCGTGGATGTCGAGGGCCTGCCCCTGGAGCAGGTCACCAAGCAGCTCAACAAGCTCGTCAACGTGCTCAAGATCGTCGAGCTCGACTCCGCCCAGTCGGTGCAGCGCGAGCACATGCTCATCAAGGTGCGCGTCGACTCGACGACCCGCTCGCAGATCCTCGAGGCGGCGACGCTGTTCCGCGCGCGGATCGTCGACGTCGCGACCGACGCGCTCGTGATCGAGGTCACCGGCGACACCGCCAAGGTCGAGGCGCTGCTGCGCGTCCTCGAGCCGTACGGCATCAAGGAGATCGCGCAATCGGGCCTGCTCGCCATGGGGCGCGGCTCGAAGAGCATCAGCGAGCGCGTGCTCAAGAACTCGTGACGTCCGCACCGGACGCCCCACGGACATCCCACCGAAACCCCACCGCAAGGAGACACCGCTCGTGACCGAGATCTACTACGACAAGGACGCCGACCTCGCGCTCATCCAGAGCAAGAAGGTCGCGATCGTGGGCTACGGCTCGCAGGGCCACGCCCACGCGCAGAACCTGCGCGACTCGGGCGTCGAGGTCGTCATCGCGCTCAAGGAGGGCTCGAAGTCGGTCGCCAAGGCGCACGAGGACGGCTTCACCGTCAAGACCGTCGCCGACGCCGCTGAGTGGGCCGACGTCATCATGATCCTCGCGCCCGACCAGTACCAGCGCTCGATCTACACCGAGAGCATCCAGGGCGCTCTCAAGCCGGGCAAGACGCTCGCCTTCGCGCACGGCTTCAACATCCGCTTCGGCTACATCGACGCTCCTGAGGGCGTCGACGTCATCCTCGTCGCGCCCAAGGCTCCCGGCCACACGGTGCGCCGCGAGTTCGTCGCCGGCCGCGGGATCCCCGACATCGTCGCCGTCGAGCGCGACACCACCGGCCAGGCCTGGGATCTCGCCCTGTCGTACGCCAAGGCGATCGGCGGCACGCGCGCCGGCGTCATCAAGACGACCTTCACCGAAGAGACCGAGACCGACCTGTTCGGCGAGCAGGCCGTGCTCTGCGGCGGCACCTCCCAGCTCGTGCAGTACGGCTTCGAGGTGCTCACCGAGGCCGGCTACCAGCCCGAGATCGCCTACTTCGAGGTGCTGCACGAGCTCAAGCTCATCGTCGACCTCATGTGGGAGGGCGGCATCGCCAAGCAGCGCTGGAGCGTCAGCGACACCGCCGAGTACGGCGACTACGTCTCGGGCCCGCGCGTCATCGACCCCTCGGTGAAGGAGAACATGAAGGCAGTGCTCGCCGACATCCGGTCGGGGGCCTTCGCGGAGCGCTTCATCGCCGACCAGGACGCCGGCGCGCCCGAGTTCCGCGAGCTGCGCGCCAAGGGCGAGCAGCACCCGATCGAGGAGACGGGCCGCAAGCTGCGCGCCCTCTTCGCGTGGAAGCAGCAGGACTCGGACTACGTCGACGGCAGCGCTGCGCGCTGACATCGACGCCGTCCGCGATGCGGGCGCTGTGCGTGCCGGTTCCGATGCGCTCGCGCATCGGAACGCCGACGGTTCAGCCGCCCGCTGGTCGCGGGTCGTGACGAGGCCGGTCGCCCCACTCGGGGTGGCCGGCCTCTCGCGATTCACACTGCTTCCGAGTTCGCACACTGGGTCATCGGTGTGCGGCGTCCGAAGCCGTGTGAGAAGCGCCCGCTCACGCGCGAAGCCGGCGGGTGGCAGCACGCCTGCACCCCGCGAGCGCGCCTGCACCCGCGAGCGCGCCGCACCCCGCGAGCGCGCCTGCACCCGCGAGCGCGCGGGTCAGGCGGCGCGTCCCCGGCCGCCCGTCGGCTCGGGCTCGGCCGGCCAGCGCAGCGTGGGCTCGGCGCGCGGCGCGCGCTCGCGGCAGCCCGTCGCAAACCACACCACGAGAGCGAAGAGCTGCTCGATCCGCGAGGCGAGGAACGCGCCGAGCACGAGCGGCAGATACAGGGCGCCGAGGTACGTCGCAGCCGTGGTGAGAGGCGCGGCGCGACCCCATGGCGCGGCTCCGAGCGCCGGTACGAGGACGAGCAGCAGCCACCACGGCGAGACGATCAGGCCGAGCACGACGGCGGCGACGAGGACGAGCGCCCCGATCACGACCTGAGCGATGAGCCCGGTGCCGCGTCTTCCGCCGAATCGCGCGTATCGCTCGAGGCCGACTGCGGCCCACATGACTCTCGCTCGCAGGCGGTGCACCCCGTTGTCGACGAGCGCGACCCGGAAGAGGTCGTCGGCGACGCGGCGGCGCTCGAGTCGTTCGGCGGCGGGCGCGCGCCGGGCATCCTCGACCATTGCATCGTGCAGGATCGCCGGAAGGGTCTGCGGTCCGTAGTTGGCGATGAGCCCCCACAGAAACGGCGGCACCGAGGCGAAGTCGGTCGAGTTGCCCTCGGTCGGCGGCCGCGACACGTCGTGCGCGGGCACCGTGACGACCGAGCCGTCGCGCGGGTCGCGGTAGGCGAACGACGCCGTGACCTGGAACTCGCGGCCCATCCGGTAGAGCAGCGGCACGCTCTCGAGCGGTCGCCCGTCGACGGTCGTGAACGGCATGGTCCCCCCTTCGGTTCGACGGTATCGCTCGTCGCCGACATCGGCCCGGGATGCTCCCGAACCGCCTCCGCGTCGCCTCGCGTTCACGCGACACGCCCTCCGCTGCCGACCTCCGTTCACCGCGGGTCGCGACCGTGAACGCTGAGCGGCCGACGCCCCCTCGGCGGCCGCCGGAGGAGGACCATGCGCACCCTCGCGGCCCGAGCCAGCACGGAGGCCCGCCGCATCCGCGAGAGCCGACCCGCTGTCGCGCTTGCCCTTCCCCTCGCGCTCGCCGTCGCCCTCGCCCCGGCGGTCGTCGCCGACCCGGTACGAGCGGCCGCCTCCGAGCGTCTCGCCGTCAGCCCCGTGCTCATCACCGAGGTCGCCCCGGGCTGGCTCGACCGCCCCCGCGCGAGCTTCGTCGAGCTGCGCAACGTCTCGGCCGAGAGCGTCGACCTCGGCGGATGGAACCTATACCGCTGCGACGGCGACGGCCTGCGCGCCAAGCGGGGAACCCCCGACTCCGACTTCGCGGGCGTCGTCCTCGCTCCCGGCGAGCACTACCTCATCGCCCGCGTCGGCGAGCGGCCCGGCGGCGCGACGCCCGACGACGCCCTGTCGTCGTCGCTCGATGCCGAGGGCTTCGGCTTCGTGCTCGAAGACCCCGACGAGCGCGTCGCCGACGCGGTCGCGGTGTACTCCACGACGCCGTGGATGACGCGCAGCGAGTGCGATCCCTCGGGCTCGTTGCCGAACATCCTCGACGTCGCCGTGGGGGAGAGCTGGCAGCGGTTCGCCACGAGCGGGGATGCCGCGGCCGACTTCCGCATCTCCCTCGCGACGCCGGGCTCCCCCAACCGACTGACGCACGCGCCGCGCGCGAGCGCGAGCGACGCCGAGGTGGCGATCGCCGAGGTCGCCCCCTTCGGGCCCGGCGGCAGCGGCGACGACCTCGTCGAGCTCGTCAACTCCGGCGACGAGCCGGTCGCGCTCGAGGGCTGGACGCTCTGGCGGTGCACCGCTTCGGGGGCGCGCGACGCCACGACCCTGCAGGCGACGATCGGGGCGCGCACCCTCGATCCCGGCGCCCGCCTCGTGATCGGCGGGCCGGCATCCGCCGTGGACGACGCGATCGCGACGATGCCGATCTCGCTCGCCGACGCCGGGTTCGGGGTGCAGCTGCGCGATGCGCGCGGCGCGCTCGTCGACGAGGTCGCCGTCGCCCATCAGCTCGACTCCGCCTGCCAGGGCGGCCCCGAGAAGCTCCCGGCGACTCTCGACCCGGTGCGCGGAGAGAGCTGGCAGCTCGTCGACGGCTCGTCGCCCGCGCGGTATCTCATCGCTCCGCGCACCCCCGGGGCCCCGCCGCCTGCCCGCGCCGATTCCCTCGCCGCCCTGCGGCCGCTCGCTCGCCCGGGCGTCGTCGTGAGCGAGCTCGCGACCGATCCCGTCGACGTCGCCCGCATCGCGAGCCCGCAGAACTTCGTCGAGCTCGCCAACCGCGGCGACCGCCCGGTCGCTCTCGGCGGCTGGCGGTTGTGGGCATGCGACGCGCGCGGCCTCCGCCGCCCCGAGCCGCTCGCCGCTTTCGACGAGCGCACCCGGCTCGCGCCCGGCGAGGTGCTCGTCGTCGCCCTGCAGGGCACCGCGGCGGCCGAGTCGGCGGTCGCGCGATTCGCCGAGCCGCTGGACTTCCTCGGCGCCGGCGTGCTGCTCGAGACCGCCGACGGCGAGATCGCCGACCGGGCGGGCGCCTTCCACGTCAACGAGATGGACGAGAGCGTCGCGCCGTACTCCGTGTGCGGCAACGGCGTCTCGCTCGTGACCTTCCAGCCCGACCGCATCGGCGGCGAGAGCTACCACCGCATCGACCGCTCGGGCGACGACCTGCGCGACTTCGTCACGGCGGCGAGCTCGCCGGGCTCCGTGACGGCGACGGCCGCGGCTCAGATCTCGGCGGCAGCAGAGCTGGCCGAGCCGGGCGAACCGGGCGAGGCTGCGGCGGCGCTCCGCGGCTTCGCGCGCGCCTCGGGCAAGGCCACCGCGGCGGCGGCGCTCGCGCTCGTCGAACCGCCGACGTCGCGGCCCGAGCCCGCTCGCGTCATCGTCGGGCGCAGCGTCGACGCGCCGCTGCCGACCGCCAGCTACCGCGGGATCGACGAGCGCACCGTCGCGGTCGGCGACGCGATCGGATCGGAGGCGGCCGGCTTCGACTACCCGTACCTGCGGTTCGAGTTCGACGACGAGATCGGCGGCGCGTTCTCGTGGCGCGGAACGGCTCCGGCCGGGCATCCGGTGCGCCTCTCGGCGTGGTCGGCCGCCGCGACGGCGTGGATGCCCGTCGCCGAGTCCGACGCAGGCCCCGACGGCGCCGTCGCCCTCGGGGGCGAGCTGCCCGGCACGACGGCCCTGCTCGTCCAGGCCGTGCCGCGCACGACGAGCCGGCTCTCCACCGCCCCCGACGGCACGTTCGAGAACCCCGACGACACCGACTTCGCGATCGCGCACATCACCGACACGCAGTACCTCGCCGAGGGCTATCCCGAGGAGTACGAGCGCCTCACGCGCTGGCTCGCCGACTCGATCGACGAGCGCGAGCTCGTCGCCGCCGTGCACACGGGCGACCTCATCCAGTCGTGGGTCGACCCCGACCAGTCGGAGGACCGCGCGCGCATCGAGTTCGAGCGCGCCTCGCGCGCCCAGGCGATCCTCGAGCGCACGGGCCTGCCCTCCTTCGTGCTGCCCGGCAATCACGACACCAAGCGCGGCATCGATCCCGGCCTGTACAACGAGTACTTCGGGCCGGAGCGCTTCGCCGCCATGGCCGGCTACGTGGCCCCCATCGCCCCGGGGGACAACACCTCCAACTACGCGATCGTCGAGGAGGCGGGGGCGCGGATGCTCATCCTCTCGATCGGCTACGGCTACGGGCCGCGCGAGATCGAGTGGGCCGAGCGCGTCGTCCGCGACCACCCCGACGCCAACGTCGTCATCGCGACCCACGAGCACCTGACCCCGATGACGCAGCTCGACCCGCCTCGGCGGGCGAGCGACAACCGCTGGCTGTCGCGCGCCGACGAGCTGTGGTCGCGCGTCGTCGCCCCGAATCGCAACGTCGTGGCTGTGCTCTCGGGGCACTATCACGGCCTCGGAGCGATCGTGACGGAGAACGCGGGCGGGATCCCCGGCCACACGGTCGTCGAGATGCTCGCGGACTACCAGGAGTTCCGCACCGACGCGGGGGAGCGCGCCACCGGTTTCCTGCGCCTGCTGCAGGTCGACGTCGCGGGCGGGCGCATCGCCGTCGACACCTACTCGCCTCGACTCGACAGCGCGCGCTCGGCCGCGTACGACTACCGGCAGTTCGTCGTCGAGAACGGCGACGCCGCTCGCGCCGCGAACGGGCGCCCCTGGAACATCCTCGACGCCGGCCTCAACGACCGCTACGGCATCACCGACGAGGAGTTCGGGGTCGACGTGACGCTGCAGTACTCGAAGGCGATCGGCGCCGAGCGCGACGCCCTCGCGATCTCCGTCCGGGCGCCGGAGGCCGGCTGAGCTCGCTTAGGCTGGCGGCATGACGAACGGGGCGGAGAGCGTGGAGCGTCGATCGGCGCCGATCGCGTTGCGCTACTTCGCGGCCGCGGCCGAGGCCGCGGGTCGCGCCGAGGAGTCGGTGGAGCGGGCGTCTGTCGTCGCGACCGGCGCCGAACCGCTCACGACGGGCGACCTGCGGGCCTGGCTCGTCGAGCGCTATGGCGAGCCGATGTCCCGAGTGCTCGCCGCGGGCTCGTTCCTCGTCGACGGCGTCGTCAGTCGCGATGACGCCCGAGTCGTCGGCGACCGCGTCGACGTGCTGCCGCCCTTCGCCGGCGGCTGACAGCGCCGGGGCACTCGGGGGCCTATAAACCGACCCACTCGGTCGTTCCGCCGTCGACGTGCTGGCGCTTCCAGATCGGCACCGTCGTCTTGATGTCGTCGACGAGCTGCTCGATCGCGGCGAAGGCCGCCGCGCGGTGCGGCGCCGCGACCGCCGCGACGAGGGCGAGATCGCCGATCGCGAGCCGCCCGACGCGATGCGCCGCGGCGACGCGCAGGCCGGTCTCGGCGGCGACGCGCTCGACCGACTCGCGCAGGAAGCGCTCGGCCTCGGGGTGCGCCTCGTAGTCGAGGCCCGTGACCGCCTCGCCGTGGTCGTGGTCGCGCACGACGCCGCGAAAGGTCACGATCGCCCCGTCGGCGCGCGTCGCGACGGCGGCCTCGATCGCCGCGGCATCGAGGGGTTCGGCGCTGATGCTCGCGAACGGCCGGCCCGCCTCACTCATGCGCGCGCCCGCCTCAGTCATGCGTGCCCCCGCCCGCGACCTGCGCGACGACGTGCTCGAGCAGCCCGTCGAGCACCGCGAGGCCGTCGCGCACGCCTCCCGTCGATCCGGGCAGCGTGACGACGACGGTGCCGTTCGCGACCCCCGCGACGCCACGGCTGAGCGCGGCGGTCGGCGTCGCGGCGACTCCGCGCGAGCGGATCGCCTCGGCGATGCCGGGCAGCTCGCGGTCGATGACGGCGAGGGCGGCCTCGGGCGTGCGATCCGTGGGGCTCACGCCCGTTCCGCCCGTCGAGATGATCACAGCGGGCCGCGCCGCGACGAGCGAGGCGAGCGCGGGGCCGACGTGCGCGTCGTCGACGAGTCTCACCTCGTCGACCGCGAAGCCGCGAGCGGCGAGCCAGTCGGCGATCGCGGGGCCGGTCGTGTCCGCTCGCGCACCCGCGGCGCCGGAGGTCGAGGCGACGAGCACGGCGGCGGTGCGGGGGCGCACGCCGACGACGGCGGGCGCCGGCGCGGGCGCCTCGGCGCCCGCGCCATCCCGGGTCCAGGTGCCGTGCTTGCCGCCGGTCTTCTCGACGAGCATGACCTCGGTGAGCACGCCAGAGGGGTCGGCCGCCTTGACCATGTCGTGCAGCGTCAGCCCGGCGACGGCGACGGCCGTGAGCGCCTCCATCTCGACGCCCGTGCGGCCCGTCGTCCGCGCGGTCGCGGTGATCACGATCGATGAGTGCTCGAGGGCGAAATCGACCGAGATCGAGTCGAGCGGCAGCGGGTGGCACAGCGGGACGAGCTCGCTCGTGCGCTTCGCCCCGCCGATGCCGGCGAGGCGCGCGGTCGTGAGCACGTCGGCCTTGGGCAGGTCGTCGGCCCGCACGAGGGCGATGACGTCGGGGCGCGTCAGGTACCGGCCGGTCGCGGTCGCGACGCGCACGGTCACGGGCTTGCCGCCGATATCGACCATGCGCGCGCGCCCGTCGGCGTCGAGGTGGCTGAGGCCGGGGGAGTCGTTCACAGCACCCATGCTTCCACGATCGCGACTCCCGCGACGTTCGCGATCATGACGGATGCCCCGGTCGCGGCGCGGATCGTGTGAGTTCAGGACGACGACTCGCAGGCATCACGCGGCGAGCGGCGCTTAGCCTGACGCCATGCACCCACGCCGCCTCCTGCTCTGGACCGTCGTCAGCGGCCTCGTCGGGGCCGGGGCCGCCCTCGCCGCGACCGAGCTCGTCGCTCTCGCGATCGCGCCCGCCGCGGGTCCGGTGCTCGCCGTGGGCGCGCTCGTCATCGACCTCGCACCGAGCTGGCTGAAAGACATCACGATCGCGCTGTTCGGTACGAACGACAAGATCGTCCTGCTCGTCATGGTCGGCCTCCTCGTCGCCGTGCTCGCCGCCGCCGTCGGTGTGCTCGAGCGCCGTCGCCCGCCGTACGGCGCCATCGGGCTCGGGCTCGGCGGGGCGATCGCACTCATCGCCGTTCTGTCGAGGGCGGAGGCGGACCCCCTGTGGGCCGTGCCGACGGTTGTGGGGACCCTGTTCGGCGTCGTAGTGCTGAGAGTCGCGATCGCCCGCCTGAATCGGTGGGTCGCGGCCGGGCCGGCCGTCGCGCCCCCGGCTGTCGCTGTGCCGTCCGCGCCGGATCCCGCGGCCCGCCCGGCCCGGCCCACTGGCCCGCTCGATCCCCCCCCCTTCCTCGGCTTCATCGCTGCGACGGCGGCGAGTGCGGCGATCGTCGGCATCGCCGCGCGCGCGGTCAACGCCGCGACGGCCACCGCGGCGACCGTGCGCGCCGCGCTGCGCCTTCCGCCTCCAACCCGCCGCGCCGCGCCGATCCCCGCCGGCGCGGCGCTCGACGTCCCCGGCATCACCCCGCTCGTCACCCCGAATGCCGACTTCTACCGCATCGACACCGCGCTGCAGGTGCCCCGCATCGACCCCTCGCAGTGGCGCCTGCGCGTCACGGGCATGGTCGAGCAGGAGGTCGAGATCGGCTGGGACGAGCTCGTGGCGCTGCCCTTGCAGGAGGCCTACGTGACGCTCATGTGCGTCTCGAACGAGGTCGGTGGCGACCTCACCGGCAACGCGCTGTGGCTCGGGTACCCGATCCGCGACATCCTCGCCCGCGCCCGGCCGCTGGACGAAGCCGACATGGTGCTCTCGCGCAGTCAGGACGGCTGGACGGCGAGCAGCCCTCTGGAGGTGCTGCAGGATCCGGAGCGGGATGCCCTGCTCGCGATCGGCATGAACGGCGAGCTGCTGCCGCTCGAGCACGGGTTCCCCGCGCGACTCGTCGTGCCGGGGCTCTACGGCTACGTCTCCGCGACGAAGTGGGTGGTCGAACTCGAGGTCACGCGCTTCGACCGCGACCTCGCCTACTGGAGCACGCGCGGCTGGTCGGAGCGCGGCCCGGTCAAGACGCATTCGCGCATCGACGTGCCGACCGCGAACGCGGGGGTCGGAGCGGGCACTGTCGCCGTCGCGGGCATCGCGTGGGCGCAGCACACGGGCATCGAGCGCGTCGAGGTGCGCGTCGACGGAGGCGACTGGGCCGAGGCCCGGCTCGCCGAGGCGATCTCAGCCGACACCTGGCGGCAATGGGTCTACGAGTGGCGCGCCGAAGCGGGCACCCACCTCATCGAGGTGCGGGCGACCGACACGACAGGGTTCACCCAGCGTTCCCGTCCGGTGCCCGTGGCGCCCGACGGCGCCGAGGGGTATCACAGCGTTCTCGTGCAGGTGGCCTGAGGGCGAACCACGCGGTTCAGTACCGCGCGACCGCGTCGTCGACGAGACGCGACCACGCGTCGATGCCGCCGGTGAGGTGCCGCACGTCGAACCCCGCGGCTCGCAGCGTCTCGAGCGCGCGCTGCGATCGGATGCCGTGGTGGCAGTAGACGATGACGGGGCGATCGCGGTCGAGGGCATCCATCGCCTGCGGAAGTTGCCCGAGGGGAATCGGCACGGCGCCGGGCAGGCGGGCGAGCTCGAACTCCCACGGCTCGCGCACGTCGACGAGTTGCGCCGTGCGCTCGTGCTCGGCCTCGCCGCTCAGCAGCGCGGCGAGCTCTGGAGCGGAGACCCCCGCGGGCTCGGCCGGGGCGGCCGGGGCGACCCCGCAGAACAGCTCATAGTCGATGAGCCCGGTGATCGGTGCGGCCTCGGGGTCGCGGCCGTAGGCGAGCTCGCGGAACCCGCCGGTGAGCGCGTCGTAGGTCGTGACCCGCCCGAGCAGGGGCTCGCCGACGCCCGTGAGCAGCTTGATCGCCTCGGTGGCCATGATCGAGCCGACGACGCCGCACACGGTCGGCAGCACGCCGCCCGTCGCGCAGTCGAGCACCGATCCGGGCGGCGGGGGAGCGGGGAAGAGGTCGCGGTAGTCGGGCCCCTCGGCCGGCCGGCAGGCCCCCGCCTGCCCGCCGTACTGCAGCACGGCGCCCCACACGAGCGGAACGCCCGTGAGCGCCGCGGCGTCGTTGGCGAGGTACCGGGTGGCGAAGTTGTCGCTGCCGTCGACGAGCAGGTCGTACCGCCCCACGATCTCGAGAGCGTTCGCGCTCGTGAGCCGCTCGGCGATCGGCTCGACGATCGTCGCGGGCGCGATCGCCGCGATCGACTCGGCCGCCGAGTCGACTTTGAGCCGCCCGATGTCGCGCACGCCGTGCAGGTGCTGCCGGTGCAGGTTCGACAGCTCGACGGTGTCGGCGTCGACGACGCCGATCGTGCCGACCCCCGCGGCGGCGAGCGCGGGGATGACCGTGCTGCCGAGACCGCCCGCGCCGATGACGAGCACGCGCGCCGCGCCGAGCGACTCCTGGGCTGCACGCCCGAAACCGGGCAGTGAGAGCTGGCGGGCGAAACGCTCGATGCCGGTCATGACACGATTCTGGCAGGGCGCGGCGGTCAGGGTTGTGCAGCGCGCTCGATAAGGTTGGCGCATGACCGCCGACCGCCGCGAGGAGGCCCTCGACTGGGGCGACCCCGACGATCCGAGCTGGGTCGACCCGGGTGCGCCGGGCTCCGAGCCCGGCGCCGTGCTCGAGCACGAAGGCGCGGCCGACCCCGCTGCGGTCGCGGGCGGGGCGCACGAGACGAGCGCGGCATCCACGGCCGATCGCCGCCGCGCTGCGATCGCGGCCGCGACGGGCGTGCTCGGCGGCGTGTACCTCGCCTATTCGGTCGGCTGGATCCTCTCCGTCGGCACCCTGCAGCTGCAGGGCGCGACGCTGCTCATCGAGGTCATGTACCAGTTCGGCGAGTTCCTCGCGATCATCGCCTGCGCCCTGTGGTTCGGTGCGGTCATGGCTCTCACGCGCGGCGGCCGCCCGGCCGTGCGCCTCGGCTGGCTCGCGCTGGGCACCCTCGTGCTCGTGCCGTGGCCGTTCCTGCTGGCGGTGCTGCGATGAGCGCCGAATCGCGGGATGCGCCCGCCGCCGCACGCCCCCGCTTCGGCGCGGGCCGAGTCGCCGTGACCGTCGTGCTGGGGCTGCTCGCGGCCTGGTTCCTCTTCGACGGCGTCTCGAACCTGCTCGCCCTGCCCCAGCAGCTCGAGGCCCTCGGCCTCGCGGACCGCACCCCGTGGGTCGTGCTCGGGGCGAGCGTGCTCGCGCCGCCCGTGCTCTTCGCGCTCGGAGCGATCGTCGGCCGGCGGCTGCCGGTGACGCGTTACACCCTCGTGCTCATCGCGGCCCTCGCCGTCATCGCCACGACGCGGCTGAGTCTCATCGCCGCGGCATCAGCGCTCGTCGTCGGCTGACACCGATCGTTGCGGCGCCGTATCGGCGCTGAGCCGGTGGAAGTGGTGCAGCGGCCCGGCGCCGTGACCGACCTCGAGCACCTCGGCGTCGCGCAGGGCCCCGCCGAGCCACTGCTTGGCGCGCGCGACCGACCGCGCCCAGTCGTTTTCGACCGCCTGCAGCGTCGCGAGCGCCGACGACAGAGCGCAGCCCGTGCCGTGCGTGTGGTGTGTGGCGACGCGCGGCGCGGACGCCTCGGTCAGTCGCGCTCCGCCGTTCGCGCGCGGCTCGACGAGCACGTCGACGGCGAGGTCGCCCGCGCCGTCGCCTCCCGTCAGCAGCACCCGGGTGCCCCACAGCGTCGCGGCCTCGACGGCGTCGTCGACGGCGCGCTGCCACTCGTCGGCGGGCGTCCGGCCGAGCAGCAGGGCGAGCTCGTCGCGGTTGGGGGTCACGAGGTCGACGCGGCGGATGAGCTCGCGAACGCTCCCGAGCGCTCGGCGCGAGGTGAGCCGCCCGCCCGTCGTCGCGCGCATGACGGGGTCGAGCACGACGATCGGCGGTCGGGCCCGACCGAGCCATGCCGCGACGGTGCGCGCCGCCGAGGAGCTGCCGAGCATGCCGATCTTGACCGCGTCGACCTCGACGTCGTCGCTCACGGCGTCGAGCTGCGCGGCGAGCAGGCGAGCGCTCACGGGCCGCACCGCGCGCACGCCCGTCGTGTTCTGGGCGACGACCGCCGTGATCGCCGCCATCGCGTACCCGCCGAGGGCGCTGATGGTCTTGATGTCGGCCTGGATGCCCGCCCCGCCGGTCGGGTCGGTGCCGGCGATCGCGAGCACGCGCGGCGGTCGCCCGCTCATTCTCCCCACGCCGCGACGAGGGAGCGCGCGGCGCGGCGCGGATCCTCGGCGCTCCCGATCGCCGAGGCGACGGCGGCGCCGACCGCGCCCGCTCGGCGCAGGGCCGGCAGGTCGCTCGCCCGGATGCCGCCGATCGCGACGCACGGCAGCGCGGTGCTCGCCGCGAGTTCGCCGATCCCGTCGACTCCGAGGGCGGGCGGGTGGTCGGGCTTCGTCGCCGTCTCGCGCACCGCTCCGACCCCGAGGTAGTCGACGCATCCTGCCGGAAGCCGCTCGACGGCGGCGAACTGCGCCGAGGTCTGCGCCGAGAGGCCGAGCACCGCCTCCGTGCCGATGAGCCGCCGCGCGAGCGGAGCGGGCAGGTCGTCCTGCCCGATGTGCACGCCGTGCACCGGCGCGCCCGAGGCGCGGGCGGCGAGGAAGACGTCGATGCGGTCGTCGACGATCACGAGCGCGCGATCGCCGACCGCGCGGGCGACGGCCGTGACGAGCTCGAGCTGCCGCGCCGCCGAGCCCGTCTTGTCGCGCACCTGCACGGTGCCGACGCCGGCGGCGACGGCGGCGCGCGTGGCGTCGACGAGCCCGCGGTCGCCGCAGACGGCGTGGTCGGCGACGAAGTAGACCCCCGTCGGCGTGGAGGGCCGGGCGATGCCGACGTGCGTCACGTCAGTCGGGCCCGGGCGCGCACCGCGTCCCCGTCGACGCTCGCGAGGGCGTCGAGGAAGGCGGGGGCGAAGCTCCCCGGCCCCTCCGAGCGCTCGGCGGCGTCCTCGGCGGCGATCGTGTAGACCGAGGTGGCGGCGACGATGGCGACCAGGGGGTCGCCGCCGGCCGCCAGGAAGGCGCCCATGACGGCGCCGAGCGCGCATCCGCCGCCTGTCATGGTCGTCAGTCGCGCGTCGCCCGTGCGCACGAGGACCGTGCGCTCGCCGTCGGTGATCCGGTCGACGGCGCCCGAGACGGCGACGACGGCGCCGGACCGGTGGGCGAGGGACGTGGCGGCGTCGGCGGCGGCCTCGACGCTGTCGGTCGCGTCGACGCCGCGCCCTCCCGTGCCCGAGCCCGCGAGCGCCATGATCTCGGAGGCGTTGCCGCGGATCGCCGTGGGGCGCGCCTGCAGCAGCTCGGCGGCGAGGGCCGTGCGCACCGGAAGGGCGCCGACGGCCACGGGATCGAGCACCCACGGCGTGCCGGAGTCGGCCGCGGCCCGGGCGGCGACGCGCATGCCCTCGCGCTGCTCCGCCCCCGGCGTTCCGAGGTTCACGAGGACCGCCGAGGCCACGCCGGCGAAGATCCCGGCCTCCTCGGGGATGTCGACCATCGCTGGCGCGGCTCCGAGAGCGAGCAGGATGTTCGCGGTCGCGTTCGCGACGACCACGTTCGTGAGGCACTGCACGAGCGGCGCGTGCTCGCGCACGAGCTCGAGCCGGTGGGCGACGTCGCCGGCGGTGACGACCGCGCTCGTGACATCGGCGCTCGTGGCGGAGGCGAGGATCGCACTCATCGCGTCTCCTCCGCGACGCGGACGACGGGTGCGTCGAGCAGGATGCGCCCGCCCCCGTCGACGAATTCGCGCGACTTCCGGCGCATCCCCTCCTGACGATCCTCCTCGGTCATTCCGCCGAACTCGTCGCGGATGTCCTGCGAGATGCGCATCGAGCAGAACTTGGGCCCGCACATCGAGCAGAAGTGCGCGGTCTTGGCCGGCTCGGCCGGCAGCGTCTCGTCGTGGAACGCCTCGGCGGTATCGGGGTCGAGCGAGAGCGCGAACTGGTCGCGCCAGCGGAACTCGAACCGCGCCTTCGACAGCGCGTCGTCCCGGGCCTGGGCGCCCGGATGCCCCTTCGCGAGGTCGGCGGCGTGCGCCGCGATCTTGTAGGTGATGACGCCCGTCTTGACGTCGTCGCGGTTCGGCAGCCCCAAGTGCTCCTTGGGCGTCACGTAGCAGAGCATCGCGGTGCCGTATCGGGCGATCTCGGTCGCGCCGATCGCCGAGGTGATGTGGTCGTAGCCGGGGGCGATGTCGGTCACGAGGGGGCCGAGCGTGTAGAACGGGGCGCCGTCGCACAGCTCCTGCTGGCGCTCGACGTTCTCGCGCACGAGGTGGAACGGCACGTGGCCGGGGCCCTCGACCATGACCTGCACGTCGTGCTGCCAGGCGCGCTTGGTGAGCTCGGCGAGGGTGTCGAGCTCGGCGAACTGCGCGGCGTCGTTGGCGTCGGCGATCGAGCCGGGCCGCAGGCCGTCGCCGAGCGAGAACGCGACGTCGTAGCGGGCGAGGATCTCGCACAGCTCGTCGAAGTTCGTGTACAGGAAGTTCTCGCGGTGGTGGGCGAGGCACCAGCCGGCCATGATCGAGCCGCCGCGCGAGACGATGCCCGTCACGCGGTCGGCGGTCAGCGGCACGTAGCGCAGCAGCACCCCGGCGTGCACGGTCATGTAGTCGACGCCCTGCTCGCACTGCTCGATGACCGTGTCGCGGTACACCTCCCAGGTGAGCGCGCTCGCGTCGCCGCCGACCTTCTCGAGAGCCTGATAGAGGGGAACGGTGCCGATCGGCACGGGGGAGTTGCGGATGATCCACTCGCGCGTGGTGTGGATGTCGTCGCCCGTCGAGAGGTCCATGACCGTGTCGGCGCCCCACCGCGTGGCCCACTGCAGCTTGTCGACCTCCTCGGCGATCGAGCTCGTCACCGCCGAGTTGCCGATGTTGGCGTTGATCTTCACGAGGAAGGCCTTGCCGATGATCATCGGCTCCGACTCGGGGTGGTTGATGTTGTTCGGGATGATCGCCCGGCCCGCGGCGACCTCGCTGCGCACGAGCTCGACGTCGCAGCCCTCGCGCAGCGCGACGAAGCGCATCTCGGGGGTGATCTCGCCCCGACGCGCGTAGTGCATCTGCGTCACGCGGCGACCGGGCAGCGCCCGGCGCGGGGCGCTCTTCGCGCCGCGCCACTCGGCCGAGGCCGCGCCGCGGCGGATCGCGGCCCGGCCGTCGTCGAGCAGCGAGCGCTCGCGGCCGGCGTACTCCTCGGTGTCGTCGCGCGCCGCGATCCACTCGGCCCGAAGCGGCGGCAGGCCGACGACGGGATCCCCGCCCGGCCCCTCGGTTCGGTAGACCTCCAGCGGCGCGTTGAGTTCGCCGCTCGGCGAGGGCGACAGCGCGATCGAGGTGACGGGAACGGCGATGCCGGTCTCGTCGTGGTGATGCGAGAGAGTGCGCGAAGCGTGCATTGGAGCAACCCCTTCTTCCTTCGCCGGAATGACCCGGACAGGTTCGAACGGTCCCGGGCGACATCAGCCCGGTTCTCAGCCCCCTTCTGAGGGCTCCCGCGTGTGGATGCCGCCTACCGTAGCGCACGGCGGCGACCGGCCGCGCGCATCCCGATCACGCGATCGCGACCCAGAGCACGACCGCGACGAGCGCGACCTGTGCGGCGAGCCGCGGCCAGAACGGCACCGCCACGCGGCCGAACCGCTCCGGATTGCGCGCCGCGTATGCATTCGCGGGGAAGACGCAGACGAGGAACACCGCGAGTGCGACGCCGGCCGCGAGCCGCGTGGGCTCGAGCAGCAGACCCGCGCCGCCGGCGATCTCGCACACCCCGGTCACGATCACGAGAGCGCGTGCCGAGAGGGGCCGGTCGCGTAATCCGCGCGGGATCATCGCCGCCATGCCCCGCGCGATGGAGGGCACGAAGTGCAGCGCGCCCATCGCGGCGAAGAGCACCGCCGTGACGACGCGGGCGAGCTCGACGGGCGTCATGGGGGTCATTCTGCCTGCGATACCCTGAGAGCACCGGCCGCCCCCGACGCGCGTGGCAGTCGCACACCACCACCTCGTTTCGCGTACACCCCTGCGTTAGGACCGTCCTCGTGACCAAGCCGGTTGTGCTCATCGCCGAAGAACTCTCCCCCGCGACGGTCGACGCCCTCGGGCCCGACTTCGATGTCCGTCAGGTCGACGGCACCGACCGGCCGGCGCTGCTGGCGGCGCTCGCCGAGGCGCACGCGGTGCTGATCCGCTCGGCGACGCAGCTGGATTCCGAGGCGATCGCCGCCGGTCGCAGCCTGAAGGTCATCGCCCGAGCGGGGGTCGGCCTCGACAACGTCGACGTCAAGGCGGCGACCGCCGCGGGCGTGATGGTCGTCAACGCACCCACCTCGAACGTCATCTCGGCCGCGGAGCTCGCGGTCGGCCACCTGCTGTCGCTCGCGCGGTTCATCCCCGACGCGAACGCCTCGATGAAGCGCGGGGAGTGGAAGCGCTCGGCGTTCACGGGCGTCGAACTCTACGAGAAGACCGTCGGCATCGTCGGCCTCGGCCGCATCGGCACCCTGGTCGCCCAGCGCCTGCAGGGCTTCGGCGTCGACCTCGTCGGCTACGACCCCTTCGTGCCTCCGGCCCGTGCGCAGCAGCTCGGCGTGACGCTGCTGAGCCTCGACGAGCTCATGGAGCGCAGCGACTTCGTCACGATCCACATCCCCAAGACGCCCGAGACGACCAACCTCATCTCCACTGCCCAGTTCGCGAGGGCCAAGCCGACCCTGCGCATCGTCAACGCGAGCCGCGGCGGCATCATCGACGAGGATGCCCTCCGGGAGGCGCTCGCGAGCGGCCGCATCGCCGGCGCAGGGCTCGACGTGTTCGTCACCGAGCCGCCCGTCGGCTCGCCCCTGCTCGACCTGCCGACGATCCAGCTCACGCCGCACCTCGGCGCCTCGACCGACGAGGCCCAGGAGAAGGCCGGCGTGTCGGTCGCCCGATCGGTGCGCCTCGCGCTCGACGGCGAACTCGTCCCCGACGCCGTCAACGTCGCCGGCGGCATCATCGACCCGAGCGTGCGCCCGGGCATCCCGCTCATGGAGAAGCTCGGTCAGGTCTTCGCGAGCCTCGCCGACCACTCGTTCGCGAGCATCGACGTCGAGGTGCGCGGCGAGATCGTCGCGCACGACGTCAACGTGCTCAAGCTCGCGGCTCTGAAGGGAATCTTCAGCCGCATCTCGAGCGAGCAGGTCAGCTACGTCAACGCGCCGCTGCTCGCCGATCAGCGCGGCGTGGCCGTGCGCCTCATCACCGACTCGACGAGCGAGGAGTACCGCAATCTGCTCACGATCCGCGGCGCTCTCTCCGACGGCACTCAGCTGTCGGTCTCGGGCACGCTCGTCGGCGCCAAGCAGATGCAGAAGATCGTCGAGATCAACGGCTACGACGTCGAGGTGCCGATGGCCGAGCACTTCATCGTCATGCTCTACACCGACCGCCCCGGCATCGTGGCGATCTACGGCAAAGAGTTCGGCGAGGCCTCGATCAACATCGCGGGCATGCAGATCGCACGCCACGAGGCCGGCGGCCCCGCGCTCAGCGTGCTGACGGTCGACTCGCGCGTGCCCGATGAGCTGCTCGAGCGCGTGCGCACCGCGATCGACGCGACGGTCATGCGCGAGATCACGATCATCGAGGGCTGAGCCGACCCCGACCCCGCCCCGCGCACGGACGCGCGGCGAACGGCGACGGCGCCGCCCCCGGAAGGGAGCGGCGCCGTCGGTTGTTCTTGTGCTGCTACGCGATGTCCTCGCGACGGGTCACGCGATCGCCCGTGGCCGGGTCGACGGTGGTGTGCGAGGTCGAGACCGAGCGGCGACGGCTCATCAGCACGACGCCGATGATCACCGTCACGATGCCGGCGATCATCAGGATGTAGCCGATGGTCGACAACTCGATCCAGTCGAGACTGACGTTCACGGCGAAGGCGAGGATCGCCCCCAGCGCGAACATGAAGATTCCGAATCCGATGCTCATGGTGGAGCTCCTTCCGTATCCGAGAGCGAACCTAGCGTTCGCTGGATGCTCCGCGAAAGCCCGCGGCGCGGCCCACCGTCGTGCAGCCGCTAGCCTGGAGGGGTCGCGAGCCGCGGAATTCCGGGCTCCACCGCGCATGCTGTGAGTTCGCCGAATCGTCGCCCGACGTGAGACGGGATCCCCCGCACGAGACCTGAGAAAGGCCGCCATGACCTCCACGCTCGACCTGGCCGTGATCCCCGGCGACGGCATCGGCCCCGAGGTCGTCGAGCAGGCTCTCCGCGTGCTGCGGGCCGCGGTGGGCGGCGACGTCGCCCTGACCGAGACGCGCTACGAGCTCGGCGCGGCCCACTTCCTCGCGACCGGCGAGGTCCTCGATGAAGGAACGATGACCGCGATCGCCCGGCACGACGCCATCCTGCTCGGTGCCGTCGGGGGAGACCCTCGCGACCCCCGCCTCGCGGGCGGCATCATCGAACGCGGGCTGCTGCTGAAGCTGCGCTTCGCCTTCGACCACTATGTCAACCTTCGGCCGACGCGCATCGTGCCGGGCGTCGTATCGCCGCTCGCGCAACCTGGAGCGGTCGACTTCGTCGTCGTGCGCGAGGGCACCGAGGGTCCGTACGTCGGCAACGGCGGTGCGATCCGCGTCGGCACCCCGCACGAGATCGCGAACGAGACGAGCGTCAACACGGCATTCGGCGTCGAGCGGGTCGTGCGCTTCGGCTTCGCGCAGGCCGCCGCGCGGCGCGGACGGTTGACCCTCGTGCACAAGACCAACGTGCTCGTCAACGCCGGTTCGCTCTGGCAGCGCACCGTCGACCGCGTCGCGACGGAGTTCCCGGACGTCGTCGTCGACTACCTGCATGTCGACGCCGCCACGATCTTCCTCGTCACCGATCCCGCCCGGTTCGACGTCATCGTGACCGACAACCTCTTCGGCGACATCCTCACCGACCTCGCCGGCGCCATCAGCGGCGGTATCGGGCTCGCGGCCTCGGGAAACCTCAATCCCGCCGGCGACTTCCCGAGCATGTTCGAGCCCGTGCACGGCTCGGCGCCCGACATCGCGGGGCAGCAGAAGGCCGACCCGACCGCGGCGATCCTCTCGACCGCGCTGCTGCTGGAGCACAGCGGGCTGCCGGAGGCCGCCGCGCGCGTGACCGCAGCCGTCACCGCCGACCTCGCCGCACGGGGCTCCGCCGCGCGACGCACGAGCGAGGTCGGCGATGCGATCGTCGCGGCGCTCGGGCACTGACCGCGGAGTACCCTGAATCCACACTCCACCGTTCGGGAGCATCCCGACGGCGACCCCCGAGGACGACGACGTGAACCTGCTGCCGATGGCGACCCAGGGTCTCACCTTCCAGGTGACCCCGACAGAGAACGCGACGAGCGATGACGAGCGAGCGGCGATCCTCGCCGATCCCGGCTTCGGCAAGCACTTCACCGACCACATGGTCGACATCTGCTGGAGCGAGAAGGGCGGCTGGCACCGCCCGCGCGTGCAGCCGTACGGCCCGATCTCGCTCGAGCCCTCGGCCGCCGTGCTGCACTACGGCCAGGAGATCTTCGAGGGGCTCAAGGCCTACCGGCACGCCGACGGCTCGATCTGGTCCTTCCGCCCCGATGCGAACGCGCGCCGTCTGCAGCGCTCCGCGCGACGGCTGGCGCTGCCCGAGCTGCCGACCGAGGCCTTCATCGAGTCGATCCGCCAGCTCATCGCCGTCGACGGCGACTGGGTGCCCTCGGCTTCCGAGACGAGCCTCTACCTGCGCCCGTTCATGTTCGCCAAGGAGGCCTTCCTCGGCGTGCGACCGGCCCACAAGGTCGCCTACTACGTCATCGCCTCGCCCGCCGGGGCGTACTTCCCCGGCGGCGTGAACCCCGTGAGCATCTGGCTCACGACCGAGTACTCGCGCGCCGGCAAGGGCGGAACCGGGGCGGCGAAGACCGGGGGCAACTACGCGGCCTCGCTCATCGCCCAGGCAGAGGCGTACGAGCACGGCTGCCAGCAGGTGCTCTTCCTCGACTCGGTCGAGGGCCGCTGGCTCGAAGAGCTCGGCGGCATGAACGTCGTCCTCGTGCTCCGCGACGGAACGCTCGTCACCCCGCACAGCGACTCGATCCTCGAGGGCATCACGCGCGACTCGATCCTGCAGCTCGCCGAAGACCGCGGCCACGCCGTCGAGCGTCGCCGTGTGAGCCTCGACGAGTGGCGCGAGGGGGTGGAGTCGGGCGAGATCGTCGAGGCCTTCGCCTGCGGCACCGCCGCCGTCGTCACCCCGATCGGGCTGCTCAAGGGCGACGGCTTCGAGATCGGCTCTGCCGACGCGGCACCGGGCGAGCTGACGATGTCGCTGCGCGCCGAGCTCACCGACATCCAGTACGGCCGCCGACCCGATCCCCACGGGTGGATGCTCCGTCTGGACGCCTGAGCGTCGGCGTGGGCTCCTCGGCTCGCCTCGCGGCGCTGCGACGACTCGGGGAGACCGCCGTGGCGATTCTCGGCGGCGTCGTCATCGGGCTCATGGGCTCGTTCACGCATCAGTCAGTGCAACCCTGGGGCGCGGCGATCGCCCTCTCGACCGTCGCGCTGTACCTCAGCGGCCTGCGCGCGTGGGGCGACGATCGTGGACCCGCCGGCGCGGGGGCGATCGGCATCGCCGGCGTCAGCGCGATCCTCGCCGCGCCGGGCGCCGACGGCTCGATCGTCATCCCTGCCAACGCAGCCGGCTACTCGTGGTCGCTCGGCCTCGTGCTCGTCGCCCTGATCGTGCTCGCCTGGCCCCGCGTTCAGCGCCCTCACCGCCGGCCGACGAGTAGCATCGAGACGACCGCTCCGGACCGCCCAGAAGAGAAGGACCCGACAGCGCCGTGACCTACGTGATCGCCCTGCCCTGCGTCGACGTGAAAGACCGCGCGTGCATCGACGAGTGCCCCGTCGACTGCATCTACGAGGGCGACCGCATGCTGTACATCCACCCCGACGAGTGCGTCGACTGCGGCGCCTGCGAGCCGGTCTGCCCCGTCGAGGCGATCTACTACGAGGACGACCTGCCCGAGCAGTGGAGCGACTACTACCGCGCGAACGTCGAGTTCTTCCAGGAGATCGGCTCGCCCGGCGGCGCCGCCAAGGTCGGGGTGATCCACGCCGACCACGAGGTCGTCTCGGCGCTTCCGCCGCAGAACTGACGCCCGGCGCCCGACGACGTGGCCCTCGACCTTCCCGACTTCCCGTGGGACTCCCTCGCCTCGCACGCGCGACGCGCGCGCGAGCACCCTGACGGAATCGTCGACCTCTCGGTCGGCTCGCCCGTCGACGCGACGCCCGCCGTCGTTCGCGACGCCCTCGTCGCCGCGACCGACGGGCACGCGTACCCGCAGACGGCCGGAACCGCGCAGCTGCGCGAGGCGATCGTGCACTGGTACGCCCGTCGGCGCGGCGTCGAGCTGAGCGGGCCCGACGCCGTCATGCCGACGATCGGCTCGAAAGAGCTCGTCGCGCTCCTGCCCCTGCTGCTCGGGCTCGGGCCGGGCGACCTCGTCGTGCACCCGCGCACCGCGTACCCCACCTACGCCGTCGGGGCGGCGATCGTCGGCGCGACGGCGCTCGCCGCCGCCGACCCCGCCGACTGGCCCGAGGGCGCCCGCCTGATCTGGCTCAACAGCCCGGGCAACCCCGACGGCGCCGTGCTCGGCATCGACGCGCTGCGCGAGGCGGTGCGGCGGGCACGCGAGCTCGGCGCCGTGCTCGTCAACGACGAGTGCTACGCCGAGCTCGGCTGGGAGCCGGAGCGCTGGGCGCACCCGGCCGCGCCCGACCCGGATCGCGTGCCCAGCATCCTCGACCCGCTCGTCGCCGGCGGCGACCACGCGGGCGTGCTGAGCGTCTACTCGCTGTCGAAGCAGTCGAACCTCGCCGGCTACCGCGCCGCCTTCGCCGCCGGCGACCGCGCGCTCATCGGCCGCCTGCTCGAGGTCCGCAAGCACGCGGGACTCATCCCGCCCGCGCCCGTGCAGGCGGCCATGATCGCGGCGCTCGACGACGACGCGCACGTCGCCGAGCAGAAGCGGCGCTACCGCGCCCGGCGGGATGCCCTGGCCGGCGCCCTGCGCGCCTCCGGATTCCGCATCGACCGCTCCGAGGCCGGGCTCTACCTCTGGGCCACGCGCGACGAGCCGGCGCTCGACACGCTCGCGCACCTCGCCGAGCGGGGCATCCTCGTCGCGCCCGGCACCTTCTACGAGGGCGCGGGCTCGCGGCACGTCCGGTTCGCGCTCACGGCGACCGACGAGCGCATCGCGGCGGCCGCGGCTCGACTCCCGGGCGGGTAGCGGGTAGCGGGTCGCGAAGCCGTCGCGAGTCCTTCGCGGGACGCCGGGGAGTCATCCGGGAGTCGGACGGCTGTCGGGCATCGCCGAGCGGTCTGTCGACGTCCGACAAGCGGCGCCGCGGCGACTTGGCCGATGCGGTACTGGTCGACGCGGTCGCCTAGGCTGTATCCGGGTTCACTTCCGCGCACCGGCACCACCCCGACCGCCGCGGTCATCCCGCCACCACCCCCGACCAACCAACGCGAGGAGGCGCAGTGAGCGACGGCGACACGGCCACGCTGCAGTTCCCCGGAGGAACCGCGCAGTTCCCCATCCTTCGAAGCGTCGACGGCGCATCCAGCCTCGACCTCTCGACGCTCACGAAGCAGACCGGTCTCACCGCCCTCGACTACGGCTTCGTCAACACCGCGTCGACCAAGAGCGCCATCACCTTCATCGACGGCGACCAGGGCATTCTGCGCTACCGCGGCTACGCGATCGACGATCTCGCCGCGAACTCCACCTTCCTCGAGGTCGCCTGGCTCCTCATCTACGGCGAGCTGCCGAGCGCCTCCGAGCTCGCCGCCTTCGACGAGCGCGTGCGCCGGCACACGCTGCTGCATGAAGACCTCAAACGGTTCTTCGACTCGCTGCCGCACCAGGCGCATCCCATGTCGGTGCTCTCGTCGGCGGTCTCGGCGCTGTCGACCTACTACGGCGACTCGCTCAACCCGCACGACCCCGAGCAGGTCGAGATCTCGACGATCCGGCTGCTCGCGAAGCTGCCCGTCATCGCCGCCTATGCGCACAAGAAGTCGGTCGGCCAGGCCTTCCTGTACCCCGACAACTCGCTGAGCTTCGTCGACAACTTCCTGCGGCTCAACTTCGGCACGATGGCCGAGCCGTACGAGGTCAACCCCGTGCTCTCGAAGGCGCTCGAGCGCCTGCTGATCCTGCACGAGGACCACGAGCAGAACGCCTCGACCTCGACCGTGCGCCTCGTCGGCTCGACCGAGGCCAACATCTTCGCCTCGATCTCGGCGGGCATCAACGCGCTCTCGGGGCCGCTGCACGGCGGGGCGAACGAGTCGGTGCTCACGATGCTCGGCCGCATCCGCGACAGCGGCGAGGGCGTCGAGCGCTTCGTCGAGCGGGTCAAGAACAAAGAGGACGGCATCAAGCTCATGGGCTTCGGCCATCGGGTGTACAAGTCGTACGACCCGCGCGCCAAGCTCGTGAAGGAGAGCGCCGACGCCGTGCTCGCCGACCTCGGCATCAGCGACCCGCTGCTCGACATCGCGCGCGAGCTCGAGCAGATCGCCCTCGCCGACGACTACTTCAAAGAGCGTCGCCTGTACCCCAACGTCGACTTCTACACGGGTGTCATCTACAAGGCGATGGGCTTCCCGACCCGGATGTTCACGGTGCTCTTCGCGATCGGGCGACTGCCCGGCTGGATCGCCCACTGGCGCGAGATGAACGACGACCCGCAGACGAAGATCGGCCGCCCCCAGCAGCTCTACACGGGAGCGCCCGCGCGCGACTGGCCGCAGCGCTAGGGCCGGCCGCCGCGGGTCGAATCAGGTCGTCGCTCAGGGGTACTCCGCGTGCGCGTTGTCGCGCGCACCCGGCGCGCGAGCCGGCACGCGGGTCGCGCGGCAGCACGCACGGCAGGTCGCCGCATTCACCGGGTCTACGCGACACACCCGCGCGGCGCCGGACGGCTACGCGCGCAAGCCGCTACGCGCGCAGGCCGGGGCGCGCACGGGCCTTCACGCGCGCAGGCCGGGTCGCGTGCGGGCCGCTGGGCGTGCAGGCAGCTACGCGTGCAGGGCCTCGTTGAGCTGCACGCCCGCACCCGTGCGGGGCAGCACCTCGACTGCTCCGGTGACCGAGTTGCGCCGGAACAGCAGCCCGGCCACTCCCGAGAGCTGCGCCGCCTTCACGGTGCGCGGCCGGTCATCCTCGTCGACGGTGCCGTCGAGCACGACGACCTTCGTGCCGGCCGTGACGTAGAGCCCCGCCTCGACCACCGAGTCGTCGCCGATCGAGATGCCGATTCCCGAGTTCGCGCCGAGCAGCGCCCGCGCGCCGATCGACACGCGGTGGCTGCCGCCGCCCGAGAGCGTGCCCATGATCGAGGCTCCGCCGCCGATGTCGCTGCCGTCGCCGACCACGACGCCCTGGCTGATGCGACCCTCGACCATCGAGGCGCCGAGGGTTCCGGCGTTGAAGTTCACGAAGCCCTCGTGCATGACGGTCGTGCCGGGCGAGAGGTAGGCGCCGAGGCGCACGCGCGAGGCGTCGGCGATGCGCACGCGCGGCGGGGTGACGTAGTCCAGCAGCCGCGGGAACTTGTCGATGCCGAGCGGCGAGACGCCCGAGCGCTGGAGCGCGGGCCGGTGCGCGTCGAAGTCGTCGGGGTGCACGGGCCCGGCGGTCGTCCACATGACGATCGGCAGATACCCGAAGACGCCGTCGAGGCTGAGCGAATTGGGGCGGACGAGGCGGTGCGAGAGCAGGTGCAGCCGCAAGTACGCGTCGGGCGTGGATGCGGGGGCCGCCGACAGGTCGATCTCGACCGTGCGGGCCTCCAGCCTCACCCCTCGCCGCGGGTCGTCCGCTTCGAGATGCTCGATCTCGGCCGGCACGATGTGCGGGTCGCGGCCCTCGGGCAGCGTGCCGAGCGCGGGGGAGGGGAACCACGTGTCGAGCACCTCGCCGTCGGCGAGGCGGACGGTGGCGAGGCCGTAGCCCCAGGCGTGCGTGAGCGGGCTGTCGGGCATGGATCCAGGCTACCCGCGCCGCGAACTAGGCTCGTGCCGATGAACGCGCAGCCGATCGACGCCCAGCCGCTGGACGCCCAGCCCCTGACCGCCCAGCCCCTGGCCCCCGACCTCCTCGACGACGTCGTCGCGCTCACCGCGGCGCTGTGCGACATCCCGAGCGTCTCTGCCGACGAGCGCGCGCTCGCCGACACGATCGAGGCGACCCTGCGCACGCACGCCCCGCATCTCGAGCTCATCCGCGACGGCGACGCGATCGTCGCGCGCACGAGCCTCGGCCGCGCCGAGCGCGTCGTCATCGCCGGCCACATCGACACGGTGCCGATCAACGACAACCTGCCGACCCGCCGCAGCGTCGACGACGGCGTCGACACCCTTTGGGGCCGCGGCACGGTCGACATGAAGGGCGGCTGCGCGGTGCTCCTCGCGCTTGCCGTGCAGCTGACCGACCCCGCCTACGACATCACCTGGGTCTGGTACGACCACGAGGAGGTCGCGAGCGAGCTCAACGGCCTCGGCCGCCTCGCCCGCACGCGCCCCGAGCTGCTCGAGGGCGACTTCGCGATCCTCGGCGAGCCGAGCAACGCGGGCATCGAGGGCGGCTGCAACGGCACCCTGCGCCTCGAGCTCAGCACGACGGGCCGCCGCGCGCACTCGGCCCGCTCGTGGATGGGCGTGAACGCCGTCCACGCACTCGCCCCCATCCTCGAGCGCCTCGCGGCCTACGAGCCCGCGACCGTGACGGTCGACGGCCTCGACTACCGCGAGGGTCTCAACGCGGTCGGCGTGAGCGGCGGCGTCGCCGGCAACGTCATCCCCGACTCGGCGACCGTGACCGTCAACTACCGCTTCGCCCCCTCCACGTCGCTCGCCGAGGCCGAGCAGCACGTGCGCGACCTCGTGGCCGATCTCGACCCGGCCGTCGCGGTCGTCGTCACCGACGCGGCGGCGGGCGCCCGCCCCGGTCTGGATGCCCCGCTCGCGCAGCGCTTCGTCCAGGCCGTCGGCGCCGAGCCCGCCCCCAAGTACGGCTGGACGGACGTCGCGCGCTTCAGCGAGCTCGGCATCCCGGCCGTCAACTACGGCCCCGGCGACCCGTCGCTCGCCCACACCGACGACGAGCGCGTGCCCGTCGAGCAGATCCTCGCCTGCGAGCGCGGGCTCCGGGCGTGGCTGACGCGCGACTGAGCCCGCCCGCCGCGAGCGGGCCGCGCAGCGCCGTCGGGCGACTGCGGGATGCCGCGGCGCGAGTTCCGTGGTGGGTCGCGGTGATCGCGATCTACAGCGCGTCGCGGCTGGTGACCACGGGCATCCTGATGTCGTTCGCGGCGCGCCAGGAGGCGAACGCCTGGACGGCCGCGCGCCCCGGCTACGGCGACTTCGCTCGCCTGTGGGACGGCCACTGGTACTACATCATCGCCGTGTCGGGCTACCCCGATGCGATCCCGCGCGACGCCTCGGGGCTGGCCCTCGAGAACGCCTTCGCTTTCATGCCCGTCTACCCCTTCCTCGTGCGCACGATCATGCTCGCGAGCGGCCTCGACTTCGCGACCGCGGCGGTCACGGTATCGGCCGTCGCGGGCGGCGCGGCCGCACTGCTGTTCCACCGGCTCATGCGGGTGTGGCTCGCGCGCGGCGCGGCGCTGCTCGCGACGACCCTGTTCTGCGTCGCCCCGCTGTCGCCGATCTACCAGGTGGCGTACGCCGAGTCGCTGCAGCTCGTACTGCTGCTCGCCGCTCTGCTGCTGCTCATCGAGCGCTGGTTCGTGCCGCTGGCGTTCGTCGTCACGGCGATGGCGCTCACCCGCCCGAGCGGCCTCGCCTTCGCCCTCGCGCTCGCGCTGTACGCCGTGTGGCGCTGGTCACGGCGCGCGATCGATCCCTTTCCGCCGCGCGAGCGGCTCACCGTCGTGGTCGTCACGGCCGTCGCGGGCCTCGCGGGCCTCGCATGGCCGGGCATCGTGGCGCTCGCGACCGGCGATCTCACCGGCTACGTCGACACCGAGCTCGCCTGGCGCCGCCCCTACCTCGGCCCCGTCGAGCTCATGCCCTTCACGGCATGGTGGCAGGGAGCCCAGTGGTGGCTCGGCGACGTGCGGGGGCCCGTGCTGCTCGGGGTCGTGCTCGCGGCGGCGGCCGCGTCGTTCGCGCTCCCGGCGATGCGACGGATGCCCGTCGAGCTGCGCTGCTGGATCGTCGCCTACGCGGTCTACCTCCTCGCCGTCTTCTTCCCGCAGTCGAGCACCTTCCGACTGCTCGTGCCGCTCGCGCCGCTGCTCGGGGCGGTGGCAGCGGGTGCGCTCTCACCCCGGTGGCCGCGCGGGGTGCGGATCGCTCTCGCGGTCGCGCTGGTCGTGGCCTCGGTCGCGGCGCAGGCCGGCTGGGTGCACATCGCCTGGTGGGTCGACGGCTACGACTGGACGCCGCCGTGAGCGGCGGCGGCCCGTCGTCATCCTGCCCCGATGCCGGCCGATTTAGCCGATGACGGCGCGTACGGGATAATGAGGGCAGAGCTTTCATCGAAAGGGGAGACCGCATATGGCCGCCATGAAGCCGAGAACCGGCGACGGACCGATGGAGGCTGTCAAGGAGGGGCGCTTGATCATCGTGCGCGTTCCGCTCGAGGGCGGCGGCCGCTTGGTCGTCTCCGTCAACGACGACGAGGCCAAAGAGCTGCACGACGCGCTCGCAGCGGCGATCTCCTGACGACAGCACCCGATGCGTGAACGGGGTCGAGCCTTCGGGCTCGGCCCCGTTTCACCTTTCGGGCGGTGCGACTCTACGCGGCGCGCTTGACGATCTGCAGCAGTCCGTCGCCGACGGACGACAGGGCGACGTGCACGGCGCTCGAGCCCGCGAGCTCGCTGATCACGGAGCGGAACTCGCGCGTCGAGGCCTCGCGCTTGGCGGGGTCGGCGACGGTGTCGCGCCAGAGGGCGTGCGGCATGAGCACGATGCCGCCGACGCGCACGAGGCGCAGCGCGTGCTCGAGATACTCCAGCAGCCCCGTCACGTCGGCGTCGACGAGCACGACGTCGTAGCTCGACTCGTTCATGCGCGGCAGCACCTCGACGGCCGCTCCGGTGATCATGCGCACCTTCGCCGTCACGTGCCCGGCCTCGGTGAAGAACCGCCGTGCGTTCTGCTGGTGCTCGGCCTCGAGGTCGATGGTCGTGAGGTGCGCGTTCGGCGCGCCCCGGAGCATCCACAGGCCGCTGACGCCCAGCCCGGTGCCGATCTCGATGATCGCCTGCGCGTCGACGGCGGCGGTCGCGACGGCGAGGTGCGCACCGGTCGCGGCGCTCACGGGCTCCACGCCCTGCTCGAGCGAGTGGGCGCGGGCGGCGGCGATCTCGTCGGGTTCGACCGTCGCCTCTTCGACGAACTTCCACGACAGTTCCTTGCTGGCCACGAACCCTCCCTCTCGCAGACAGCCTAGGGGCGGCGCTCCGCTTCGCCCGGCTATTCTGTGCGGGTGTCCTTCGGCCTGACGTTCGAGAAGCTGCTCCTGATCGGGCTCATCGCCGTCTTCCTCATCGGTCCCGACCGGCTGCCCGGTTACGCCGCGCAGTTCGCCCGCCTCATCCGCTCGCTGCGCGACATGGCCAATGGCGCGAAGGACCGCATGCGCGAGGAGATGGGGCCCGACTTCGACGACGTCGACTGGAAGAAGCTCGACCCGCGCCAGTACGACCCGCGGCGCATCATCCGCGAGGCGCTGCTCGACGATGAGGCGCCGACGACGCCGGGTACGGCCGCGGGGGGCTCCGCCGACGCGACGGCCGGCGCGCCCGAGAGGGAGTCGGCCTACGCGCAACGCCAGCGACTGCTGCGGGAGGGCGCGGCCGCCCCCTTCGACGGCGAGGCGACCTAGCGGGTGAAGCCCAGCCCCGGAGCGGTGCGACCGCGGTAGAGCGCTCTCGGCGTCTCAACCGAGCATAAGTGGCGGTCAAACCATCGCGTGACGCTTTATGATAATCATGATGAGCGTTGCAAACGGAGTTACAAACATGTTGTTCCAGGCGCCTCAACTCGACGACCGCGAACTGAACGTGCTGGAGCAGATCGGCGCGCTCAAAAAGTCCCTCCGTTGGCAGCTCTACGAACCGCGCAGATGGTCGGGGGCGCTTCGCCGGATGGCGTTCGCGCGGAACATCCAGGGCTCGAACAGCATCGAGGGCTATGAGGCCGCCCTCGATGACGCGGCCGCTGTGGCACTCGGCGAAGAGCCGCTGGACGCGACAACCGAGACTCGGCTCGCTCTTGAGGGCTACCGAAACGCTATGACATACGTACTGCAAGTGGTACAGGAGCCCGATCTCGTCATCTCTGAGGACTTGGTCAAGAGCCTTCACTTCATGATGACGAGCTACGACCTCAAGAACCGCCCGGGGCGCTGGCGAGTCGGCCAGATATTCGTCCGGAACGACCGCACGGGCGACATCGTGCATGAGGGGGTCGACATCGAGCGAGTACCGGAACTGATGTCGGCCCTCATCACGTCGATGAATGGTGGCGCCGGCGACGCCGTCGTCCGCGCGGCGATGGCTCACCTGAACCTCGTCATGATCCACCCCTTCCGCGACGGCAACGGCCGGATGGCTCGCTGTCTGCAAAGCCTCGTGCTCGCAGCCGATGGCACGCTCGCGCCGGTGTTCATGAGCGTTGAGGAATACCTCGGACGGAACACGCAGGATTACTACGACGTGCTCGGCGATGTCGGTGGCGGTGGTTGGCAGCCTGAACGTGATGCGCGCCCCTGGATTCGCTTCATGTTGACGGCTCATCTCAAGCAAGCGATCACGCTGCAGCGTCGAGTGCGTGCGAGTGAGCAGGTATGGTCTGAGCTCGAGCGGCTCACTCAGGACCGTCGCGTTCCCGAACGCACTCTTCCGGCCTTGTTCGATGCCGTTTTCGGATATCGCGTGCGAAGGGCGACTTACATGGCGGCTCTCGAGGACAGCGATGTTGTTGTTTCGGAGCAGACCGCGACGCGCGACTTCAAGGCCTTGGTCGACGCTGGTCTGCTCGAGCCACACGGCGACAAGCGCGGTCGCTACTACACAGGTGCTGGACCGTTGACCGATATCCGCGAGCGCGTGCACGAGACGAGGGCGCCGAAGGACCGATCGGATCCATTCGCCGACGCCGGGTAGTGGCCGAGCGCCCCGCCTGGTTCTGCAGCGCCCCTACGGCGTGCGGTAGCGCGCCGAGACGAGTTCGGCCTCGTGCTGCAGCAGTTCGACGACGCGCCGCACGCTCGGGCGCTCGGCGCGGTCGGATCGCATGAGCACCGAGATCTGCCGCTCCGCCCGGATGCCCGCGATGGGGCGGGTGATGAGCCCGTCGCCGTGGCTGCGCGTGGTGTACCGCGGCAGGATGGCGATGCCGACGCCCGCCGCGACGAGCGCCTCGACGATGAGGTTGTCCATGACGCGCTGCACGATGCGCGGGGCCCGCCCCGAGGCTGCCGCGAGCATGTCGTGCACGCGGTCGTACGGGTAGCCGACCGGCGCGCCGATCCAGGCCTCCTCGGCGACGTCGCCCGGCCGGATGGCCGCTTTCGCGGCGAGGGGATGCCCGACCGGCAGGGCGATGTCGAACGGCTCGCTCATGAGGTGTTCGGTCCGCAATCCCCGCTCGCGCCAGTGCGGCGGAACCCCTTGGGAGTCGGCGATCACGACGTCGTAGTCGGGGGTCAGGCTCGCGAAGTCGGGCAGGGCGAGGTCGTGGTCGGTCACGACGACGTCGAGGCCCGGTTCGTCATCGATCGCCCGCAGAAGTCCCGGCAGCAGCATCTGGCCGGCGGTCGGGAAGGTGCTGAGGCTCACGGTGCCGGTCGGGGCGAGCTTGAACTCCTCCCACAGCGCCTCGGCCGACTCGATCGCGACGGCGATGCTGCGCGCGGTGTCGGCGAGCGCCTGGCCCGCACCGGTGAGGACGACGCCTCGACCCTGCCGCTCGGTGAGGGCGACGCCGGCCTCCGGTCAAGTCCTCGGACGTGGTGTATCTGATCTGTGATCCTTCGCGGTCTGAGTTCAAGCGGTGAGCACGTGGATGTCGGGGCCGGTCACCTCCTCGGGGTCGGGGTCGCCGACGCGGCGGGCTCGGGCGAGGGCGTCGAGGCCGAGGTAGCGGCGTTGCTCGGCCCATTCATCGTGCTGCTCGGCCAGGACCGCGCCGACCAGGCGGATGATGCTGTCGCGGTCGGGGAAGATCCCCACGACGTCGGTGCGGCGGCGGATCTCCCGGTTCAGCCGCTCGGTGGGGTTGTTCGACCAGATCTGCTTCCAGATCTCCTTCGGGAACACCGTGAACGCGAGGATCTCCTCACGCGCCGCCTCGAGGTGGTCGAAGCTCTTCGGCAGCTTGTGCTCGAGAGCGGCGAGGACCCGGTCGAACTGCGCGTGCACGGCCTCCTTGTCGGGCTGGTCGAACACGGTCTGCAGCAGTGTCTTCACCCACGGCCAGGAGCTCTTCGGTGTGGTCGCCATCAGGTTCGCCGCGTAGTGCGTTCGGCATCTCTGCCAGCCCGCTCCGGGCAGCGTCGCGCCGGCAGCCGCGACGAGTCCGGCGTGCGCGTCGGAGGTGACGAGCTTCACCCCGGTCAGCCCGCGGGCGACGAGGTCGCGGAAGAACGTCAGCCAGCCCGCGCCGTCCTCGGTGGAGCTGGTCTGCAGGCCGAGGATCTCCCGGTAGCCGTCGGCGTTCACCCCGGTCGCCAGGAGCACGGCGACCTTGATCACCCGCCCACCCTCACGGACCTTCATCGTGAGCGCGTCCGCAGCAACAAAGGTGTACGGGCCCTGATCCAGAGGTCTGGTGCGGAACTGCTCGACCTGCTCGTCCAGGTCTTTCGCCATCTCCGACACCTGCGACTTGGACAAACCCGTGATCCCGAGAGACTGCACGAGATCATTCATCCGCCGGGTCGAGACCCCGAGGAGGTAGCTGGTGGCGACCACCGTGGTCAGCGCGGCCTCCGCACGCCGGCGCCGCTGAAGCAGCCACTCCGGGAAGTAGGTGCCCTGCCGCAGCTTCGGGATCGCGACATCGACCGTCCCTGCCCGGGTGTGGAAGTCGCGGTGTCGATACCCATTGCGACGATTCGTGCGGTCCGGACTGGTCATGCCGTACGAGGCGCCGCAGACCTGGTCCGCGTCCGCGGACAGCAGCGTGTTGATGAACGTGGTCAGCATCTGCCGCAGCAGATCCGGAGACGCCTGAGCGAGGTGCTCCTCGAGGAAACGGGCAGGGTCGATATCGTGGGGTGCGACGGTCATCGTCGGGGTCCTTTCGAGATGGATTTAGCGGTTCTCTCGAAGAATCACGCGGTGACCGTCGCTACGTCTGCAGCGACACGCTCACCGGGGATCCGTACACCACCATGCCGGACGCAACCCGGCCTCCCGCTCGAGCAGTTTGAGCTGCTGCGAGACGGCGCTCGGAGTGCGGTGGGTCGCGGTGGCGACGGCGGTCACCGAGCCGCGGTCGGCGAGTTCGCGCAAGAGCTCCAATCGGCGCACATCCATGTAGACAGACTAAAGCATTAATGAAGAAACAATCGATTGTGCTAATGGGTGCGAAGCGATGGAATGGCTCTGTTCAGGAAAAGGAGAACTCGGACCATGCTCGCTGGAATCCTCATCATCGCCCTGCTCGGCCTCGCCGGCGCGGTCTCGACCGCCGTCATGACGGCCTCGGACGGCTACCGCCGGTTGCCGACCGTCCAGCGCTGACCGGCCGCGCTCAGCGCGGCGAGACGGTGAGCGGCCGACCCGCGAGGCCCCGCCCGCGTGCCGCGATCGTCGCCGCGAGCGCGCGGATCGCCGCCCCCGCCGCATCGGCCTCGTCGAGCACGATCGGCACCCCCGCGTCGCCGCCCTCGCGCAGCGCGACCGACAGCGGCACCTGCGCGAGCAGCGGCACCGCGAGGCGCGCGGCCGTCTCGGCGCCGCCGCCCGAGCCGAAGAGCTCGAGCAGGCTGCCATCGCCCTGCACGAGACCCGCCATGTTCTCGACCACGCCGATGACGGTCTGCCCGGTCTGGCGGGCGACGAGGGCCGAGCGCTCGGCGACGTCGGCCGCGGCCCGCTGCGGCGTCGTGACGACGAGCACCTCCGCGTGCGGCAGCAGCTGCCCCACCGAGATCGCGACGTCGCCCGTGCCGGGCGGCATGTCGAGCAGGAGCACGTCGAGGTCGCCGAAGTAGACCTCGGTGAGGAACTGCTGCACCGTGCGGTGCAGCATCGGCCCGCGCCACGAGACGGCCGTGCGCTCGTCGACGAACATGCCGATCGAGATGACGGCGACGTCGTGCGCGCGCGGCGGCATGATCGCCTCGCCGACGCGCGTCGGCTTCGCTCCGGCGATGCCGAGCAGCCCCGGGATCGAGAAGCCGAACACGTCGGCGTCGACGAGCCCGACCCGCAGCCCCTGCCGTGCGAGCGCGACCGCGAGGTTGGCGGTGATGGTGCTCTTGCCGACGCCGCCCTTGCCGCTCGTCACGGCGATGACCCGCGTGAGCGAGTCGGCGGTGAAGGGCATCGACGGCCGGTCGCCGCGCAGGCGGGCGATGAGGGCATCCCTCGCGGCTCTGTCCATGACGCCGACCGCGATGTCGACGACCGCGACGCCGGGCACCGAGGATGCCGCCTCGCGCACGTCGCGCTCGATGCGGTCGGCGGCGGGGCAGCCCACGATCGTGAGCTCGAGCTCGATCGAGACCCGGTCGCCCTCGACGCTGACGCGGGGGATCATGCCGAGCTCGGTGACGGGCCGGCGCAGCTCGGGGTCGATGACCCGCTCGAGGGCGCGTCGCACCTGCTGCTCGGTCGGCGCCCCCGGCGCCGGGCCCTCAGCCACGACGGCTGCGCTCGACGTCGTCCTCCGCGGCAGCCGCGTCCTCCGCCTCCGAGCGGTCGAGCTCCTCCAGCAGGGTGCGCAGCTCGGAGCGGATGAACTCCTTCGTGGCGACATCCTTCATCGCCAGGCGCAGTGCGACGACCTCGCGGGCGAGGTACTCGGTGTCGGCGAGGTTGCGCTCGGCGCGCTGGCGGTCCTGCTCGATCTGCACGCGGTCGCGGTCGTCCTGCCGGTTCTGCGCGAGCAGGATCATCGGGGCGGCGTACGAGGCCTGCAGCGAGAGGATGAGCGTGAGGAGCGTGAAGTTCTGCACGCGCGGGTCGAACTGCGCGCTCTCGGGCGCGAGCGTGTTGTAGGTCAGCCAGACGGCGACGATGACGGTCATGCCGACGAGGAACCACGGCGTGCCCATGCCGCGGGCGAAGGCCTCGGACAAGCGCCCCATGCGGTCGCGGCTCTGGAACTGCGGCCGGAAGATCGGGCGCCGCTGCGTCTTGGGCGCGTCGAGGTCGTCCCGTCGACCACCGAGCCCGGGCCGCCGGCGCTCAGCGGCCATCGCCCGGCCCCCTCGCGGTGGTGCGGCCGACGCGCGGCACGGGGGCGGCCGAACGGCGGCGGGCCCGCGGCGGCAGCGGCTCGTCGTGCTCGGCGCTGCGCCAGTCGTCGGGCAGGAGGTAGTCGAGCACGTCGTCGATCGTGACGACGCCGACGAGCCGCCGGGTCTCGTCGACGACGGGCAGCGAGACGAGGTCGTAGCTCGCCAGCCGGCGCGAGACCTCGGCCGCCGAGGTGTCGGGCGTCACGGGCTCGATGCCTTGGTCGAGCAGGGTTCCGAGGCGCTCGTGCGGCGGGTAGCGCAGCATGCGCTGGAAGTGCACCATGCCCAGGTAGCGGCCGGTGGGCGGCTCGTAGGGCGGCAGGGTCACGCAGATCGCCGCGCCGATCGCGGGCGCCAGCTCGTGGCGCCGGATGAGCGCGAGGCCCTCGGCGACGGTCCCGTCGGCCGAGACGATGATCGGTTCGGTCGTCATGAGGCCGCCCGCGGTGTCGGCGTCGTAGGAGAGCAGGAAGCGGACATCCTCCGCCTCCTCCGGGTCCATGAGCTCCAGGAGCGCCTCGCCGCGCTTCTCGGGCAGCTGCGCGATGAGGTCGGCGGCGTCGTCGGGCTCCATGTTGTCGAGCACGTCGGCGGCGCGGTCGTCGTCGAGCTGCGAGAGGATCTGCACCTGATCCGACTCCGGCATCTCCTCCAGGGCGTCGGCGAGGCGGTCGTCCGGCAGCTCCTCGGCGACCTCCATGCGCCGCTCCTCCGACAGCTCGAGGAGCGTGTTGGCGAGGTCGGCGGGCAGCAGGTCGGTGTACTGCGCGATGAGCTGCTCGGCGCTCTGCCCCTCGGCACCCGCGGCGCGCTCGGTGACGTCCGTCCAGCGCGCGAAGACGGTGGCGCCCTTGGCGAACGGGGCAGGGTTCGAGCGGGGGCGGCGCAGGAAGAGCTGGCCGACCGCCCACTCGCCCGGTCCGGATTCCTCGATCGCGACATCCTCGATCGTGGCCTCGCCGCTGCCGTCGCGCATCGAGACGCGGCGGCCGATCATCTCGGCGAGCACGCGCACCTCGCCGCCGCGCTGCTCGAAGCGCCGCAGATTGATGAGCCCCGTCGTGATGATCTGCCCCGAGCCGATGCTCGTGACGCGCCCGATCGAGAGGAAGACGCGACGGCGACCGGGCACCTCGACGATGAGGCCGACGACGCGGGGGGCGTCGGTGCGCCGGTAGACGACGAGCACGTCGCGCACCTTGCCGACCTTGTCGCCGGCGGGGTCGAAGACGGAGCACCCGCTCAATCGGGCGACGAAGGCTTTCGCGGCGCTCACGGTGAAACCCTACCGCCGGCCTGACAGAATGAGCCGATGACGAACAGCAGCCCTTTCGCGCGCCGCAGCGCCCCCTCGCCGGTCGTCCCGCGGGGCGACGTACTCGGCACCTACGACAGCTACCCCGAGGCGCAGAAGGTCGTGAACCGGCTCGCGCTGGCCGACTTCCCGGTCAAGCGGCTCAGCATCGTCGGCAACGACCTCAAGACGGTCGAGAAGATCACGGGCAAGCTCACCTACGCCCGCGCGGCGCTCGCCGGAGCCGCGAGCGGAGCGTGGTTCGGGCTCTTCCTCGGCTTGCTGCTGTTCCTGTTCTCGCCCACGGCCGACTTCGCGTTCATCATCGCCGCGGCCCTCATCGGGGCGGGCTTCGGCCTGCTGTTCGGCGTCGTCTCGTACGCCATCAACCGCCGACGTCGCGACTTCACGGCGACGCACCAGGTGCTCGCGAGCACCTACCAGGTCATCATCGACCCGAACCTCACGGCCCGCGCTCGCATGGTGCTCGCGGGGGGTGCTGATCCGGCGGGAGAGGCTGAGGATCGCGAGGATGCGCGCGCGTCGTCGCCCTCGAACGAGAGCGAGCGGCCCGCCCCGGGCTCGCCCGGCGAGAACTGAGGCCGGCGATGGCCGAGCAGACCGCCCCCGACGCGCCCGTCATGAACTTCTACACGCGCCGCTGGGTGCGGCCGGAGGACCTCAACGCCAACGGCACGCTGTTCGGCGGCAGTCTGCTGCGCTGGATCGACGAGGAGGCGGCGATCTACGCGATCCTGCAGCTCGGCAACGAGCGCGTGGTCACCAAGTACATGTCCGAGATCGACTTCGTGAGCTCGGCGTGGGAAGGCGATCTCATCGAACTCGGTCTCGTCGCGACGCACTTCGGGCGCACCTCGATGACGATGCGCTGCGAAGTGCGCAACATGATCACGCGCGACAGCATCCTCACCATCAACAAGATCGTGTTCGTCGGCCTCGACGAGCACGGATCGCCCCTCGAGCACGGCTACTCGAGCATCACCTACGACCGTGATCGCATTCCGCGGCGTCACGGCTCGCCGATTCCGCAGGCGCGGCCCGAGCGATGAGGCGCGACGACTCGGGCTGGCGCGGTGGCAGTGCGCGGGGTATGTTAGGACAAACGCACAAACTCTCCCGCTGAGGCCGTGATCGCGGCGGGCGACTCGATGAGGAGTCCTGCCATGAAGCTCGGCGTCTACACCGCGATCCTGCACGATCGCGACCTGCCCGCGGCTCTCGATGTCATCGCAGGGCTCGGGCTCGACGGCGCGGAGGTCAACGTCGGGGGGTTCCTGCCCGCGACGCACCTGCCGATCGACGAGGTGATGGCGAGCGATGTCGCGCGCGACGAGTACCTCGCTCTCTTCGCCGACCGCGGTATCGCGCTGACCGCGCTCAACTGCAACGGCAATCCGCTGCACCCCGACCCCTCGGTGACGCATCGCGCCGACCTCCTCGCCGCCATTCCGATCGCAGCCCGGCTCGGAGTCGACCGCGTCATCACGATGTCGGGCGCGCCGGCGAATCAGCCGAACGGCCTGCGACCGGCGTGGGTCGTGAACCCCTGGAACAGCGTCGACCTGGACTCCCTCGATCACCAGTGGAGCGTCGCCGTTCCGTTCTGGCGCGAGGTCGATCGTCTCGCCGCCGACCACGGCGTCACGGTCGGCATCGAGATGCACCCGCAGAACATCGTCTTCAACCCCTCGACGCTCGTGCGGCTCGTCGAGCAGTCGAGGGCGACGAACGTCGGCGCCGAGATGGATCCCTCCCACCTCTTCTGGCAGCAGATCGATCCGATCGCCGCTCTCGAGTTCCTCGGCGAGCTCGTCGTGACGGCCGCCGCGAAAGACGTCCGCATCAACGAGGCGGTGCGCATCCACGGAGTGCTCGACGATCGCTTTCGACGGGTTCCCGCCGAAGACGACCCGCTGCCGCTCGGCGGCGGCTACACGCTCTGCGAGTGGCCGGAGGACTCGGCGTGGGACTTCGTCGCCGTCGGTCGCGGGCACGACCAGGAGTTCTGGAACCGCTTCGTCGCGACCCTCGCGCGCACGGCCCCGGGCGTCGACCTCGCCATCGAGCACGAAGACGCCTCGCTCGGACGCATCGAGGGCCTCGAGGTCGCCGCGGCGACCCTCCGCGCGGCCCTCGACGCCGTATCGAGCGAGGCCTCCGCGAATCGCGCTGGACAGTGATGTCCTAATGTCCTAACATGAATGACATCGACCCGATGCCCCTCCTCCCCGGAAAGCCGGATACCGCCTCATGAGCACTCCTTCGTCTCAGCCGCTCGATGTCATCACCATCGGCCGCGTCGGCGTCGATCTCTACCCGCTGCAGATCGGCGTGGGCCTCGAGCACGTCGAGACGTTCGGCAAGTACCTCGGCGGCAGCGCGACCAACGTCGCGATCGCCGCCGCACGCCACGGGCGGTCGAGCGCCGTCATCACGCGCGTGGGGGACGACCCCTTCGGTCGCTTCGTGCACCACGAGCTGCGCCGACTCGGAGTGAGCGACGAATTCGTCTCGAGCGTGCCCGGCCTGCTGACGCCGGTCGTGTTCTGCGAGATCTTCCCGCCCGACGACTTCCCGCTGTACTTCTACCGTCGGCCCATCGCTCCCGACCTCGTGATCGAGACGGACGAGCTCGACCTCGACGCGATCAGCAGCGCGCGACTCTACTGGTCGACCGTCACCGGCCTCTCGGCCGAACCCAGTCGCAGCGCCCACCATGCCGCGTGGCGGGCGCGCGGTCGGCGCGAGCACACGGTGCTCGACCTCGACTACCGACCGATGTTCTGGGCAGACCCGGCGACCGCGCACGCCGACGCCGAGCGCGCGCTCGAGCACGTCACGGTCGCCGTCGGCAATCGCGAGGAGTGCGAGGTCGCGGTCGGCGAGACCGATCCCGTGCGAGCGGCGGATGCCCTCCTCGAGCGCGGCGTCGAGCTCGCGATCGTCAAGCAGGGGCCGAAGGGCGTGCTCGCCAAGACGCGCGACGAGCTGGTCGAGGTGCCGCCCCACCCCGTCGAGGTCGTCAACGGCCTCGGTGCCGGCGACGGATTCGGCGGCGCCCTCGTGCACGGGCTGCTCGAAGGCTGGGCGCTCGAGCGCGTGCTGCGCTTCGCGAACGCGGCCGGGGCGATCGTCGCCGGCCGGCTGGAGTGCTCGACGGCCATGCCCACGACGGCCGAGGTCGAGGCCGTTCTGACCCGGTCGACCCGATGACCTCGCCCACGATCCGACCGGAGAACGTCGTGACGAACCGCATCGAGCTCGATTTCGACGCACTCCGCACCGCGCGAGCCCGCACGCCCGAATTGATCTCAGAGCGACTCGCGTCGCGCGAGCGCCGCGAACTGCTGCTCGGCGACGGCCGGCTGTTCATCGTCGCGGCCGATCACCCCGCGCGCGGAGCGCTGGGCGTCGGCGCCGATCCGGCGGCGATGGCCGATCGCTACGAGCTGCTGCGTCGTCTCGCGACGGCGCTCTCGCGACCGGGGGTCGACGGCGTGCTCGGCACGCCCGACATCATCGACGACCTCGCCCTCCTCGGCCTGCTCGAGGGCAAGATCGTCGTCGGTTCGATGAACCGCGGCGGACTGCGCGGTTCCACCTTCGAGATGGACGACCGGTACACCGCCTACGACATCGAGCGCATCGTGCGCGACCGGCTCGACTTCGCCAAGAACCTCCTGCGCATCAATCTCACCGACCCCGGCTCGAGCGCGACGCTCGAGGCGACGGCGCACGCGGTGAGTCGCGCCGCGGAGGCCCGCGTCCCCATCATGATCGAGCCCTTCATGAGCGAGTGGGTCGACGGCCGCGTGCGCAACGACCTCTCCACCGAGGCCGTCATCCTCTCGATCGCGATCGCGTCGGGGCTCGGCAGTTCGAGCGCCTACTCGTGGCTCAAGCTCCCCGTCGTCGCCGAGATGGAGCGCGTCATGGCGGCGACGACGCTGCCGACTCTGCTGCTCGGCGGCGAGGTCTCCGACGATCAGGACGAGGCCTTCGAGAGCTGGTCCAATGCGCTCAGCCTGCCCAACGTTCGCGGCCTCGTCGTCGGCCGGAGCCTGCTCTACCCCCCGGACGGCGATGTCGTCGCCGCCGTCGACACGGCCGCCGCACTCGTGCACGGCTGACCCGTCCTCCCACGCCCACCCGCCACGAAAGTAGAGACCGATGTCGAGCATCCCCGTCGTCCCGCACTGGATCGATGGTGCCGAGTTCCCCGGCGCCTCCGGTCGCACCGCTCCCGTCTTCGACCCCGCGCTCGGCATCGAGACCAAGCGCGTCGCGCTCGCCGACGAGAGCGAGGTCGACCGCGCCGTCGCCTCGGCGAAGGCGGCGTTCCCGGCCTGGCGCGACCTCTCGATCGCGAAGCGGCAGCAGGTCATCTTCTCGTTCCGCGAGCTGCTCAACGCCCGCAAGGGCGAGCTCGCCGAGATCATCACCGCGGAGCACGGAAAGGTGCTGAGCGACGCCCTCGGCGAGATCACGCGCGGCCAGGAGGTCGTCGAGGTGGCCACGGGGATCCCCCAGCTGATGAAGGGCGAGCACAGCGAGAACGTCTCGACGGGTGTCGACGTCTACTCGATCCGCCAGCCGATCGGCGTCGTCGGCATCATCAGCCCCTTCAACTTCCCGGCCATGGTGCCGATGTGGTTCTTCCCGCTCGCGATCGCCGCGGGCAACACCGTCATCCTCAAGCCGAGCGAGAAGGACCCGAGTGCCGCGCTCTGGATGGCGAGGCTGCTGAAGGAGGCCGGTCTGCCCGACGGCGTGTTCACCGTGCTCCAGGGCGACAAGGTCGCCGTCGACGGGCTCCTGACGCACCCCGACGTCGCCTCGATCAGCTTCGTCGGCTCGACCCCGATCGCGCGATACGTCTACGAGACGGGGGCGCAGCACGGCAAGCGGGTGCAGGCGCTCGGCGGCGCGAAGAACCACATGCTCGTGCTGCCCGACGCCGACCTCGACCTCGTCGCCGACTCGGCCATCAACGCGGGCTTCGGCTCGGCGGGCGAGCGCTGCATGGCGATCAGCGTCGTCGTCGCGGTCGAGCCCATCGCCGACGAGCTCGTGGACAAGATCCGCGAGCGGATGGCGACGCTGACGGTCGGCGACGGGCGTCGGGGCTGCGACATGGGCCCGCTCGTGACGCGGGAGCACCGCGACAAGGTCGCGAGCTATCTCGACATCGCCGAGGCCGACGGCGCGAGCGTCGTCGTCGACGGCCGCGGCATCGACATCGACGGCGACGCCAACGGCTTCTGGCTCGGCCCGACGCTCATCGACAAGGTTCCGACGAGCTCGCGCGTCTACACCGAGGAGATCTTCGGCCCCGTGCTCTCGGTCGTGCGCGTGCACTCGTACGCCGAAGGAGTCAAGCTCATCAACTCGAGCGATTTCGGCAACGGCACGGCGATCTTCACGAACGACGGGGGAGCGGCCCGGCGCTTCCAGAACGAGGTGCAGGTCGGCATGATCGGCATCAACGTGCCGATCCCCGTGCCCGTCGCGTACTACTCGTTCGGCGGCTGGAAGCACTCGCTCTTCGGCGACACCAAGGCGCACGGCGCCGCGGGCGTACGCTTCTTCACGCAGGAGAAGGCGATCACCTCCCGCTGGCTCGACCCCAGCCACGGCGGCATCAACCTGGGCTTCCCGCAGAACTGAGCACGCGATGACTCGTCCCCTCTCCGCTGATCCGGCGCAGCCGAACGCGTGGCTGCGACCCCGCGGCGCTCTCGCCCGCGTTCCATGGGAATCGGTCGTGGATGCCCGGCTCGACGGCTGGCAGCACACGGGCCTGCGCGTCGCCGAGACGACGGGCGCGCCGCTCGCGCTGCCCGCGGGGGACATCGAGCGCATCATCGTCCCGCTCGCCGGATCGTTCCGCGTCGAGTACCAGACCGAGGGCGAGCGACTCCCGCACGAGCAGGCGCTCGCGGGGCGCGCATCCGTCTTCGACGGACCGACCGATGTGCTGTACCTGCCGATCGGCACCTCGGCCGCGATCAGCGGTGTGGGTCGCGTCGCGGTCGCCGAGGCGCCCGCAACGGTGTGGTACCCCGTGCGGTACATCCGCGCGGCCGAGGTGCCCGTCGAACTGCGCGGAGCCGGTCGCGCGACGCGCCAGGTGCACAACTTCGGCGTGCCGGGAGCGCTCGAGGCGGATCGGCTCATCGTGTGCGAGGTCATCACGCCGAGCGAGAACTGGTCGAGCTACCCGCCGCACAAGCATGACGAGCCCATCGCGGGAGTCGAGAGCGAGCTCGAAGAGATCTACTACTTCGAGACGGCCGTGACGCGCGGCGCCCCCGCGGAAGTCGCGGCCGCCGCGGATCCCCTCGGATACGTGCGCACCTACGCCTCCGAGGCCGGCGCGATCGACACGCTCGCCGAGGTGCGCTCGGGCGACGTCGCGCTCGTGCCGCACGGTTGGCACGGCCCGTGCATGGCGGCACCCGGCTACGACCTGTACTACCTGAACGTCATGGCCGGCCCCGGCGACGAGCGCGCCTGGCTCATCACCGACGACCCTGCGCACGCGTGGGTGCGCTCGACGTGGGTCGATCAGACCACCGACTCGCGCCTGCCCTATCTCACCCCCGCCGAGGCGGACCGACCGGAGGACGCCCCCTCATGACCACTCGTCGCATGACCGTGAGCCAGGCGCTCGTCGAGTTTCTGGCCAATCAGTGGACCGTCGACGGCGAGCACCGCGAGCGCACGATCCCCGGCGTCTTCGGAATCTTCGGCCACGGCAACGTCGCGGGCATCGGCCAGGCGCTCAAGCAGGTCAATGCGACGCAGCCCGACCTCATGCCGTACTACCAGGCTCGCAACGAGCAGGCCATGGTGCACCAGTCGGTGGGCTACGCCCGCATGCACCGCCGCCTGGGCACCTTCGCGAGCGCCGCCTCGGTCGGCCCCGGGGCGACCAACATGCTCACGGGCGCCGCCCTCGCGACCACCAACCGCCTGCCCGCGCTGCTGCTGCCGAGCGACACCTTCGCCACTCGCGTCGCCGACCCCGTGCTGCAGCAGCTCGAGCAGCCGCACGACATCGGTCTCACGGTCAACGACGCGTTCCGCCCGCTCTCGCGGTTCTTCGACCGCGTGCAGCGCCCCGAGCAGCTCTACTCGATCGCCCTCAGCGCCATGCGCGTGCTGCTCGACCCCGCCGAGACGGGCGCCGTCACGATCGCGCTGCCGGAGGACGTGCAGGCCGAGGCGCTCGACGTGCCCGAGGAGTTCCTCGCCCCGCGCGAGTGGCACCTCCGCCGGCCGCTGCCGGAGCGCGCTCCGCTCGCGCGCGCGATCGAGGCGATCCGCGGCGCGAAGCGCCCCATGATCATCGCGGGAGGCGGCGTGCTCTACTCGGCCGCCGAGTCGCGGCTGCAGCGCTTCGTCGAGCTCACGGGCATCCCGGTCGGCACGAGCCAGGCCGGCGGCGGCGTGCTCGCCTGGGACCACCCGCAGAACCTCGGTGGCGTCGGGGCGACGGGCACGCTCGCGGCGAACCGCCGCGCGGCCGAGGCCGACGTCATCATCGGCATCGGCACGCGCTACAGCGACTTCACGACCGCGAGCCGCACGGCGTTCCAGGATCCCGCGGTGACCTTCGTCAACATCAACGTCGCGGCGTTCGACGCCTACAAGCACGGCACGCAGATCGCGGTGATCGCGGATGCCCGCGAGGCACTCGACGCCCTCGTCGAGGAGTTCGCGGGTTTCCGCATCGCCGATGATGACGCGGCGGCGCTGCGGACGTCGAAGGCGGAGTGGGACGCTCTCGTCGACGCCGCTTTCGCCCCCACCGGCAGCCCGCTGCCGGGCCAGCCGGAGATCATCGGCGCTGTGCAGGCCGCCTCCGATCCGACCGACGTCGTCGTGCAGGCCGCGGGCTCGCTCCCCGGTGATCTCCACAAGCTGTGGCGCGTGCGCGACGCTCTCGGCTACCACGTCGAGTACGCGTTCTCGTGCATGGGTTACGAGATCGCCGGCGGCATGGGCGTGCGACGCGGAGCGCCCGACCGCGACGTCATCGTCATGGTCGGCGACGGCTCATACCTCATGCTCAGCACCGAGCTCGTCACCGCGGTCGCCGAGGGCATCAAGATCATCGTGGTGCTCATCCAGAACCACGGCTACGCCTCGATCGGCCACCTCTCCGAAACGGTCGGATCCGAGCGCTTCGGCACGTGGTACCGCGCCTACGACCCCGAGCGGCGCAACTTCCAGGGCGACGAGGTGCTGCCCGTCGATCTCGCCGCGAACGCCCGCAGCTACGGGCTCGAGGTCATCGAGATCGAGCCGCGCGAGGACGCGATCGATCAGCTGCGCGCGGCGATCGCGACGGCCAAGGCCTCTGAGAGGTCCACGGTCATCCACATCAACAGCGATCCGCTCGTCTACGCGCCCGACGGCGAGGGCTGGTGGGACGTCCCGGTGGCGGAGGTCTCGACCCTCGAGAGCACGCAGCAGGCGCTCTCCGACTACCTCGAGCAGCGCGAGCGCCAGCGCCCGCTGCTCGGCTGACCGCACGACCGTTGAAGGAGACACAGAATGAGCACGACTCCCGTGCAGATCCGGGTCGGTACGGCCCCCGACTCGTGGGGCGTGTGGTTCCCCGACGACCCGGGGCAGGTTCCCTGGGAACGCTTTCTCGACGAGGTGCAGGCCGCCGGCTACCACTGGATCGAGCTCGGCCCGTTCGGATACCTCCCCACCGATCCGAACGAACTCGAGGACGAGCTCGGAAAGCGCGACCTGCGGCTCTCCGCCGGCACGGTCTTCACGGGCTTCCACAAAGGGCCAGAGCAGTGGGAGCGGGCCTGGGCGCAGGCCCTCGATGTCGCCGGTCTCGTCTCGCAGCTGGGCGTCGAGCATCTCGTTGTCATCCCCGACCTGTGGCGCAGCGACGCGACGGCGGAGGTGCTCGAGGCGCGTACCCTGACCGACGAGCAGTGGCAACGCCTCGCGGCCGGTCACGACCGCCTCGGCAAGGCGCTGCTCGAGGAGTACGGCATCAAGCAGCAGTTCCACTCGCACGCCGACAGCCACATCGGCACGTACGCCGAGGTCGAGCGCTTCCTCGACGAGACGGATGCTCGATTCACCAACCTCTGCCTCGACACCGGTCACTTCGCCTACTACCTCGGCGACAACGTCACGCTCATGCGCGCGCACCCCGAGCGCATCGGCTATCTGCACCTCAAGCAGGTCGAGCCCGACATCCTCGCCGAGACGCTCAAGAACGACCTGCCGTTCGTCGACGCTGTCGCGAAGGGCGTCATGACCGAGCCGGGAGGAAACGGAGTGCCGGAGTTCGCGCCGATCCTCGAGCTCGCCGCCGAGATCGACCCGCAGATGTTCGCGATCGTCGAGCAAGACATGTACGGCTGCGAGGTCGACGTGCCGTTCCCGATCGCGCAGCGCACGCGCTCGCACATCGCCGGCTGCACGGCCGCCGCTCGCTTCCAGTGATCCACCAGACCCTCAGAGAAGAGATCCGACCATGAACGACCTCCGCATCGCCGTCGTCGGCGCCGGCATGATGGGCGCCGACCACATCACGCGCATCACTCAGCGCATCGTCGGTGCGACCGTGAGCGCCGTCGTCGAGCCCGACGCGGGCCGGGCGAGCGCCGCGATCGCGAACGCCCCGGGCGCCCAGCACTTCACCGCGATCGAGGATGCCCTCGCGAGCGGCGTCGTCGACGCCGTGCTCATCGCCACGCCCGGGCAGTTCCACGAGCCCGTGCTGCTGCCGGCGATCGAGGCGGGCCTGCCCATCCTGTGCGAGAAGCCGCTCACGCCCGACCCCGAGTCGGGCCTGCGGGTGCTCGCGGCAGAGCAGAAGGCGGGCAAGAAGCTCATCCAGGTCGGCTTCATGCGCCGATTCGACCGCGAGTACATGCAGCTGCGCGAGCTCATCGCCTCGGGCGAGGCCGGTGCGCTACTCGCGCTGCGCTGCGCGCACCGCAATCCCGCGGTGCCCGACAGCTACACCAACCCGATGCTCATCAACGACTCGGTCGTGCATGAGATCGATGCCGTGCGCTTCCTGACCGACGCGCCGATCACGGCGATCGAGGTCAAGCGCCCCCGTCGCAACTCGCTCTCGCCCTCGCACCTCGACGAGCCCGTCCTCGTGCTGCTCGAGACCGCCGATGGCGTGCTCGCCGACGTCGAGATGAATGTGAGCGTGCAGTTCGGCTACCAGGTCAAGACCGAGGCGGTGTTCGAGAAGGGCATCGCCGAGATCGGTCGCACGGGCGGCATGACGCTGTGGCAGGACGGCCGCTACGGCCGCGCCGAGCACGTTTCGTTCACGACGCGCTTCGCCGAGGCCTACGACACCCAGATCCAGCGCTGGGTGCGCGCGGCGAGCCAGGGCCTCATCGATGGACCCTCGGCGTGGGACGGCTACCTCGCCGCTGCGGCCTGCAAGGCCGGCGTCGAGGCGCTCGAGAGCGGCCGCCGTGTCGAGGTCGAGTACGCCGAGCGCCCCGCGTTCTACGCCTGATCGCCGAGGAGGACCCATGAGAATCGCTCTCGACCCCACGCCACTGCACCACACGCACTCGTTCCTCGAGTTCCCCCGCGTCGCCGCGGAGCTCGGGTACGAGTGGATCCAGCTCACACCGCACGTCGATTTCATGCCGTTCTTCCGGTATCCACGCGCTGATCGCGATCTTCTCGCGGCGACCAAGAAGGCGGCGAAGGATGCCGGGGTCGGCATCTCGTCGCTGCTGCCGGTCTATCGCATCTCGTCACCGGAGGAGCACCAGCGCGAAGCGGCCGTGCGCAACTTCCGTCGGCTCATCGAGGTCGCCGTCGAGCTCGACGTGCGCGTGGTCAACACCGAGTTCAGCGGGCGTCCCGAGCGAAGCGAGGACTCGGAGGCGGCGTTCTACCGCTCGATGGACGAGCTGCTGCCCATCATCGAGCGCGAGGGCCTTCGCGTGAACATCGACCCGCACCCCGACGACTTCGTCGAGGACGGGCACGAGGCCGTTCGCGTCATCCGCGCCCTCGACTCCGCGAACGTCGGATTCGTCTACGTCGCCTCGCACACCTTCCACTACGGCGACGATGCGCCGGGCATCATCGCCGCGGCGGGGGATCGGCTCGGTGCTGCCTACGCGGCCGATTCGTTCGATCACCATCGCTCGCACGGCCTGCGCTACATCTCGAATCCGCCCGGCAACACTGCGCGCGTGCATCAGCACTTGCGCATCGGCGACGGCGACGTGAACTGGGTCGAGTTCGTCGACGCGCTGCAGTCGGTCGGATTCCTCGACCGTGAGGATGCCCTCATCGTCTCGAACGTCTTCGCCGAGGACGAGAACTGGCAGGCCGTTTCGCGTTTCCAGCTCGAAACGATCGGGAAGCTCGTCGGCTCCGCGCGCGACCGCGCCGCGGGCTGATCCCCAGCGCGGCGACCCCCTCGCCGCGGAGTTCGAAACCCCTGCTGCGCCAGTAAGTAAATATGTCAGGACAAACTATTGACCTCTTGGCGTGAAACGCCTACAGTCTGATCAGCGATGACGCTCACGCTCCGATCATCCCCAGCACCCGGAGCCCACTAGAAGGGACACAACGAAGTGATCACCACCACCCGCAGCATGCGAGGCCTCGCCGGTCTCTCCCTGACCGCCGCCGCGGTCGTCGTTCTGGCCGGCTGCAGCGCCGGCACCTCGACCACCGACGGCGGCGACGCGGCCCCCGCGCTCGACTCGGGCTTCGGCTCGCGCGCCGAGAACCGCGACGTCTACTTCTTCACCTACTACAACCCCGCCGGTGACGCCTTCTGGGCGCAGATCCTCAAGGGCGGAGAGGATGCCGCCGCGCTCGGCAATCTGGAATTCACCCACCAGACCGCAGACGGCGACTCGGCCACGATGGTCAACCTCGTCCAGACCGCGATCGCGAACGACCCGGCCTTCATCTTCATGCCCTTCAACGAGGGCGAAGCATGGGTCGACGTCGCCTGCCAGGCGGCGGATGCCGGGATCCCGGTCATCGCCTTCAACGTTCCCGCGCCCGAGTCGGCAGGCGACTGCGTCAGCGGATTCGTCGGACAGGACTTCTACGAGGTTGGCACGATCGTCGCGAACCAGCTTCTCGATTCCGGCGTCGTGAGCGCCGGCGACAAGGTGCTGATCACCGCCGAAGAGCCTGACCAGCCCTACGCGCTGCAGCGCGGCGGCGGCGTCTACGACGTCCTCTCGGAGGCCGGCATCGGCGTGCTGCCCCAGACGGAGTGGCTTCGCACCGGGGGCGAGGACGCCCCGGCGCTCGACGCGCTGACGACCTGGCTCGTCGCGAACCCCGACGTCAAGGCCATCGTGCCGGTCGGCGGCACCCCGCACCGCAACCTCCCCGCAGCGCTCGCGGCCGCCGGCAACACGACCGCCAAGGTCATCGGCTTCGACACGGCGCCGGCCATCGTGCAGGGTCTCAAAGACGGCACGATCCTCGCGACGGCCGATCAGCAGGGCTACATCCAGGGCTTCCAGTCGGTGATGCAGGGTGTCCTCCACCTCGACTTCGGCTTCTCGCCCGCGAACATCAACTCGGGCGGTCTCGGGCTCATCACGGCCGATACCGTCGAGAACATCGAGGCTCCCGACCTGCAGGGCGTCCGCTGGTAGTCGACTGACGATCAGCGACTACGGCGGGGCCGATCGGAACCTTCGGTCGGCCCCGCTCTGCACCACCCCTCCCTCCCCGGGCGGCGCAGGCCGCCACCTCTCATTCAGCGCTGAAGGACGAGCATCATGACAGACCGGAGAAGTACGGGCGCAGACGCCCCGATCATCGAGGCGCCGCTGGCGACCGAGGCGATCACGACCCAGAGACGGATGTCGGACGCCCGGCAGTCCACGAACTTCGGCGGCCGGCTCAAGCACGAGCTGCAGTTCATCCGCGGTCGCGGCGCCCTCGAGATCACGATCGTATTCGTGGTCCTGCTCGTCGGCTACGTCATCGCGAGCCTCGTCTCGCCGACGAGCTTCGCTTTCCTGAACCCGAACAATCTCTCGGGCGTCATCTCGCAAGCCGTTCCCGTGCTGGCGATTCTCGGCCTCGCAGCGGGCATCCTCATGATCGCCGGTGAGTTCGACCTGTCGCTCGGCGCCAACATCACGCTGAGCGCGATCGTCTTCATCAAGACGGCCGAAGGGGTCGGGCTCTGGGCGGCGATCGCCGCCGGAGTCCTCTGCGGAGTCCTCGTCGCGCTCGTCAACGGAGCGATCGTCGTCTACACACGAATCCCCTCGTTCATCGCGACGCTCGGCATGAGCTTCTTCTGGATGGGCGCCGGCATCTTCATCAACGGCACGACGCCGGCGACCCTCACGACATCCCGCGACGAGACGATGGTGTTCCTCTTCGCGCAGGACTTCGGTTTCTTCCGCTCTCAGATCGTCTGGCTCATCGTCATCGGCGTGCTCGCCTGGTTCTTCGTGCACCGGCACCGCCTCGGCAACCACCTCTTCGCCGTCGGCGGCAACCCCGCCGCGGCCGAGGCGATCTCGATCAACCCCAAGCGCGTCAAGCTCATGTCGTTCGCGATCTTCGGCGGGCTCGTCGGGTTCGCCTCGATCCTCATCGCCGTGCGCACGTCGTCCATGCAGCCCGGCGGCTCGGCGACCGAAGACTTCACCCTCTTCGCGATCGCGGCGGCCGTCGTCGGCGGCACATCGCTTCTCGGCGGTCGAGGCACCGTGCTCGGCATCATCATCGGGGCGGCGCTCATCGAGCTCATCCGCAACGGTCTGCTGCTCGCCAAGGCGCCCGGCTTCTACATCACTCTCTTCGTCGGCGTGACGATCGTCATCGCCGCGATCTTCAACAAGCTCATGGAAGGCAAAGCACGATGAGCGCTCTCTACCGGCTGACGGGAGTCACCAAGAAATACGGTCCGAACACCGTCCTCGATGATGTGAGCTTCGAGATCGGCAAGAGCGAAGTGGTCGGCCTTCTCGGCGACAACGGCGCGGGCAAGTCGACGCTCGTCAAGATCATGTCGGGCGTCGTGCAGGCGAACGAAGGCGAGTTCCACTGGGACGACGCGCCGATCGAGCGCATGAACCGCGACGTCACCGAGCGGCTCGGAGTCGAGACGATCTTCCAGGACTCCGCTCTCGTGCCGTTCATGACGATCACCCGCAACATCTTCATGGGTCGCGAGATCACCAACCGTCTGGGGTTCATGAAGATGAAGCAGATGGACGCCATCACCGCCGACGTGCTCGACAGCGTCGTGACCATCGAGGGCATCAAGAGCCCCAAGCAGCTGGTCGCCTCGCTCTCGGGCGGTCAGGCCCAGGCGGTCGCGATCGCGCGGGCCGTTCACTTCAAGCGCAGCCTGCTGATCCTCGACGAGCCCACCTCGGCGCTCGCCGTGCGCGCGACGGAGGCGCTGCTCAACTACCTCACTCATCTCAAGAGCGAGGGCGTGAGTTCGGTGCTCGTCACTCACAACCTGCACCACGCCTACCAGGTGTGCGATCGCCACATCGTGATGAACCACGGGCGCAAGATCTTGGATGTCCGCCGCGAGGACACGACGGTGGAAGAACTCACCGCCGCCGTCGTCGAAGGCGCCGAGGGCATCCGCCGATACCGAGAGGGCCGCTTCTAGAGCCTTCGAGGGAGGGAAGGGCGGGGCTCGGTCAACCGGGCCCCGCCCGCTTCCGTCTCCGCGAACCCGAGACCGCGGCCCCGTGCCGCCGGCACTACTTCTCGACGAGCGTGACCTCGAACGAATAGAGGTCGGGTCGATAGCAGTGGCGGCCGAACTCCACGGCCCGGCCCGAGCTGTCGAAGGCGGTGCGGTCCATCGTCAGCAGGGCGCCACCGCGCTCGACGCCGAGCTGGTCCGCCTCCTCAGGTGTGGCCCTGCGCGCGCCGATGCGCTGCTTGGCCACGCGCATCGTCACGCCCCTCGATCGGAGGACCTGGTAGAGACCGTGGTCGGCGATGTCCTGCTCGGCGAGGTCGGCGAAGTCGGCGGGCAGCCAGTTCTCGAGGATCGAGACGGGCACGTCGTCGGCCTTGCGAAGGCGGCGAAGGTGCACGACCGGCGAGCCCTCGTCCACGGCGAGGTGCTCGGCGACGACCGCGCTCGCCTCGACGGTCTCCATCGAGAGCACCACGGTCGAGGGCTTCTGTCCGCTCTGCAGCAGGTCGTCGTAGAGACTCGTGAGCTCGAGCCCGCGGGTGACATGACCGTGGACCACTTGCGTGCCGATACCGCGTCGTCGCACGAGAAGGCCCTTGTCGACGAGTTCCTGGATCGCTCGTCTGATCGTCGGTCGGCTGAGGCCCAGCCGTGTGCCGAGCGCCACCTCGTTCTCGAGGCGCGACCCCGCGGGCAATCGACCGTCGGCGATCGCGCGCTCGATGATCTGCGCGATCTGGAAGTACAGGGGGATCGGTCCCGATCGCTCGAGTGCCATGAACGCGCTGAGCGGCAGGACGACCTCGCGAGAGGCGGCGCGGCCGCCCTCGATGCTGACTGACATGGATGCCACTATGCCAGCTTGTCAGGACATTGTCACCTGACGCGTGGTTGTCGCGATCGCGAATCCGGCCGAGGCCGGCATGCCGAGCGCGGCGCGCCTTGCTACGCTGAGCCACGAACGACCGCACCATCACAATCGAACACCGGGCCGCAACGCGATGCGGGAGAGCCGACGGGGCGCACGCCGCCGTCGGCACCGAAGGAGCAAGCCTCCCCGCCAATCTCTCAGGTACGTGTACCGCATCTGCCAGGCCGCTCTGAAAAGCAGTCCGCGCATCCTCGAAACGGTGCCCGGCTCGCCCACGGTGAAAGCGACGCCCCGACCGGCACGACCGGAACGGGCGCGCGAAGCTCTCAGGCACCATGACAGAGGGGGAGTTCCACCGGCCTTCAGCGCGTCAGGAGAACTCCACGATGACCGAACCGACCTCGCCCCCCGCGACCCCGCGGCTGTCGCCGTTGCACGAGCAGCACGTCGCGCTCGGTGCGAGCTTCACCGACTTCGCGGGGTGGCAGATGCCGGTGCGCTACACCTCCGACCTCGCCGAGCACCACGCCGTGCGCACGGCCGCGGGGCTCTTCGACATCTCGCACATGGCCGAGATCGCGGTCATCGGAGAGCAGGCCGGCGCCTTCCTCGACGCCGCGCTCGCCGGTCGGCTGTCGGCGCTGCCGGTCGGCCGCGCGAAGTACTCGCTCGTGCTCGACGAGCACGGCGGCATCATCGACGACGTCATCGTCTACCGCGTCTCCGAGCCCGAATACCTCGTCGTCGCGAACGCCTCCAATCGGGATGCCGTCGTCACCGCCCTGCGCGCCCGCACCGCCGACCACGCGGTCGCCCTCGACGACCGCACCGACGCACTGGCCCTCATCGCCGTGCAGGGGCCCGCTGCGCGCGCCATCCTCGAGGCGACGCCCGGGTTCTCCGCCGAGGGCCTCGACGCCCTGCGCTATTACGCCTGGGCCCCCGGCGCGTTCGCGCTCGCCGGCGAGAGCGTCGCGGTCATGGTCGCCCGCACCGGCTACACGGGCGAAGACGGCTTCGAGCTCTACCTCGACACGGCGCACGCCCCCGCGCTGTGGGAAGCGCTGCTCGCCGCAGGCGAGCCGCTCGGGCTCGTGCCCGCGGGGCTCGCGGCGCGCGACACCCTGCGGCTTGAGGCGGGCATGCCGCTCTACGGCCATGAGCTCGGGTTGAGCATCCAGCCGGTGCAGGCGGGCCTCGGGCGCGTCGTCGTGACCGACAAGCCGGCCTTCGTCGGCAAGGCCGCGATCGAGGCCGGGCCCGGCGCCGACGCGCGCGTGCTCGTCGGCCTGAGCGCCGAGGGCAAGCGCGCCGCCCGCGCGGGCTACCCGGTGCTGGCGGGCGACGAGGTCGTCGGAGAGGTCACCTCGGGCGCCCTCTCGCCGACGCTCGGCCACCCCATCGCGATGGCCTTCGTGCACCCCGACCACGCCACCGTCGGCACCGGACTCGACCTCGATGTGCGCGGCAGCCGCATCCCCGCGACCGTCGTCCCCCTTCCCTTCTACAGAAAAGAGGCCTGAACCATGAGCGTTCCCAGCGACCTGCAGTACACCGCCGAGCACGAGTGGGTGCGCCTCGAGGGCGACGTCGCCACCGTGGGCATCACCCAGTACGCCGCCGACGCTCTCGGTGATGTCGTCTACGTCGACCTGCCGAAGGTCGGCGCGAGCGTCGCCTCCGGCGCGATCGTCGGCGAGGTCGAGTCGACCAAGTCGGTCGGCGAGCTCTACGCGCCGCTGAACGGCGAGGTCGTCGAGGCCAACCAGGCCGTCGTCGACGCGCCCGAGACCATCAACTCCGACCCCTACGGCGAGGGCTGGCTCGTCAAGATCCGCGTCGCCGAGACCCCGGCGCTGCTGAGCGCCGACGAGTACCGCGCCCTCATCGGCGAGTAGGAGCATCGAACCCCCCATGTCACTGGATTTCAGCGCCCGCCACATCGGCATCGACGACGACGCGCGGCAGCTCATGCTCGACGCGCTCGGCTACGCCTCGCTCTCCGATCTCATGGATGCGGCGGTTCCGACCGCGATCCGCCAGACCGCGCCGCTGCGGAGCCTGCCCCACCCCGCGACCGAGGCCGAGGCCCTCGCCGAGCTGCGCGCCATCGCGGCCGAGAACCGCGTGCGCGTCAGCCTCATCGGCCAGGGCTACTACGGCACGATCACGCCCGCCGTGATCCAGCGCAACGTGCTCGAGAACCCCAGCTGGTACACGGCCTACACGCCCTACCAGCCGGAGATCTCGCAGGGGCGCCTGGAGGCGCTGCTGAACTTCCAGACCATGGTGAGCGAGCTCGCCGGGCTGCACACCGCGAACGCCTCGATGCTCGACGAGGCGACCGCGGTCGTCGAGGGGATGCTGCTCGCGCGCCGCGCCTCGACGAGCGACTCGAACGTCTTCCTCGTCGACAGCGATCTGTTCGCCCAGACGCGCGCGGTGCTCGACGGCCGGGCCGAGGCCGTCGGTCTCGAGCTGCGGTACCTGCCGCTCGCCGACACCGACCCGGCCGACCTGCCCGAGGCCTTCGGCGTCTTCGTGCAGTACCCCGCGGCCTCGGGTCGCATCTGGGACCCCTCGGCGATCATCGCCCGGGTCAAGGAGCACGGCGGGCTCGCGATCGTCGCCGCCGACCTCCTCGCGCTGACCCTCATCACGAGCCCGGGCGAGCTCGGCGCCGACGTCGCCGTCGGCACGACCCAGCGCTTCGGCGTGCCGATGGGCTTCGGAGGTCCGCACGCCGGCTACCTCGCCGTGCGCGAGGGCCTCGAGCGGCAGATGCCGGGCCGTCTCGTCGGCGTCTCGAAGGACGCCGACGGCCGCCCGGCCTACCGGCTCACGCTGCAGACGCGCGAGCAGCACATCCGCCGCGACAAGGCGACCTCCAACATCTGCACCGCTCAGGTGCTCCTCGCCGTCATGGCGTCGATGTACGGCGTGTACCACGGGCCCGACGGGCTGCGCCGCATCGCCGAGCGCGTGCACGGCCGCGCCACGGCGCTCGCCGAGGCGCTCCGCGGCGCCGGAGTCGAGCTCGCCCACGACGCGTACTTCGACACCCTCGAGCTGCGCGTGCCGGGTCGCGCCCGCGCTCTCGCGGCGCGCGCCGCGGTCGACGACCTGCTCGTGTGGGTCGAGAGCGACGACGTGCTGCGCCTCTCGGTCGACGAGACGACCGATGCCGCGACGATCGAGCGCATCGCCTCGGTCTTCGAGGCGCCCGCGCCGCGATCGCAGGCCGAGGCCGCGACCGGCGACAGCCTGCCCGGGGCGCTGCGCCGCGCATCCGAGTTCATGACGCACCCGGTGTTCCACACGCACCGCAGCGAGACGGCGATGATGCGCTACCTCAAGCGCCTCGCCGACCGCGACTACGCGCTCGACCGCGGCATGATCCCGCTCGGCTCGTGCACCATGAAGCTCAACGCCGCGACCGAGATGGCCGCCGTCACGTGGCCCGAGTTCAGCGCGCTGCACCCCTTCGCGCCGCTCGACGACGTGCAGGGCTCGCTCGTCCTGATCGGCATGCTCGAGACGTGGCTCGCCGAGCTCACGGGCTACGATGCCGTCTCGCTGCAGCCGAACGCCGGCAGCCAGGGCGAGCTCGCGGGCCTGCTGGCCATCCGCGGCTACCACCGCTCGCGCGGCGACGAGCACCGCACCGTCTGCCTCATCCCATCGAGCGCGCACGGCACGAACGCCGCCTCGGCGGTGCTGGCCGGGATGCGCGTCGTCGTCGTCGGCACGACCGCGACGGGCGATGTCGACCTCGACGATCTGCGCGCGAAGATCGCCGAGCACCGCGACGAGCTCGCGGCGCTCATGATCACCTACCCGTCGACTCACGGCGTGTACGAGCACGACGTCATGGACGTGACGGCGGCCGTGCACGAGGCCGGCGGCCAGGTCTACATCGACGGCGCGAACCTCAACGCGCTGCTCGGCTACGCCCGCTACGGCGACATCGGCGGAGACGTCAGCCACCTCAACCTGCACAAGACCTTCTGCATCCCGCACGGCGGAGGCGGCCCGGGCGTCGGGCCCGTCGCGGCGAAGGCGCACCTCGCCGAGTTCCTGCCCGGCCACCCGCTTGCGCAGATGCACCAGCACCCGCCGTTCGACATTGCGACCGGCAGCGCCGGCACGGTCGAGCACGGCGGGGCGCCCGTCTCGGCCGCCCCCTTCGGCTCGGCGAGCATCCTGCCGATCTCGTGGGCCTACGCCCGCATGATGGGTGCCGAAGGGCTGAAGGATGCGACGGCGAACGCGGTGCTGTCGGCCAACTACGTCGCGCTGCGGCTGCGCGAGCACTACCCGGTGCTCTACGCGGGCGAGAACGGGCTCGTCGCCCACGAGTGCATCCTCGACCTGCGCCCGCTCAAGGAGGCGACGGGCATCGGCAACGACGACGTCGCGAAGCGGCTCATGGACTACGGCTTCCACGCGCCGACGATGTCGTTCCCCGTCGCGGGCACGCTCATGGTCGAGTCGACCGAGTCGGAAGACCTCGCCGAGCTCGAGCGGTTCATCCAGGCCATGATCGCCATCCGCCTCGAGGCCGACCGCCTCGCGGCGGGGGAGTGGCCCGCGGCCGACAACCCGCTCGTCAACGCGCCGCACACGGCCGAGAGCGTCATCGCGGGCGAGTGGAGTCACCCCTACTCGCGCGAGCTCGCCGTGTACCCGGCGTCGCTCGTGCCCGGTGACGAGCACGGCCCCGGCGCCGACGGCTCGGGCGGGTTCGGGGCGACGCGCGCCGACAAGTACTGGCCGCCGGTGCGCCGCGTCGACCAGGCCTACGGCGACCGCAACCTCGTGTGCGCCTGCCCGCCGATTGAGGCGTTCGCGTAGACGCGAACGCCTCAATCGGCGTCCCCGCCGCACCTGTCGGCGCGCCTCCGGCGCCCGCCTGACGGCGCCGGAACAACTCACACTGCCTCGAGCCCCGCACACCGCCAGATCCGTGTGCGGGGCGTGAAACGGTGTGAGGGGCGGCCCGCGCACCCGCGCCCGGGCTTTTCGGGCGTCGCCGACAACGAGGGCTCGGGCGGCGCGTGCGGGCGCGTCGGCCTACGAGGCCGCGGAGGCGGTGTGCGGCCCCGTGCCACCGAGCCGCTGCAGCTGCTCGCGGATCGTTGCCGCGCTCTGATAGGTCATGCCGAGCAGCGCCACGTGCTTCCAGCGAACGATGCCGTCGGCGTCGATGACGAAGATCGCCCGGCGCACGCCGACGCCGAACAGCCCCACGCCGTAGGCGTCGGCGACATCGCCGCGCTCGTCGGCGAGTAGCGGGAACTCGAGCCCCTGCCGCCGCGCGAACGACTCGTGCGAGGCGGTCGACTGCCGACTGATCGCCCAGACCTCGGCACCGAGCCTCTCGAATCCCGCGAGCTCGCTCTGGTACGAGCACAGCTGCGCGGTGCAGCCGGGTGATGCGTCTGCGGGGTAGAAGGCGAGGACGACGGGAGCGCCCCGGTGCTCGCGCAGCGAGAAGTGCCGGTGGCGGGCATCCTCGCCGTCGAAGGTGACTCCGGGAAGGGTGAAGTCGAGCGCGAGGTGGCCGATCTCGGGCTGGGGCATGCGGCGAGGTTAGGCGCGAAAGCCGAGAAGTTCCGGGTAGAGCGCTGCTGCCCAGGGATATCCCACGAAGACCACAGCGTTGATGACTGTGTGCGCGATGACGAGCGGCAGCACGCGTCCCGTGCGCGTGTAGAGCCAGCCGAAGAGAATGCCCATGGCGACGTTGCCCGCGAAGGCCCCGAAGCCCTGGTAGAGGTGGTAGGTGCCGCGCAGCAGAGCGCTCGTCAGGATGATCGCCCACGGCCCCCACCGCAGGTCGCGCAGGCGAGCGAACAGGTAGCCGACGACGATGACCTCCTCGGTGACGCCCGCCCGCAGCGCCGAGAGCACGAGCACCGGCACCGTCCACCACTGCTCGTCGAGCGCGCTCGGCACGACCGTGACGGTGAGGCCGAGCTGGCGGCCGACGAGGTAGAGCGCGATCCCGGGCGCGCCGATGACCAGCGCGAGCCCGAGACCGCTCAGAGCATCCCGCCCCGGACGCGTCGCATCGAGTCCGAGGCGCCCCAGGCGCGGGCGCGTCGCGCTCCAGAGCAGGAAGGCGACGAGCGCGACGGGCACGAGATCGAAGAAGACGGCGAGCAACTGGTAGATCAGGTCGAAGATCTCGCGCTCGTCGCGCGGAGCGTTGATCGTCGCCGTCTGGCGCGACAGGGGAGTCTCCCGAGTGAGCCGGTTCGCGATCGCGACGATCGCGTAGACGGCGCTCGCCCCGAGGGAGAGTCCGAGGACGATGAGGATCTCGACGCGGATGCGACGATCCGTGTGGATGCTCGGCTCGGGCTCGGTGGGGGATGACGTCGGCACCCCTGCAGTATCGCGCGCTGCGCTCCGAGGGCCCGCGCGGCGCTTGTCGTCAGGGAACGAACGACACGCCGTGACACCGCTGCTCATTGGTGCGAATCCCTAGGGTAAGTATCGAGGCCAACTCACGAACCATGTGCGTTGCGCTCGGGAGCTCGAGCTTCTGTGCGCCATGTGCAATTATCTTGCGATGCGAGCCGGGATCGGCGCAATTAATCGTACTCATGCACAGGATTGCTCGAATGTCGTTACCGGTGTGTAACGAATCCCTCTAGGGTTTGGCTCGGATGTGGCCCCCTCCATAGGGTCATACCCATTAGGCGTGACGGCGCGCTCGGTTTCGTGCTGGCACGTATCCATCTTGCACAGGAGGAAAATTGCGAATCAGCAGACTCGGGGCAGCAAGCGCCGCCACGATCGCGGCGAGCGCCCTCGTCCTCTCGGCCTGCGCTGCACCGCAGCAGTCCGAGGTCGTCGAAGGCAGCTCGATCACGGTCGCGTGGAACCAGCCGTTCTACTCGTACAACAGCAACACCTCGTTCGGCAACGCCACGGCGAACGCGAACATCGTCTACATGACGAGCGGCTCGTTCAACTACTACGACAACACGCCCGAGCTCCAGAAGGACGAGTCGTTCGGCACCTACGAGCTCGTCTCGGAGGACCCGCTGGTCGTCGAGTACACCATCGCCGACGGCGTCGAATGGTCCGACGGCACACCGGTCGACGCGGCCGACATGCTGCTCGCCTGGGCCGCGAACTCGGGAGTGCCCAACACCCCCGAGTTCGACCCGAGCGAGTTCACCGACCCGGAGACGGGTGAGTTCACCGAGGACTACCCCACCGACGTCGTCTACTTCGACGGCTCGCTCGGCAGCGGCCTCGAGAACGTCTCGCAGGTGCCCGAGATCGACGGCAAGACGATCACGCTCGAGTACGACAACATCTTCGTCGACTGGGAGCTCGTCTTCGGCGTCGGCCTGCCCGCGCACGTCGTCGCGCAGCGCGCGCTCGGCATCGAGGACCCCCAGGAGGCGAAGGACGCGCTCGTGGAGGCCATTCAGAACAACGACGAAGAGGCTCTCGCCTCGATCTCGTCTGTCTGGAACTCCGACTGGAACTTCTCGGAGATGCCCTCGGAGGAGGACGCCAACCTTCTCGTGGTCAACGGCCCGTACGTTATCACCGAGTTCGTTGCCGACCAGTACATCACCCTGAAGGCCAACGAGAACTACACGGGAGAGAACTCGCCGCAGATCGAGGAGGTCACCGTCCGCTTCATCACCGACCCGCTCGCCGCCGTGCAGGCCCTCGACAACGGCGAGGTCGACGTCATCAGCCCGCAGGCCACGGCCGATGTCGCCGATGCGCTCGCCGAGCTCGACGGCGTCACGGTGCTCTCGGGCGTCGAGGCTGTCTACGAGCACATCGACCTGCAGTTCGACCAGTCGAAGAGCGGCACCTTCAACAACCCGGTCGTGCGCGAGGCCTTCCTCAAGACGATTCCGCGCCAGCAGATCGTCGACACGCTCATCAAGCCGCTCAACCCCGAGGCCGAGGTGCGCAACTCGCAGCTCTTCGTGCCCGGCGCTCCCGGCTACGACGAGACCGTCGAGACCAACGGCATGCAGGCCAACTACGGCGAGGTCGACATCGAGGGCGCGAAGGCGCTGCTCGCCGAGGCCGGCGTCACGAGCCCCGAGGTCTGCATCCTCTACGCGACGAACAACCCTCGCCGCGTCAACGAGTTCGCGCTCATCCAGGAATCGGCCAGCCAGGCGGGCTTCGCCGTCACCGACTGCGGCAGCGACGACTGGGGCGGCCTGCTCGGCACCCCGGGAGCCTACGACGCGACCTTCTTCGGCTGGCAGTCGACGAGCCTCGGCGTGACCAACAGCTCGGCGACCTTCCGCACGGGCGGCATCAACAACCTCAACTACTACAGCAACCCCGAGGTCGACGAGCTGCTCAGCGAACTGGACACCACGATCGACCCGGAGCGTCAGATCGAGATCCAGGTCGAGATCGACAAGCTGCTGATGGACGACGCCTACGGCCTGACCATCTTCCAGTTCCCCGGCGTCACGGCCTTCAGCGACCGTGTCGAGGGCGTCGACCCCGGCCCCCTCTCGCCGACGATCTTCTGGAACATCTGGGACTGGACGCCGACCGACACCGAGTAGGTCCGAGCCACTCGGACTGATCATGTCAGTCAGCTGACCCAGCATCAGGGGCGCTGGGGCCGCCACCGCGGCCCCAGCGCCCTCGGCTGGGCACCCAGGATCAGTTAGGTAGGGTGCCATTTCCGATGGCCACATTCGTAATCCGGCGACTCATCGCCTCCGTATTCGTCCTCCTCGCCGCCACGTACCTCATGTACAACCTGGTCGCGTTGTCGGGTGACCCCCTCAAGGACCTCCGCGAGAGCAGCGCTCCCAACAAGGAGCAGCTCATCGAGTCGCGAATCCGACTCCTGAATCTCGATGTCGCACCGCCGCTGCGGTACTTCATCTGGTTCGCCGGCGTCCTCCGCGGCGACTTCGGCGTCACCGTCGAGGGCCGCAGCGTCAACGCCCTGCTCGAGCAGGCGCTCGGCTCGACCATCCAGCTCGTCACGATCGCGACGATCGTCGCGATCTTCCTCGGCCTCCTCGTCGGCATCACGACGGCGCTGCGGCAGTACTCGGGCTACGACTACAGCGTCACCTTCGTCTCGTTCCTGTTCTTCTCGTTGCCGATCTTCTGGGTCGCGGTGCTGCTCAAGCAGTTCGTCGCGATCGGGTTCAACGACTTCCTCGATGACGACCCGCAACTGCCCATGCTCGTCATCGTCGCGCTCACGCTCCTCTCGGGGGCGCTGTGGGCCTCGATCATCCCGGGCGAGCCGCGCCGCAAAGCCGTCATGTTCGGCATCGCCGCCGTCGCGACCGCCGGCCTGCTCACGGTCATGAACCTCACCGACTGGTTCAGCTACCCCGCGATCACGATCGGCGGAGTCGCCGCCATGGGCATCGGCACGGCGTTCGGCTTCACGGCGCTCATCACGGGCCTCAAGAACCGCCGGGCGCTCATCGCCGCCCTCGTCGTCGCGGCGCTCGGCATCGCGGTCTACTACCCGTTCCAGTACAACCTGTCGTTCTTCGTCACCGAATGGTGGATGCTCCTGGGTCTCGCCGCTCTCACGGCTCTCGTGAGCGGGGTGGTCGGCTTCGTCGTCGGCGGGGTCGACAAGGGCCCGGTCGTGCGCGTCGCGATCTTCACGGGGCTCACGACCGCGTTCGTCATCGCGCTCGACCGCTTCATGCTCGTGTGGGACGACTACGCGAACTCGGGCCGCGTGCGCGGGCGGCCGATCGCGACGATCGGCGCCTCGACCCCCAATCTCGAGGGCTCGCTCTGGGTGCAGGGCGTCGACATCTTCACGCACCTCCTGCTGCCGACGCTCGCGCTCATCCTCATCTCGTTCGCGACCTATACGCGGTATTCGCGAGCGAGCCTGCTCGAGGTGCTCAACCAGGACTACATCCGCACGGCGCGCGCGAAGGGGCTCTCCGAGCGCACGGTCGTCGTGCGCCACGCCTTCCGCAACGCCCTCATCCCGATCGCGACGATCGTCGCCTTCGACATCGGCGGCATCGTCGGCGGCGCCGTCATCACCGAGCGCGTGTTCGGCTGGACGGGCATGGGCCAGCTGTTCCAGAACGGCCTCGCGCGTGTCGATCCGAACCCCGTGATGGCCTTCTTCGTCGTCGTCGGCGGGCTCGCGATCCTGTTCAACCTGATCGCCGACCTCGTCTACGCCGCCCTCGACCCGCGAATCCGAGTCAACTGATGTCGAACACACTCATTCCCGAGCCGGGCCACAGCGCGCCCGGTGTGACCGACGCCGAGAACAACCTCGAGCTCAGAGAGATCGAGGGCCTGAGTCAGGGCCAGATCGTGCGGCGGCGGTTCTTCCGCCACCGCGGAGCGCTCATCTCGATGGTCGTGCTCGCGTTCATCGTCGTCCTGGCCTTCAGTTCCGTGGGTCTGAGCTTCTCGTTCTTCGGCATCCCGATCCGCACCCCCGGCTGGTGGCAGTGGACCTGGACGCAGATCGACCCGCCGCAGGACGGCGGACGGCCGACCCTGAGCCTGATCCCGCGGTTCCTCGGCGGGGAGGGTCTGCGGTTCGGCGACCACCCCTTCGGGCAGGACGAGGTCGGGCGCGACATCTTCGCGGTCGTCATGCGGGGCACGCAGCAGTCGGTCGTCATCATGGTCGTCGTCGGGCTCATCGCCGTCTCGATCGGCACCGTCATCGGCGCCGTCTCCGGCTACTTCCGGGGCTGGCGCGATTCGGTGCTCATGCGCTTCACCGACATCATCATCACGATCCCCGTGATCGTGGTCGGCGCAGTCGTCGGCAAGGCCGTCGGCAACCAGGGCGCCTTCGCGCTCGCGATCGTGCTCGGGCTCTTCGCGTGGACCGGTCTCGCCCGACTCGTGCGCGCCGAGGTGCTGAGCCTGCGCGAGCGCGAGTTCGTCGACGCGGCGCGCGTCGCCGGTGCGAGCAACCGCCGCATCATCTTCAAGCACATCCTGCCCAACGCGATCGGCGTGATCATCGTCAACTCGACGCTGCTCATGGCTGCCGCGATCCTGCTCGAGACGGCGCTGAGCTTCCTCGGCTTCGGCGTGCAGTCGCCCGACACCTCTCTCGGCAAGATCATCAGCGACAACCAGGCGGCCTTCGCGACCAGACCCTGGCTGTTCTGGTGGCCCGGTGTCTTCATCATCGCGATCGCCCTGTGCATCAACTTCATCGGCGACGGGCTCCGCGACGCCTTCGACCCGCGTCAGAAGCGCCTGCCGGGCGCCCGCACTCTCGCGAAGGCCACTCGCCGGGCGAAGTCGAGCGCGTGATGGCGACCGAGTGCGCGTCAGAGCACGAGACCGAGGGCGCACAGGCCCACGAGCACGAGCAGCGTGCCGATCGTCGCGCGGTGCGCCTCGCGCCGGGGCTGCGCCTCCGGGGCGGCCGGGGTCAGGAGGCCGTCGTCGCGCAGCTCCTCCCAGTGGCGCCGGATCACGTTCGCCGCGGCCCCGCTGTCGGTGTTGAGCGCGTCGCCGGGGCGGATCGCGCCCGCGACTCGCGCCGATTCCGACACACGCAGGTCGTCGCGGCCGAGGGTCATCGGAGTCCAGCGCGAGCCGGCCGGAGCCGCCCAGGCCTCGATGCGTCGACCGCCGGCGCGCAATGTCAGGGCCCACTTGGTGTCGATGAACTCGATGCCCGCCCAGGGAACGTGCCAGGTGACGAAGGGGTTGCGCACCTCGACCTCCTCGTCGCGCACGTCGACGCGCGGCGACCAGAACAGCACAGCGGTGCCATAGGCCATGAGCACCAGCCACCACCCGTACCGCACCAGGCCGTCCAGATCGCCGGTCAGCACGAATCCACCGAGACCGGCTGCGGCGAGCACCGTCATGACGACGGTCAGCACGCGGCCGAACAGCGGGCGGAAGGCGACGGGCTGAAAACGCATGGCGCCAGCTTCGCAGACCGCCGCATCCTGAACGCAGGGAAGGACCTTCCGTGAGCACCACCGCCCCCACTGCTGTCGAGACCGTGCTCGAGGTGTCGAACCTCGGCGTCGACTTCTGGGTCGACGGCGAGTACTACCCCGCCGCCGTCGGGCTCGACTACCGCGTCAAGCGCGGCGAGGTCCTCGCGATCGTCGGCGAGTCGGGATCGGGCAAGAGCTCGAGCTCGATGGCCCTGCTCGGCCTCCTGCCGCCCACCGCGCGCGTCACGGGCTCGATCCAGCTGCTCGGCCGCGAGCTCGCCGGTCTCGACAATCGCTCTCTGCGCCATGTCCGCGGCAACCAGATCGCCGTGATCTTCCAGGAGCCCATGACGGCCCTGAACCCCGTGTACACGATCGGATTCCAGATCGTCGAGACGCTGCGCACCCACTACGACATGACGCCCGCCGCGGCGAAGGAGCGCGCGATCGAGCTGCTCGAGAAGGTCGACATGCCCGACCCGCGGACGGCGTTCAACAAGTACCCGCACCAGCTCTCGGGCGGGCAGCGCCAGCGCGCGATGATCGCTCAGTCGATCTCGTGCGACCCCGTGCTGCTCATCGCCGACGAGCCGACGACGGCGCTCGACGTCACGGTGCAGGCCGAGATCCTCGAGCTGCTGCGCAGCCTGCGCACGCGGCTCGACTCGGCGATCGTGCTCATCACTCACGACATGGGGGTGGTCGCCGACCTCGCCGATTCGATCATGGTCATGAAGGACGGCGTGGCCGTGGAGCAGGGGACGGCCCTCGACATCTTCCAGCGCCCGCAGCATCCATACACGCAGTCATTGCTCGCCTCGGTGCCGCACCTCGGCCTCGAGATCTCCGAGTCGGGCACCTCCCGGCCGAGCCCGTCGACGGCCGCGACACCCGTGCTGTCGTTCCAGGATGTCTCGATCGAGTACCCCAAGCGCGGTCGCGTTCCGGCCTTCCTCGCCGCCGCGGACATCGACCTCGAGGTCTATCCGGGTGAGATCGTCGGGCTCGTGGGCGAGTCGGGGTCGGGCAAGACGACGCTCGGGCGCGCCGCGGTCGGGCTGCTGCCGATCACGAGCGGAACGCTCATCTCGGCCGGAATCGACATCTCGACCGCCGGCCCGAAAGAGCTGCGACCGCTGCGCCGCAGAGCCGGCATCGTGTTCCAGGATCCGGGCTCGAGCCTCAACCCGCGCATGCCGATCGGCGAATCGATCGGCGAGCCGTTGCTGCTCGCGGGCGAGGCCGAGGGCAAAGAGCTCGACAAGCGCGTGCAGGAGCTGCTGAGCTCGGTCGAGCTGCCCACGAGCTACCGCAACCGCTACCCGCACGAGCTCTCGGGCGGTCAGCGCCAGCGCGTGGGCATCGCGCGGGCCCTCGCTCTCGCGCCCGAGCTGCTCATCGCCGACGAGCCGACGAGCGCCCTCGACGTCTCGGTGCAGGCGCGCTTCCTCGACCTGCTGCAAGAGCTGCAGCAGAAGCTGCAGTTCGCGTGCCTGTTCATCAGCCACGACCTCGCCGTCGTCGACATGCTCGCGCACCGCATCGCGGTCATGCACCGCGGTCGGCTCGTCGAGCAGGGAACGCGCGACGAGATCCTGCGCAGCCCGAAGGAGGCGTACACGCAGCGTCTCATCGCCGCCGTGCCGCTGCCCGATCCGGTCGCGCAGCGCGAGCGCCGCGAGAGCCGCCGCGCCGGGCTCTGAGGCGGAGCGGGGCGACGGGTAGACTGGTCTCATCGCCCGGGCCATTCTGCGTGCCCTGAGCCCTCAGACTCCTCCGATCGAAAGCTGCTTCCGTATGGCGCTCGCCACCCGCTCCGACCTGCGCAACGTGGCGATCGTCGCCCACGTCGATCACGGCAAGACGACGCTCGTCGACGCCATGCTGCGCCAGACCGACTCCTTCGCCGCGCACGCCCACCTCGAGGATCGCGCGATGGACTCCAACGACCTGGAGCGCGAGAAGGGCATCACGATCCTCGCGAAGAACACTGCTGTGACCTACAAGGGCAAGCACGCCGGTGGCCACGAGATCACCATCAACGTCATCGACACGCCCGGCCACGCCGACTTCGGCGGCGAGGTCGAGCGAGGCCTGAGCATGGTCGACGGCGTCGTGCTGCTCGTCGACGCGAGCGAGGGCCCGTTGCCGCAGACCCGCTTCGTGCTGCGCAAGGCCCTCGCGGCGAAGCTCCCCGTGATCCTGCTCGTCAACAAGACCGACCGGCCGGATGCCCGCATCGAGGCCGTCGAGGAGGAGACGCACGACCTGCTCCTGGGCCTCGCGAGCGACCTGCAGGACGAGGTGCCCGACCTCGACGTCGACGCGATCCTCGACCTGCCCGTCATCTACGCCTCGGGTCGTGCCGGAGCGGCGAGCCGCACCCGCCCCGCCGACGGCGAGCTGCCCGACAACGACGACCTCGAACCCCTGTTCGAAGCGATCCTGCAGCACATCCCCGCCCCGACCTACGACGACGAGCACCCGCTCCAGGCGCACGTCACGAACCTCGACGCGAGCCCCTTCCTCGGCCGCATCGCGCTCCTGCGCATCTTCAACGGCACGCTCAAGAAGGGGCAGACGGTCGCCTGGGTGCGCCACGACGGCTCGCACAGCACCGTGCGGATCACGGAGCTGCTCAAGACCCGCGCACTCGAGCGGTACCCGGCCGAGTCGGGCACGGCGGGCGACATCGTCGCCGTCGCCGGCATCGAGGAGATCACGATCGGCGAGACGATCGCCGACCCCGACGACATCCGCCCGCTGCCCGCGATCACGGTCGACGAGCCGGCGATCTCTATGACGATCGGCACCAACACCTCGCCCCTCGTCGGCAAGGTCAAGGGCCACAAGCTCACCGCGCGCATGGTGAAGGACCGCCTCGACCGCGAGCTCATCGGAAACGTTTCGATCCGCGTCGTCGACATCGGCCGCCCCGACGCGTGGGAGGTGCAGGGGCGCGGCGAGCTCGCTCTCGCGATCCTCGTCGAGAACATGCGTCGCGAGGGGTTCGAACTCACGGTCGGCAAGCCCCAGGTCGTCACCAAGACGATCGACGGCAAACTGCACGAGCCCTTCGAGCACCTCACGATCGACGCGCCGGAGGAGTATCTCGGCGCGATCACCCAGCTGCTCGCGGCGCGCCGCGGTCGCATGGAGGGCATGGTCAACCACGGCACCGGCTGGGTGCGCATGGAGTTCATCGTGCCGAGCCGCGGCCTCATCGGCTTCCGCACCGAGTTCCTCACCACGACGCGCGGCACGGGCATCGCCAACGCCATCGCGCACGGCTACGAGCCGTGGGCCGGGTCGATCGTCGCCCGCAACAACGGCTCGATCGTCGCCGACCGCGCGGGCGTCGTGACGAGCAACGCGATGATGACGCTCCAGGAGCGCATGACCTTCTTCGTCAACCCCACCGAGGAGGTGTACGAGGGCATGGTCGTCGGCGAGAACTCGCGCGCCGACGACATGGACGTCAACATCACCAAGGAGAAGAAGCTCAACAACATCCGCTCCTCCACCGCCGAGGAGCTCGAGCGACTCACCCCGCCGCGCCAGCTGACGCTCGAGGAGTGCCTCGAGTTCGCCCGCGAGGACGAGTGCGTCGAGGTCACGCCCGAGAAGGTGCGCATCCGCAAGGTCGAGCTCGACCAGACCCTGCGGGCTCGCGCCGCCTCCCGCCTGAAGAAGCAGAACGCCTGACCGTCCGAACCGCCGCACCGTCCAGCATCGAGGAGCCCCGCATGACCCGCACCCGCACCCGCCGCCTCGCCGCCCTCGCGCTCGCCGCCGGCCTCGCCTTCGGGGCGAGCGGTTGCACGGGCTCGCCGCTCGACGACATCGTCGAGGGGGTCGTTCAGCAGGGCGTCGACGAGATCACCGGAGGCATCGACGAGTCGGTGCGCGGGCTCGTCGACGGCGTGCTCGGCGGCGCCGCGATCTCGACCGACGGCTCGCTGCCGAGCGGGTTCCCGAACGAGGTCGTCGTCACGGGCGAGGTCGTCGGCGGCGCGGCGGGCCCCGAGGGCACCGGCTGGGTCGCGCAATCCCGCCTCGGCGGCGGGGCGGGCTTCGAGGATGCCGCTGCCGCTCTCGAGCGGGCGGGCTTCAGCCCGTCGAATGTCAGCTCCGACGCCGACAGCGGTTTCGGCTCGTTCACCTCGGCCTCCTACCGCGTCGACCTCGCGGTCGCGACGGATGCCCAGGGCGAGGTCACGGCGACGTACGTCGTCACCCCGGCCTGAGCATCCGCGCTCGCCGCAGCGCCGGGGGCGCCCCGCGCGCCCGAACGCGCACTCGATGCATTCGCATGAAGCAGGACTGCACAGAAGGTAGGCTCTCGCCGTGAAGATCGCGCGATTCAGCACCGACGGAGACCCGCGGTACGGCGTCGTCGACGACGACGAGCTGGTCGTCCTCTCGGGCGATCCGATGTACCACGGCTACGACACGACGGGGGAGCGCGTGCCCCTGGCGCAGGCGAGGATCCTCGCCCCGGTCATCCCGCGATCGAAGGTCGTGTGCGTGGGCATGAACTACGCGGCGCACCGGCGCGAGATGGGGCACGACGGGCCCGAGACGCCGCTCATCTTCCTCAAGCCGAACACCGCCGTGATCGGCCCGGGCGACCCGATCGTGCTGCCGCCGGTCGAGGGCCGCATCGTGCACGAGGGCGAGCTCGCGATCGTCATCGGCTCGGTCGCCAAGCGGGTGCCGCGCGAGAACTGGCGCGATGTCGTCTTCGGCTACACGATCGCCAACGACGTCTCGGCGCGCGACGTCATGTTCGCCGACGGCCAGTGGGCGCGAGCGAAGGGCTACGACACCTTCTGCCCGCTCGGCCCGTACATCGACACCGAGATCGACCCGACGAACCTCGAGATCGAGACCTTCGTCGACGGCGAGCTGCGCCGCAAGGGCAACACGCGCGACCTGCTGCACGGCATCCCCGCGCTCATCGAGTTCATCAGCGACGTGTGGACCCTCCTCCCGGGCGACGTGATCCTCACGGGCACGCCCGACGGCCTCGGCGGCTTCGTCGACGGCCAGCGGGTCGACATCACGATCGAGGGTCTCGGTATGCTCTCGAATCCGGCCAAGAACCGCGACGACCGCACCGACTGATCCCGTGCGCACCCGGGCTCGCATCGATGAGGGGATGGCCGCCGCCCCCGAGGCGGCCGGCGTCGCGCACGTGCAGCACCGCATCCGCACCATCCTCATGGCTGGGCAGGTGCTCGCCGGGCTCGGCATGGGGTCGACCCTGTCGATCGGCGCGATCCTCGCCGCCGAGATCTCGGGCTCGCCCGCCTTCAGCGGCATGGCGGCGACCATGTCGACGCTCGGCGCGGCCCTCGCCGCGATCCCGCTCGCGCGCCTCGCCGCACGCGCCGGCCGCGCTCCGGCTCTCGCGACGGGCGCTCTCGTCGCGGCTCTCGGGGCCGTGACCGCGATCGTCGCGGCGGGGCTGCCGAGCTTCCCGCTGCTGCTGGTCGGCATCCTGCTCATCGGCGTCGGCACCGCCGTCAATCTGCAGTCGCGGTTCGCCGCCGCCGACCTCGCGGCGCCCGCCACGCGCGGTCGCGACCTCTCGCTCGTGGTGTGGGCCACGACGGTCGGCGCGGTGAGCGGGCCCAACCTCATCGGGCCGGGTGAGGATCTCGGCGCCGCGATCGGCCTGCCGCCCCTCTCGGGGCCGTTCCTGTTCACGGTCGCGGCGCAGTCGCTCGCGGCCGCGCTCTACCTGGTGCTGCTGCGCCCCGACCCGCTGCGCCTCGCGCAGCGCCTCGCGCGCGACGCTGGGGCGAACGGCGGGGCCGGGGCCTCGACGACCGCGGCGGCCGTCGACGACCGGGCGGGCATCCGTCTCGCGCTTCTCGCGATCGCTCTCAGCCACGCGACCATGGTGAGCGTGATGGCGATGACGCCCGTGCACCTGGCCGACCACGGCGCGAGCCTCGTGATCGTGGGCTTCACGATCAGCCTGCACATCGCCGGCATGTATGCCCTCTCGCCCGTCTTCGGCATCCTCAGCGACCGGGTCGGGCGGTGGTGGACGATCCTCATCGGGCAGGCGCTCTTCGTCGCCGCCCTGCTCATGACCGCGCTCGGCGCCGAGAGCGAGGGCTGGGTTGTCGCGGGGCTCGTCGCGCTCGGGCTCGGCTGGAGCGCCGCGACCGTCGCCGGCAGCGCCCTGCTGACCGAGTCGACGACGCCCGCGCGCCGCACGATCGTGCAGGGTCGCAGCGACCTGCTCATGAGCGGCAGCGGCGCGATCGGCGGGGCGCTCGCGGGGCCCGTGCTCGCCGGCCTCGGCTATGCGGGGCTCTCGCTGACCGCGCTCGTGCTCACGGCCGTCGTCGTCGCCGCGCTGCTGGCGACCCCGCGCGCGAGCCCGCCCGCGACGGGCCCCGTCGTCCCGGGGCCCGTACCCGCCCGCCGGTAGGATCGCAAGCGATGACTCCCTCCTCCTCACCCTCCTTCTCGACCGCGACGGGCGGCGACGTGCGCGTGCGCTTCTGCCCCTCGCCGACCGGCACCCCTCACGTCGGCCTCGTGCGCACGGCGCTGTTCAACTGGGCGTACGCGCGGCACACGGGCGGCACGATGATCTTCCGCATCGAAGACACCGACGCCGCGCGCGACAGCGAAGAGAGCTACCACCAGCTGCTCGACGCCCTGCGCTGGCTCGGCATCGACTGGGACGAGGGCGTCGAGGTCGGCGGTCCGCACGCCCCCTACCGTCAGTCTCAGCGCGGCGCGATCTACGCGGCGATCATCGAGAAGCTCACGGATGCCGGCCACCTCTACGAGTCGTACCTCACGCCCGACGAGATCGAGGCCCGCAATCTCGCCGCGGGCCGCGACGCGAAGATGGGCTACGACAACAGCGAGCGCGAGCTCACCGAGGCGCAGCGCGCGGCCTACCGCGCCGAAGGGCGCTCGCCGGCCCTGCGCTTGCGCGTGCCCGACTCGGCCCTGAGCTTCACCGACCTCGTGCGCGGCGAGATCACCTTCCCCGCCGGCAGCTTCGTCGACTTCGTCGTCGTGCGCCCCAACGGCGCCCCGCTGTACACCTTCGTGAACCCCGTCGACGACGCGCTCATGGGCGTCACGCACGTGCTGCGCGGCGAGGACCTGCTGTCGTCGACGCCGCGGCAGATCGCGCTGTACCACGCGCTCATCGACATCGGCGTGGCCGAGGCGATCCCGCAGTTCGGCCATCTGCCCTTCGTCATGGGCGAGGGCAACAAGAAGCTCAGCAAGCGCGACCCCGAGTCGAACCTCTTCCACCACCGCGAGCGCGGGTTCATCCCCGAAGGGCTGCTCAACTACCTCTCGCTGCTGGGCTGGTCGCTCAGCCACGACCGCGACGTGTTCACGATGGACGAGCTCGTCGCCGCCTTCGACGTCGTGAACGTCAACCCCAACCCCGCGCGCTTCGACGTCAAGAAGGCCGAGGCCATCAACGGCGACCACGTGCGCATGCTGAGCCTCGACGAGTTCGTCGAGCGCAGCATCCCGTACGTCGCCGGGGCGGGGCTCACGCACGACAAGCCGAAGCCCGCGCAAGTGGAGCTGCTGCGCGCCGTCGCTCCGCTCGTGCAGGAGCGCGTCGGCCTGCTCGGCGAGGTTCCCGGCATGGTCGGCTTCCTCTTCGTCGACGACGACGAGCTGGAGATCGAGCCGGATGCCCGTGCCACGCTCGGCGACGACGCCCTCGCGGTGCTCGAGGCGGGCATCGGCGCGCTCGAGTGGCTCGAGGACTACACGCCCGCCGGCATCGAGCAGGCGCTGCGCGAGGCGCTCATCGACGGCCTCGGGCTCAAGCCGCGGCTCGCCTTCGGCCCGCTGCGTGTCGCGATCTCGGGCCGCCGGGTGAGCCCGCCGCTGTTCGAGTCGATGGAGCTGCTCGGTCGCGACTCGACCCTCGCGCGCCTGCGCGCGCTGCGCGCCAGCCTGCAGCCCGCGGCCAGCTGACGCCGCCCGCCGCGCCCCGGGTTCCGCGCCCCGCCCGGGTCGACCAGATGAAGGGAGCAAGACGCTCCGGGTCGGCGTGTCGCCCGCGACACGCCGCTGTCGAGAAGCCGCCTCCCTTCATTTGGTCGAGAGCGACGGGCGGGCGCGGCGTCGAGCCCCCGAGGCGGAACAGCTAGCGCTTCGCGGCGGCCGGCGGCGCGGGCATGATGCGCACGTCGGCGACCCGTCGTGCTAGCGCGATCTGCGCGGGCGGGCGCAGCAGGACCCAGGCGACCGCCATGACGGTGGTCGAGAGGGCGAAGACCCCGACCCCGAGCCAGCTCTCGGCGTCGTGCAGCCCCGCATACATCGCGTTCAGGTTGCGGCGCGCACCCGTCAGCAGCACGAGGCCGGTGTGCACGATCGTGAAGGCGATGAAGTACCACAGCACGAGCGAATGGGTGCGCCGTGCCGCGGCGTCCGAGAGCGGGCCGCGGGCGCGCATCCACCGCTGCGGCCAGACGGGCGACAGCCGCAGCCCGGTGATGGTCGCGAGGGGGGAGGCGACGAGGACGGTCGCCGCGTAGAAGAGTTGCTGCAGGCTGTTGTAGCCCGCCCAGCTGTCGTGGCGCGGCCAGTCGAGCGAGAGGTACTGCAGGCCGGCCGAGACCGCGTTCGGCACGACAGCCCAATCGGTCGGCACGAGCCGCTGCCAGTGGCCGTTGGCGAGCAGCAGCGCGACGTAGACGACACCCGTCGCGAGCCACAGCGAGTCGACGACGAGATGCCACCAGGCGTGCAGTCCGAGCCGCGTCGGGTTCCTCGCGGCGAACAGCCCCGTCGTCCGGCGCGTGACGAAGGCCGGCGGGCGCTTCTGCGCGCGCAGGTGCAGGCCCGAGCTGACGATGAAGAGCAGGAAGAAGGCGCTCAGCCAGTGCGTCCAGCCGAGCCAGGCGGGGAAGCCCTCGGGGGCGCCGGGTGGCGGGTCGTACGCGCCGGGGTAGTCGCTGATGAAGGATGCCCCGGCCGGGCTCCCGAGGAACGCCCGCGCCGCGATGATCCCCGCCGCGAGCGCGGCGAGGGCCGCGGCGACCATGACGAGCACCCCTCGGCGGCGGGAGGCGGTCGGGCGCGGCACGTCCTCAACCGTATCGCCCGCTCCACGGGTGGTGGCTGGGGGCGCGGGCGGATCGCGCTCGGCCTCCGGGGCTACGCTGGTTCGGTGCCCGATTTTCCGTCACGGATCCCCGAATGGGTGCGCTGGATCCCCGCGGTGGTGCTGAGTCTGCTCATCGTCGCGGTCGTCGCCTTCGCCCTCATCGGCGCTCCGCGGCTCGCGGCCGGGCCGGGCCCGGCCGCGACCGACGAGGTCGACGCACTGAACTTCTCGGTGTTCACCGACGAGGGGCTCGCGTTCGTCGACGAGCAGCGTATGCCGCGCCTCGACCTGCGCGAGCCGCCGGTCGAGACCGCCCCTCTCGGCCTGCCCGCCGACGGCGAGCTGACGATCGGGCCGCACCCGCAGGGCCTCGACTACCGGCTCGTGCTGCTCGCCGAGGACGGCGCGGGAGGCGCGCGGTTCACGACGACGCAGTTCACGATCGCGACCGAGGCGGGGGCCGTGCGCGAGCTGCGCATCCAGCCCCCGCGCGAGGTCGCCGCCGGAACCTTCCGCGACATCGAGGCGTTCGCGGTCGAGAGCGCCGAGCGCTTCGGCTACGCGCCGATCGCGAGCGGCACGCTGCTCGAGCTCGTGCTCGCCGCCCAGGCGAGCGGCGAGATCGAGACGCTCAGCACGGCCGCCGGGATGGCGATCGGGCTGCCCGCGGCGCTCGAGATCGGGTGCGGGGCCGAGGGGTTGTGCGAGGCGGCGATCGTCGTCGCCGTCGAGGCGGTCGAGTGAGGGCGCGCCGTGGCGCCGACATGCCGCGGCGCCGCCGTGGCGCTGGGGCGAGCGAGGGCGTGCTCGGTGGCACGGCGGCGCGTTCCTGGCCCTTCACCCGGTAGGGTAAACTCGCATCTCGGCCCGCTCGCGGGTCGCACGGAGTGATCGCCGGGCCCCGGCCCGCGATACCCCGGTGGGGTATGGTGTAATTGGCAACACGGCTGATTCTGGTTCAGTTGTTCTTGGTTCGAGTCCAGGTACCCCAGCTGTGAAGTCCGGAGATCCGCGGGAAACCAGAGGTTTCCGAGACAACCTTCTCAAGGCCGTCCGATCAGGGTCACGTTTTCGGTTCCGCAAACCGATTGCAACGAGCCGCTGACAGGCGGGTGCCCGCATCGCTGCGGCGAAGCCCGTGTTGGGTCGGGCTGCTGCGTGCAGCTCGTTCGCACCTGCTTGGTATGAACGAGGGCGCCACAGAGGTCCATGCCATGCCATGCCATGCCGCCAGCACCGCCCGAACCGTGTTACGCGCGATCCCGAGCCGCCTCGAGATCTCCTTGATCGGGACCTGCTCGGCCCGATCCAACCGACGAATCTCTGCGCAATGCGCCACAGTGATCACCCTCCAGGAGTGCTCGGCTTCCCGAGGCTTCCCGAGGCTGCGGGGTCACTTCTCACGCGTCGTCGGCAGTGCCGGGAGGACCGAGGTACAGATGCGGTTGGCGCTGCGCGAGATCGACAGCAGACCGGGCGCCTCCGTTGTGCTTGCCCCCCCGCATTGGGGCTTCCGCCGGTCCGCTCGCCCACAATAACGTGCAGGAATCGGGATCGTCGTCCGACGGATCGCGGAGACGGGGGACAACTCAATGTTTAGTTGGTTTGTAGGACTTGGGCTTGCAGCGAAGATCGGCATCGGCGCGACCGCTGCAGCTACGGCGGCTACGCTCGGCGTGGCCGGGGCAGGTTCTGCGAATGTGCTTCCATCCGTTGCGCAGGAGACGTTCAACGCCGTAACTGGCGTGACGCCTCTCGCGGAGGAGGAGGCTGAGCGGCTTGCGGATGCTGCTGCGGATGAGGCCGATCTCGCGGAAGACGAGGCTGAGCGGCTCGCAGAGCTCGCCGACGAGGAGGCTGAGCACCTCGCGGACCTCGCCGAGGAAGAGGCCGATCTCGCGGAAGACGAGGCTGAGCGGCTTGCGGATGCTGCTGCCGATGAGGCCGATCTCGCGGAAGACGAGGCTGAGCGGCTCGCAGAGCTCGCCGACGAGGAGGCTGAGCGCCTCGCGGACCTCGCCGAGGAAGAGGCCGATCTCGCGGAAGACGAGGCTGAGCGGCTTGCGGACCTCGCCGAGGAAGAGGTCGATCGTCCGGAGGACGAAGCCGACGAGCGTGACGGCGAGGACGAGGACTGATATGTAGGACTTCCTGTCAAGTGGGCAGGGTGAAGCGCCGCCGGGCTGGCTGCCGGGCGGCGCTTCGTCGTTCGTCCGAGGGGCCTCTCGGGGGGTGCGGCGTGTCTACTGAGGCGCGGTCAGTCTGATATGCGCGGGTTGGTGACCGCATGACCGTTGTTCCGGCGAGAGCATCCGAGCTTGTCTGAGGTCGAGCGTGGCCTCGTGCGCAGCTGGACGTCATCGCCCAGCTCAACGACCGCACCGTCACCGAAGAGTTCCGAGTCCTGGGTCGAGACCAGTAAGTCCGACCTGACGGTGTTCGAGCGTGCCGAGACGGTGAGAGCCGAAATCGACCGCGAGGCCACGATCAAGCAGGGCGCCATCGAGGCCATCTCCGGCAGTCGTCGCAGTAGTAGGCGCGGGCCCCCTGCGTCGGACGCGACGCCTCGTCCTGGTGCTCGATCGCGGCCCGCACAAGCAGCGCCGCGATCCGGTCGCTGTAGCGCGTCTTGGTGCAACGGGCCACGGCCCGATACATCATCAAGCCCCGACACTCTGATGTTGACAAGTTCTCGTTGATGCCCCGCGGGTTTCCGAGAGAACCCAGCCGGGTTCTCGGACACGACATCAGTAAGAGAGGTCGGAGCGATGATCAGAAGTATCGTCATCCCGCACGACACGGCCCACGGACCGTTCCTCGTGGAACTCGCCGACATCGGCTCGTTCCAAGAAGCGGGCAGGTCGTGGCCGCCCGCCGACACGCGCGTACAGTCGACCCATGCGCCTAGGGGTCATCGACGTCGGCTCGAACACCGTCCATCTGCTCGTCGTCGACGCTCACCCGGGTGCGAGCCCGGTGCCGTATCACTCCGAGCGCTCGACCCTGCGCCTCATGCGCTTCCTCGACGATGAGGGCGCGATCGTCGAGGAGGGGCAGCGGCTGCTCGTCGATGCGATCGGGCAGGCCGCGCGCACCGTCGCCGAGATCGGCGTCGACGACGTCATCTCGACGGCGACCTCCGCGATCCGCGAGGCCCCCAACGGCGAAGAGGTGCTCGCGCGCATCGCCCGCGAGACGGGGGTCGAGCTGCAGGTGCTCTCGGGCGACGACGAGGCCCGTATCACGATGCTCGCCGTACGGCGCTGGTTCGGCTGGTCGGCGGGCGAGATCCTGCTGTTCGACATCGGCGGGGGCTCATTCGAGATCGCGCAGGGCGCCGACGAGTACCCCGACGCGCAGGTGTCGCTGCCGCTCGGCGCGGCCCGCGCCACGGTTAACTTCCTCCGCGACGACCCGCCGCCGCGCGAGGCCGTCTCGGCGCTCCGCGCGCACGCGCGCAAAGTCTTCACCGACGCCCGGGACTCGCTCTTCGCCGATCGGCCCCGCCCGACGCGGGTCGTGGGCACGTCGAAGACGATCCGATCACTCGGCCGGCTCGTCGGCGGCCCGGCCGACCCCGACACGGGCGCGCCGGCGCCCGTCCACTACACGGGACTGCGCGAGTGGGAGCCGACGCTGCGCGAGATGCCCTCGACCGTGCGCCAGTACCTGCCCGGCATCACGCCCGAGCGCGGGCCGCAGATCCTCGCCGGGGCGATCCTGCTGCGCACGGCGATGAAGGTCTTCGACGTTCCGACGCTCACCGTGTCGCCGTGGGCGCTGCGAGAGGGGATCGTACTGCGCTACATCGACGGTCTCGACGTGTCACCGGCGGCTCAGGTGACAGCCGATTAGCCGACGACGAGCGTGTCGCCCGGCCGCAGGGCGACGAACTCGCCGCCGTGACGCCGCCCGTCGCCCGACCCGCGACATCGACCTCGCGGCATCCGGGTTCGCCAACGATGTCCCCGGTGTCGAGCGCCGGGTGCGAGCCATCATCGCGCAGGATCTCGGCGACGGACTCACCTTCGATCCCGAGTCGATCGCTGGTGAGCCGATCAGGGACGAAGCCGGCTACTCGGGCGTCCGCGTCAAACTCGTGGCGCACCTCGCGTCCGCTCAGCTTGCGCTGCACGTCGATGTGAACTTCGGCGACCCGATCTGGCCCGCGCCCAGCGAAGCGGAGCTGCCGCTGCTGCTGGGCGGGACGCTGCGGCTGCGCGGCTATCCGGCCCACATGGTGCTCGCCGAGAAGATCGTGACCGCCATCGACCGTGGCGATCGTTCTTCGAATTGACGACCGGTGTGTATATAATTTGACGACTAGAATTCTCCTAAATTGACGACCGGAGCCCACTGTGGCCTACATCGACCGCATCGCTGACGGGGAGCTCGACAGTGCCCTTGGACGATCGGGCGCCGTGCTGATCGAGGGTCCGAAGGCATGCGGAAAGACGGCCACTGCGTCACGCCGTGCAGCGAGCGTGGTCCGGATCGATGTGGACCCGACCGTGCCTGGCCAAGTGGCAGTCGAGCCGTCGCTGGTCCTCGAGGGGCAGACTCCGCGGTTGCTGGATGAGTGGCAGGTCTACCCGCAGCTGTGGAATGCGGTCCGGCGCGCGGTGGATGACCTGCCGGGACGTGGGCACTTCATCTTGACGGGCTCGACGGCACCGAGCGCGGATGCGGTGCGGCACTCGGGTGCCGGACGCTTCGCCCGGTTGCGGATGCGCACACTGAGCCTCTTCGAACGCGGTGGCTCCGACGGGTCGTCGTCGTTGGGCTCGCTGCTGCGGGGTGACGCCCCACGGGCCGCGGCTGCATCGCTCGGGTTCGACGGCCTGCTCGCGTGGATCGCGCGCGGCGGGTGGCCTGGATCCGTCGGACTATCGGATGACGACGCGCGCGCCAGCATCGGCGACTACGCCGACACGATCGCAACGGTCGATGTCGACACCGCGGGCAAGGCCCGCGACCCGAGGCGGGTGCGACGACTGATGGTGGCTCTCGCCCGCTCCGTGGCGACCGAGGTGACCATCTCGACCCTCGCCCGTGACGAGGCCTCTCTCTCCCGAGACGCGGTGCGCGAGTACCTCGACGCCCTGTCGCGTATTTTCGTGATCGAGGACCAGCCCGCCTGGTCCGCGCACCTCCGCTCTTCGGCCACCCTGCGTCAGGAGCCGAAGCGCCACTTCTGCGATGCCTCGCTCGCGCTGTCACTGGTCGGCGGCGATGCTGCCGCGCTGCGGAGCAACCTCCGGTATGCCGGTCAGCTGTTCGAGTCGCTGGTCGTCCACGATCTGCGTGTGCTCTCGCAGCCTCTCGGAGGCGAGGTATTTCACGCACGCGACTCTGCGGGTCGCGAGGTCGATGCGATCGTGCAGCTTCCGGATGGCGCATGGTCGGCATTCGAGGTCAAGCTCGGCGCGGGCCCGGAGGTCGTCGATGCAGCGGCCATGGCCCTGCAGGCCTTCGCAGCGAACGTGGATCACCCGCACCAGCCCGCGCTGACGGTCATCACCGGAACAGGGGCTTCCTATCGCCGAGCGGATGGGGTGAACGTCGTTGCGATGAGCACGCTCGCGCCGTGAGTCTGCTTCGGCCGTGGTTTCTACGGCGCCCGTCCGGGCATTCGGGGTCAGGATGTGCATCACGCGCTGATGCTCCTACGCTGTTGTGGGGCCCCAGCGTCAACGTCACTCTCGCGAACTCGGACGCGGTGCCACTCGTTGACTTCCTAAACGCATACAGGTATCTTTTATGTGTAAGCAGATAGGAGAAGACGTGTCGACCATCGAATTGGCGTCAGCGTTCACGCTCGATGACGCGCGCGCCTCTGGCCTGCGCAAGGATCAGGTGTACGAGATGCTCGCGCAAGGGGAGATCGAGCGCATCGGCCGCGGCGTGTATCTGAGGCCGGGTGTGATCGATCCGTCGTGGGCCACCCTGGCGGCCGCGACCGCGGTGCAGCCGACCGCCACGCTATGCCTGACGAGCGCGCTCGTGCACCACGAGCTGAGTGACGCGATTCCGTCCGCCACGGATATCGCCCTACCGCGCGGCACCCGCTATCCCGCCGGTTTCGAGCACGCGGCATGGCACAGCTTCGACGCCGCGACGTTCGAAACCGGGCGCGAGACCCTCGACGCGGGGGACGGGCTGACCCTGGCGATCTACTCGGCCGAGCGGACCATCGTTGACTGCTTCCGCCTCATGCATCTAGAGGGTAGCGATGTGGCGTATGCGGCGTTGCGGCGGTGGCTCTCGCGTCGCGACAGTTCCGCTTCGGCTCTGCTGAAGGTGGCTTCCGCGTTCCCGAAGGCGCTGCCGCGCCTCCGGCTCGCGCTGGAGGCGCTGCTGTGACGCCGCCCGTGCCGACCCGAGACACACCGGAGGGGCGCGCTTACAACGACCTGCGAAACCTCGCCCGGCGGCACGGACGCGAGCCGGTCGAGTACTTCACGCTCTACGCGCTCGAAGGCTTCCTCGCCCGGTTGGCGTCGTCCATGTACGCCGAGGACTTCGTGCTCAAGGGCGGCGTGCTCATGGCCGCGTTCGCCGCCCGTCGCCCAACCCGCGACATCGACCTCGCGGCATCCGGGTTCGCCAACGATGTCCCCGGTGTCGAGCGCCGGGTGCGAGCCATCATCGCGCAGGATCTCGGCGACGGACTCACCTTCGATCCCGAGTCGATCGCTGGTGAGCCGATCAGGGACGAAGCCGGCTACTCGGGCGTCCGCGTCAAACTCGTGGCGCACCTCGCGTCCGCTCAGCTTGCGCTGCACGTCGATGTGAACTTCGGCGACCCGATCTGGCCCGCGCCCAGCGAAGCGGAGCTGCCGCTGCTGCTGGGCGGGACGCTGCGGCTGCGCGGCTATCCGGCCCACATGGTGCTCGCCGAGAAGATCGTGACCGCCATCGACCGTGGCGATCAGAATACCCGTTGGCGAGACTTCGTCGACATCGCAGCGATCGTCGGAGCCCGCAGCATCCGATATGGCGACCAGCGCGGCGCATTGGAGGCGGTGGCGAGCTATCGCCGAGTTACTCTGGAACCGCTCGCGCCGCTGCTCACACGGATGCCGGACTTCGCCCAGCGCAAATGGGCCGTCTGGCGTCGCAAACAGCGGCTTGAGGCATCGACGCCCGAGCGATTCAGTGATCTGCTCGCTGAGTGCGCCGCGTTCGCCGATCCCGCGCTCGACGGCAGCGTCGAGGGGCTCGTGTGGGACCCCGCGGATGGTGCATGGAAGTCCGGCGCGCGGGCGTGACGCGTCTGCGGGGGGCGAACAGGCCCTAGCCGACGACGAGCGTGTCGCCCGGCCGCAGCGCGACGAACTCGCCCCCGTGCAGTTCTGCGACCTGCGCGATGCGCGCCGCCGCCATGCGGTTGCCGACCTCCGAGTAGATCATGTCGTGCGTCGCGAACACGCGGCGCGGCTTCACGGCGTCGACGTAGTCCATGACCTCGCCGATCTTCAGCCACGGGGCGCTCGCGGGCACGGCGAGCACGTCCACCGGCCCGGAGGGCACCGTGAACGAGTCGCCCGGGTAGTAGAGCAGGCCGTTGACGAGCACCCCCAGGTTGTCGATGACGGGGATGCTGCGGTGGATCTCGGCGTGCCGGCCACCGGAGAAGGCGAGGGCGAAGGGTCCGGCGGTGCGGGCATCCCCGGCCGAGACGATCTGCCAGGCGAATCCGGGGTGTGCGGCGGCGACCCCGGCGGGGGCGAACAGCTCGACGCCGGTCGCCGAGTCGAGCAGCCGGTGCAGGTGCTCGGGGGTCACGTGGTCGGCGTGCTCGTGGGTGACGACGACGCCGAGGAGGTTCTCGACCGTGAAGGCCTTGGTGAACGAACCGGGGTCGATGACGAGGCTCGCGCCCTCGTGCTCGATGCTGAGGCAGGCGTGCTCGCGCTTGGTGACGATCATGGGCACACTGTAGTCACGGCAGTTCACGACGCCGAGGGGTTATTTGTTGACTAAAATACCCCCTGGGGGTATTATTCGCCCATGATCGACGACATCAAGAAGCGCGCCCTGCACCGCGCGCGGGTTCCGGTCCTTACTATGAGCGACTCCTCCTTCTGGAGCACTCCCGGGAGCGGCGCGGGTACGGCCTGGCGCCGCACCCGTCCATCGAGTCGCATCAATCCAACCCCGGCTGCGGCGATGAGATCACGTTGCACCTGCAATCTCGCCGGCACGAGGACGACTGTCGAGCCTGTGTCGCGGGAATGCCGCGGCTGCGTCATCCCGACGGCGTCCACGTCGCTGCTGAGCGAGTTCGCGCTCGCGCGGTTTCCGCAGCGCGGTTCCGGATCCGGCGCCGCGCTCTCGGCTCTCTGTCACGAGGCGGCATGACCGGGACGAGTGCAGAGTCGAAGGACGACCAGGGCGGACGCAAACGAAGAAAGCCGGTTTGGCCGCTCGTCGCAGCCGCCACGCTGCCACCGGTCGTCGCCGTGGTGGTGGTCGCCTCGCTCGCCTCCGGCGCCAGTGCTCCGACCGTCGTCGAGGGAAATATGTGGGTGGGCGCAGAAGAGTTCGGGCCCACGAGTTCCGCAAGCCCGGAGGATGTGCAGGTCGCTCATGACGCACTGCATGAGATCGGCGAGCAGTGCCTGGAGGCGAACCCCGACCGGGACGTCATCGGCATGAGCGTCGATTCCATCCTCGACTTCGCCCAGCGCTTTCCGACTGGTCGTTTTCCCATCGACGATGAGACCGCCACAGCCACAACGCTCCTCGTCGTGACCCGGGACGCGGTCGAGAAGTGCGCCGCCTGGGCTGTACCCGAGGTGGAAGCGGAGCTTCCGGCGGATCTGCGCCGCGCGGGATGATCATCCCGCGGGCACCGTAGGGCTCCGACGCCGGCAGCGGGCCCGTTCCACGCAGAGCGGGAGTCCCCAATCGGCCATGTCTGCACGACTTGCGCGGGCGCGTTGAGCGCATCCAGGATCCGGTCGTCCTCGTCGATGGCACGTTCGATGCGCCGACCCTTCTCACCGGCAGGTGGGCAGCTACCGGCGACTGAGCCCCCGAACGCGCTCAGCTGGTGGGCTCCCACGTGGCTCCGGCGTCACTTGAGGCGAAGACGTATGCCTGCACGCCCTGCAAGACTCCGGCGTACATCGTGGAACCGTCCTCGGAGTAGGTCACGGCGCTCGTCCCCGGCGGTAGCGAGAGGTTCTGCCATGTCGATCCGCCATCCCGGCTCAGCGCTCCGCCGTTCATGCCCACTGCGACCAACTCGTCGATGTCCGTCGGGTTCCATGCGGCCGCCATCGCCCCGCTCGGGCCGCCGAGCGGGGACCAGGTCGCTCCTCCGTCGGCGCTGGTGGCGAGCCCACCGGCCATGTCTGGTGCGATGATCCGGTTCGGGTCGTCGGCGTCGACGAGGATCGTGCCCATGAATGACTGGCCAACCTGGTCGTTGCGGATCTCCCAGGTCTCGCCGCCGTCTTCCGAGATGAGCAGTCCGGTTTGCGGGGATGCGGCGTAGACGACCTCAGCGGCACCGCCGATCGCGTGCACGTCCGAGAAATTGACGGGAGCCTTAGCAAAGCTCATTCCCCCATCGGTTGAACTGAACAGCCCGGGGTGTCCGCCCACGAGGATCGCGTCGGGTGTCACCGCCCAGCCCATCGCGTCGGTGTCGGTCAACGTGGGCAGGTCCTGCCAACTCGCACCCCCGTCACGAGAGACGGCTCCCGCCTGGTGCCCTCCGACATAGAGTGCGCCATCGATCGCCGCGATGGTGTGGAGGTCCCCACCCACCGTCGGGGCGAACCCCGAGTCGCTGCCCGGCCCGGACCCGGTGCCGGCTCCGTTCTGGTTCCCATTGCCGTTGTCGAAAACGGCGGTCACGACGATCAGAACGGCGGCCAAGATCCCGGCGATGATGCCGCTCGCGACCCACATTCTCTTCCGTCGCTTGGCGCGTGCCGCGTCCTCAGCAGCGGCATTGCGGGCTGCTTGACGAACTGCGCGCTTGTCGGCGGTTGCGGTCGTCGACGGGCGGGTGATGCTGGGCATGGCAATTCCTAGCTGTAGATGGAGGTGCTGCGGGGCGGTACCGGACGGCGCGTCACCCCGGTCCTGGTGGATGCCCCGCTCACGCCGATCGTACCGCCGATCCACACTCGTTGCTAATTTCGTTAGTAGATAGGCTGTGATGGAGAGCGCGGGGTGCCCCAGCTGGTCAGCCCAGTGCGACGGCACAGGCTTCGGGCGCCATCAGGAGCAGTGCTCCGGCGACCGTGAGGGCGCCGCTCAAGCTGATGCCAACGAGCGACAACCGCGCGCCGATCAGTTGCGGCGTCGTCGGGGGAACCACCAGCCGACGGGCACGCAGCAGCACCGAGGGGCCCCCTGCGCCGAGCGCAGCCGTGGGAGCCGATGCGCTCGACATGGTCAGCAGCGCAGTGACGAGCGACTTCCGTCCGTACCGGCGGCTCGACACGTCGTCGGCGCACATCTCCAATAGCCTCGCGACCTCCCGCTCGGCGTCGACGAAGAGCGGCACGCCGGGGGCGGCACGCCGGATCACGGCGAGAAAGCTGAGGAGCAGGTGGTGCCGCCCTGCGAGATGTGCTTGCTCGTGCGCGATCACTGCCGCGAGCTCGTCCTGGCGCAGGCTGGCCAACGTCGCCGTCGTCACCACCACGGTCCCCGATCTGCCGGTCAGAACCGGGCCGGAGAGGCAATACGCCGCTCGTTCGACGGAGTCCACGACCAAGGTTCCCGCACCCAGATCGGGTGCCGGTCTGCCGATGAGCCTGACCGCTCGACGGAGCTTCCGACGCGCACGGCTGGCGGCCCCGACCACCTGGCTTGCGCGCCAGATGAGCACCGCGAGAACTGGAATTAGAGCAACCGTCGTGATCGCGACGATGGCGGTGTCGATGAACGCCCAACGCATCTCGCCGGCGGCCCATCCCGCTAGGCAGGCTTGGCTCTTTGTCGCCCAGTCTCCCATCAAGGCAAGTGCTTCGGCGAGGATGAGCGCAGCAGCGGCCACCCCCGCGAGCAGGACGCTCAGCACAGCGAGCAGCCACACCCCGACGGCGAGTCGTGGTGAATGCCCGGTGGCCGTGTACTTCACGAGCACCCGCGGAATCAGCGAGGCAGCCAGCGCTCCGAACACCACGAGGCAGGCCGCCAGGGTCACTGCTCGCGCCCCTCGACGAGCCGCCGCAGCGCCTCGGACTCCTCTTCGGAGACGGTCTCCACGAAGCGCGCCAGGACGGCGGCCCGGTCCACGCCCTCATCGAGAGCCTCACGCATCAGGCGCGCGGCGTACTCCTCACGCGTGAGCACCGGCGCGTACCGCCACGCCCGGCCATCCATCTTCCGGCGCAGCCAGCCCTTGCGGTGCAGGATGGTCATCACCGTCATGACGGTGGTGTACGCAGGGCTGCGCTGCTCGCTCAGGTCCTGGAGCACGTCGCGCACCGTCGCGGGCTCGCCCCGCGACCACAGGCTCGTCATGATCGCGGCTTCGAGGTCGCCGAATCCGCGCACACCCGATCCTTCCTACTCGCCGTGCGGACCAGCATACGGGGCGGGCCCAGGGGACGAAGCAGGCTGGAGGCCTTCTGGCTCAGCGCCCAGGTCGGCCGAGTCTGAGCCGCTTCCCTCCGTGGAATCCGGCTCGCTTTCCCTGCCGGGCAGCCGGACGCTCGTCTCCGGAGCGTTCTGCCGCTTCGTCTGCACCAGAACGAGGAGAACGCCGATCAAAGCCGCCGTGGCAGCGGTGATCATGCTGATCTTGACGCCGGACAGCAGGAGCTCCGTGGGGTCGAGCCGCAGATTCTCGAGCCAGGTGCGGCCGGTGCCGTACCAGATGAGGTAGAGCCCGAAGGCGGTGCCCCAGCGCAGGTCGGGCTTCCGCTCCACGATCAGGATCACGGCGGCACCGAGCAGGTTCCACAGCAGCTCGTAGAGGAACAGCGGATGGAAGAGGGTGTCGGCAGGCAGTCCTTCGGGGAATGCGGGGCTACTCTGGCTGACCTCCAGCCCTCACCGCACAGTGGTCGGTGCCCCGTAGAACTCCTCCGCGAAGTAGCAGCCCAACCGTCCGATGGCCTGCGCGATCAGCAGCGCCGGAGCGAGTGCATCCGCGAAGGAAAGGAAGCGGGCTCCCGCCCTGCGGCATCCGATGTAGGCCCCGACGCCGCCGAAGATCACCGCGCCAAAAATGGCGAGGCCGCGCTCCCAGACCGTGAGGCTGTCGAGCAGGTTCGCGCCCGTATAGAAGAACTCCAGCCCGGTGGCCGTGGGGTCGAAACTGTATCCGCGCCCGCGACGTCGCGAAGTTCGCCCCAGCCTTCGCCACGTCAGGAAGTCGCCGCGTGCTTCGCCCGACACGATGGACACACGAGCTGCACGTCATGCCCCCGACCGCCAGGTCGACGTCGACGACACCCGCCTGCGGATTGGAGTCCGTCGATCGGGGTGAAACATCAGTAGTCGCGTCGAGTGTGCCCTTTCTCAAGGTCTTTTCGGTGGTATTCGTGGCCACGGATAGGCTGGCGGGCGCACCCATCGGCGGCCTCGGGAGGCTTGTTCCGGGCGGGCTCTCCGCCTGAGGGCGAGTCGCCCGGCCAGGCCCGACGGGTCAGGAACCCATGTCCATACCTGGCATGTCGCCGGACTCGCCGCCCTCCATGCCCCCCATGGCGTCCGACATCATCGATCGCATCTGCTCTTGCAGTTCGGGGTCCGACATCATGTCGGACATCGCGTCCTTCATCTGCTGGCGGAACTCCTCATCCGTCATCATCTGCCCCATCTCGGAGCTCGATGCCGTGGGAGTCGGAGTCGGGGTCTGCCGGCTTGCCAGCGCAAGGCTGGGAACGGCCACCAGGCCGGCGCCTACCAGAAGGCCCCCCGTGCCGACTGCAATCATCCGTTTGTTCATGATCCCTACCCTTCAGTCGTCGATCTTGTGGCCTGTGGAGCGTCGGCGGTCAGTGCGCCGGCGGGGCCCGCCTGCAGGTCTGCCAGTTCGGCACGGGTACGGGCGAGTTCGTTCTCGAAGTCGCCGCTGCCGGCATCCCGGGTTCCGCAGCACCCCGCTTGCCCGCCCATAGCCGCGGATCCGGTTCCTCCCCGGCGCATGGGCCGCAGACAGAAGAAGTAGGTCAGGGCCAGTGAGGCCACCACCACGCCGATCGGCACCAGCCACTCGGTCACAGCGGCGACCCGCCCACGTCGTTGCGCGTGATGCCACGCTCCGCCTGCAACTGGTCGATCTGCGCCTGCAACCCCGCGAGTTCCGCGCGTTTGGCCACGGCGTCGCCATCGGCGGGCTGATCCTTCCGCCCGCGCATCATGAGCCACATCATCGCGCCCATTCCCAGCGGGCAGGCCAGCAGGGCAAGGGCGTACAGCGCCTCAGGCATGTCATTCCTCTCGGTGATGAAGCGGATCCGATCCGGCCTCCGCTAATCTGCATAGTAGATCACGATTCCGGGGGCACCTTTGCCCGGATGCCGAACTCCGGAGTCCGATCGGATATGCGGGGGGCCGAGGTTGGCGCCCTGTAGGGGTCGGCGACATGTGGGGCCGGGGACATGTGCAGGGAACGCGGAATGGCAAAAGAGGTAAACGGTCTGCAGCATTCGGTCCCGCAGGAACGCCGAGCCCATTGGACGAAGCGGAGGAATACGGCGGCCGACTAAAGCGCCCCAGCGTGTCCGGAGAGCGGTTTGCTGGTGTCAGCCAGCTCGGTCGAGGGGTCCTGTCGTAGCGTAGTCGAGCTGCTCGAGCTCGACGGGGGCGAGGTCGTCGATCGAGGCGTGCGTCGCGAACGCGCGGCGGGGCTTCACGGCGTCGACGTAGTCCATGACCTCGCCGATCTTCAGCCACGGCGCGCTCGCGGGCACGGCGAGCACGTCCACCGGGCCGGAGGGCACCGTGAACGAGTCGCCCGGGTAGTAGAGCAGGCCGTTGACGAGCACCCCCAGGTTGTCGATGACGGGGATGCTGCGGTGGATCTCGGCGTGCCGGCCACCGGAGAAGGCGAGGGCGAAGGGTCCGGCGGTGCGGGCATCCCCGGCCGAGACGATCTGCCAGGCGAATCCGGGGTGTGCGGCGGCGACCCCGGCGGGGGCGAACAGCTCGACGCCGCTCGCGCCCTCGTGCTCGATGCTGAGGCAGGCGTGCTCGCGCTTCGTGACGATCATGGGCACACTGTACTCACGGCAGCTCACGACGCCGAGGAGTGATCCGTTGACTAAAATACCCCCCAGGGGTATCATTCGCTCATGATAGACGACATCAAGAAGCGCGCCCTGCACCGCGCGCGCATCCTGCAGGGCCAGATGCGCGGCATCGAGCGCATGATCGAGGCCGACGAGTACTGCGTCGACATCATCACGCAGTCGCTCGCCATTCAGAAGAGCCTGCGCAGCCTCAACAAGCTGCTCGTCGAGAACCACCTGCGCACGCACGTCACCGACATGTTCGAGGCCGGCGGCGACGAGCGCGAGAAGGCCATGGCCGAGCTGCTCGCCGTCTTCGAGCTGCAGAACAACCGCGGCAGCTGAGCGGTCGCGGCGCGTGCTCGAGGCGCTGACCGTCGCCGTCGCGATCAACCCCGCCGCCGCCTTCGGACGCGGCCGCGCGGTCGGCCCCGCAGTCGTCGCCCTGCTGCGCGAGCGCGGGCACACGGTGCTCGAACTCGTCGAGCGCGACGCCGAGGCGCTGCGCACCGCGGCCCGCGCGCGCATCGCCGACGGAGTCGACGCCCTCGTCGTCGTCGGCGGCGACGGCATGGTCAACCTCGGCGTCAACCTCGTCGCGGGCACTCCGACCCCGCTCGGCATCGTGCCGAGCGGCACCGGGAACGACATGGCGCGCGGCCTCGACATCCCTCTCGGCGACCCCGTCGCGGCGGTCGAGGGGATGCTCGTCGCGCTCGATCGCGGCCCTCGCCTCATCGACGCGGCGCGCATCGACCACGGCACCGGGCCGCACGCCGGCTCGCGCCGCTTCGCCTGCGTGCTCTCGGCGGGCTTCGACGCGATCGTCAACGAGCGGGCCAACCGCATGCGCCGACCGCGCGGGCGCAGCCGCTACACGATCGCGCTGCTGGTCGAGCTCGCGCGGCTGCGGCCGATCGACTACCGACTCGTCGTCGACGGCGTCGAGCACCGCGAGCGAGCGCTGCTCGTCACGGTCGGCAACGGCACCTCGCTCGGCGGGGGCATGCGCGTCACGCCGGCGGCGCTGCTCGACGACGGCGAACTCGACGTCATGCTCGTGCGCCCGCTATCGCGGCTCGCGTTCCTGCGCATCTTCCCGCGCGTATTCGCCGGCACGCATGTAGCCGACCCGCACGTCGTCTCTCTGCGCGCGCGCCGCATCCGCATCGAGGCGGATGGCGTCGTCGCCTACGCCGACGGCGAGCGCATCGCGGCCCTGCCGATCGATGTCGCGGTCGAGCCGGGGGCCCTGCGCGTGCTCGCCTGAGCAGCTGCCGGGGCGGCTCCGGGAGGGCTGCCCGCCGGCATGCCGACCGGCCGCCCGCCGGTTTGGAGGAGCCTGTCGACATATGCCATACTCGTCCAGTCGCAAACGGCCCCATCGTATAGCGGCCTAGTACGCCGCCCTCTCACGGCGGTAACGCGGGTTCGAATCCCGCTGGGGTCACCACTCGAGAAACCCCCGGTCATGCCGGGGGTTTCGTCGTCTTCGGTGGCGTTCCGGATGAACCTGAGAGCGGCCCGGCGACGAGGGTCGCGGCCTCGCGTTAGACTCGGCGCAGCGAAGGGGAGTATCCCGATTCGCCTGATCCGTCACCACGGGCTCCGTCGTCGAGGCCCCGGATCCGGCGCCGCGCTCTGCGCGGGGGAGAGACTTTCGTCCTCCATCGCACCCTCCCACCGAAAGGCCTTCGTGGACTACGTCATCCCCGCCTGGTTCGAGATCGGCTCGTTCATCGTGCTGAGCCTCATCCTCGTCGCCGACCTCCTTCTCGTCGTCCGACGCCCGCACGTGCCGAGCCCGAAGGAGTCGGGGCTGTGGGTGGCGTTCTACGTCGCCCTCGCTCTCGCCTTCGCCGGTCTCATGTTCACGGTCGTCGGGCCGGACGCGGGCGGCGAGTTCGTCGCCGGCTGGCTCACCGAGTACAGCCTGTCGATCGACAACCTCTTCGTCTTCGTCATCATCATGGCCCAGTTCTCGGTGCCCAAGAAGATGCAGCAGGAGGTGCTGATGGTCGGCATCATCCTCGCCCTCATCTTCCGCGGCGTGTTCATCCTGCTGGGGGCGACGCTCATCGAGAACTTCAGCTGGGTCTTCTACATCTTCGGCGCCTTCCTGCTCGTCACCGCGGCCCAGCAGACCTTCTCCGGCAGAGAGGACGACGCGGAGCGCGAGTCGAAGCTCATCGGCTTCCTGCGCAAGCGCATCGCGATCACGGACGAGTTCCACGGCATGCGCATCCGCACGCGCATCGACGGTCGCCGGGTGTTCACTCCGCTGCTCATCGTCTTCATCGCGATCGGCACGACCGACCTCATCTTCGCGCTCGACTCGATCCCCGCGATCTTCGGCATCACGCAGAGCCCGTTCATCGTCTTCACCGCGAACGTCTTCGCGCTCATGGGCCTGCGCCAGCTGTACTTCCTGCTCGGGCACCTCGTCGACAAGCTCGAGTACCTCAAGTACGGCATCGCGTTCATCCTCGCCTTCATCGGCGTCAAGCTCGTGCTGCAGGCCCTGCACGAGAACGAGGTGCCGTTCATCTACGGCGGCGAGCCCGTGCCCGTGCCCGAGATCGACACGTGGACCTCGCTCATCGTCATCGTCCTGTCGATGGCGGTCGCGGTGGCCGCGAGCCTCATCAAACTGCGCCGTGAGCACCACTACATCCCGAGCCTCACGGGGCCGAGCGACGACGACGAGCCCGCCGTCGTCGAGGCGCCCGGCGAGGGCGAACCGTCCGCCGGGCGGGCTGAGTCGCGCGAGCGCTGACCCGTCGCACGCGGCGCCCCGGCCGCGGTCCGCTCGCCGTCCCCCGGGCGCAGGGCCACGGAGGGGCGGTGGTATTCTGATCCGATGCTTCACGGTCGACTTCTCCTTCGTCGCCGCGACGAGTCCTGATTCTCCAGGCCTGTCTCGTCGCGGAGTTCGCCATCGGCCGGATCGCTCGATCGAAGAAGGACCCTCGTCATGACCGTGGATTCACCCGACGCCCGCCCGCGCACTCTCGCCGAGAAGGTGTGGGACTCCCACCTCGTCGCCAAGGGCGAGAGCGGCGAGCCCGACCTGCTCTACATCGACCTGCACCTCGTGCACGAGGTCACGAGCCCGCAGGCCTTCGACGGCCTGCGGCTCGCCGGCCGCCCCGTCCGCCGGCCCGACCTGACGATCGCGACGGAGGACCACAACACTCCGACCCTCGCGATCGACAAGCCGATCGCCGAGCCGACGAGCCGCATCCAGATCGAGACGCTGCGCAAGAACTGCGCCGAGTTCGGCGTCCGCCTGCACTCGCTCGGCGACGTCGAGCAGGGCATCGTGCACGTCGTCGGGCCGCAGCTGGGCCTGACGATGCCCGGCATCACGGTCGTCTGCGGCGACTCGCACACCTCCACGCACGGCGCTTTCGGCGCCCTCGCGATGGGCATCGGCACGAGCGAGGTCGAGCACGTGCTCGCCACGCAGACGCTGCCCCTGAAACCCTTCAAGACGATGGCGATCACGGTCGAGGGCACCTTGCGCCCCGGCGTCACTGCGAAAGACATCATCCTCGCGGTCATCGCGAAGATCGGCACCGGCGGCGGCCAGGGCTACGTGCTCGAGTACCGCGGATCCGCGATCCGCGCCCTGTCGATGGATGGCCGCATGACGATCTGCAACATGTCGATCGAGGCGGGCGCGCGCGCCGGCATGGTCGCCCCCGACGCGACCACGTTCGCCTACCTCCGGGGCCGCCCGCACGCGCCCGAGGGCGCCGACTGGGATGCCGCCGTGGAGCACTGGAACACGCTGCGCACCGACGACGCCGCCGTGTTCGACGCCGAGGTCTTCATCGACGCCGACGAGCTCGAGCCCTTCGTCACGTGGGGCACCAACCCCGGCCAGGGCGTCAGCCTCAACGATTCGGTGCCCGACCCCGCGACGATCATCGACCCCAACGAGCGCGCGGCGGCCGAGCGGGCCCTGGAGTACATGGACCTCGCGGCCGGCACGCCCATGAAGCAGATCGCCGTCGACGCGGTATTCATGGGCTCGTGCACCAACAGCCGACTCGACGACCTTCGTGCCTTCGCCTCGATAATCAGGGGCCAGAGGAAGGCGGACGGCGTGCGTGTCATGGTCGTGCCCGGCTCGGCCCGCGTGCGACTCGAGGCCGAGGCGGAGGGCATCGACAAAATGGTCGAGGAGTTCGGCGCCGAGTGGCGCTTCGCGGGCTGCTCGATGTGCCTGGGCATGAACCCCGACCAGCTCGCGCCCGGCGAGCGCTGCGCCTCGACCTCGAACCGCAACTTCGAGGGCCGGCAGGGAAAGGGCGGGCGCACGCACCTCGTGAGTCCCCTCGTCGCGGCGGCCACGGCCATCCGCGGCACGCTGTCGAGCCCGGCCGACCTCGTCGCCGACGGGATCGACGTCGATCCACGCCTCTTCCACGCCGGCACCACGAGCGCATCGGAGGTCACGGCCTGATGGAGAAGATCACGACCGTCTCGGGCGTCGCGGTGCCCCTGCGCCGTTCGAACGTCGACACCGACCAGATCATCCCCGCCGTCTACCTGAAGCGCGTCACCAAGACGGGCTACGACGACGGCCTGTTCTCGGCCTGGCGACAGGATCCGGAGTTCATCCTGAACAGGCCCGCCTACGCGAACCCGCGCATCCTGTTCGCCGGCCCCGACTTCGGCACCGGATCGAGCCGCGAGCACGCGGTATGGGCGCTGCGCGACTTCGGCTTCCGCGCCGTCATCAGCCCGCGCTTCGGCGACATCTTCCGCGGCAACGCCGGCAAGCAGGGTCTGCTCGTGGGCACGGTCGACGAGGCCGTCGTCGAGCGGATCTGGGCGGCCCTCGAGGCCCAGCCGGGTCTCGAGGCGACGGTCGACCTGGTGGAGCGGAATGTGCGCGTCGGCGGTATCGTTGCAGCCTTCGACATCGACGACTACACGCGGTGGCGGCTGCTCGAGGGGCTCGACGACATCGGGCTGACCCTCCGAGACGAGCAGGCGATCACCGATTTCGAGGCCAGCCGCGAGACATGGCGGCCGCGCACGCTCCCCGCCCGGTGATCCCGGGCCGACAGGATAGAGGCTCCGTGACCACCACTCTCGACAAGGACTCGCAGAAGTCGGCCGAGCGCGTCGGCCTCGCCTCCGACACGATCGTCATCCGTGGCGGCAAGCCGCTCACGGGGCGCATCGAGGTACGCGGGGCGAAGAACCTCGTCACCAAGGCGATGGTCGCGGCGCTGCTCGCCGACACCCCGAGCACGCTCAAAGGGGTTCCCGAGATCAGCGACGTCCACGTCGTGCGCGGCTTGCTCGAAGCCCACGGCGTCGTCGTCGACGAGCGGGAGCCGGGCGAGCTCGTGCTCGACCCGACGAACGTGCAGAGCGCCCACATCGCCGAGATCAACGCGCACGCAGGCTCCAGCCGCATCCCGATCCTGTTCTGCGGCCCCCTGCTGCACCAGCTCGGCGAGGCGTTCATCCCCGACCTCGGCGGCTGCAAGATCGGCGACCGCCCGATCGACTTCCACCTCAACGCCTTGCGCGCGCTCGGCGCGACCGTCGAGAAGCTCGCCGACGGCATCCGCCTGACCGCGCCGAATGGACTCTGCGGCGCGCGCATCGAACTGCCGTACCCGAGCGTCGGCGCGACCGAGCAGGTGCTGCTCTCGGCCGTGCGCGCGACCGGGACGACCGAGCTCAAGAACGCCGCGATCGAGCCCGAGATCATGGATCTCATCGCGATCCTTCAGAAGATGGGCGCGATCATCTCGGTCGAGCCCAATCGCGTGATCGTCATCGAGGGCGTCGAGGCGCTGCGCGGCTACCTCCACACGGCCATCTTCGACCGCAACGAGGCCGCGAGCTGGGCCTCTGCGGCGCTCGCGACACGCGGCGACATCGTCGTCGGCGGCGCCAAGCAGCAGGAGCTCATGACCTTCCTCAATGTCTACCGCAAGGTCGGCGGCGAGTTCGACGTGCTCGAGGACGGCATCCGGTTCTGGCATCCCGGCACCCCCCTCAAGCCCGTCATGGTCGAGACCGACGTGCACCCCGGGTTCATGACCGACTGGCAGCAGCCGCTCATCGTCGCCCTCACGCAGGCCGAGGGGCAGTCGGTCGTGCACGAGACGGTGTACGAGAACCGTTTCGGCTTCACCGACGCCCTCAACGAGATGGGCGCCGACATCGTCGTCTACGGCAGCGGCATCGCCTCGATCACCCGTCGCGTGCCGCGTCGGCCGCTCGAGCAGGCCGCGGTCGTCACCGGCCCGACGCCCCTGCACGGCGCAGACGTGCGCGTGCCCGACCTGCGCGGCGGCTTCAGCCACCTCATCGCGGCGCTCGCCGCCGAGGGCACCTCGACGATCAGCAACGTCGGCATCATCAGCCGCGGCTACGAGCTCTTCCTCGACAAGCTCGAGCAGCTCGGCGCCGACTTCGAGCTCGCCTGAGTCGGGCCCGGGGTCACCGCACCGGCTAGCCTGGTGCGGTGACCGACGCCACCCCCTCGAGCACGTCAGCTGGCCCCGACCACCCGGCACGGGCCCCGAGGCGTCGCCGCGAGAAGACGTTCCTCTGGTACTGCATCGCCGCCGTGTGCCTGCCGATTCTCACAGTCATGGCGAAATTCGTCACGATCGACGGTCACAAGCTGCCCCGGCAGGGCGCGTTCATCCTCGCCCCCAATCACTACAGCGAGATCGACCCCGTCATCATGGGCCGATTCGTGTGGGGGCTCGGGAGGGTGCCGCGGTTCCTCGCGAAGGCGAGCGTGTTCTCGAACCCGGTGCTCGGCGCGATCCTCCGCGCCTCCGGGCAGATCCCCGTCGAGCGCGAGGGGGGCGGACGCTCCGCCGCCCCTCTGAAGGCTGCGCAGCAGCTCGTGGACAATGAGCTCGCCGTGATCATCTACCCCGAGGGCACCCTCACGCGCGACCCCGACCTGTGGCCCATGCGCGGCAAGTCGGGCGCCGTGCGCATGGCGCTGCAGGCGGGCGTGCCGATCATCCCGGCGGCGCACTGGGGCACGCAGCAGGTCATGGCCCGGTACTCGAAGAAGATCAGCTTCTTCCCACGCAAGCGCATCGTGTGCAAGATCGGCGACCCGGTCGATCTGCGCGACCTGATGGGCCGCCCCATCGACCAGGCGGTGCTCGCCGAGGGCACCGACCGGGTCATGAACGCGATCGCGGCCCTGCTCGGCGACCTGCGCGGCGAGAGGCCGCCCGCCGAGCGCTGGGATCCGGTGAAGAACAACCAGAAGGAGACGGGCCGCTTTGAGTGACGCCACGCCCGTGCGCGAGCATCCACCCCTGACCGAAGCGCTCCGGCTGCCGCTGGCCGGCATCGAACCGGATGCCCGCCGCATCGCCGTCCTCGGCGCCGGTTCCTGGGGCACCACCTTCGCGAAACTCCTCGCCGACGGCGGAAGCGACGTCGTGCTGTGGGCCCGCCGCCGCGAGGTCGCGCAGGAGATCACCGAGACTCACCGCAACAGCGACTACCTGCCCGGCATCAACCTGCCGCCGAACCTCCGAGCGCACGACTCGCTCGAGCACGTGCTCGAGGGAGCCGCTCAGGTCTACCTCTCGGTGCCGAGCCAGTCGCTGCGCTCGAACCTGCACTCCATCCGCGACATCGTGCCGCCCGAGGTTCCCGTCGTGAGCCTCATGAAGGGCATCGAGAAGGGCACGGGACTGCGCATGAGCGAGGTCATCGCGAGCGAGCTCGGCATCGAGCTCGACCGCATCGCCGTGGTCAGCGGCCCCAACCTCGCGCTCGAGATCGCGAAGAAGGAGCCCACCGCGGCCGTCGTCGCGAGCTCGAGCCACGCCACCGCGGTCGCGGTCGCCGCGGCGGCGAGCAACGACTACTTCCGTTCCTTCGTCAACACCGACGTCATCGGCACCGAGTTCGGCGGCGTGCTGAAGAACCTCATCGCGGTCGCGGTCGGCATCGCCGACGGCGTCGGCTACGGCGAGAACACGAAGGCGGCGATCATCACGCGGGGTCTCGTCGAGATCACCGACTTCGCCGTCGCCTACGGAGCTCGGCCCGAGACGATGTCGGGCCTCGCCGGCCTCGGCGACCTCATCGCCACGTGCGAGTCGAAGCTCTCGCGCAACAACACCGCGGGGCGGCTGCTCGGCCAGGGCTACGCCTTCACCGAGGTCATCGCGCAGATGAACCAGACCGCCGAGGGGCTGTCGTCGGTAGGGCCGATCCTCGAGCTCGCGCAGCAGCGCGGCGTGCACATGCCGATCGTCGCGCAGGTGGCGCGGGTGCTCGAGGGCACGCTCGACCCGCGTGAGCTCGCTCCGCACCTGGCGACCGACAGCGACGAGCCCCAGGGCGAGTGAGGCGCGTGCGGCCCTCGGGCGCGCCGGCGGCGCGCCGCATCAGCGCTGTCGCGCGAGCGCGCGGCGTCCACGCCGCGCCGGCGGCGCGCCGCATCCTGACCCCCGTTCGGGGGGCGCCTGACGGTAGGCTGAACGCGTGATCACCACGCTCGCGGGCGGCCGCGTCCTCGCCGAGAAGGCCGGTTCGACGCCCCCGCGCGTCGTCGCGCTGCACGGCTGGGGCCGCGATGGCACCGACTTCTCCACGATCGTCTCGGGGCTCGACGCCGTGAGCATCCACCTGCCCGGCTTCGGGCCCGCGTCCGCCCCCGACGAGGTCTGGGGCACCGAGGAGTACGCCGCTCTCGTCGCCGAGGCCATCGCCGCCTACGCGCCCGTGCTCATCGTCGGGCACTCCTTCGGCGGCCGCGTCGCCGTGCGTCTCGCCGCGAAGCGACCCGAACTGGTTCGCGGGCTGCTGCTCACGGGCGCCCCGCTCGTGCGCCGCGCCGCGCCCGCCGCGCCGCCGCTGTCGTACCGCATCGCGCGCTGGGCGAACCGGCGCGGCATCGTGAGCGATCGACGCATGGATGCCCTGCGCAACCAGCGCGGATCCGCCGACTACCGAGCCGCCCAGGGCGTCATGCGCGGCATCCTCGTGAAGACCGTGGGCGAGAGCTACGACGACGACCTCGCGGCCATCACCTGCCCCGTGCGGATGGTGTGGGGCGAGCGCGACACCGCGGCGCCCACCGACGCCGGCCGCGTCGCCGCCGAGCGCTGCGGCGCGCGCTTCCGCGTCGTCGCCGGCACCGAGCACCTGCTCACGGGCGACCTCGAGCTCGCCGTTCGCGAAGAACTGCTGACCTTCCTCGACGAACTGGACCGCACCGCATGACCCCTCTGACCTGGCCGTTCTCCCTCGTGGCGCTCGGCCTGGCGGCCATCGCCGCCGTGCCTGTCGCCGCCCGGTGGCTGCGCGTCGCCCAGCGCGAGCACTACGTGCCGACGTGGGTGTCGCGGATGGCGTGGCTGTGGATCCTGCGCGAGCCCTCTACGGGGGTCGCCGCGGTCGTCGCCGCCATCGCCGTGATCGTCGCCGCGATCGCGCCGCTCACGCCCCTCTCGGCGCTCGCGCTCGCGGCGATCGTGCTCATCGCCCTGCTGCCTTTCGGTCTGACGACCCGCGGCACCTCCGCGAAGTTCGTGCTCACCGGCCGCGTCAAGCGCCTGCTCGTCGCGTGGATCGTCGTGCACCTCGTGCTCGCGGTCGCCCTCGCAGCCCTCCTCGGCGCCGCGGGCCCGGCGCTCGTGCTCCTCCTGAGCGCGCCGCTGACCGATCTCGCGCTCGCGATCACGGCCCCGATCGAGAAGGCCGGCTCGAAGCGCTTCGTCGACGCCGCGCGCACGCGCCTGAACCAGGTGAAGCCGCGCGTCGTCGCCATCACGGGCTCCTACGGCAAGACGAGCACCAAGAACTACGTCGCCCACCTGCTGTCGGGCACCTACACGACGGTCGCCTCGCCGGCCTCGTTCAACAACCGGCTCGGCCTCGCGCGCGCCGTCAACGACAGGCTCGTGCCGGGCACCGAGGTGTTCGTCGCCGAGATGGGCATCTTCGGCTCGGGCGAGATCCGCGAGCTGTCGACGCACTTCCCGCCCGACATCGCCGCGATCACCGTCATCGGCGAGGCTCACTTGCAGCGCATGCGCTCGACCGACGTCATCTTCCGCGCCAAGGCCGAGATCACCGAGCGCGCCGCCACCGTCGTGCTGCCCATCGACGATCCGCGGCTCGCACGGCTCGCGCGCGACTGCGCCGCGGCCGGCAAGCGCGTCGTGACGGTGTCGCTGCAGCCGGACGGCGACGCCGACGTCGTGCTCGACGCGGCCGCGGCGGGTTCGGGCGACGCGAGCGGAGCATCCACCATTCGGATCGGGCGGGATGCGGCGCCCGTGCCGGTCGCGGTCTCGGGAACCGGCCACGCCGTCAACGTCGCGGTCGCGGCGGGCATCGCGCTCGCGGCGGATGTCCCGGTCGCGACGATCGCCGCCCGCCTCGGCGACCTCCCGGGCTCGCAGCACCGGGCCGAGGTGCAGCAGGCTCCGAGCGGGGCGCTCATCATCGACGACACCTACAACTCCAACCCCGTCGGGGCGATGCGCGCGCTCGAGGGCGCCGCGCGGCTCGCGGCCGAGCACGGCGGCGAGCTCGTCGTCGTCACCCCCGGCATGGTCGAGCTCGGGCCCGTGCAGGACGAGCGGAACCGCGCGTTCGCGGCCGCCGTCAAGGCCGCCGGCGGCACCCTGTACGCGGTCGGGCGCACCAACCGCGCGGCACTGCTCGCCGGTTACGGAGAGGGCGCGCACGCAGTCGCCACGCGCGAGGCGGCCGTCGCCGCGGCCGTCGAGAAGGCCGCCGACCGGGGCGTTATCCTCTACGAGAACGACCTGCCCGACCACTACCCCTGAGTCGCCGCCCGGGCGGGCCGATGCCGCGGCGCACAACCTCGCAAGGGACCCATGAGCACTGGTACGAACGCCGCCGCCCCCTGGGCCGTCGTCTTCGGCGGGCCGAGCCCCGAGCACGAGATCTCCATCCTCACCGGGCTCCAGGCCGAGCGCGTGCTCGGCGCCGCCGGGCACCGGGTCGTGCCGATCTACTGGTCGCCGACGGGGGAGTGGTACCGGGTGCCCGACGCCACCGAGGCGAAGGACTACCTCGAGGGCGCGCCGCGCGACTCGGTCGCGCTCGAGGTGCGCCTCTCCGGCGAGGCCGGGCTCTACCGCCGCAAACGGCTCGGTGCCGAGAGGCTCGAGATCGAGGCCGCGCTGCTGTGCCTGCACGGCGGCGTCGGCGAGGGCGGCGGCGCTGCCGCGGTGTTCTCGCTGCTGGGCGTACCTGCCACGGGGTCGACGCTCTTCGCCGGGGCCGTGGCCATGGACAAGCTCGCGTTCGGCGGCCTCATGACGGCCGCGGGCATCCCCTCGCTGCCGCGCGAGGCGGTCTCGACGCTGCGCGAGCCCTCGTTCGCCGGGCCGTACATCGTCAAGCCGCGCTTCGGCGGATCGTCGATCGGCATCGAGATCGCCGACGACATCGAGGCCGCGCGTGCCCTGGCCGGTGCGAGCGTGCACCTGCGAACCGGCGCCGTGCTCGAGCCGTACCGGCCCGAGCTCGTCGACCTCAACATCTCGTTCCGCACCTACCCCTCGCTCGAGGTGAGCGACCTCGAGAAGCCGCTGCGCGGCGAGGGTGAGAGCGCGCTGTACTCGTACGCCGAGAAGTACCTCGCCGGCGGCGCGGGCGCCGAGGCGGGGCTGTCGAGCGCGCCGCGCGAGCTCCCTGCCGTCGTGGCCGACGCCGTGCACGCCGCGGCGCGTTCGCTCGCGGAGCGGGTCGCCGACGTCACGCGACTCACGGGCGTCGTGCGCGTCGACCTGCTGCTCGACCCCGCGACGGACGAGCTCTTCGTCAACGAGGTCAACTCGATCCCCGGAGCGCTGTCGCTCTACCTGTGGGCGCCGAAGCGGCCCGCGGCGGAGGTGCTCGTCGACGCGATCGTCGAGGCCCGCGACCGCCGCGTGGTCTTCCCTCAGGCCGGGTTCGGCGGAGGTGCCGCGCTGCGCGCCGCGGGCGGCATCGCGGGCAAGCTCGTCGGGCTCGAGGGCCCGCGCGCCTAGCGCTGCTCGCCGCCCGCCGGTCGCCGGTCGCCGGTCGTGCGGGTCTCGGGTGCGGCTGGGTGCGGCCGGGTGCGGCTGGGCGGGGGGATGCTCGCCGCGCGCTCGGCGAGGGTCGGGCTACCCGTCTCCGGGGGTGATCGTGCCACCGCCGAAGACGTCCGTCGCGGCGAGGCACCGCGACTCGGCGTCGGTCGCCGCGACGGCGGCGCTGATCGACTTGAGGGCGTCGGGGCCGCGCACGACATCGTTGTCGACGATGACCTCGGTGGCGGGCTCGCGGCCGTACGTCGTGAAGACGTAGCGGGGGGCATCCGACTCGTCGAGCAGCCAGTCGACCCCGTCGACCGTGAAGCACGGCAACTCGCTCGGGGCGACGGAGGGAAGACCGCAGCGGTAGATCACCGCGGCCGGGTCGCCCCACGCCGCGGTCGCCTGCGCGTTGGTCGAGCGCCGCTCGAGACCGGCGATCTCGTCGGGCACCCGAACCGAGATCTCGGCGCAGGCGTAGGCGTTCGCGCTCGCGGCGGGCTCGAGGTTGACGGTGCCAGCGCAGGCGGCGAGCACGAGCGGCGCGCTCGCGATCACGGCGAGGGATGCCCGCCTCACGCGGGCGGGACTGCTGCGGGTCGACATCGGTCACCACGCTACAGCGGCGCGCCTCGGCGGCGGCCCCGAGCCTCGCGGCCCGGGCACTCGCGACCCGGCTGCCTCCGGCGTGCCGGGTCGCCCCCGTTCCCGCGCTCCTGCCCCACGC
>SCPB01000030.1 GCA_005502445.1 Microbacteriaceae bacterium X2B
GGCCGAAGGGGGAGGGCTCGCCCTGCGCACGAGGCTCGAGAGGTCGACGGCGCCTCTCATGGCGGCGGCATCCAACGGCGAATCGATCACTGCACCTCCGAAGCGGCGATGAGACCCTGCGTGTAGCCCAGCAGCACGATGGGGTCGTCGGGATTCTCGAGCGACGGCACGTAGAAGAGCACCTGCACCCCGTACGTCGCCGTGATTCCCTTCGTGCTCGACTCCACGTCCGCGAGGGCGGCCACGGTGCCGCTCGCATTGACGGTGGCGCCGGACTGCGTCGGCGTGACGGTCTCGGTCTCGGTGAGGTAGCCGAGCACGAGCGCACCGGCGTCGAGCGTGCCCATCGTGACGATGTCGGCGTCGCCGACGCGGTTCGTGAAGTCGATCGCGGCGGTCGAGGGGATCGCCGCTCGGCGCTCCTCCTTCTTCTCGTTCCCGATCTGAGCGCGCAGACTGTCGCCCTCGGCGTCGAACAGCGAGAAGTCGGGCGCCCCCGCCTCGCCGAGCAGCAGCACCTCGGCATACGACTGGATCACCGTCGTCGGCTGTACGGGCAGGAAAGGGGTGTCGGCGCCGAGGAACGCCGTCCCGAGCGATGCCGGGGGCATCTCCGGCAGGGCGGCCTGCGGCTCGAGCGTGACGATGTAGGTCGCCTTGTACTGCTCGCGAGCCCCCGCTTGCGTCAGCACGAGGGCGATCGGCGGCACCGTCTCGTCCTCGGGATCGGAGACCACGGCGAACACCTGCCGGGGCCAGATATCGGTCTGCTGTGGCAGGACGAGCTCGACCGCGCCGGTGGGGATCGCTGAGAGGGCGGCGACGTCGCCGTCGGCGGCACGAGCGGTGTAGTTCGCCTGGCGCAGCTCGAGAGCGGGCCCGGCGAGCCTCGACGCAGCGAGATCGCCGTCGGCCGAGGCATCGGCCTCGGCCACCGCGTCGGCGACTCGCCCGATGATGCGCTCGGCCTGCCTCGCCGTGACGGCGACGGGCGGCAGGGCTTCGGCGGGCGCCTCGACGGCGGAGACCGACGGCGCGACCGCCGTGATCGCGTCGCCCGCGCTGCACGCGCTCAGCAGCACCGCGCCCGCGAGCCCGACCGGAAGCAGTGCGATGCGCCGCACCGCGCGGCGACCCTTCGGGCGCCCGATGAGAGTGCTCGTCTTGACGGGCCGGTACCGCGAGGGCTTCGGCACGCGGGGCATCTTGGGCGGCTTCGACGACGTACGGCGCGGGCCGCGCTGCTTGCGCATGTGGACGAGCGCCCAGATGAGGGCGATCAGGCCGAGGATGAGCGCCGCGAACCCCGCGAGGGTCAGCGGCGCGGCGAGCGGCGAGGTGGTGTCGAGTGGCCAGGTGACCGAGAACTCCTGCGGTGCCGGCAGGGTGCCGTCCGAGACCATGAGCAGCGAGATGTCCGTCGGCACGTTCACGGTCAGACCGAGCTCGCCCTCGCCCTGGAACTCGCCGTACCAGAGGTCGCTGCCGATCGGTGACGGCACCGTGGCCTCTGAGCCCGCGACCGTCTCGGTGGCGAGAACCTGCCTCTCCGCGTCCCACGTGACCAGGGTGTACGACGAGTCGCCCACCCAGCCGAGGATGTCGGACGTCGTGCCGTAGGCGGCGATGATCGATTCGGTCGTGGCCGGCGTGGCCGCGTCCGCCGGCGCCGTCGCGTCCGGGGAGCCGCTCGGATCGGGGCTCGGCGCCGGCGCCGGGGCGGCTTCGACGCCGCCTCGGATCGCGAGGGTCTGTCGCCCGTCGTACGCGTTGAGCGCCGAGCCGTCGATGACCGTGACCGGGGCCGTGCTGTCGAGCTGGACGGTCTTGGTCACCCGGTCGGCCTCGGCGAAGACGGTCCGCTGGGCGATGCCGAGGCCGATGCCGATGAAGGCGACGACGAGCAGCACGATCGCGATGATGAATCGCACGGGTTCACTCCTCTCATGCTGGCCCGACGCGCGGTCGCGCGCGTCCCGACCGTCCGCGGCGGGCGGCGGTCGGGCACCCGCGATCTGCGGAACTCGGACGGAGCACCCGGCGGGAATGCTCCGGCCAGCAGAACAAAGACATCCCAGCTTAGCGGAAAGCGGCTCGCTCTCCCATTCCGCGCAGCCCGCACACAGGCGACGGTGCCCGGCGCGGCGGATACACTCGACACCGTTCGCCTCACCGGACAGGGAGACCCCACGTGGCAGCCACCGACAGCGAGTTCGGCATCGAGATGCGCGGGTACAAGCGCGACGAGGTCGATACGGCCCTGCAGAAGCTGCGCCGCGATGTCATCAAGGCCAACAGCGATCGCGCCGAGACCGCCAAGGAGCTCAAGCGCCTGCAGGCGGTGGTCGATGATCTGCAGGCGGAGCTGGACGAGGTGGGCCGGCCCACGTACGCGGGTCTCGGCACGAAGCTGGAGCAGACGCTGCGACTGGCCGAGGAGCAGTCGACGCGCCTCATCAGCCAGGCAGACATCGACGCCGAGCGCGTGCGGTCGGCGTCGCAGACCGATATCGGACGTATGCAGGCCGAGGCGGCCGAGCGCATCGAGAGGATGGTCGCCGAGGCCTCGCAGCGCGCGGCGGCGACGATCGAGAACGCCACCCGGGCCGCTGAGGAGACCCTCGAACGTGCTCGCGATGACGCCGACCAGCTGGTCCAGGAGGCGACGCGGGAAGCGGGCGCCATCCGCGGCGCCGTCGCGACGGAGTCGGCGGAGACCCGGGCGATCGCGAAGCGCGAGGCAGGGGCGCTTCGCGCCGAGGCCGAGCGCGCTGTCTCCGAGCTGCGGGTCGTCGCCGATCGCGAATCGGCCGACGCGCGCGCCGCTGCGAGTGCCCTCGCCCGCGAGACCGAGGAGGAGCGCGCGCGATTCGAGGCCGAGAGCTCGGCCCTGCGCGAGAAGCTCGCCGCCGATGTCGAGAACGGGAGGGCCGACCTGGAGCGCGAGCTCGCCGCGACTCGCGCGGCCGTCGAAGGCGAGCTCGACCGGCGCACCGCCGACTGGAGCGCCGAGGAGGACCGCCGCCGTGCGGAGCTCGAGTCGCTCGAGTCACGCACGCGGCGCGACGTCGAGGAGCTCGAGACCCGCACGCGCTCGGTTCTCGATGCCGAGGTCTCGACCGTCCGCGCCGATGTCGCGCGCGAAGTCGAGGCGGCGCGCACCGCCGCTGATCGCTACGTCGAGCAGGTGCGCGGCGATGCCGACCGCTACGTCGAGCAGGCGCGCGGTGATGCGGACGCCTATGCCGACGCCGCGCGCACCGCGGCGGACGCCTACTCCGTCGACATCCGGAGCGAGGCCGACGCCTACGGTTCGCGAGTGAGATCCGAGGCGGAGGCGCACGCGACCGGTGTTCGCGACTTGGCCGAGAACGAGTCCACCGCGGCGCGTGAGGCGGCGAACGCCTACGCGCGCGAGGCGCGCCGGGCCGCCGACGCCTACGCCACTCAGACCAGGGCGGCTGCGGAGTCGGCGTCGCACGACCTTCACCGCACGGCCGACGCCTACGCGGTCGAGACCCGCAGCTCGGCCGACGCCGTGGCCGGCGAGCTCCAGCGCGCCGCCGAGGCCGCTGCGGCGGAGCTGCGCGCGAGCGCCGAGGCCTACGCCTTCGAGACGCGGGCCGAGACCGACGCCTACGCAGCCGACACGCGAGCTCTCGCCGAGGCGTACGCCGCGGAGCAGAGATCGTCCATCGACGCGGCGATCGCCGAGCAGAAGTCGGCGCTCGAGGCCCGGATCTCGCAGGGCGCCGCCGACCTTGAGCGCGAGCGCACCGCGCTGCTCGCCGACCTCGAGCGCGAGACCGCCGCGGTACGCAGCGACCTCGCGCGCGAGATCTCCGCCGTGCGTGCCGAGCTCGAGCGCGAGACCACGCTCGCTCGCGAGGCCCTCGACGTCGAGCTCGGAGAGCGCCGCGCCGGCGCCGATCGCGACGCCGCCGCCACGCGGGAGGCGCTCGAGCGCGAGCTCACGGAGACCCGGAGCGCGCTCGAGGCCGACGAGACGGAGCGGCGGACGGCGCTCGCCCGCGCGTCGGCCGACCAGAAACGCACTCTCGACTCGGAGGCGAAGAAGGCGCGCGCCGCTCTCAAGCGCGAGCTCTCCGAGCAGCGGGCCGCCCTCGCCCGAGAAGCCGAGCAGGCGCGCATCGACCTGGACGTCGAACTCACCGCGCGCCGAGACGAGGCCGAGAAGGACTACCTCGGCCGGCAGCAGGAGGCCAGCGCCCAGACCCAGAAGTTCCTCGACGAGGCGACGGCGCAGCTGACCGCCGCGCAGCATCGCGCGGCGACGGCCCGCGCCGAGGCGGAGGAGCTCGAGCGCGCGACGCGCACCGAGGTCGAGGCGCTGCGCGCCGGAGCCGACGAGACGGCGCGCGAGGTGCTCGAGAACGCCGAGCGCCGAGCCTCGGCGCTCGTCGCCGACGCCGAGCAGCGGACGAGCGCTCTCGTCGCGGAAGCCGAGGAGCGCCTGGCGCGACTGCGCGTCGAGCGCGACGCCGTGGCGGGCTACCTCGAAGGACTGCGCGGGGTACTGTCGCAGGCAGAGAAGATCTCGGGCTCGATCAGCGACGAGTAGCGCGCCCGGGGCCCGATCGCCGCGCGATGCTCCGGGAGCCGCGCGGACATCCCGCCGTTGACGAGAGGTGACCGCCGTGAGGATCCAGAACGCCTTCCGCTTCGGGCTCTTCGGCGGCTTGGGAGTTCTCGTCGCGCTGCTCATCGGCGGGGCGATCAGCTCGCTCGCGACGATCATCACCTACATCGGCGCCGCGCTCTTCATCGCGCTCGGACTCGACCCGATCGTGTCGTGGCTCGAGGATCGCACGTGGCCGCGCTGGGCCGCCATCGTGACAGTGCTCGCGGGCGTGCTCGGCATCTTCACAGGCCTCATCTTCGCGATCGTGCCCGTGATCGTCGAGCAGGTGAGCCGCCTCGTGAAGCAGATCGGCGAGTTCCTCGGCTCGGTCGAGTCGCTCGAGGAGCTCGTGGCCACGGTGCAGACCTTCGTGCCCGTCGAGATCCTCGATGTGCAGCAGGCCCTCGACGGCGCGATCACCTTCCTGCAGGATCCGGCGAACCTCGCCGAGATCGGCGGGGGCGTGCTCGGCGTCGGCATCGGCATCGCCTCAGGCGTCTTCGGCGGCCTCATCATCCTCATCCTCACGCTCTACTTCGTCGCGTCGCTCGCGAGCATGAAGAACGCGCTCTACCGGCTCGTGCCCGCCTCGCGCCGCACGACCTTCGTCGGGATCTCCGAGCAGGTCGCCTCCGCCGTCGGCCGCTACGTCGTGGGTCAGGCGAGCCTCGCGCTCGTCAACGGCGTGCTGAGCTTCGTGTTCCTGTCGATCATCGGCGCCGAATACCCCGCGCTGTTCGCGTTCGTCGCGTTCCTCTTCTCGCTAGTGCCTCTCGTCGGAACGCTCTCGGGCTCGATCCTCATCGTGCTCACGCAGCTCGTCACCAACCCCGAGTCGATGCCGACGGTCATCGCCGCCGCGATCTACTACCTCGTCTACATGCAGATCGAGGCCTATCTGCTCAGCCCGAACATCATGAACCGAGCCGTCAAGGTTCCCGGTTCGGTCGTCGTCATCGCGGCGCTCGTCGGCGGCACGCTGCTCGGCGTGCTCGGCGCCCTCATCGCGATCCCCGTGGCGGCCTCGGTGCTCATCATCGTCGATCAGGTCGTCGTGCCGAGGCAGGAACGCCTCTGACTCGGCGCCGGCGCCGCTACCGCCTCGGCCACGTCGTCGCGAGCGGCAGGGCCGACGGATTCACGCGCTCGACGATCTCGCTCAGCACCCGGAAGGTCTGGTTCTCGCCGACCCATAAGTGCTTACCCCCCTCGACGGCCACGAGTTCGCGCTCGGGCACGACCGCGAAGCGCTTCTCGGCCTGCGGCGGGCGCAGGTAGTCGTCGAGTTCGGGCACGACCACGACGAGACGCCTGCCGCTCCCCGCCCATGCGGCGACCTCGGCGTCGCTCGTGCGATGCAGCGGAGGAGAGAGCAGGATCGCCCCGATGACGTCGTGCGCCAGCCCGTGCTTGAGCGCGACCTCGGTTCCGAACGACCAGCCGAGAAGCCATCGATTCGGCAGCGCTCGTTCCTCGGCGAACCGCACCGCGGCCGCGAGGTCGAAGCGCTCCGCGTCTCCACCGCCGAACGACCCCTCCGAAGTGCCCCGGGGGCTCGAGACGCCGCGGAAGTTGAACCGGATGACGGCGAGATCCGCGAGCGCGGGGAGCCGCGCCGCCGCCTTGCGGATGATGTGGGAGTCCATGAACCCACCGGCGGTCGGCAAGGGGTGAAGGCACACGAGCGTCGCGACGGGAGGGCGCTCGAGCGGGAGGCTCAGCTCTCCGACGAGGGTCAGCCCGTCGTCGGTGATCAGCTCGATGTTCTCGCGGAGCGCCGGAAGCACGGCGCTGCCTCGGATCTCGAGAACGGCATCGTCCGGCACTTCCACCGTCTCGTCCCCGCTCACGCCGTCATCCTCTATCATCGTCACGGCTCGATGCGCCAGCAGTGATCGTGCCAGTGCCGCCGGTCGGCGAGATCGGCCTCCTCGCCCATCAGCCCGTCGGTGCGCCAGGCGACGAGGTGGGGCGTGCCCGGTGCCACCTCGCCGCGGCATCCGGGGCAGAGGTACGGCTTCGTCGCGCCGGACGCGGTCACGGGCTGCACGTTCCACTCCCCGGTCCGCTTCGATTCCACTCGCTTGAGACCGCGGCGGATCCGATCGAGGTCGGGTTCGTCCTCGCCGGGCGCAGCGTGGCGACCGCGCGGGCGGTTGGAGCGGGGCACCGAAGAACCTAGTACCAGCCGACCGACTGGCTCTGCCCCCACGCGCCGCAGGGAGTGCCGTACCGAGCCTGGATGTAGCCGAGACCCCAGCTGATCTGGGTGGCGGCGTTGGTCTGCCAGTCCGCCCCCGCTGTGGCCATCTTGTTGCCCGGCAGCGCCTGAGGAATGCCATAGGCGCCCGAGCTCGCGTTGTACGCGTAGACGTTCCAGCCGGACTCCTTCTTCCAGAGCGCGACGAGGCAGTCGAACTCGCCCGCACCCCACCCTCGCGCAGCGACCATCTCGGCGGCGATCGCCTGCGCCGAGCCCGGGTCCGGCACGCCGGCGGCGGGGGCTCCGACCGCGGCCGCGGGCTCAGGCTCGGGTTCGGGGGCCGGCTCGACGATCTCGTAGTCCGCCGTCGTGGCGGCGATCGTGTGCGCGGCGCTCGCGGTGAACTCCTGACCGATGATGGGCGAGCCCGGAGCCATCGCGGCGACGGCGACGGCGGGTGAGGAGGTGTCGGACACCGAGACGAGGGCGAGCGAGAGCACCGCGATGGAGCTGAACACGGGGAGCGACCACGGGGAGCGGACGTGCCGCTCGAGGCTCTGGGGTCGCTTCGCGACGCCCGCACCGGTGCGTGTCGGCGTACGCTCTGCCGACGCGGAGGGGCGCGTCATTGGCGCTGCATGCTTACCCACGATCACAGGAGTCTACCCGAGCCGGAGCCCGCGCGTTCAGCGAACGGCCAGCATGACCCGGATCACGGCGTCGAGCAGCACGTCGACCTGCGTCTCGTCGTATCCGCCGACGCGACTCCGGAAGGCGATCGTGCGCACGTTCTCGACGGATACAGCGTCTCCTCTTTGAAAGTATCCGGAGACCCGGTCGGCGAAGGAGTCGACGTCGTCGGGGTGGTATCCGCGGGTCAGGATGCCCACCCGGCGGAACCTCTGGCCCACCGGACGTGCGAGCCGGTCGACGATCTCCTGCGCCGTCTCACGCGTCTCGCGGTAGTAGGCGTCCTCGCCCCGCTCCGCGATGGCGCGATCGCGCTCGCGCGCCGCGAATGCCTCCTCCAGCCGCTCGAGCGCAGCATCGACGTGACGAACCGAGTAGCCGTCGCGCCGCACGACGCGGAAGGCCGTGTGCCGGATCTCGTCGCTCGTGAGTCCCCCGCCGTCGATCGCACTGTAGGCGCGGCGCGCATCCGCGAGGAACCGCTCGACCTCCTCCACGTCGTACCCGGGCTTGCCCTTGCGCGCGGGAGGGAAGGTCGAGGTCACGTCCCCATTCTGCCCGACCGACGCGCTCGCGAGCATCAACCGAGGAGGGCGAAGAGCACGTAGGCGACGATCGTGGACGGGAGGATCGAGTCGAGTCGGTCGAGAAAACCCCCGTGCCCGGGCAGCCAGGTCGAGATGTCCTTGATCCCGAGGTCGCGCTTGATGAGAGACTCGGTCAGGTCGCCGAGGGTCGCGGTGCCGACGAGCGCGAGCCCGAGCACGAGCCCCACCCACCAGTCCTCGCCGAGCATGAGAACCGCGAGCAGCACCCCCGCGATGATCGCCGCGAGCACCGAGCCCGCGAAGCCCTCCCAGGTCTTCTTCGGACTGATTCGCGGCGCCATCGGGTGCTTTCCGAAGGCGAGCCCCGAGGCGTACGCTCCCGTGTCGATCGAGATGACGACGATGAGGTAGGCGAGTGTCCACCACTGGCCGCCATCCTGTGCCGTCATGACGATCGCGAAGCCGCCGAGGAGGGCGACATAGGCGAGCACGAAGACGCCGGCGGCGAGGTCGGTCGCCAGCGAGACCCCGGGGGCGCGCATGCTCGGCCGGGCCGACTCCGCGATGCGCCAGAGGCTGACGAAGGCGATGCCGAAGAGCAAGGACCACCACAAGCCCTCCGCTCCGAGGTAGAACGCGGCGGGCACGACCGCGAGCGAGGCGACAACGAGGGGGATGCGCGGGATGTCGCGCCCCGCGAACCGCAGAGCGCTCGCGAGCTCGTACACGGTGAAGACCATGAGTGCCGCACCGAACAGCATGAAGACCTGCTTGACCACGATGAGGCTGAACAGCAGGGCGAACCCGAGCACGAGGCCGAAGAAGATCGCCTTCGGGAGGTTGCGCCCGGCACGCGCCTCGATGCGGGCATCCATCTCGCGCGCACGCGCTTCGAGATCCTGCAGCGCCGTCTCGACATCGTGGAGCTTCGCCTCGACGTCGGCGCGCGCGGAGCCACCGCGACGACGCGGCGCCGGACGCGCGGCGGTCGGTTCGGCGGGGCTCGCGGCGCCGGGCGCCCCCTCGGCTGGCTCGGTCATCTAGACCTCGAGCAGCTCGGCTTCCTTCTTCTTGAGCGCGTCGTCGACGGCGTCGGTGTGCTTCTTGGTGAGTGCCTCGAGCTCCTTCTCGGCCCGCGCGACCTCGTCGTCGCCGACCTCGCTCTTGAGCCTGTCGAGGTCCTCCTTCGCCTTGCGACGGATGTTGCGGATCGCGACCTTCGCATCCTCGGCCTTGCCCTTGACGATCTTCACGTACTCCTTGCGGCGGTCCTCGGTCAGCTCGGGCATCGTCACCCGGATGATCGTGCCGTCGTTGCTGGGATTGGCGCCGAGGTTCGGGAAGCTCACGATCGCCTTCTCGATCTCCTTGAGCGCGCTCTTGTCGTATGGCGTGATGACGAGCGTGCGGGCGTCCTGGTTCTGGAGGCTGCCGAGCTGGCCCAGCGGCGTCGGCGTTCCGTAGTAGTCGACGAGGATCTTCTGAAAGAGCTGCGGGTTCGCGCGGCCCGTGCGCACCGTGGCGTAGTCCTCTTTCGCGACCTCGAGGGCCTTGGTCATCTTCTCGGTGGCTTCGGCGAGCACATCGGCAATCACGGGCAACTCCTTCGTGGGTCGGTGTCGAGTGTAGTGGTGAGGTCGCGGCACGAGAGCGTCCTCCCCGATCGGACGACGGCGTTCCTGGGGGAGGGCGGCTCAGTGCGAGACGCGCGTGCCGATGCGCTCGCCGCGGATGGCGCGCGCGATGTTGCCCTGGGGCTCCATGCCGAACACGACCATCGGCATCTCGTTGTCCATGCAGAGGCTGAAGGCGGTCGAGTCGACGACCTTGAGCCCCTTCACGAGCGCCTCCTGATAGGTGATCGCGTCGAGCTTGTGCGCCTCTGGGTTCCGGCGCGGGTCGTCCGAGTAGACGCCGTCGACGCCGTTCTTGGCCACGAGCACCTCGTCGGCGCTGATCTCGAGCGCCCGCTGGGCCGCCACGGTGTCGGTCGAGAAGTACGGCAACCCGGCGCCGGCGCCGAAGATGACCACTCGGCCCTTCTCGAGGTGGCGCTCGGCGCGCAGCGGGATGTACGGCTCGGCGACCTGGGTCATCGAGATCGCCGACTGCACCCGCACCGGGGCTCCGGCCTGCTCGAGGAAGTCCTGCAGGGCGAGAGCATTCATGACCGTGCCGAGCATCCCCATGTAATCGGCGCGTCCGCGATCCATGCCGCGCTGGCTGAGCTCGGCGCCGCGGAAGAAGTTGCCGCCGCCGACGACGATCGCGACCTCGACCTCGCTGGCCGCCTCGGCGATCTCGCGCGCGATCGCGCCGACGACGTCGGGGTTCACGCCGAGGGAACCACCGCCGAACGCCTCGCCCGAGAGCTTGAGCAGTACGCGGCGGCGGCGTTCGGTCATGAGGTCCTCTGTTTCCGTGGGGGATGTCGTTGCCAGGGTAGTGAAGTTCGCGGCGCGCATGGGAACGGGGTCCGGATCGCTCGCGCGAACCGGACCCCGTTGCACCTCGGGCTAGGCGCCGACCTTGAAGCGGGCGAAGCCCGTCACGGTCAGCCCGGCGTCCTTGAGCACCTGCGCGACCGAGAGCTTGTTGTCACGGGCGTAGTCCTGCTCGAGCAGGGCGACCTGCTTGAAGAAAGCGCCGACCCGGCCCTCGACGATCTTCGGGAGCGCCGCCTCGGGCTTGCCCTCATTGCGGCTGATCTCCTCGACGATGCGGCGCTCGTTCTCGATCGTCCCCGCCGGCACCTCGTCGCGGGAGAGGTACTGCGGGTCGGCGAACGAGATGTGCTGAGCGATGCTGCGAGCCGTCTCCGCGTCGTCGCCCGTGTAGGCGACGACGACGCCGACCTGCGGCGGGAGGTCCTTGTTCGTGCGGTGGAGGTAGACGGCGAATCGCTCGCCCTCCACGCGCGCCACGCGCCGCAACTCCATCTTCTCGCCGATGATCGCGGCCTCGTCGTCGATCGCCGCGGCGACAGTCGTGCCATCGACGGGGGCCGCGAGGCCCTCCTCGACGGTCGACGCGCCCGCCGCGGCGACCGCGGCGAGCACCTTCTCGCCCAGGGCGACGAACTTCTCACCCTTCGCGACGAAGTCGGTCTCGCACGCGAGTTCGACGAGGGTCGTCGCGCCCGCACCCTCGTGCGCGGCGATGAGGCCCTCGCTCGTGGAGCGGTCGGCGCGCTTCGCGTTGCCCTTCGCACCCTTGAGGCGCAGGATCTCGACGGCCTTCTCGACGTCGCCATCGGCCTCGACGAGAGCGTTCTTCGTGTCGACCATGCCGGTGCCGAGGCGCTCGCGCAGGTTCTTGACGTCTTCCAGGCTGAAGTTGGCCATGGAGGGGCTCCTTCTCGTAGGTCGCGGGGGTGGGTTATTTGGAGGTCTCGTCGGCGGCGGCCTCGGCAGACGCCTCGTCCGCGGGCGCCTCGTCCGCGGGCGCTTCCTGAGCCTCCGCGGCGGGGGTCTCCGCGGCGGCGGGGGTCTCCGCAGCGGGGGCCGCCTCGGCGGCCGCGCCCTGCTCGAGCAGCTCGCGCTCCCACTCGGCGAGGGGCTCGACGGCGGAGACGTTGCCGGCTGCCTCGGGCTTCTGGTGGCGCTCGATGAGTCCCTCGGCGGCGGCGTCGGCGATGATGCGCGTCAGGAGCGCGACCGAGCGGATGGCGTCATCGTTGCCCGGGATCGGGTACGCGAGCTCGTCGGGGTCGGCGTTGGTGTCGAGGATGCCGATGACGGGGATGCCGAGCTTGCGCGCCTCGTCGATCGCGAGGTGCTCGCGCTTGGGGTCGACCACCCAGAGAGCGCTCGGGGTCTTCGTGAGGTTCCGGATTCCGCCGAGAGTCTTGTGCAGCTTGTCGAGCTCGCGACGCTTGATCAGCAGCTCCTTCTTGGTGAAGCCCTTCGTCGTGTCGTCGAAGTCGATCTCCTCGAGCTCCTTCATGCGCGCGAGGCGCTTGGAGACCGTCTGGAAGTTGGTGAGGAGGCCACCGAGCCAGCGCTGATTGACGAAGGGCTGGCCGACGCGCGTGGCCTGCTCGGCGATCGACTCCTGCGCCTGCTTCTTCGTGCCGACGAAGAGGATCGTTCCGCCGTGGGCGACGGTCTCCTTCGCGAAGTCGTAGGCCTTGTCGATGTAGGCGAGCGACTGCTGCAGGTCGATGATGTGGATGCCGCTGCGCTCGGTGAGGATGAAGCGCTTGACCTTCGGGTTCCAGCGGCGGGTCTGGTGCCCGAAGTGGACGCCGCTGTCGAGCAGCTGGCGGATGGTGACGACGGCCATGGCCGTACTCCTTCTGTTCTCAGTTGTCGCCCGCGCCGGTCGGCGGGGCCCTGGCGCCCGGCGCTGCCCCCACCCGCACGATTCGCTCCCCTTCGAGAAAGAGGAGCGGAGCGGTGCGGGACTGATGGAGGTGTGCGCCGCAGATGGGCACGCGAAGTCAGCCGGACATGCCGACTGCGGGCCTCAGCATATCACCGCTCCCCCACGGGGGGCGTGGCCGCCGGGTTCTCCCCCGATCCCCCGCCGGCGGAGCAGGGATGTCGCGATCGCGCGCATCCTCATCGGCATGACCGGCCTCGTGAACGCTTCCGCCGCACTCCTCATCGCCGCGCTCGTGGCGACCTCCCCGGCAGCCGCCCCCGCGCGCTCCGATGCCGTGTCGATCGGAGCCGTGTCGATCGGAATCGCGTCGGCCGGTACGGACCGGACCAGCAGTGATCCGGCAGGCGCCGACTCCACGGTCGCGGACGGATGGGTGTGGCCGGTCGACGGCGAGCGACGCGTCCTGCGGCACTTCGCAGCGCCACCCGCCCCCTACGCCGCCGGCCACCGCGGCATCGACCTCGCCGCGAGGGCTCCCGGAACGGCGGTGCTCGCAGCGACGGGAGGCGTCGTGCACTTCGCGGGCGTCGTCGCGGGCCGCGGGGTCGTGACCATCCGCTCGGGGCAGCTGCTCGTGACCGTCGAACCGGTGACAGCGACCGTGGCGACCGGCGACCGCGTCGCGACCGGCGAGGTCATCGGGCGGCTCGAGACCGGGCACTGCCGCGAACCCTGCGTCCATGCGGGCGTGCGGGAAGCCGGCGCGTACGTCTCGCCTCTGCGGTGGCTCGGCGGGCTGCGTCGCGCCGTGCTGCTGCCCCTCGGCTGAGCCGACTCACCGTCACGCTCGGGGGTGCGCCGTCCGGTACGCCTCGGCAAGACGTTCGGCGCTCACGTGCGTGTAGATCTGCGTCGTTGCGAGGCTCGAGTGGCCCAGCAGCTCTTGGACGGCGCGCAGGTCGGCACCGCCGTCGAGCAGATGGGTGGCGGCCGTGTGGCGGAGGGCGTGGGGCCCGGACGGGCCGGTACCGGGGAGATCGGCGAGCAGCCCCGCCACGAGCGAGTACACGGCGCGCGTCGATGCACGCGATCCGCGCGCGCCGAGGAACAGCGCATTCCTCGAGCCCGGTGCCGCGATCGCGGGGCGACCGCGCTGCCGGTAGGCATCGAGGGCGCGCTGGGCCGGGATCCCGAACGGAACGACGCGCTCTTTCGCGCCCTTGCCCATGACGCGCACCGTTCGTCGAGCGTCGTCGACGTCGCCGAGGTCGAGGCCGACGAGCTCGCTCACCCGCAGGGCGCTCGCGTAGAGCAGTTCGAGAATCGCGAGGTCGCGCAGGGCGAGCGGATCGTCGCCCGCCGCGAGCGCGGCGAGGCCGTCGAGGAGCCGGTCGACCTGGCTGCGCGTCAGCACGCGCGGCAGATGCCGATCGGCTCTCGGTGCGCGGAGCCGCGCGCCGGGGTCGGCAGCGGCACGACCGGTGCGCGCGAGCCACGCCGTGAAACCGCGCACGGTCGAGGTGCGACGGGCGAGGGTGGTCGCGCCGAGCCCCTGCGCGTTCTGCTGCCAGACCCACTCGCGCAACAGCTCGAGATCGATGAGCGCCGGGTCGGGCTCGGCGCCCCGCTCGTCGACGAACGAGGCCAGCGTTCGGAGGTCGCCGAGGTAGGCGCGCAGGGTGTGCGGCGAGGCGCCGCGCTCGAGATCGACGGCGCGAACGTAGGCATCGATGGCCTCGCGGAGGGGCGTCGTCGGCTCGTGCACTCCCTCAGGATGCCGCACCGCCCCGCGATGCCGGCGACGGCGCCCCGCCCGACGGTCTCTGCCACCACGTTGCCGGCGCTCGAGATCCCGGCGCCGGTCGCGGCGAGCGCGCTCGGACCAGGGTGCTGAGAGCCTCAGCGCTCAGGGCCCGCCGACTCGCCGAGGGACGGGGGCGAGGTCTTGCTCGAGAGTCGCTCGAGCCGGTCGGCGGGGGTCATCTGCTCGATCAGCGGACGGTAGTCGATCGAGTAGCCCGTCACCTCCGGGAACGCCGCGAGCGGCACGGTCGAGCTCACGACGACATCGTCGTAGACGTGCACGACGTCGAAGGACTGACCGCCGTCGACCCCGGAGAGCAGTCGGCGGGCGTCGGCCCCCAGATCGAGCGTGTAGCACGTCGCGGAGGCCACGTGAACGGGGATGCCCGCGAAGGTCGAGTGCGTCGAGTAGTGCAGGTGCCCGCCGAGGATGGCCCGGACGTCGCTGCCGCGGACGACGGCAGCGAGGTCGGCCTGACGCTGCAGCTCGAGAACGGCCATGACCTCGAGCGGCGTCGGGACCGGAGGGTGATGCAGGGCCAGGACGCTGCCCAGTGGCGCCGGCGCGGAGAGCACATCGGCGAGCCAGTCGAGCTGCTCGGGAGCGATCTCGCCATGGTGGTAGCCCGGAACGGTCGTGTCGAGCGAGATGACGCGCAATCCGTCGATGTCGTGCACGCGATCCTGTGGGCGCACGTTCGGATCCTCATCGAACAGCAGCGACGAGTACGCGGCCCGTTCGTCGTGGTTGCCCATCACCCACACGAGCTGCGCGCCCATTCGGGCGACGACGGGTTCGACGGCTGCTCGCAACCGCCGGTACGCGTCGGCCTCGCCGAGGTCGGCCAGATCGCCGGTGAAGACGACGGCGTGCGGCGAGACCGACGAGGCCTCGAGTCGCTCGAGCGCCGACCGCAGTCGGTGCTCGACGGGAACGGTGCCGTAGAGTTCGCGCCCATCGGCGAGCAGGTGGGGGTCGGAGAGATGCGCGATCACGCGGACCGCGGGCGGGTACTGCCCCATGTGCGTCACTCGGGCATGCTACCGCGGCACTGAACTCCTTTCGCGTCTCTTTCCGCACCATCGCTCGCCGTCATCGACGCTCGCGCGGCCGTCGAGAGCGAGTTCACCGAGTGCGGCACGAATGCGCTCCGGGCTCTCTCCGACCGCGCGAGCGAGTTCCGCGACCGACTGGGCACGAACGGGTCGCAGTGCGTCGACGACGCGGGTGATCAGGGGGTGCTCGCGCCCCGGCGACAGGCGTCGATCGCCGTCGTCGGGGCGATCGCCGTCGTCGACGACGCCGTCGAACCCGAAGGCGAGCTGCATGATCTCACCCGGCGTCGTGACGACCTCGGCCGGGCGCTCCCGCAGAAGGCGATGGCATCCGGCGCTCGATGCGCTCGTGATGGGTCCGGGCACGACCCCGACGGGACGGCCCAGGTCGAAGGCGTGCGCGGCGGTGTTGAGGGAGCCCGAGCGCCGACCGGCCTCGACGACGACCACCGCGTCGGCCATCGCGGCGATGAGCCGGTTGCGCTGCAGGAAGCGCCAGCGCGTCGGAGCAGCGCCGCACGGCGCTTCGGAGACGACCGCACCCTCCCCCGCGACACGCCGAAGAAGAGCCTCGTGGCCGGCGGGATAGAAGCGATCGATGCCGCCCGCGAGCACAGCCACGGTGGCACCGCCGGAAGCGAGCGCCGCGCGATGCGCCATGCCGTCGATGCCATACGCGCCCCCGGAGAACACGACGACGTCGCGCGCCGCGAGCCCGGCAGCGAACTCCATCGCGACGTGCTCGCCGTACCCGGTCGCCGCCCGGGCTCCGACGATCGCGACCCCGCGTCGCCCGAGCAGACTCGCGTCACCGCGCGACCAGAGCAGCACCGGCGCGTGCCGGTCGAGCCCGTCGACGCCCGGGGGCCAGTCGTGGTCCCCGGGAATGAGCAAGCGAGCCCCGCACCGAGCCGCGGCCTCGAGGCTTCGTTCCACGTCGACGCTCGAGCGTCGCGGCAGCCAGCGCCCGAGCGCCGCCGTCGCGCCGCGCAGGTCGACCTCCTCCGAGGTGAGCCGAACGAGTTCTCGAGGCGTGGGCTGATCGAGCAGGAACCGCGCCGCGGCGATCTCGCCGGCGACGCCGATGAGGAGCCCGGCGACGCCGTCACCCGGCTCGACGACGACGCTCCAGATGGCGCGCGCGAAGGCGCGATCGCGATCGTCGGCAGAGGCCGCGCCCGCTCGGCCGGCGCCGGCGAGCAGTTGGTCGATGCGCGCGGGAGGCAGTCGCCAGTCGACCATCAGATCCCCCTTCGCAGGTAGAGGGCACGGCCGACGTGCTCGGCCTCGGGCCGCGAGGCGCCGTCGAGGTCGGCGAGCGACCACGCGACGCGCAGCACGCGGTCGTAGCCGCGCATCGTGAGCGCGCCCCGCTCGAGGGCGCGATCGAGGGGCGCGCGGTCGTGCGAGGGCAGCCTCCAGGCGGCACCGCGCAGTACCGGACCGGGTACACGGGCATTGGTGGTCCAGCCCTCGGAGCCCCACCGCTCGCGAGTCCGCTCGCGGGCGTTCGTGACGCGGAGTCGGGCTTCAGCCGTCGTGACGGCGCCCGCATCCTGACCCGTCAACTGGGCCGCGCCGACTCTCCTCACCGTCAGGTGCAGATCGATTCGATCGAGCAAGGGGCCCGAGAGCCGCGCGAGATAGCGGCGGCGCATGATCGGGGTGCACGTGCAGTCGGCGTCGATGGTGCCCGCCTGACCGCACGGGCACGGGTTCGCGGCCAGCACGAGCTGGAATCGCGCGGGGAATCGCGCCACGGTGCGCGCACGATGGATGGTGATCTCGCCCGTCTCGAGCGGCTGCCGCAGCGCATCGAGCACCGCCCCGGCGAACTCCGGTGCTTCATCGAGGAACAGCACGCCGTGGGCGGCGCGCGAGATCGCGCCCGGCCGCACGAGCCCGCTGCCCCCGCCGACGAGCGAGGCCATGGTCGCACTGTGATGCGGGGCCTCGAGAGGGGGGCGCCTCACGAGGCCGTCGCCGAGCCCGAGCCCGGCGAGCGAGCGCACCGACGACACCTCGACGGCCGCATCGGTGTCGAGATCGGGCAGAAGCCCGGGCAGGCGGGAGGCGAGGAGCGTCTTGCCCGCGCCCGGCGGACCGAGCATGAGCAGGTGGTGCCCGCCGGCGGCGGCGACCTGCAGCGCCTCGACGGCCTCCGGATGCCCGACGACGTCGGCGAGGTCGCCATCGGTCGCGATCGACTCGCGCGGAGCCGGGGCCGCGATCGGTTCGACCGGATCGGTCGGCGGATCGAGTGCGGCGCCGTGCAGGGCGAGAACCTCTCGCAGCGTGGCCGCTCCGACGATGCGGATGCCCGGCACGAGCTCGGCCTCACCGCGGTTGCCCCAGGGCACGACGACGAGCCGCGCACCCGATCTCCGCGCGGCGAGCACGGCCGGCAGCACCCCGGCGACCGGCCGCAGACGGCCGTCGAGGCTCAACTCGCCGATGTGCACGGTCTCGGCGACCGCGTCGAGGGCGAGCAGGCCCGTCGTGGCGAGAGCGGCGACCGCGATCGCGACGTCGAAGGCCGAGCCGTGCTTCGGCAGCGAGGCGGGTGAGAGGTTGACCGTGACCTTGCGGTTGGGGAGGTCGAGCCCCGAGTTCGCCGCCGCCGAGCGGACGCGATCCTTCGCCTCGCCGAGCGCGGCATCGGGCAGGCCGATGATGGTGAAGGCCGGGAGCCCGTTGGCGAGATCGGCCTCGATCTCGACGAGTGAGCCCTCGACGCCGTGCAGGGCCACCGCCCGCGTTCGTGCGACGACCATCAGCACACCTGCCGGACGTGATCGATCGCGACGCCCTCGCCCCCGGCGACGATGCCGATCGCATCGATGCGCAGGCGTTCGACAGCGCCGTTCTCGGCGCACCAGGCGGCGGCCAGCCGCCGCAGTCGCGCCAGCTTGATCGGCGTGATCGACTCGAGCGGGCTGCCGAAACCGAGCCCCGCGCGAGTCTTGACCTCGACGACGACCGTCGTGCGACCCTCGCGGGCGACGATGTCGATCTCGCCCATCGCGCATCGCCAGTTCCGGTCGACGATCTCGTAGCCCTCGCCGACCAGGTGATCGACCGCGAGCTGCTCTCCGCTGCGACCCAGTACGTCTTTGCGTGCCATAGCTCCTCCTGCGACAGAGGATGGCGCCGCCGCGCCCGACCGCGAGCGGGCCGGGGCCGATCAGTGGCCGGAGGAGGGCGGACCGGGGCTGGGGAGGAGCGACGGGAGGCTACTCGTCGAGCGCGAGCTCCTTGGGGAGCTTGAGCTCCTTCTTGCCGAGCTCCTCGACGTTGACGTCCTTGAAGGTCAGCACTTTCACGCTCTTGACGAAACGATCGCTGCGGTAGACGTCCCACACCCAGACATCGGTCAGGGTGAGCTCGAAGAAGAAGTCGCCGGCGACCTCCCGCACCACCTGCGAGACCTCGTTGGCGAGATAGAAGCGTCTTTCGGTCTCGACCACGTACTGGAACTGCGACACCACGTCGCGGTACTCCCGGTACAGAGCCAGCTCGACCTCGCGGTCGTAGTCCTCGAATTCGTCGTCGTCCATCGCTCGCAGTCTAGACCGAGTTCGCCCGGGCGCCGTCGGCGGGCGGCACCGCTCGCAGCCAGGTCCGGCGATGTCGCTCCGAGGCGCCGTGCTCGGCGATCGCGGCGAAGTGACCCGCGCTGCCGTAGCCCTTGTTCCCCGACCACCCGTAGGCGGGCCAGCCGACGTGGTCGGCGATCATGAGCGCGTCGCGGTGCTGCTTCGCGACGACGGATGCCCCTGCCACGGCGGCGCAGTCGCGATCCGCCTTCACGCGCGCGATCACCCGAGGCGGAGACACGAGCGCCGGGGTGAGCCAGTCGTGGCCGCCATCGAGGAGCACGCTCGCCGCCGCGACGTCGACTCCCTGCTCGTAGAGGCGGATGAGGGCGCGTCGGCCCGCGAGGCCGAGCGCCGCGACGATGCCGAGATCGTCGACCTCGGCGGGCTCCGCCTCGCCCACCGCGACCGCCAGCGCCCAGGTGCGCACGAGCGGCTCGATCGCGGCGCGGCGCGGCCCGCTGAGAAGCTTGGAGTCGCGCAGACCCGCAGGAGGGGCATCCACCGAGCGGTGGATCGCGCACGCGCCCACCGCGACGACGCCCGCGATGGCGCCGCGGCCCACCTCGTCGACGCCGATCACCACGGGAGCCCCCGCCTCGAACAGGGCGCGCTCGACCTCGAGCGTGGGGTCGACCGGCGGTGCCACTACTCCGCCGACACCTGGGCGTCGCCGACGCCGTCGAATACGAGCGGGTAGTTGTCGAGCCAGCTCCAGCGATCGAGCGGCCAGCTGATCACGACGGCGCGGCCGACGACGTCGTCGAATGGCACGAACCCCTTGGTGAAGGTCTCCCGGTTGTACCGCGAGTCGGACGAGTCATAGCGGTTGTCGCCCATGACCCAGAGCGATTCTGCCGGCACCTCTGCCTGGAAGTCGTCGGCGCTCACCGCCGTCGCCCCCGCAGGCAGCCTCACGTACGGTTCGTCGAGCGGCACGCCGTTGACGCTCAACTGCCCGAGATCGTTGCAGCACACGACGCGGTCGCCCGGGAGCCCGATGACGCGTTTGACGAGGTGCTCGTCGCTGTCGGGAGCGGAGAGCCCGACCACCGAGCCCAGCCAGTCGAGCGCGGCCTGTACCGGTGGTTGCGGCTGCTCGGGTGTCGACGGCAGCCAGCCGCCCGGGTCGCGGAAGACGACGATGTCGCCCCGCTCGATCGGCGCGAACTCGGGCACGAGCTGGTTGACGATGATGCGGTCGTTGACCTCGAGAGTCGACTTCATCGACTCGCTCGGGATGTAGAACGACCGGATCAGGAAGGTCTTGATGAGGAACGAGATCAGCAGGGCGGCGCCGACGATGATGACGACATCGCGCAGGAACAGCAGGGCTCCGCGTCGGCGACTCGGCCGCTGCCCCGCCGACTCGGATGCTCCCTCGGTCGGCAGCGCTGCGTTCTCGGTCATGACTCCCCTGGTGTTCCGCCCCATTCTAGGCGGGGGTGCCGGGCGGCACCGGTGCGGACGCGCACAGCGCGAGCCGCGCATCCTGATGGACGAGAACAAGGGCCCCGCCGGAGAACCGACGGGGCCCTTGTCGAGATGCCGACATCTTAGCTGTCGCGCTTCTCCTTGATCTTGGCCTTCTTGCCGCGCAGGTTGCGCAGGTAGTAGAGCTTGGCGCGGCGCACGTCGCCTCGAGTGATCACCTCGATGTGATCGATGACCGGGGAGTGCACGGGGAAGGTGCGCTCGACGCCGACCTGGAAGCTGACCTTCCGCACCGTGAAGGTCTCGCGCACGCCCTCGTTGGAGCGGCCGATCACGACGCCCTGGAAGACCTGGATGCGCGAGCGGCTGCCCTCGACGATGTTGACGTGCACCTTGACGGTGTCGCCGGCCCGGAAGTCGGGGATGTCGTTCCGCAGGGACGCTGCGTCGACGTGGTCGAGGATGTGCATGGCTGTTCGCTCTCTGCAACCGCCACAGGTCGATCGCGGTAGGAAGATGATGTGCGGAGGTGGATCCGCCTCGCGAATCGACGGTTCCCCTGTGGCAGAACCGCGCCGAGGCACAAAGTGAAATGATGCCATACTGGGCGCCGTCCAGCCAATTCCGTGCGCGAACCGACGACGTGAGCGCGCAAAGACTGCTGCTGAGGGGAAGATGTCGTCGATGACCGACGAGTTGACGCAGGAACGCGCTCTCGCGACCGACAAGGTCGTCATGCGCACCGAGCCGATCCAGCAGCGCAGCGCTGAGCGGATCGAGCTTCTGCTCGACGCCGCCGCCGCTCTCATCGCCGAGGACGGCATCGACGGCGTCACGACGAGCGCGGTCGCGGCGCGCTCCAAGAGCTCGGTCGGCGTCGTGTACCGCTACTTCCCGAACATCCAGACCCTGCTGCGCGCGCTGGCGGTGCGGAACATGGAACGCTACGTCGAGCGCGTGAAGGAGAACGTCGTCAACTCGCCGCCCGGGCCATGGACCTCGTTCGACGGCACCCTCGACATCTTCGTGGAGATGAACCGGAACGAACCAGGATTTCGCGCGTTGCGCTTCGGCGACGTCATCGACCAGCGGTTCTTGAACCCCGAGATGAGCAACAACTCGATCCTCGCTCGCGAGTTCGCGCGTCAGATCGGCGAGACGTACGACTTCGAGCCGGACGACGACCTGGTGTTCCACGTCGAGGTCGCCGTCGAGATCGCGAACGGCCTCCTCGGCCGTGCCTTCCAGCTCGACAAGAACGGCGATGAGAGGTTCATCGAATCGACGCGCGCCATCTGCATCGACTACTTGAGGTCGAACATCCCGCTCCCCCCGCCGTAGCCACGGCACGTCCCCGAGGATCAGATGATCGAACTGAGAACCCCAGCCGAGATCGAGCAGATGCGACCGGCGGGGCGCTTCGTCGCGGGCGTGCTCGAGGCGACGAGCCGCGCCGCGGCCGTCGGCGTCAACCTGCTCGAGCTCGACGCCCTCGCCCACGAGATGATCCGAGCCGAAGGCGCCGCGAGCTGCTACATCGACTACCACCCCTCGTTCGGCGGTTCGCCGTTCGGCAGGGTCATCTGCACCTCGGTCAACGACGCAGCCCTGCACGGACTCCCCCACGACTACGTGCTGCGCGACGGCGACGTGCTCTCGCTCGACTTCGCGGCGTCGGTCGGCAACTGGGTGTGCGACTCCGCGACGACCGTCATCATCGGCACTCCCCGCGACGAGGATGCCCGCCTCGTCGCCACGACGGAGCACGCCCTGGCAGCGGGCATCGACGCCGCTCGCGTCGGCAACCGGATGGGCGACGTCTCGGCGGCGATCGGCGACGTCGCGCACGACGCGGGCCTGCTCGTCAATCTCGACTTCGGCGGGCACGGTGTGGGGCGCACGATGCACGGGGACCCGCACGTGCCCAACGACGGGCGCGCCGGCCGGGGGCTCAAGCTCAAGGCCGGCCTTGTGATCGCCATCGAGCCGTGGTTCATCCACGACACCGATGAGATCTACACCGATGCGGACGGCTGGACTCTGAGGAGCCGCACCGGCTCGCGCGCGGCCCACGCCGAGCACACCATCGCGATCACCGCACAGGGGCCGGTCGTCCTCACCGCGCGGGCCTGAGCACCCTCAGCCCACCGGATCGCCGACGCGATCGCGCACGTCGAGCGGCTGGCGGTATTCGCGGCGCAGTCGGATCGTCGTGCCGGCCATCGTGAAGCACGCCGATACGGCGCCGATGATCAGCAGTGGCCAGAGCAGGAAGCCGGACAGCAGGGCTCCGGTCTCGAGAGAGGTCAGGGCCAGGAGGCCAGCGACACCGAACTGGGCGAGGACCAGCAGTTTCTCGAGCGTCGTGAGCAGTCGGGGCCGACGGACCATGACGATCGCCTGGTTCACGATCATCGACAGAGCGAGACCGGGGTAGACGAAGGTGGCGGTGATGAGCGCCTGCACGGAGGGGATCAGGTCGTTGCGGTCGGCCGCCTGGAAGATGCCGGCCGCGGCGAAGCCACCGAGCGCAAGGGCGGCGATGAGCGGCTGAAACCACAACCAGAGCCGCTCGCGCACGATCACTCGCCGCCGATCAGATCGGGTCTCACGCGCCCGGTGCGTTCGATCTGCTGTGCGCGGCGCCACTCGGCGACAGCGCCGTGGTTTCCGCTGAGGAGGACAGGAGGCACGGCGCGACCGCGCCAGAGTGCCGGCTTGGTGTAGCTGGGGTACTCGAGAAGTCCGGACTCGTGGCTCTCCTCGTCGAGACTCGCCGGGTTGCCGATGACGCCGGGTACCAGTCGGCCGACCGCTTCGATCATCGCCATGGCCGCCACCTCTCCGCCGTTGAGCACGTAGTCGCCGAGGCTCAGTTCACGAACCTCGATGCGGTCAGCGTAGTGGTCGATGACGCGCTGGTCGATGCCCTCGTAGCGGCCGCAGGCGAAGACGAGGTGCTCTCGGGCCGCGAGCTCGCGCGCGGTCGCCTGCGTGAACGGCGCACCCGCCGGGCTCGGCACGACGAGGGTCGAGCTCTCGCCCACGATCCCGTCGAGAGCCTCGCCCCAGGGCTCGGGCTTCATGACCATTCCCGCTCCCCCGCCGTACGGGCTGTCGTCGACGGTGCGGTGCCGGTCGTGCGCGAACTCGCGCAGATCGTGAACCCGCACATCGATGAGTCCCGATTGCCGGGCCCTGCCGAGCAGAGAGACGTCGAGAACCCCGAAGAACTCGGGAAATATCGTGACGATGTCGACGCGCACGGTTCGAGCCTAGAGCTCGGGTGTCGCTTCGCCGTCGGCCGGCGCCGCTTCGCCCTCGGGAATCTCCTCCAGCAGCCCGGGCGGCGGGGACACGGTCAACGTACCCGCGGCGATGTCGACGGCGGGGACGATCGCCTTCACGAAGGGCACGAGCACTTCGCGTTCGCCCGTGTCGATCACGAGGAGGTCTTGCGCGGGGAAGTGGTCGACCCGCACGACGCGGCCGATATCCTCGCCGCCGCGCTGCGCCCGCAGGCCGACGAGCTGGAAGTCGTACCAGGCATCGTCCTCGGGCTCCTCGGCCGCATCCTGGTCGATCCAGAGGATGGCCTTGACGAGGCTCTCGGCGCCGCCGCGGTCGGTGACGCCGTCGAAGAAGGCGACGGGCTGGCCGTTGTACCAGCGCAGCTCGGTGAGGGCGAGGGTCTTGCCGTGCCAGTCGGAGGTCGTCGGCACCTGCAGGGTGAACACGGCTCCTGGGGTGAAGCGCCTGTCGGGGTCGTCGGTGTACATCTCGACCTTGAGGGCCCCTTTGAGCCCATGCGCCTTGACGAGGCGACCGACGCGCAGCTGCTCCGTCGGCGCGTCGGGGCGGGGGATCTTGACCTCGGCCACGATCGGTCAGGCGTCGGTGTCGACGACGTCGACGCGCACCCGGCGACCGTCGGCGAGCGACGAGATCACGGTGCGCAGGGCCTTGGCGGTGCGTCCGCCGCGGCCGATGACGCGGCCGAGGTCCTCGGGGTGCACGCGCACCTCGAGGACCTCGCCGCGACCGGTGCTCTGCGCGACCACGGCCACATCATCAGGGTGATCGACGATCCCCTTGACCAGATGTTCCAGCGTGTCAGCGAGCACGATGCATTAGGCCTTGTCGGCCTCGGGGGCGGCGGCCTCAGCGGCCTCCGCCTCGACGGGCGCCGGGGTGGGCTCCTCGACGGGGGCGCCCGCCTCGGGAGCCTCCGCTGCGGCGGCCACCTCATCGGGGGCCGCGGCGACCGGCGCCTCCTCGGCCTTCTTCTCGGCCTTGGGCTTGAGCACGGGCTTCTTGGCCGCGTCGACGCTGAAGGACGCCTTGGGCTCGGCGACGCGAACGGTGCTCTTCGCGCCCTTCTCGCCCTTGAACGTTCCCCAGTCGCCGGTCAGCTTGAGCAGCGCGGTGACCTGCTCGGTCGGCTGGGCGCCGACCCCGAGCCAGTACTGGGCGCGCTCCGAGTCGACCTCGATGATCGAGGGATCCTCGGTCGGGTGGTACTTCCCGATCTCCTCGATCACGCGACCATCGCGCTTGGTGCGCGAGTCGGCGACGACGATGCGGTAGTAGGGCGCACGGATCTTGCCCATGCGCTTGAGACGGATCTTGACAGCCACGATTCTCCAGAGTGTGAACGGGGGTGAGTCGACGCCGGTTGCGTGGGGCACACTCGGCGCGAAAGCTCGATGGGGATGATCGCGACGCCTGATTAGAGGGTCGGGCGCGCGAACACTCGACCGCTCATTCTTGCAGATTCCGCGGGCGGTCGCCTACCGCGTGCGCCGCACCGGTCCGATGCGGCTGCGCTGGCGCCGCCGGGGATGCTCAGCGCGAGTCGTCGCGCCAGGCGAGCCAGTCGTGCACGGCCGACAGGTCGTAGTCGGGGCCCGAGACGCCGATTGTGAACAGGCTCGCCCCGAGCGCGCGCAGCTCATCGGCTGCTGCCGTCGACTTCTTCCCGAGCTCGACCGAGATCTCGATCTGGGCCGGGTCGCGGTCGACGGCCGCGCAGTGCTCGGCGAGGATTCCGAGCTTGCGCTCGAGGGTCGGAGCGTCGCTGAAGCTGTGCCAGATGCTCGCGTGCTCGGCGACGAGCCGCAGCGTCTTCTTCTCGCCTCCCCCGCCGATGAGGATGGGGATGTCGCGGGTCGGCGCGGGGTTGAGCGTCGACCAGCGGTCGCGGATGATGGGCAGATCGCGGGCGAGATCGTTCAGACGCGAGCCGACCGTGCCGAACTCGTAGCCGTACTCGGCGTAGTCGCGCTCGAACCAGCCCGAGCCGGTGCCGAAGATGAAGCGGCCGGTGCCGGTGCCCTTGGCGCTGATGTGATCGATCGTGCGGGCCATGTCGGCCTGCAGGTTCGGATTGCGGTACGAGTTGCAGTTCACGAGCGCGCCGAGCTCGATGCGGCTCGACTGCTCGGCGATCGCGGCGAGCATCGTCCACGACTCGAAGTGCAGGCCGTCGGGCTCGCCGTAGAGCGGGAAGAAGTGGTCCCAGTTGAAGACGATGTCGGCGCCGAGCTCCTCCAGCTCGGCGACGCGGTCGCGGATGAGCTCGTAGGGGGCGTGCTGGGGCTGGAGCTGGACGCCGATGCGGATGGGTCGCGAAGTCATACTCTCAGCCTAGAGAGGGTCGCGCGCCCGCTCGCTGGGCGTATCCGCAGAGTGCGGAGGTCTTCTCGCGCTCGACCGTGCTAGCGGCCGAGGAACCTCTGAAGAGCGGCGAGCTCCTCCGCCGTCGGTTCCTTCCCGCCCGCAC
>SCPB01000031.1 GCA_005502445.1 Microbacteriaceae bacterium X2B
CCACCAGGGTCGCGCCGACCGACTGCTCGAGCTCTCGGCGCTGCCGTCGGCTGAGGACGAGCTCGCCGCCCGAACCTCCCGAAGCGGTGTCGCGCGCGGCCGACGTCGGGTGCGAGCCCGTGACATAGTCGACGGGTGAGACGGGGGCCGGGTCGCCCGCTTCCTGCAGTCGCGTGACGATGTCGATCGGGTCCATGCCGACGCCGATCGGGCCGGGCGCGCCGATCGTCACGGGAGTCACCGGCCGGGACATGTCCTGCGCGAGGGGCTGGGCGTGGGCGGGCCCGAGCGCTTGCACGTGCTCGGTCCAGGCGCCGCCGTCCCACCAGCGGGCGAATCCGGGCCCTCCGGCGTCCGGATACCAGCCGGGCGGGGGCAATGCGCTCCCCGAGTGCGGCTCTGTCATTGCGGTTCCCCCCGGCAATCACCTGTGCCTGACGCACAGCCTCGTGCGAGTCTAGGTCGCCATTTCTCGGGGGGACACCCCCGTAAGCGGGGGGCAGAGCACCGGCCCGGTTGTGCTAACGCTCCGCGCCGGCCGCTCCCGCTCGGATGGCGGTCGGGCCCGTGAGGAGCATCCCGCCGTCGACGATGATGGATGCCCCCGTGACGTACGACGCGGCGCCCGACGCCAGGAAGGCGATGACCTCGGCGACCTCTCGCGGGTCGCCCGCCCTCCCGAGCGGGATGTCGGCTCGTTCGCGACGATCGCCGGCACCGTCCGAGGCGATCTCACCCGGAGCGACCGCGTTGACCGTGATCCCGTCGCCCGCGAGCTCGAGGGCGGCCGAGCGCACGAGGCCGCCGAGACCGTCCTCCGCCGCATCGTGGACGGCCGAGCCCGCCGTCGGGTGATGCTCGCGCAGGCCGGTGAGCGCGATGATGCGGCCGCCGCGCCGTTCGCGCACCATGCGCCGGGCGGCGATCTGGATGCTGAAGAACGCCGCGTCGAGCTCGCTCGCGATGACGTCGCGCCAGTCGGCGGGCTCGACCTCGAGCAGGGGCATCGCCGCCTCGACGCGACCGTCGAAGACGAGCACGTCGATTCCGCCGAGCGCGTCGATGACGTCCTCGATCTGGTCGCGCACCTCGTCGAGCCCCTCGATGGCGGCGTGCCGCACGATCGCGAGTCGCCCGAGACCCTCGACCGCTCGGGCGGCGCGCACGGCGGCCTCCTCGTCGCGGCGCCAGAGCAGGACGATGTCGGCTCCGCGCGAGGCGAGCAGTTCGGCGGTGGCGCGGCCCACCATCGAGTCGCCCCCCGTGATCACGGCCTTGCGCGGCGTGAAGGGACCGCTCGAGGGCGAGGCGTCCGGACCGGCTTTCACGCGCCTTCCGCTCTGATCGAAGAAGGCGGTGGGCGTCATCCCGGTTGCTCCTGCTCGGGCGGCGCGGCCGGGTCGGTGCGCTCGTCGGCCGCCGTGCGGCGCTGCTCGGGCGGCTCCGGCTCGCCCTCGGGGCTGCCCGAGTGCGGGCCGCCGTGCTCGGGGTCCTCGTGCTCGGGGTCCTCCGGACGGGCATCCATGTGATCCTCCTCTATTGCTTCATCCGCAGTGGGCGCTACGAGGGTGAAGGCGGGCGCTCCTCCCGGATCGGACGAGAGGAGCGCCCGCCGCCGCGTCGACTTCCCTCAGCCCTGAAGATCGACGCGGTTCGTCGATCCGGCGGGGTCCTCGCCACCGCCGGATCGGGTCAGCGGTCGCGAACCGTGTCGGTGTCGGTGTCGGTGTCGGTGTCGGTGTCGGTGTCGTCCGAGAGTCCGGTGGACTCGTCGCCGTAGCCGCCCCTCGCATTCGATCCGTCGAGCGGGTCGGCCGAGACGCCGCCGTCGCGCGTCACCTGGTCGGCGGGGACGCCCGAGCCGTCGGGGTCGAGCCCGCCGCCGAGCCGGTCCTGGTCGTCGCCGGCGACGCCGACCATCAGAGCACGCCCCCGTCGTGACGGTGCGCGGGGCCGTGGTCGTGGCCGGGCCGGTTGCCGGGCACGCCGCCGCCCGACTGACCCTCGTCGAAGTTGTTCTCGATGCCGTCGTCGAGGTCGCCGGTCAAGGTCTGGCCCTCGTCGTAGTCGTTCGGCGTCGCGAGCAGACCCGGCTCGGTCGCGTCGTCGATGCCGGGGATCGGCTCGTCCTCGCCTGCCTCGTCGATGTCGTCGTCGACGACCTCCTCGCGGCGGGGCTGCTCGGTGCCGTGCGGGTGCCCGGTGGTGTGCGCCGCGTGGTCGGCCGACTGGCCTTCGTGACCCTGGCCCGCACCGAAGTCGCCCTCGGCGCCCGGGTTCTCGCCCATCGTGGTGTCGTTCTGGTGGATGTCGTGCCCGCTCATGGCGGCCTCCTTTGCATCTCGGGGAACGCCTCCACTCAACCCCACGACGACTTCCCAGCCAAGGGGGTGGACACCGTGGCGCGATCGGCCTACCGTCTGCGCAAAGATGGGCTCATGCCCGCCGATCCCGCCGTCGCGTCCGATCCCGGCGCCCTCGCCGGGCCGATGTCGGCGAAGTTCCCGCCCGCCCTCGGCGTGGCCGCCTCGGCGGTGCTGCTGTACGGCCTCTACGATCTGCCGGTGCGTCCGCTCGGCTACCTCGTGCTCGCGGCGAGCCTTCTCGCGGCGTTCCTCGTCGATCGGCGTCTCTTCGCCGATCTGCTGCTCATCGGCGTCGGCATCACGATCGTGAGTCTCGTGAGCGTCGAGGCCGACATCAGCTACGCCAACATCGCCGTTCTCGGCACGGTTTTCACCGCGGCGGTCGCGGTGCCGTTCGCGATCGATCGTCTCGTGTACCGGCGCAGAGCGATCCGGTTCCCGTGGCACAGCCGTCGGCGATGGACCAGCGGCGAGAAGATCTATCTCATCGCCACGCCCGCGCTCGGCTGGATCATCCTGCCCTTCTACTTCATCACGAGCGGGGTCTACCGGAACTGGCCCGACGTCGAGACGCCGAGCGAGATCGGCCGCCTCTTCGTCGGGGTCAACGCCGTCGGCACGTGGGACGAGCTCTTCTTCATCTGCACCTGCTACGCCCTGCTGCTTCGGCACTTCCAGCCGTGGCTCGCCAACATCCTGCAGGCGATCATCTTCGTCAGCTTCCTGTGGGAGCTCGGCTACCAGGCCTGGGGCCCGCTCCTGACGATCCCGTTCGCGCTCGTGCAGGGGATGCTCTTCCACCGCACGAAGAGCCTCACCTTCGTCCTCATCGTGCACCTGCTGTTCGACCTCGTCGTGTTCCTCGTGATCGTCCACGCGCACGACCCGGCGGCCCTCCCGATCTTCCTGTACTGAGCCGCGCCGCGAGCTCCACAATTCAGGAACGGCTGCCGCCGCTCGGACCTCCACAATTCAGGAGCGGCGCACATCAGACCCCGTGAACGGATGCTCGGCCGGCGTGTCGCGGGCGCGCGCGAGCCGCGGCTCCTGAGTTGTGGAGATGCGCGGCCCTCGCGTCAGCGTGCAGCGCCCCGGGGCAGGGGCGCGCCGCTGCTGTCGCGCCGATCTCCACAACTCAGGAAGATCGAGTTGGGAGCCCCTGCGACACGCCGGTAGAGCATCCGCTGCCACCGTCTCGTGCGTGCGGTTCCTGAATTGTGGAGACGCGGACCACGCTCACCGTTCCTGAGTTGTGGAGGTCTGGCACAGGGGGGTCGGGGCGCGGCCTGCGAGGATGGGGGCGATGTCAGAGCTCATGGATGCGATGCCCCGGCCGTTCGAGGCGGGCGCCGCGTTCGACGCGATCGCCGCATGGTCGGCCGAGGGCGGGCGACCGCTCTACGAGGCGCAGGAGGAGGCGATCTTCGAGCTCGTCGGCGGCGCGCACGTCGTGCTCGCCACGCCCACCGGCTCGGGCAAGAGCCTCGTCGTCGTCGCCGCCCATGCGATCGCCCTCGCGCAGGGGCAGCGCAGCTACTACACCGCGCCGATCAAGGCGCTCGTGAGCGAGAAGTTCTTCCAGCTCGTCGAGAACCTCACGCTGCGTCAGGGCCCCGAGCTCGAGGCCGGCCTCGTCATCAAGGTGCGGTGTTGGTCGGCTGGATCAGGGCACCGAATGATCCGCCGTACCTCTCTGGAGGCCGCTCTGGCTCATGAGAGTTCGATCCGGTCTTCGGTGTCGGGGTCGAAAAAGTGCGCTGCGCCGGGGCGAACGGCGAGGTCGACAGCGATACCGGTCGACAGGTCAGAGAGACGGTCGGCGTCAACGACACTGGTTAATCGGTCGCCACCGGCATCGAGGTGGACGATTGCACGCGGGCCGAGGAGCTCTACCAGAGCGACACGAGCGAGCCCGGCGGGGTTGGGAGTGAGGAGCAGATCATCCGGGCGGACTCCAAGAATGACTGACTCTTGCCGCACATGAGCTCCAAGGGCGACGCGGCTGCCCATGGACGAGCGGAACTCGCCTCCAGCTATTGCGCCGGCGATGATGTTCATCTTCGGGCTTCCGACGAAGGTCGCGACGAAGACGCTGTTGGGGCGCGCGTAGATCTCCTCGGGCTGACCCGACTGGGCGACACGACCGTCCTTCATGACGACCATCCGGTCGGACATCGTCATCGCTTCCTCTTGATCATGGGTGACGTAAACCGCGGTGATGCCGAGCCTGCGCTGGATCTGCATAAGCTCGAACCGGGTCTCGACCCTTAGCTTGGCGTCGAGGTTGCTGAGCGGCTCATCGAAGAGGAACACCGCGGGTTCACGAATGATCGCGCGCCCGATCGCCACACGTTGCTGCTGACCACCCGATAGATCCTTCGGCTTGCGCGAGGTCAACGCGCCGAGGCCGAGCGAGTCGGCCACCTCCTGCGCACGACGGAGAGCATCCCGCTTACCTGTCTTGGTGGCGCGCAGAGGGAATGCGATGTTCTCCAGCACCGTCAAGTGCGGGTACAGAGCGTAGTTCTGGAAGACCATCGCGACATCGCGATCTTTAGGCTCGAGCCCGTTGACCACTCTTCCGTCGATCGTGATCTCGCCGCCGCTTATCTCCTCCAGGCCAGCTAGCATGCGGAGCGACGTTGACTTGCCGCAGCCCGATGGGCCGACCAAGACGGTGAGCGAGCCGTCAGGAAAGACGATGTCGATGTCATCGACGATCACCGTTGAACCGTACTCTTTGCGGATCTTGTTGAAACGCACCTCTGCCATGACGACGAACCTCTCGTGAAATCTAGAACTTGACGGCGCCGCCGCTGATGCCCTGCACCAGTCGACGCTGAATGAAGAAGCTCGCGATGACCACCGGCACCACCGCGATGATGATGGCCGCACTCATCGCGCCCAGCTCGACCCCGCGGAAGGTGTTGAAAGCGGCAATCGCGACAGGCAGGATCGTCTCCTGGGTCGGCGCCAGGATCAGCCCGTAGAACATGTCGTTCCACGACAGCGTGAAGCCGAAGATGGCGGCGGCACCGATGCCGGGTAGCACCTGCGGCAGCACGACAAGCCGGAACGCGGCGAACCGCGAGAAGCCGTCGACCCGCGCCTGCTCCTCGAGCGAGCGGGGCACCGCGTCGAAGAACCCGATCAGGAACCAGGTGATGACCGGAAGCACGAAGCTGAGGTGGGCGAAGATCACCGGAACGTACGTGGTGTCGAGCCGCAGCGCGTAGGCCATGGTCAGGAAAGGGAAGACGAGCACCGCGGGCGGCAGCACCTGTGCGGCGAGGATGCCGAACCGCGTGGCGGAGCCGCCCGCCTTATATGCGGAAATGGCGTAGGCACCCATGGAGCCCGCCACGACACTGATGGCCACGGTGACCGCAGCGACCATGGCGCTGCGGCCTGCTGACTCCAGGATTCCCGCTTCGAGCACGCGGGCCCAGTTGGCGAGGTTCGGGTTGAAGATCACCAGCCCGGGGTCATTGAGCTGAGCCGGCGACTTGAAGCTTGCCAGTGCCACCCAGAGCAGGGGGAGAGTGACGGTCAGGGCGGCCACCCAGAGCAGTAGCGCTCGAGCGACGCTCCACGGGCTGAGGCGTCGTATCATCGCGCGGAACTCCTCTGCAGTCGACGGAACAGGATGACGATGAGGGTCATGACAATCGCGAGCAGCACGAAGGCGACCGCCGACGCCTCACCGAGACGAAAGAACTGGATGCCGGTCTGGTAGGTGAAGTATTGGATGGTCTCGGTCTCGGTACCGGGCCCGCCTCGGGTGGTGGCGTAGACGTACTCGAACACCTTGAGCGCGTCAAGCGAACGCAGCAGCACTGCCACGGTCAGCACCGGGGTGAGCAGCGGCAACACGACGCGACGGAAGGTGTACCGGGCGCTCGCGCCGTCGACCCGGGCTGCTTCGAGCGGCTGCCGAGGGATCGACTCGAGCCCGGCCAGGAGCAGCAGCACCATGAACGGCGTCCATTGCCAGACATCGATGAGGGCCAAGGTGATCATGGCATTGCCGGGTCCGAAGAAGTCGTAGGAGATACCGATCGTGCGGAGGGCCGCCGGGATCGCCCCCAGCTGGTCGTTCAGCAGGAAGCGGAAGGTGAGGCCGACGGCGATCGGGGTGATGAACATCGGCGCCAACAGCATCGCGCGGGTGAGGTCGCGCGCCCACTGCTGCTTCTGCAGGGCGAGAGCGATGGCGAGCCCGAGTACCGTCTGCAGCGCGACGGCCACGATCACGTAGACGGCGGTGTTCGAGAACGCGTTCCACATGCGTGGATCGGTGAGCACGAAGACATAGTTCTCTAGTCCGACGAAGTCGGGCGCCCCGCGGCTTGTCAGCCGGTAGTCGGTGAGGCTCAGGTACAGCGCGTACCCGAGGGGGAACCCGACAGCGACGCCGGTGATGGTCAAGACCGGCGCGAGCATCGCCCAGCGGAAGGTCATCGTTGGAGTCACTGCCGGGTTCCCTTTCTCGATGTGGTTCGGTGGCGCTTAGCGCTGGATGCGCTCGACGGCAGCCTGAGCGTCGGCCAGAGCCTGCTCGACCGTCTTCGTGCCAGCGACGGCCTCGCTCAGCTCGGTACCGACCGCCTGGATCATCTCCTCGCCCCCCAGACCCTGTGAGAGCGGTGCGGCGTCGGAGAGGATGGCTATGATCGCCGCGTAGTAGTCCTCGCCGTAGCCCGACTCGAGAACGGTCGGGTTGCTCAACGTGCTCTCACGGATCGCGGCACCACCAGCGACGACGCGCTCGACGTCGACCGCGGGGGAGGTGATCCACGCCACGAACGCCCAGGCGGCGTCAGACGCAGAGGAGTTAGCCGGGATCGCCCAGCTCCACGAGCCGAGAACCTGCTTGCCGCCGGGCATCGGAGCCAGAGCGAACGAGCCAGCCAGGTCACCAGAAGCGCCCTCGGGGTTGTTGAGGCCCGGGAGGTTCCAGTTGTAGCTGATCATCGACGCCGACTGGCCGCTCGACACCGAGCGGAAGGCCTCGTCGAAGGCCCAGTTCGAGCTGTTCGCCGGAGCCGCAGTCGTGAAGGCTTCGATGTAGGCGTCGAGGGCGGCCGCCGCCTCGGGCGTGTCGAGGGTGGGGTTGCCCTCCTCGTCGTAGATCGATCCACCGGCTGCAAAGAGCCAGTTCGCCCACTCCTCGAAGATCTTGTACCCGCGCTGCGGCTGCATCGCGATACCGGTGCGGTCGCTAGTGGTGAGCTGCTGCACGTTTGCGACAAGCTCGTCGAGGGTGCTCGGCAGCTCCAGCTCGGCTTCCTCGTAGAGGTCAGTGCGATACAGGTAGCCGAGGGCGTAGTTGTAGAACGGCACGCCGTAGCGCACGCCGTCGACCTCAGTGATGTCGACCAGCGGCTGGAAGAAGTCCTCGGCCTGGTAGTCGGTGGTCGAGTCAATGCGAGCGTCCAGCGGCTCGAGGAAGCCGGCGTCGACGAAATCATCCATCCACGGGTTGTCCACGACGATCAGATCGTAGGCGGGCTCGCTCGACTGAAATGATGCGATCAGCTTGTCGCGCATCTGGTCGAATGCAAGAGTCTCGATCTCGACCTCGATGTCGGGGTACGTTTCGTTGAACGAGGCGACCAGATCGACGACGATGTCGGTGTCGGGGACGCTCTCCATCAGGATCCGGACGGTGCCCTCCGTGTCGGTAGGGATGTCGCCCAAGCCTGACGAGGCCGGAGCGTCCATTCCACCGGATCCCGCGCATCCCGAAATCGTGAGAGCGAGCGCTGTCGCGAGGCCCAAAGAGGCCAGAAGTCCTCGGCGTCGAGTACTCATGGGGTCACTTCCTTTCTGTGTTGGGGGTGGTGCAGGGTCGGACCGCTCGTGTCTGAGCAGTCAGTCCATGTAGGCGCCGCCGTTGATCGACAGCGACTCGCCGGTGATGAACGCGGCGTCGTCGGAGAGGAGGAACGAGACGCCGCGGGCCACATCCTCCGGGGTCTGCAGCCGGCCGAGCGGAGTGGCTGCAACCCAGGAGTCGCGCACGGCTTCCGGGGTCGACCCGCTGAGCGCCGCCTCCCAGGCCAGCTCTCGCTCTTGCATCGCCGTGGCGACGAAGCCGGGGCAGACGGCGTTGACCGTGATGTTGTTCTCGGCGAGTTCGAAGGCCATCGCCTGCGTCAGGCCGACGACCCCGAACTTGGAGGCCACGTAGTCGGCTAGGAAAGGGACGCGACCCTGCTTGCCGGCCATGGACGCGGTGTTGACGATGCGTCCGGCTTTACCGGTGCGGATCATGGCACGGGCGGCGGCCTGACCGCAGAGGAAGACACCCTTGAGGTTGACGTCGAGCGTCAGGTCGAGCTTCTCGCGCGGGATGTCGACGAAGCGCTCCATGAACGAGATGCCCGCGTTGCTGACCCAGGCGTCGAGGCCGAGGTTGCTGGCGACCTCATCAGCAACCGCCTGAGCCGCCTCGCCGTTCGTGACGTCCAGCTGGTAGCTGAGGTGGGTTTGGCCAGCCGCGGTCGAGAGCAGGTCACGGGTGTCGGCGGCCGCGGCTTCGTTCACATCGGTTGCGACCACGGCCCAGCCGCGGTCTGCCAGCATGACAGCGATCGCGCGCCCGATGCCGGAACCGCTGCCAGTGATAACGACGGTGCTCATGCGTGTGCCTTTCGAGAGAGGGAATGGGAGAACGGTTCGAGCGCGGCGCCGAGCTGACGCCACTCCCGGTAGGCCGCGTCGTACGTCACGGCCGCGTCGGAGTCAGGGCGCACGGTAGGACCGAGCGAGATGTAGCGGTCGACGTCGGTCCACGCATCCAGCAGGCCCACACCGATCGCAGCGATCACGGCCGCACCGAAGGAGGCGCCGGGGTGGTCGACGATCGGGTGCAGTTCGGTCCCCAAAACGTCGGCGTGGATCTGCTTCCAGAGTTTCGATTTCGAGCCACCATTGGTCACCATGGCGCGGGTGAGCGGGAGGCCCAGCTCGCCGAAGACCTCCGCGTGATGCCGGAAGCCGAAGGCGATCGATTCGAGCACGGCACGGTGCATCGCTCCGCGCGAGGTGCCGAGGTGGAGTCCAACGAAGGCGCCCCGCAGGTCAGGGTCGTGCAGGGGGCTCTTCTCGCCGAGGAAGTACGGGAGGCAGTAAAGGCCCGCGGCCGGTTCGGTGGCAGCTTCGTCGTCGAGCCTCAGCAATTCGGCGCCGCCGGTCAGCGCCTGGAACCAGCGGATGAGGCTGCCCGACGTCGCCATGCATCCGTTCGGCAGCCAGAGACCGGGGACGGGGTGTGCGTCGAGATACAGGCGCTCATCCACGAGTGGCGTCTCGCTCGCCACCAGCACGTCGCCTGCACCGCCGAGCTTCACCAGCCAGTCCCCGGGCGCACGAACGCCAGCAGAGTACGCGGAGAGTACGTGGTCGGCCCCGCCGACCACGAGGGGAATCCCGGAGGGAAGGCCCATCCGCCGCGCCATCTCGCTCGACAGCGCGCCGACCACCCGGCCGGGCTCGACGACTTCGGGGATCATGCTGGCGTTGATCTGCGCCGCCGCGAAGGCCTCGACGAAGCGCTCGCCGTCGACCGTGAACAGCCCCGACTCGAGAGCCCAGTTCCGCTCGACGTGCGGGCGGGCGCCGAGGCGCATGAGCACCCAGTCGTAACTGCCCACGATGAGACGCGTGCGCGACCAGAGCTCGGGCTCGTGGCTCTGCAACCAGAGAAGGGTCGGAGCGACCGACTGCTGGCTGACGGCGCTGCCGGTGGTGGTGACCGGGTTGAAGGGCGCTAGCTGCCGGACGACGGTGGAAATCTCTTCGACTGCTCGGGCGTCGCTCTGCAGGATCGCGCGGCGCAGGGGCAGGTGCTCATCATTCAGCGCGACCACCGCGGGCACCATGCCCGTGGTCGAGATCGATGCGATGCGACGCGGGTCGACGCCATGGTGGGCAATCAGGTCAGCGACCGCCGAGACGGTGTTCTCGATCCACTCTGCGCAGTCGGCCTCGGCGATACCGGGCCCGTCGGTGTGTGCGCGCACGCTGCGGCTAACCGCAAGCAGGCGACCATCAGCGGCATCAAAGGCGACCACCTTCGTTCCGGTCGTTCCGATGTCGATGCCGAGGCTGACGGTCGCAGTCATGCGGGGCGTCCTTTCGCGGTCGCAGTCGGTGGCTGTACGCAGACGACGGTCACGCCGGCGGCGCGCGCACTGCGAAGGGTCGGGTGGCTCGGCTCGCCGTCGGTGACCAAGGTGTCAAGCTCGGTCAGCTCGGCGATCGACACGAGCTGCACCTTGCCGAGCTTCGACGAGTCGGCGACGACGATGATGCGCTGCGCGGAGCGCGCAGCCGCGCGCTTCACATGTGCTTCTGCGTAGTGGTAATCAGTGACGCCGGCCGTGCCGTCGACACCGGCCACGCCCATTACGAAGGTGCTCGCGTTGAACCGCTCGAGGCTCTCCTGTGCGCCTGGGCCGATAAGGCTCAGCTCGCCGGCCCGCAGTTGGCCGCCGGTCACGAACACGTCTGTGCCGGATTCGTTGCTGAGCTCGGTGGCAACCAGCAGGCTCGGCGTGACCACCGTGAGCGGCAGGTGCCGGGCCCGGATCTCGCGGGCGACGGCGAGGGCCGACGATCCGCTGTCGATGATGACGGTCTCGCCCTCGTGCAGCAGGTCGACGACCTCCGAGGCAATATGGGCCTTCTCGGTGGCGGCCAAGGCCGCGCGGGCGTCGAAGGAGGGTTCGGCTGCTGCCGAGCCGACCGAGATTGCGCCGCCCATCACGCGACGCAGCACGCCCTTGAGCTCAAGAGCCTCGACGTCGCGGCGGATCGTCATCTCCGAGACGCCCAGTTCAGCAGCAAGTGTGGCGAAGTCGATCTCGCCGTTGTCGAGCACGCGCTGCTCGATCAGTGCTCGTCTCCCTTGGACTGACATGTGTCCACAGTAGGGGCAAAGTGTGAGCAGATAACACCCCTTTGATCACATTTGTGTAAATTGTTCCCAGTTCATCCGGCGATATGGGAACATTTCACAACACCCGCGTCGCTCGTCGCGCACGCGCAGTCGATTCCCCCGACCGACCACCCCGTCGGGCAGCAGAAAAGGAGCCTCTATGACCACCTGGTTGGACGACATCTTTGCGGTGAAGAAGCCTGTCATCGCGATGCTCCACCTGTCGGCTCTTCCCGGCGATCCCGGCTACGACCTCGAGGGCGGCCTCGACGCAGTGATCTCGCGCGCCCGCCAGGAGTTGCACGACCTGCAGGCCGGCGGGGTCGACGGCGTGATGTTCTCGAATGAGTTCAGCCTGCCGTATCTCACCCAGACCGAGCCGATCACCGCCATCACCATGGCCCGCATCATCGGTGAGCTTCGCTCGGAGATCACCGTGCCCTTCGGCGTGAACGTGCTGTGGGACGCCCGCGCGTCGATCGACCTTGCCATGGCAACCGGTGCTCGGTGGGTGCGGGAGATCTTCACCGGCGTGTACGCCAGCGACTTCGGCCTCTGGAACACCAACGTCGGCGACGTCGCCCGACACCGCGCTCGTATCGGCGCGGCCGATGTGAAGCTGCTCTTCAACATCGTCCCCGAATCGGCGACCTACCTCGCCGAACGCGACCTCGAGTCGATCGCCAAGACCACCGTCTTCGCGACCCTCCCCGACGCACTCTGCGTCTCTGGTGCGACGGCGGGTGCTCCGACCGACACTCAGGCGCTCTCCATCGTGAAGCAGGCAGCCGGCACGGTGCCCGTCTTCGTGAACACGGGTGTGCGGGCCGAGAACGTCGGCGACCAGCTCTCCATCGCCGACGGCGCCGTAGTCGGCACCTACTTCAAGCGCGACGGCCGCTTTGAGAACGCCGTCGACCCGGCGCGGGTCGTCACGCTCATGACCGCGGCCCGCGCGTTCCGCGCGACCCTTTCCTGACCAGAGCATCCGCCGCTCGCTCCACCGTTCCTGAGAACAGGATGCTCGCACGCCGTCGACAGGCCGTGCGAGCATCCTGCCCCGGCGGCTTTGAGTTCTCAGTCCTGAATTGTGGAGACGCGGCGCGGGGTCGTCGGGTCTGGGCGGAGCCGGCGCGCAGGTGGGGCAGACTCGAGGCGTGAGCCTCATGGATGCGATGCCCCGGCCCTTCGAGGCGGGCGCCGCGTTCGACGCGATCTCGGCGTGGTCGGAGGCCGGCGGGCGCCCGCTGTACGAGGCGCAGGAGGAGGCGATCTTCGAGCTCGTCGGCGGCGCGCACGTCGTGCTCGCCACGCCCACCGGCTCGGGCAAGAGCCTCGTCGCCGTCGCCGCCCACGCGATCGCGCTCGCGCAGGGGCAGAAGTCGTACTACACGGCGCCGATCAAGGCGCTCGTGAGCGAGAAGTTCTTCCAGCTCGTCGAGGTCTTCGGCGCCGAGAACGTCGGCATGGTCACGGGCGACTCGTCGGTGAACGGGGATGCTCCGATCATCTGCTGCACGGCCGAGATCGTCGCGAACCTCACGCTGCGACAGGGCGCCGAGCTCGAGGCGGGGCTCGTCATCATGGATGAGTTCCACTACTACGCCGAGCCCGAGCGCGGGTGGGCGTGGCAGGTGCCGCTGCTGACGCTGACGGACGCACAGTTCCTGCTCATGTCGGCCACCCTCGGCGACATGACCGCGATCACCGACGACCTGCACCGACGCACGGGGCGCCCGGTGAGCGAGGTGACGCACACCGAGCGGCCCATCCCGCTGACCTTCGAGTACGTGCGCACTCCCGTGCATGAGACCGTCGAGCGCCTCCTCGACGAGAAGCAGGCGCCGGTCTACGTCGTCCACTTCAGCCAGGCCGCCGCCATGGAGCGCGCTCAGGCTCTGTCGAGCATCCGCATCGTCAGCCGCGAGCAGCGCGATGAGATCGCCGCCGCGATCGGCGACTTCCGGTTCTCGACCGGGTTCGGGTCGACGCTCAGCCGGCTCGTCCGGGCGGGCATCGGCGTGCACCACGCCGGCATGCTGCCGAAGTACCGGCGGCTCGTGGAGGTGCTGGCGCAGCGCGGGCTCCTCCGCGTGATCTGCGGCACCGACACGCTCGGCGTCGGCATCAACGTGCCCATCCGGACCGTGCTCATCACGGCTCTGAGCAAGTACGACGGCGTGAAGACGCGGCAGCTGAGCGCGCGCGAGTTCCATCAGATCGCCGGGCGCGCAGGCCGCGCGGGGTACGACACCTCGGGGCTCGTGGTCGTGCAGGCCCCCGACCACGAGATCGAGAACCACCTCGCGACGACGAAGGCGGGCGACGACCCCAAGAAGAAGAAGAAGATCGTACGCAAGTCGGCCCCTGCCGGCTTCGTGACGTGGAGCGAGACGAGCTTCGAGCGCCTCGTCGGCGGCGCGCCCGAACCGCTCGAGAGCCGCATGCAGGTGAGCGCGGCGATGCTCATCAACCTCATCGCGCGCGGGGGAGACGTCTTCGGAAACGCCCGCGCGCTCCTCACCGACAACCACGAGCCGCCGCACCGGCGGCGCGAGCTCGTGACGCGCGCCCTCGGCATCGCGAAGACGCTCGTGCGCGCCGGCGTCATGGTGATCGACCGCGACGGGGCCGACGGAGAGCCGCGCATCCGCCTCACCGTCGACCTGCAGCCCAACTTCGCCCTCAACCAGCCGCTCAGCCCGTTCGCGCTCGCCGTCATCGAGCTGCTCGATCCCGACGAGACGCAGGCGGCGGGCCGCGACGCGACCGGCTCGCACACGGGCGGCATCGGCACCGGTCATTACGCGCTCGACGTCGTGAGCGTCATCGAAGCCACGCTCGAGAACCCGCGCCCGGTGCTCAGCCAGCAGCAGTTCAAGGCCCGCGGCGAGGCCGTCGCGGGCATGAAGGCCGACGGCATCGAGTACGAGCAGCGCATGGAGCTCCTCGACGAGGTCGAGCACCCGCAGCCCCTCGGCGAGCTGCTGCGCGAGGCGTTCGAGACCTTCGCGGCGAGCCAGCCGTGGATCCGCGACGTCGAGCTCAAGCCCAAGAGCGTCGTGCGCGACATGTTCGAGCGCGCGATGACCTTCAGCGAGTACGTCTCCTTCTACGGCATCGCCCGCAGCGAGGGTCTGCTGCTGCGCTACCTCTCCGACGCCGACCGCGCGATCCGGCAGACGGTGCCCGACGAGGCGAAGACCGAGGAGCTGCGCGACCTCATCGCGTGGCTCGGCGAGCTCGTGCGCCAGGTCGACTCGAGCCTGCTCGACGAGTGGGAGGCGCTGTCGAACCCGCGCCCCGACGGCGGCGAGCCGGTCATCCCGCCGCCCCCGCCGTCGGTGACGACGAATCGCCGCGCGTTCCTCGTGCTCGTTCGCAACGAGCTGTTCCGGCGGGTGCAGCTCGCCGCCCTGCAGAAGGACGACGAGCTCGAAGAGCTCGACCCGCACGCCGACTGGCCCGCCGCCCTCGACGCCTACTACGCCGAGCACGAGAGCATCGGCACCTCGGGTGCCGCGCGCGGAGCCGGCCTCATCGCGATCGACGAATCGCCCGAGGATGCTCCGGGAACGTGGCGGGTCCGCCAGACGATCGACGACCCGGCCGGCGATCACGACTGGGGCATCGACGCGAGCGTCGACCTCGACGCGAGCGCCGAGCAGGGCGTCGCCGTGATCCACGTGGAGGGGCTCACGCGCCTCTGAGTCGTCGGGGGCTGGGCGCGCACTGCCGACCCTCCGGCTCGATGCTCAGCCGGTGTCCGCTTCGAGCCGGCCGAGCAGCGTCCAGACTGTTCGGGTCAACGGCGGGTGGTCGAGGGCGATCTGCCGCAGGACGCGGTAGTCGCGAGCGGGAGTGGGGCGCCGCTCACCGTCCTCACGGACCTGCTCGGCGCGCAGCAGCCACACGACGAGCTCGTCGACCGTGGGGAGCTCGCTCATGAAATCCCAGGGGTCCTCCCCGTCGCGCAGGCGCTCCATCACGACGGTCTGCAGCTCGTCATGAGCCTCGGCCCGCAGCACCTCGAGGCTCACGCCACGACGGCGCGGATGCTGCGCAGGGCCGGAGGAACGACTCACCCCTCGAGCCTAAGTCGGCGCGAGGGGTGAGTCTGAGAACGGGGGATGAGGCGGAGGCGGTTCAGCCGAAGAGGGTCGTGACTCCCTGGAGGGTCTCGGGGGAGACGTACCACCACGCGGCGACCACGCTGGCCTGCACGGCGACCCAGAAGAACAGCGGCCAGGGGGCGGCGCCCGTCGCGCGCGAGACCTGCACACCGCGCACCGCGAGGTAGATCGGCGGAGCGACGAGGGCGAGGCTCCACGGCGCGGTCGAGAGGTGTCCGTCGGTGTCGAGCGCCCGGGCATCCTGCGCGGCGACCGCCGCGTAGAGGATGAACGGCAGCGCGAGGACGAGGAGCAGGGTCCACATCGGCGCGAAGTCGGGCAGGCCGACGACGGCGTAGTAGAGCGCCGCCGCGTGCATGATCGGCAGAAGCGCGAACAGCCACACGGCGCTCGTGTGCACCCGCGAGGCGACGGTGTCGGCCATCGTGGGCCGCGCCGCCGGGGCATCGTGGGCCCGCTGGTACTCGGCCGGCACAACGTCGGAGTGGTCGAGCAGATCGGGCGAGAACACCGTCGCGGCCGAGACGCGCGGCATCTCGTCCCAGGTCGGGCTCGACGCCGTCACGATCGTGTGCAGCGGCATGGACTGCGCGATGCGCGCCGACTCGCGGGCCGTCGGCGTCGCGGCGGCGCCGTGCACGGTGACGTTGCCCGTCGTCGTGAGCGCGACGGGTTCGGCGACCGACGAGACGACCGTGATCGGAGCGGTGTGCTCCGTCCACTTCTCGCCATCCCACCAGCGGCGCTCCGAGCCGGTGCGGCTCAGCGGATCCGGATACCAGCCCGCGGGAACACGGGACGGTGCTGTGATGGTCATGGTTCTCTCCCCCAAGAGTTGTTTACCGGTCCCCCGATCGGTGCGGTGCTGCCGGCTACCCGGTCATGCTGTAGACGCCCCAGTCGTCGACCTGCCAGGTGATCCAGCCGTTGGCGCGCTGGAGGCTGACGGTGACGACGAAGGTGGCGCCATCGGCGTTGACCGCCGGGCAGCGGAACTGCTGCCCGATGAACAAGGGAGGCGTGCCGGTGCAGGTCACGTCCATGCTCGTGCCCATGCTGCGGGCGGTGAGCTCGACGGTGCTGGCTGCCTCGTCGGCGAACACCTGCGGCACAGCGGAGATGAGCAGGCCCGGAACCGCGACGATCGCGCCGACCTGGAGGCCCACCAGAAGCAGGAACACCGCGACCGGACCAAAACCGGCGCCCGAGACACGGCTGAGCCGGACGGCGCGTGCGATCAGGTAGACGGGGGCGCCGAACACTGACCACCACCAGCCCGCGGGTCGATCGATGCCGCGGCGGCGCAACGAGCGGTAGTCGACCAGAGCCAGAACGATGACGATCGGGATCGGCGCGAGCCAGATCGCCGTGATGATCGGCATGTCGAGACCGCTCGTGAACGCGGCGACGACGAGGAGGCTCAGCAGCAGCTGCAGCATCGGCAGCAGGGCGATGGCCCAGGCAGCGGCCGTGTGGAGGTGCGGCATCGGTCCGGCACCGCCCGGCATCACCGCTCCGCGACGCATCGCGGCGACAGGCGACTCGGGCACGTATGGCACGTACTGCGGGGCGCCCGGAGCCGAACCCCAGCCCGCGGCCGACCCCGTTCCGGGAGCCGAGCCGTAGCGAGCGGCCGAGTGGTGCTGCGGCGGCGAGTCCTGGAAGAGGCCGTGCTGCGCGTAGTAGGGGCTCGCACCCCATTGCTCGCCCGCGCGGGGCGCCGAGTGCTGCGGCGCCGAGTAGTAGCCGGCCGAGTGCGCGGAGTGGGGCTCCTGTATCGGAATCCACTGCGCGTCGCGCATCGCCGACTCCGTGGTCGGGATGTCGAACGCCGGGTTAGGGGCCGCGGGGAAGGTGGCTGAGGGCTGCTCGGTCGCCATCGGCGGGGCGGTGACGGGCTGCTCGCCGACGGGCTGGGAGGACGCCGGCTGCGGCGCGATGAGGGGCTCAGGCTCGACGACCGGCGCGGCCGTCGGCGTGACAGTCGGAGCGACGGCGGCGGGCTCGGGGTTCGGGTCGATGTGCGCGGGCATGGCCGACGCGGTCGGCGCGGGGAGCGCCTTGAGCACGTTGGCGAGGGGGCGACGCTGAGCACCGCCGTCACCGGCGTCGGCGGCGGATTCCGCGCTCCGGCGGGATCGGCGAGACGGAAGATCGTCGTCGGCGAAGGTCGTGGGAGCGGGTTGTGCGACCATGGGCTGGCGGGCATCCGAAACGTGCTCGGTCCACGCGTGGTTGTCCCACCAGCGCAGTTGAGGCAGGCCGAGAGGATCGGGATACCATCCCGCAGGCACTCGCCCGTACTCGTCGTCCGACACCGCTGTGCCCCCTCATCAGGCCGGATCCCGACACCCGGCTCGGTTCAGTGTATGGGCGGGGCTCCGCAAAAGGGAGGGCGGTTCACCCCCCAGTGCGGGTGTACCCCCGACGGGGTACAGCGCTCACGGCAGAGGCCGCAACGCCGCATCGAGCCACGCCCGACCGCGGTCGGCGCGACCCGGCTCGATCACGAGCGGCGGCCCGGCGACCCAGGCGGTCGCCACGCGGAGCCCGTGCAGGGCGCTGAGCCCCCAGAGCTCGCAGCCCGCGAGGACGCCCGGTGGGGCATCCTGCTGCTCGATCGCGACCCCCGCCCGGCGGGCCCCCTCCACGAGGATCCGCGCGGTGACGCTCGGGATGCGCGCGAGCGCGCCGCCCGGCTGCACGAGCGCGCCGTCCGGTCGCCACCACACGAGCGCCGAGTACGCTCCCTCGACGACGAGGCCGCCGGGTGAGAGGATGATCGCCTCGCCTGCACCGAGCGGCTGCACAGCGGTGCGCAGCCGCTGCAGCGCCTCGAGATCGGGGCCCTTGACGAGCGGCTCGGTGCGCGGGTCGTGCGGGGCGGTCGCGACGGCGACCTCGGTGGCCGTCGGCGGCGTCGGGCGCAGGCGAAGCGTGAGCGCCGTGCCTGTGAGCGCCGTGCGGGCGAGCCCCGCGGCCGCGGGTGCCCGGTCGGCCGGCTCCGCGCCCTGGGCGCCCCGATCGCGCAGTTCGACGCGCGGGAACCAGTCGCCCCGACGCGGCAGAGCGGCGACGACCTCGTCGAAGAACCGCTCGCCGTCGTCCCGGAACCGGGCGACCCGGGCGAGGAACCGCGCCCGGTGCGCGTCGAGACCCCGCACGCCACCGTCGACCACGCGCCAGGAGTCGGCCGCGAGCAGGCGGCCCTCGTGCACGTCGCACCAGTCGCGGCGCAGCCAGGGGCCCTCGGCTGCGGCGGGATCGGCCCGCCAGTGCATGAGGCCCTCGACGGGCGCGGCATCCCCGCTCATAGGATCAGCGTATGCGTCACGGGCTCCTGCGGCACCGGCTCGCGCCCGTCACCCCTCCAGAAGGCGCGCGGGCCGACGATCGCCGAGTCGATGACCTCGCCGAGCGCATTCTGCTCGCACTCGTGGCCGACCGGCCCTCGGCCGACCTGGTCTGGCTCGACTCGGGGGTCGGAGCCCGCACGGGCCTCTCCTTCTTCAGCACCGACGGCCGCCGCGTAGGGTTCGAGCCGACCGCTCCGGTGCTGCCGCAGCTGCGCGCCGCCCTCGCCGACATGGCCGCCGGCGACACGGACGCCCTCCCGCTCGGGCTCGTCGGCTGGCTCGGCTACGAGCTGCGCGACGAGACGATGGGCATGAGCGCGCCTGCGATGCCGCTCGAGCAGCGCGCCGCGTGGCTCGCCGTCGGCCGCGGTCTCGCGCTCGACCACGCGACGGGGGCGCTCGAGCTCGTGGCGCTCGACCCCGGAGGCACGGGGGGCTGGAGCGGCGAGCTCGAGCGGTGGCGACAGCGCATGGTCGCGCTCGTCGACGGCGTGCGCGGGGCATCCGCACCGCCGATCACGGAACCGGCCCGGCGGACGGCGCGATGGCGCGACGACGACGCCCGCTACGCGGATCTCGTGCGCCGGTGCCAGGACGCCATCCGCGAGGGCGAGGCGTACCAGCTGTGCCTCACCTCGCAGGCCGTCGTCGAGCGGCCGGGAGACCCGATCGAGCTGTACCGCCGGGTGCGCCGCGACAGCCCCGCCCACCACGGCGCGCTGCTCCGCATCGGCGGCACGACGCTCGTGAGCGCGAGCCCCGAGACCTTCCTGCGGGTGCGCGATCGTCTCGTGCAGACCCGGCCCATCAAGGGCACCCGCCCGCGCGGCCGTGACCCCGAGACCGACGCGGCGCTCGCCGCGGAGCTCGCCGCGAGCGACAAGGAGCAGGCCGAGAACCTCATGATCGTCGACCTCATGCGCAACGACCTCGCGCGCGTCAGCGCCACCGGCACCGTCGTCGTCACGGGCCTGCTCGAGGTCGAGTCGTACGCGCACGTGCACCAGCTCGTCTCGACGATCGAGGGGCGGCTGCGTCAGGGCCTCGACGCGCTCGATGCCGTCGAGGCCTGCTTCCCGGCCGGGTCCATGACGGGGGCGCCGAAGCGGCGGGCGATCGAGCTGCTCGCGGCGTGGGAGGGCGCCCCGCGCGGCGTGTACTCGGGCTGCTTCGGCTATCTCGGCGCCGACGGCTCGGCCGACCTCGCGATGGTGATCCGCAGCATCCTCGTCGCCGACGACGTCGCGACCGTCGGGGCCGGCGGCGGCGTGACCGCGCTGAGCGACCCCGAGGCGGAGGTCGACGAGATGCGACTCAAGGCCGCCGTGCTGCTGCGCGCGCTCGGCGTCGACGATACGGATGCCCGGGGCGGGCACGCCGCGCTGCTTTAGTACGCTCGTACCGGGCCGCCCACCCTCGACCGTCACCCGCGCTCGGGCTCGACCACGGCATCCGGCCCGACGACCACCACTCGAAGTGAGAGACCTTTCGTGACCGAGAACCGCCCGCACGACGACCGCGACGAGAACGCCTACCACTTCCGGCGCATCGAGGCCCACTGGAGCCCGATCTGGGACGACCTCAAGCCCTTCTCGGTCGACGACCCGAGTGACGCGCGGCCGCGCAAGTACGTGCTCGACATGTTCCCCTACCCCTCGGGCGACCTGCACATGGGGCACGCCGAGCAGTACGCGCTCGGCGACATCGTGGCCCGCTACTGGCGGCAACAGGGCTTCACCGTGCTGCACCCGATCGGCTGGGACTCGTTCGGCCTGCCCGCCGAGAACGCGGCCATCAAGCGCGGGGTCGACCCGCGCGACTGGACGTACGAGAACATCGCTCAGCAGAAGGCGTCGATGAAGCGGTACGCCGCCAGCTTCGACTGGGACCGCGTGCTGCACACGAGCGACCCCGAGTACTACAAGTGGAACCAGTGGCTGTTCCTGAAGATGTACGAGAAGGGCCTCGCCTACCGCAAGGACAGCTGGGTCAACTGGGACCCGGTCGACCAGACCGTGCTCGCCAACGAGCAGGTGCTGCCCGACGGCACCTCCGACCGCTCGGGCGCGGTCGTCGTGAAGAAGAAGCTCACCCAGTGGTACTTCCGCATCACCGACTACGCCGACCGCCTGCTCGACGACCTCAACCAGCTCGAGGGCTCCTGGCCGTCGAAGGTCATCACGATGCAGCGCAACTGGATCGGCCGCTCGACCGGGGCCGACGTCGACTTCGTCATCGAGGGCCACCACAGCGCCGTCACGGTGTTCACCACGCGCCCCGACACGCTGTTCGGCGCGACGTTCATGGTCGTCGCCCCCGACAGCGACCTCGCCGCCGAGCTCGCAGCGGGCTCGAGCCCCGAGGTGCGCATGCGGTTCCAGGACTACCTGCAGCAGGTGCAGAAGAAGTCGGAGATCGACCGGCAGGACACCTCGCGCGAGAAGACGGGAATCCCCCTCGACCGCTGGGCGATCAACCCGGTCAACGGCGAGCGCATCCCCGTGTGGACGGCCGACTACGTGCTCGCCGACTACGGGCACGGCGCGGTCATGGCCGTTCCGGCGCACGACCAGCGCGACCTCGACTTCGCCCGCGCCTTCGGCCTGCCGGTTCGCGTGGTCGTCGACACCACGGCGCCCGTCACGGGCGCCATCCCGATCGTCACGCCCGAGATGATGGAGGCCGGGGACATCCCCTCGCTCGACCCGGCCGAGACCGGTGAAGCGCTCTCGGGCGACGGCCGCATGATCAACTCGGGGCCCCTCGACGGCCTGTCGAAGAACAACGCCATCAAGCGCGTCATCGAGCTGCTGCACGAGCGCGGCACCGGTCGCGCCGCGAAGACCTACCGCCTCCGGGACTGGCTCATCAGCCGTCAGCGGTACTGGGGCACCCCGATCCCGATCATGTACGACGAACAGGGCGCCGAGGTGCCGATGCCGTTGGATGCTCTGCCGCTCGTGCTGCCGAGCTCCGAGGGCCTCGACATGAAGCCCAAGGGCACCTCGCCGCTCGGCGGCGCGGCCGACTGGGTCGCCACGACCACGCCCGACGGCCGACCCGCACGCCGCGACACCGACACGATGGACACCTTCGTCGACTCGTCGTGGTACTTCCTGCGCTTCCTGAACCCCACCGACGACACGCAGGCCTTCGACCCGCGCGAGGCCGAGAAGTGGGCTCCCGTCGATCAGTACGTGGGCGGCGTCGAGCACGCCATCCTGCACCTGCTGTACGCGCGCTTCATCACCAAGGTGCTCTTCGATCTCGGCTACGTGAGCTTCACCGAGCCCTTCAGCTCGCTGCTCAACCAGGGCATGGTCGTGCTGAACGGCGCGAAGATGTCGAAATCGAAGGGCAACATCGTCACCTTCACCGAGGGCGTCGACGACTTCGGCGTCGATGCGGTGCGCCTGACGATGGCCTTCGCCGGGCCGCCCGAGGACGACATCGACTGGGCCGACGTCTCGCCGACGGGATCCCAGAAGTTCCTCGCGCGCGCCTGGCGGCTCTCGGGCGAGGTCTCGGCACCGGTCGGCGCCGACCCGTCGACGGGCGATCTCGCCCTCCGTCGGGCGACGCACCGATTCCTCGCCGACATCCCGCCGCTCATGGAGGCCTTCAAGTTCAACGTCGCCGTCGCGCGCACGATGGAGCTCGTCAACGTCATCCGCAAGACCATCGATTCCGGACCGGGTGCGGCCGACCCCGCCGTGCGCGAAGCCGTCGAGACCGTCGCGATCGCGCTGTCGATCTTCGCCCCCTACACGGCGGAGGACATGTGGGCCCGACTCGGCTTCGGCGTCGCTCCCTCGGCGCTCGGCTCGGGGGGCGGCACGGGCGGCGACCGCGGCGACCTCGTCGCCTTCGCCGGCTGGCGCAAGGCGGACCCGCTGCTGCTCGTCGAGGACTCGGTGACAGCGGTCGTGCAGGTCGACGGCAAGGTGCGCGACCGCCTCGAGGTCTCGCCGCGGATCTCGGGCGACGAGCTCGAAGCCCTCGCCCGCGGATCCGAGGCCGTGCAGCGCTCGATCGGCGACCGCGAGATCGCCAAGGTCGTCGTCCGCGCGCCGCGGGTCGTCAACATCGCCACGCGCGGCTGAGGACTCCCCGGTCGCGCCCGCTCGACCGCGGCAGCGGAGGCCGTGCGCCTAGCCTGCGGGGGTGAGTGCGAGCGGCGGTGCGGGGGGAAGGAACGACGGCGGTGCGTCGGTCTCGGGCGGTGGGCCCGGCGCGATCGGCGGGATCGGCGCGATCGGCGGGATCGGGCTGCCGCGGCGCAGCCCCCGCGTTCGCGTCGCCGTCGGCGCGATCGTCGTGCTCGCTTTCGTCGGCGTGGGCGCGGCCGTCGTCGGCTCGCTCG
>SCPB01000032.1 GCA_005502445.1 Microbacteriaceae bacterium X2B
GGGGGGCACCCGGGTGCTGAGGAGACCGGACGCGGGGCCCGCGGGACGCGGGCCCCGCGCATCCTGACCGCGTCGGCGACTACGCGATGCGGATCATCTTCTTGTTGACGAACTCGTCGATGCCGAGGGTGCCGAGCTCGCGACCGGAGCCGGAGTTCTTGACGCCGCCGAAGGGCAGCTCGGGGCTGTCGGCGAGCACGCAGTTGACGTAGACCATGCCGGCGTCGATGCGGTCGGCGACGCGCTCGGCCTGCTCCGGGTCGGTCGTGAACAGGTACGAGCCGAGACCGAAGGGCGTGTCGTTGGCGAGCTCGACGGCCTCGTCCTCGTCGGCGGCCGCGAACACCTGGGCGACGGGGCCGAAGAACTCCTCGTAGTAGGCGGCGTTGCCCTTCTGCACGTTCGCGAGCACCGTCGCCGAGAAGAAGGTGCCCTCGCGCGTGCCTCCCGTGAGCACCCGGGCGCCGCCGGCGACGGCGCGCTGCACCTGGTCGTGCAGGTTGTCGGCCGCGGCGGCCGATGACAACGGGCCGTATGCGGCCTCGCCCGCCATCGGGTCGCCCGGGCCGACCTCGCTCATCTTCGCGACGAACTTCTCGAGGAACTCGTCGTAGAGATCCGCCGCGACGATGAAGCGCTTGGGCGCGTTGCACGACTGGCCGCTGTTGTCGATGCGGGCGTTGACGGCCATCTCGACCGTGGCATCCATGTCGTCGGTCGACAGCACGATGAAGGGGTCGCTGCCGCCGAGCTCGAGCACGACCTTCTTCAAGTGCCGGCCGGCCTGCTCGGCGACGGCCGCACCGGCGCGCTCCGAGCCGGTGAGCGAGATGCCCGCCACGCGCGGGTCGGCGATGATCGTGCCGACCTGCTCGTTCGTCGCGTAGACGTTCACGTAGGCGCCCTCGGGGAACCCGGCGTCGAGGAAGATCCTCTGGATCGCCTCGGCCGAGGCCGGGCACTGCGCGGCGTGCTTGAGGATGACCGTGTTGCCGAGGACGAGGTTCGGGCCGGCGAAGCGGGCCACCTGGTAGTAGGGGAAGTTCCACGGCATGATGCCCAGCAGCACGCCGAGCGCGCTCTTGCGGATGACCGCCGAGCCCTCGCTGCCCTCGGCGAGGTCGACGGGCTCGTCGGCGAGCAGGGCGGGGCCGTTGTCGGCGTAGTACTGGTAGATGTCGGCCGAGAAGTCGACCTCGCCGAGGGCGTCGCCGATGGGCTTGCCCATCTCGCGCACGATGATCTCGGCGAGCTCCTGCCGGCGTTCGCGATGCAGGTCGGCGACTCGTGCGATGAGGGCGGCGCGCTCCTCGCGCGTGCTCGAGCGGGCCCAGCCGCGAGCGGCCGCGTGGGCGGCGTCGACGGCGGCGGCGATCTCGGCATCGGTCGCGGTCGGGTACTCCGTGACGGTCTCACCCGTGGCCGGGTTGATCACTGCGTACTTGCTCATGAGGCTCCTTGGGGTCGTCGGTGCCCGCATCCGCACTGGGGAGGTCGGCAGCGGTGCACACCTGGCTCCAGCCTACGATTCCGAACGGATGCCGTGGGTCGCCGATGCGGCGGATTCACGGGGCGGTCTCGCCACGGTGTACACCGAGCGTCGCGAGCACCTCGGCGTCGTCGACCTGGTCGAAGCGGGCGTAGAACTGCCCGACCGCGACGAAGGCGTGCGAGCGCTCGAGGCACACCACCTCGTCGGCCTCGGGCACGAGCGCGTCGACATCGCGGGGCGCGCACGGCACCGCGAGCACGACGCGCACCGCACCCCGGCCGCGCGCCGACCGGCACGCCGCCCGCGCCGTCGCCCCCGTGGCGAGCCCGTCGTCGATCACCACGACTGTGCGGCCGGTCAGCTCGAGGGGCGGCCGCCCGCGCCGGTAGCGCTCGACCCGGCGCTCGAGCTCGGCGCGCTCGGCCGCCTCGACCCGATCGAGCTCAGCGTCGTCGACGCCGAGCCAGCGCACGACATCGTCGTCGAGCACGCGCACGCCGCCCTCGGCGATCGCGCCCATCGCGAACTCCGGCTGATGCGGGGCTCCGAGCTTGCGCACGACGACGAGGTCGAGCGGGGCGTCGAGGGCGCGAGCGACGATCGCCGCGATCGGGACCCCGCCCCGCGGGAGGGCGAGCACGACCGGGTCGGCGAGGCGGGCATCCTGCAGCACCTCGGCGAGCCGATGGCCGGCGTCGGCCCGATCGCGGAACACGACCCGCTCACCCCGCGGCGACGATCAGAACGATCGCCAGATCGGCGACGACCATGAGCCAGAAGAGCGCGGCGAGGGTGATGAGGCGGCCCCGCCGCGAGGCGACCGCGTAGCGCACGACGATCATGGCGAGCAGCAGCGCGACGGTCACGAGCGCCCCGACCAGGCCGAGCGGCGCGCCGAGCCGCCACCACAGCGCGAGCATCATGCCGCCGACGAGCACGGCGGCGACCGACGCGGCGGCGAGCCACACGGTGCCCTCGGAGGTCGTGAGCGACCCCTGGTTGCGAACGAGCGTGGGGTCGACCTCCCGGCGCTCGTCGTGCGGGTCGGTCATGGGCGGGCTCCTTCGGTGCGGGAGCCCCACGGTACTCCGCACGGCTGGCGGCGGCGAGGGGCGCGTGGCGGGCATCCTGATCGCGGATGCCTCGGGCGCTCCCGGGGGATCGGTGCCGATCCAGCGTTCCCTCGCCCTCCATTCACCGCCATAGTGGAGGCGCGCCGACAGCGATCCTCACGACGAACGGGAGACACCCCATGCCCCAGTACATGCTCATCATGCGCACGACCGAGGAGGCCCTCGTGACCGACGGCCCCTACGGCGAGAAGGCCTGACCTCAGGCCGCTCGCTCGGCGACGATCGCGTCGATCTGCCCCATCGCGGCGGTCATGCCCTCGACCATTCCCATCCCGGTGATCTGCTCGAGGTCGTCGATCGAGGCGAAGACGGTGCGGAGGCTCATGCGCGCGCGGCCCTCGGGCGTCGGTGCGATGTCGACGACCATGCGCGTCGTGGGCATGTCGGCGTTGGGCTCGCCGTCGTCGCCCGCGAACCCGTCGTCGAGCTCGATGCGGTGCGGCGCCTCGAGTCGCATGAAGCGCAGCCACCCGGCGCTGATCTCGCCCTCGGGCCCGGTCATGCGGTAGCGCGACTCGCCGCCGACGACGAAGTCGTGCAGCGGGAAGCTCGCGGGCCAGCCGGGGGGACCCCACCAGCGTTCGAGCTGCCGCGGATCAGCCCACAGCTGCCACACGCGCTCGACGGGGGCGTCGAGCTCGGTGGTGACGACGAGGCTCAGCGTTTCACGGTCGATCTCTGATCCGATGACGGGCACGGCCGTCTCCTCTCTTCCCCCCGCCGGTGGGCGGGGTCGCGGCTCGCCCTTCGCCGAGCGGGTGGTCGATCGCGGCGAGCCGGTGCGCTCGCGCACGCATCAGGTATCAGGGCACAGCTGATAACAGAACAAGTATCAGGCATTCTGCGCGGCGACGACGAGGACGACGCCGATCCCCGCGAGCGCCCAGCTCGTGAGGCTGCCGATGAGGAACTCCTCGGCCTTCGAGCCGGTACCGCGATCGGCCGAGATCTCGGGATACCGCACGATGCCCTTCGCCGCGATGAGGGCGGCGATCAGCACGGGCGCTCCGACGAGGGCGAGCAGCACGATGAGCAGTCGCTCCAACGGCCCGATGATCCGCCCGCCGAGCAGCGCGCCCGCGGAGGGTGCCGAGGCGGTCATCGCGTCGTCCTGCCGCTCGATCACGATCGGCCGCCGTCGACCGTGCTGCACCACCCATCGGGCGGTCGTGCGCGGAAGCGGCAGGGGGTCGGCGCCGCGAGCGGCGGCGAGCAGCGCCCGGATCACGAGGTTCGCCGAGGAGGTGAGCCAGACGCCGACCCCGACGACCGTGAGCACGACGCGCGGGTCGAGTCGCGAGAGGCCCACGCCGGGCGGCAGGAGGCCGCTCGCCTCGGGCCAGGGGCCCACCACGGCGCCGATCGCGACGGAGCCGAGCAGCAGCAGCGCCGGCCACAGACCGGAGGCGCGGTCGTCGGCGAAGCGGAGGGCGAGCATCCACACCACCGCGACGACCCCGGCGCTCAGGAGCTGGGTCGGCGGGAGGGCGAGCGGCAGGCCCGCCCCGACGAGCACCACCGCGGCGACCGCGATGCCCACGGCGACCTGCAGCCAACCGACCAGCGCGCGCCGGGCGACGTCGCCGAGCCCCACGGCGAGCAGCAGCAGCGCCGCGATCACGCGGGGGCGCCCGTCATCGGCGCGGAATCGAGTTCGGCGAGTGCGCGATCGGCGGCGACGAGGGCCGCGGCCCCCGACCGGCGAAGGCTCTGCGAGACGGCCGACTGGCTGACGCCCTCGGCGGCGGCCAGCTGCACTTGCGTGCGGCCGAGCAGAGACCCCGCGGCGAGCCGGCGAGCACGCGCGGTCATGACCCCGACGAGGTGGTCGCGCACGAGCAGGTGAGCGTTGATCGCGGAGGAGCTCGCGACCGACTCCCCCACGAACCAGGTGCGCTGGTACGGCGCGGCGCGGTCGTCGCGCGCGTCGACGTATTCGATGGCCTCGCGAGCGCGCCACCAGGCCGACCCGTCGAGGATCGGCCCGCCGCGCCCGCTGCCGATCTCGCGCGACTCGCCCTCGCCGAGGCCGAAGCGGCAGTCGAGCCCGTCGTCGAACAGCAGTCGCATGAGCGCGGTCACTCGTACAGCATCGCCGATGCGCGCAAAGAGCGCCTGGAACTCATCCCCCGCGGTCGCCCACAGCGGCTCGACGAGCTCGACACCCTCGGCGGCTCGGGCGAACACCTCGATGACCCGCTCCTGCGCGTCTCCGCGCGCAGACAGGCGACGCGAACCGATGATGTCCACGATCAGAGCGACGCGAGCGGGAGCCATCTCATAAGCATATCACTCATATTCGTGGCGCTATAAGCTCTCGTGCGAGTTCAGGCATCACGACTACCCTGGCGGGCACGACGAGGAAGGGCTCTTCGATGACTGCTCCGGGGCGCGCGCACTCACCATCGGGCGACGAGGATGCCCCGGGTCGCGTCGTCGTATTCGCCCCCGCTCCCCTGCTGACGATCACGATCGAGGCCGGGCGCTTCGGCGGCGAGGTGCATGTGCACGCCGGCGGACAGGGCGTCTGGCAGGCCCGCATGGTCGCCGCGCTCGGGGCACCGGTGACGATCTGCGCGACCTTCGGCGGCGAGACCGGCCGGGTCGCGAAGGCCCTGCTGCTCGACGAGGGCTTCGACGTCGTCGCGATCGACCGCGCCGACCACGCGGCGGCCTACGTGCACGATCGCCGCGACGGCGAGCGCAGCCCCGTCGTCGAGACGGACGACCCGCCGCTGTCGCGCCACGAGCTCGATGAGCTGTACGCCGCGACGCTGCGCGAGGCGATGGGCGCCGCCGTCGTACTGCTGAGCGGCCCCGCGGGCGACGAGGTTCTGCCGGCCGACACCTATCGGCGGCTCGCGGCCGACCTCGGCGCCTTCGACTGCCTCGTCATGGTCGACCTCGCCGGCGAGCGGCTCGACCACGCGCTGCAGGGCGGCGTCGACATCGTCAAGGTGAGCCACGAAGAGCTGCTCGACGACGGCCGCCTCGGTGTCGACGCCGGCCACGCAGACGCCGGCCGCGCCGACGAGAGCGCGATCGTCGAGGCGATGCACCGCCTGCGCTCCGAGGGCGCGGGGGCCGTCATCGTCTCGCGCGAGAGCGAGGGGGTGCTCGCCCTCATCGACGGCACCGTCGTGCGGGCGACGGCGCCCGACATGGAGGTCGTCGACACGAAGGGCGCGGGCGACTCGCTCACCGCCGCGATCGCCGCGACCCTCGCACGCGAGGGCGTCGACCTGCGCCGCGCGGTCGCCGTCGGCGCGGCCGCGGGGGCGCTCAACGTCACGCGGCACGGCCTCGGCACGGGCGACGAGGGCGCCATCCTCGCGCTCGCCCAGCACGTCGTCGTGACCGATCGGGAGGGCTGAACCATGCACGTGCTCGTGACCAACGACGACGGCTTCGACTCCCCCGGCCTGCACGCGCTCGCCCGGGCCGCCGTCGAGGCCGGCCACGCGGTGATCGTCGCCGCCCCCGACGAGGAGGCGAGCGGCAGCAGCGCATCCATCACCGCCCACGACGCCCACGCGGTCACCGCGGCGGGCGGGCGCGGTCGCATCAGGATGACCGCCGCGAGCATCGCCGGCATCGAGGTGCCCTGCTTCCGCGTCTATGCCGCACCGGCGCTCATCGCGCTGCTCGCGGCGCACCGCGCCTTCGGGCCCGCACCCGACCTCGTGCTCTCGGGCATCAACCGCGGCGCGAACGTCGGCCACGCGATCCTGCACTCGGGCACCGTCGGCGCGGCGCTCACCGGCGGCCTCAACGACGGGCGGGGGCTCGCCGTCTCGCTCGCCGTCGCGGACGCCGAGTCGCACGCCCATTGGGCGACCGCCGCGCGCGTGGTCTCGCGCGTGCTGCCGCTCGTCGTCGAGCGCCCGGTCGGCACGGTGCTCAACCTCAACGTGCCCAACATCGACGCCGACGCGGCCGGCACTCTCGAGCTCGTCGAGGCGCCGCTGGCCCGGTTCGGCATCGTGCACACGACGATGACCGAGCACGACGACGAGCACGTCACCCTCGCGATCGCCGACCCGTCCGCGCGCTTCGACGCGGGCACCGACGCCGCGCTGCTCGCGCGCGGGGCGGCGACGCTCACGAGCATCCGCCCCGTCGTCGAGGCGGACGAGCCGGTGCTCGCGCCCCGCTGAGGGGCCGCACCGCTTCACGCGCGGCGATCGCTCCCCGGTCCAGCGCCGATCGCCCACACGCGCGGCGGCGTCACGCCGTTGACGAGCCAGTCGCCGATGATGCGCGCCTTGAACACCCACGGGTTGTGGCTCGCCGCGGTGCGCGCATTGCGCCAATGCCGGTCGAGGTTCTTCTGCGCGCTGACGCCCGAGGCGGCGAGCGCGTCGAAGAGATCCGAGGTGGCGCGCGTTGCGAGCTCGGTGAGCACGACCTGAGCCTGGGCGCTCTCGAGCTCGGCGATGTCGTTGAGCCGCTCCTCCTCGTCGCGGTCGTCGAGGAAGGCGCCCTCATAGGCGCCCTGCAGTGCGCGGGCGACGCTCTCGACCGTCGCCCGCGCCGCGTACCCCTTGGCCGAGACCTGCCCGACGACCTGCAGGATCTGCGGGTCGGCCGCGAACGAGTCGGCATTGCCGTGCGAGAAGATGCGCGTGCGCTCTCGCACGTGCCCGGCGATCTCGCGCTCGGCGGCGAGGATCGACCCCGCGAGCACGGCGAGCAGCACGGCCTGGTAGAACGCCGTCTGGTATCGGAAGCGGGTCTCGAAGTCGATGACGTCGCCCTCCTCGACGCGCGCATCGACGAACGTGCTGGTTCCCGACCCGGTGGTCTGCTGGCCGAAGCCGTTCCAGTCGTCGGCGTGCGTCACCCCGGACTGGCGCGCGCTGACCACGGCGACGACCCGCTGCCCCGTGTCGGTGCGCTCGGCGAAGGTGTCGATCCAGTCGGCGAAGATGCTGCCGGTGGAGTAGTACTTCGTGCCCGAGATGCGGAATCCGCCGTCGGGGTCGGGCGTCACTTTCGTGATGACGTCGCCGATCGCGACCGAGCCGACCTCGGTCCACGAGTTGCCGGCGATCTCTCCGGCGACGAAGCGCGCGAGCCACCGGTCGCGCTGCTCACCGCGCGCCACGAGCCGGTCCTCGACGAAGGCGAAGTGGCCGCGCAGCGCCTGCGGGATGTTGCTGTCGGCCGCCGCGAGCTCGGTCAGCAGGCGGAACAGCTGCGGCAGGCTCGCTCCGAGCCCGCCGTCGGCGACGGGAACGCGAAGCGCGCCGAACCCGGCCTCGGTCAGCAGCCGGATCTCGTCGAAGGGCAGACGGTGATCCTTCTCGCGGGCGGAGGCGCCCCCGGCGATGCGCGCGAAGATCGGGCGGAACCGGGCGGCGAGGGTCTCGTAGTCGACCTCGTCGACGGTGGTGGCGAGGTGCGAATCGGTGCGGATGGTCATGATGCTGTCCTTTCGTGGTGCGTCGATGGCGGAGGGGGAACGGTCTAGGCGGTCGCGAGAGCGGCATCGGGCGCCGCAGCGGATGCGGGCGCCGCCGCGCCGACCCGGTCGCCGAGGCGCCGGTCCGCGATCGGGGCGACGGCCAGCAGCAGCCCCAGCACGGCGGCCGCTGCCGCGGCGGGCGCGGCTCCGGTCGGCCACACCCCGAGCAGGCCGAGCACGGCGGGGGCGCTCGTGCTGAGCGGCCCCGTCAGCACGAGCGCCCAGCCGGTGACGCGGGCGAGCCGCGAGCGGCCGAGGGCGAGCTGCGCGAAGAACAACGACCACAGCACGGCCCAGTGCAGCCACAGCACAGCGAGGAGTGGGTCGGTCGCGAGGCTCGCGGCCGAGAAGACCAGCGCGAGCGCGGCGACGAGCCCGCAGAACCAGCCGAGGGCTCCCACCCCGGCGTCGAGCACGGCGCCGAGGCCGACGAGCAGGTAGGTGAGCCCGAACAGCACGATGCCGCTCGCGCTCAGCACGGCGGCGGCGTCTCCGTCGGCCGTCACGGCGATCGCCGCGGCGAGCACGAGCTGGGTGCCACCGACGAGGATGTTGAGCGCGGCGCCGTCGCGCGGGCTGATCCGGCCGAGCAGGGCGAGCCCGTTGACGAGGAGGGCGGCGCCGGACAGGAGAAGGCAGATGAGCGGCATGGGAGCATCCAATCGATGAAGCCCTCTCAGACAGGGCGGGGTTGCCGTCGACCGTAGGGGTCCTCCCGCGGGTGAGGTTAGCTCGATGACGCGTCATGACCCGTCGTTACGCCGTGTCTCATGAGGCTCGACGCGCCGTCTCGCGCGTGGCAGGGCCTACCGTTGAGGCATGACGCCTCCTGAGACCACCGCCACGACCGAGGCCGACAGTGCGCCCACCACCGTCCCCTTCAGCGAGCTCGGGCTCAGCGAACCGGTCATGAGGGCCCTGAAAGACGTCGGGTACGAGCACCCCTCGGCGATCCAGGCCGCCACGATCCCGCCGCTGCTCGCCGGGCGCGACGTGGTCGGGCTCGCCCAGACGGGCACAGGCAAGACCGCCGCCTTCGCGCTGCCGATCCTGTCGCGGCTCGATGTGACGCAGAAGACCCCGCAGGCCCTCGTGCTCGCCCCGACGCGCGAGCTCGCCCTGCAGGTGTGCGAGGCCTTCGAGAAGTATGCCGCGCACCTGAAGGGCGTGCACGTGCTGCCCGTCTACGGCGGCCAGGGCTACGGCGTGCAGCTGTCGGCGCTGCGCCGCGGCGTGCACGTCGTCGTCGGAACACCCGGCCGCATCATGGACCATCTCGAGAAGGGCACGCTCGACCTCGGCGAGCTCAAGTACCTCGTGCTCGACGAGGCCGACGAGATGCTCAAGATGGGCTTCGCCGAGGATGTCGAGACGATTCTCGCCGACACCCCCGACGACAAGCAGGTGGCGCTGTTCTCGGCGACCATGCCCGCGTCGATCCGTCGCATCTCGAAGCAGTACCTCCGCGACCCGGAGGAGATCACCGTCAAGACGAAGACGACCACCTCCTCGACGATCTCGCAGCGCTACCTCGTCGTGTCGTACCAGCAGAAGGTCGACGCCCTGACGCGCATCCTCGAGGTCGAGAACTTCGAGGGCATGATCGTGTTCGTCCGCACCAAGAACGAGACCGAGTCGCTCGCCGAGAAGCTGCGCGCCCGCGGGTACTCGGCGCAGGCGATCAACGGGGACGTCGCCCAGGTGCAGCGCGAGCGCACCGTCGAGCAGCTGAAGTCGGGCGCCCTCGACATCCTCGTCGCGACCGACGTCGCGGCTCGAGGGCTCGACGTCGAGCGCATCAGTCACGTCGTCAACTTCGACATCCCCGTCGACACCGAGTCGTACGTGCACCGCATCGGCCGCACGGGCCGCGCCGGCCGCAGCGGCGCCGCCATCAGCTTCATCACCCCGCGCGAGCGCCGCCTGCTCGACGCCATCGAGCGCGCCACGCGCCAGCCGCTCACGCAGATGCAGCTGCCGAGCGTCGACGACGTCAACGCCACGCGCCTTGCCCGCTTCGACGACGCCATCAGCGAGGCGCTGTCGAACTCCTCGCTCATGGAGGTGTTCCGCGACATCATCGGCCACTACGTCGAGCACCACGACGTGCCCGAAGCCGACGTCGCGGCCGCGCTCGCGGTCGTCGCGCAGGGCGGTGCGCCGCTGCTGCTGACGGAGGAGGACATCCGCCCCCCGAAATTCTCTCGGGATGCCGATGGTCGCCCCGACCGCGCCGGCTCGGCCGGCGGGGCGGCAGGCGCCGATCGCGGCGAGCGTCGCCCGCGCCGCGAGGGCGGCCCGGCCCTCGCGCCGTACCGCATCGAGGTCGGCAAGCGGCACCGCGTCGAGCCGCGCCAGATCGTCGGCGCGCTCGCCAACGAGGGCGGCCTCTCGCGCGACGACTTCGGAGCGATCAAGATCATGCCCGACTTCTCGGTCGTCGAGCTGCCCGCCGACCTGCCGCCCGCGACGCTGCGCAAGCTCGAATCGACGCGCATCAGCGGGCGGCTCATCGAGCTCAAGCCCGACCGCGGGCCGCGGCGCGGGGCGGATCGACCGGCGCGCGCGGAACGCGGAGACCGCGGAGACCGCGGCGCTGGCGACGAGCGCCCGCCGCGCAAGCCCCGTCACTGAACCGCTGCTCCCCCCGGAGCATCGCGGGCGTAGCCTGACCCATAAGCCGGGCCACCGAGCTGTTCGCGTCGCGGGCTTCGCCATCGGGCCGAAGTTTCGGCCCGGGTGGATCAGTCGGTGCCCGAGTCGAAGGCCGCTGCCTCGCCTGCCGCGTCGAGCGCCTCGGCCAGCGCCGAGTGCTCGGCCGAGAGCGGCGACGCATGCTCGACGACCTCGTCCGACTCCCCGGCCGTGATGCGGCCCACGAGCTGCGCCGTCGCGCCGCCGATGATGCCCTGGGCAGCATATTGCTCGAGGCGGGCGCGCGAGTCGGCGATGTCGAGGTTGCGCATCGTGAGCTGGCCGATGCGGTCGGTCGGGCCGAAGGCGGCGTCGCCGACGCGCTCCATCGACAGCTTCTCGGCCGCGTACGACAGACCGGGGCCGGTCGTGTCGAGGATCGTGTAGTCGTCGCCGCGGCGCAGACGCAGCGTCACCGTACCCGTGACGGCCGAGCCGACCCACTTCTGGATGGATTCGCGCAGCATGAGCGACTGCGGGTCGAGCCAGCGGCCCTCGTACATGAGGCGGCCGAGCCGGCGGCCCTCCGCGTGGTAATTGGCGATCGTGTCCTCGTTGTGGATGCCGTTCAGCAGCCGCTCGTAGGCGATGTGCAGCAGACCCATGCCGGGAGCTTCATATATACCGCGGCTCTTGGCCTCGATGATGCGGTTCTCGATCTGATCGCTCATGCCCAGGCCGTGGCGTCCGCCGATCTCGTTCGCCTCGAGGACGAGGGCGACCGCGTCCGAGAATTCGACGCCGTTGATCGCGGTCGGGCGACCGGCTTCGAAGGCGATGCGGACATCCTCGGTCTCGATGTCGACCGACGCGTCCCAGAAACGGACGCCCATGATCGGCTCGACCGTCTCGAGCGAGACATCGAGGTGCTCGAGCGTCTTCGCCTCGTGCGTCGCGCCCCAGATGTTGGCGTCGGTCGAATAGGCCTTCTCGGCCGAGTCGCGATACGGGAAGCCGTGCGCGACGAGCCACTCGCTCATCTCTTTGCGCCCGCCGAGCTCGGTGACGAAGTCGGCGTCGAGCCACGGCTTGTAGATGCGCAGGCGGGGGTTCGCGAGCAGGCCGTAGCGGTAGAAGCGCTCGATGTCGTTGCCCTTGTAGGTCGAGCCGTCGCCCCAGATCTCGACGCCGTCGTCTTTCATCGCCCGCACGAGCAGGGTGCCCGTGACGGCGCGGCCGAGAGGCGTGGTGTTGAAGTAGGCCTTTCCGGCGCTGCGGATGTGGAAGGCGCCGCAGGCGAGGGCGACGAGCCCCTCTTCGACGAGGGCCGCCTTCGCGTCGACGAGGCGGCTGATCTCGGCGCCGTACTCTTTCGCGCGGCCGGGAACGGCCTCGACGTCGGGCTCGTCGGGCTGGCCGAGGTCGCCCGTGTAGGTGCAGGGGATGGCGCCCTTGTCGCGCATCCACGCGACGGCGACGGAGGTGTCGAGACCCCCGGAGAAGGCGATGCCGACGCGCTCGCCGACGGGCAGGGAAGTCAGGACCTTGGACACGATCCCCGATTCTATCGGCGGCGGGGTGCGGCCTGACGCCCCCCGGGCGACGGCGAGGCGACTGTCGCGGGGCGCGGCTGAATGCTGCCCGTGAATGTCTTTGGCGGGCATCCGCACCCCGCGGTTAGCGTGGATCCCATGACTACCCTCATCCTCGTTCTTCTCGTCCTCTGGGCCGTCTTCGCCGTCGTCGGCTTCGTCGTCGAGGGCCTGCTGTGGCTCGCCTTCATCGGGCTGATCCTCCTCGTCGCCACCGCCGTCTGGGGCTGGATCAAGCGCCGCACCCGCAGCAACTGACGCCACGGTGTCGACCCCGTCGGGTGGTACTCTCGCACCATGAGTGACACTCTGGCGGTGCAGGTGGGAGAGAAGGGGCGCATCGTCGTGCCCGCCAGCGTCCGCTCCCGGCACGGCTGGCAGGCGGGCTCGACGCTCGTCGTCGTCGACACCGAGCTCGGCGTTCTGCTCGCCGATCGCTCCGCGCTGGAGGAGCTCGTGCGCACCCGCCTTGCGGGCCGCGACCTGGTCGGCGAGCTGATCGCCGATCGCCGACGCGATGCGGCCGCCGATGCGGGGCGTTCCGCCTGATGGTCGTGCTCGACGCATCGGCCGTGCTCGCCTACCTGCAGGGCGAGCCCGGGGCGCAGAGGGTGCGCGAGGCGCTCGAGACCGGCGCCGTCATGAGCGCCGCCAACTGGTCGGAGGTGGCGCAGAAGCTGCGCCGCGCCGACTCGTGGCAGGTCTCCCGGGCCCTGCTGCTGAGCTTCCCCCTGCAGCTCGCGACTGTCACCGTCGACGACGCCGAGGCCGCCGCGGCGCTGTGGAGCGAGCAGTCGCCCCTCTCGCTCGCCGATCGGCTGTGCCTCGCGCTCGCCGGCCGCCTCGAGCTCGACGCCCTGACCGCCGACCGCGCCTGGAGCGGCCTCGATCGCGCGGTGCTCGTGCGCTGATCCGCCGCGGCGATCGATGACCAGCCGCCGCGGGCGGCGCTCAGCTGCCGCGGGCGAGCAGCGCTCCGACGAGCGCGACGCCCGCCATGAGGACAGCCATCTCCGCGAACGACCCGAGACTCTGGGCGACGAGGATCCCGAGGACGGGCGCGAGCGCCCCGACGACCGTGACGGGCGCGGCGAAGACGCCGTTGATGGCGCCGTAGTCGCGGGTTCCCCAGCGGTCGGAGACCGAGGAGGCCTGCACAAGCGTCTGGGCTCCGCGGACGGCGCCCGCGAGCGCGCCGACGCCGATGAGCAGCCACGCGGGGCCGGGCACGAGGCCGATCAGCGCGAGGGCGACCGCGGCGAGAGCGCCCGTCGTCGCGAGCGCCCGCCACGGCGGCCCCGGGTGCGCGGCGAGCAGCCGGGGTGCGGCAAGGAAGAGGAGGCGGCCGACGAGCTGCCCGGCGCCGAGCAGCCCGATCCCGAGAGCGGCGAGCTCGAAGCTCAGGCCGCGCTCCATGAAGAGCGGGATCGCCGCGAGCGTCACGACGAGGACGGAGCCGCTCACGGCGAGGGTCGCGAGCTCGAGCGCCCAGAAGCGGCGCGTGCGCAGGACCGCCCCGACCGTGCGGCGCTCGGCCGACTCGTGCGGCGTGCTCGGCGGCCACGAGCGCTCGAGGGCGAGCGCGTGGATCGGGATCGTCACGACCGCAAGGATCCCGGCGAGCACGAGGAAGGCGCCGCGCCAGTCGAGCACCGTCAGCAGCCCCGCGATGAGCGGCGCGAACACCGTCGAGGCGAGGCCGCCCGCGATCGTGACGACCGTGAGCGGGCCGCGGCGCCGCTCCCCGTAGCGGCGCGTCACGACGGTGAACGCAGCCTGGTAGAGCACCGCCGACTGCGCCGCGCCCGTGACGACCCAGCCGAGGGCGAAGACCGCGGGCGTCGGCGCGAGCGCGACCACGACGAACCCCGCCGCAGCAAGCGCCGAGCTCGCGGTCATGACGAGGCGCGGGCCCCGGGCATCCAGCAGCCGACCGACCGCGATGCCCGCGATCGCCGACACGACGAGGCCGAGCGAGAACAGCCCGGTCACGAGAGCGAGCGACCAGCCCGTCTGCTCGGCGATGCGCGACCCGGCGACGATGACGCCGTAGTACAGCACGCCCCAGCTGACGAGCTGGCCGAGCGAGAGGGCGACGAGCCGACCGCGGCCGGGACCCGGGCGGCCGACCGCGGACCCCGTGGCGGCGACCGCCGCTGTCACGACGCGACGAAGACCGGCGCGCGTCCGAGGACGAGCGGCTGCCACGCCGCCGCGGAGCTGCAGCACCCGCCGCCGGCCGCGTCCGGCTCGTCGAAGAGGCCCGCTCCCCCGCACACGCCCGTCTCGGGGATGGCAAGCTCGTTCCTCTGCGCCGCCTCGTGGTCTCCCGCGAGCGCGGCCACGACCGAGCGCACCTGCTCGTAGCCGGTGAGCGCGAGGAAGGTCGGCGCGCGGCCGTACGACTTCACCCCGACGATGTAGAGCCCGGGCTCGGGATGCGCCAGTTCGGCGGCCCCGGTCGCGCGCACAGTGCCGCACGAGTGGATGTTGGGGTCGATCTCGGCCGCGAGCAGTCGCGGCGCCTGCAGGCGCACGTCGAGGTCGAGTCGCACCTCCGAGAGGATCCCGAGGTCGGGGCGGAATCCGGTGAGCGCGATCACGCGTCGCGCGGGGTCGAGCGAGCCACCGTCTTCGCCGGTCACGACGACGCCCGGCTCGTCGACCCGGATACTCGCGGTGCGGAACCCCGTCACGAGCTCGACGAGCCCGGCCTCGACGGCGCGCCGTGCGGCGACGCCGAGGGCGCCGCGGGCGGCGAGCGCATCGGCGTCCCCGCCGCCGAAGGTGTCGCCGATCGCGTCGCGCCGCAGGGCCCAGGTCACGTGCGTGCCGGGCTGCTCGCGGACGACGCGGGCGAGCGCGACGATCGCGCCGAGCGCTGAGTGGCCGTTGCCGACGATGACCGTGTGGCCGCCGGCGAGCGTCGCGACCTCTCCGGCGGTGGGGATGCGGTAGGTCACGAGACCCGCAGCCGCCGCGGCCGCCTCGCCGAGGGCGGGCAGGCCGTCGGCACCGGCCGGGTTCGGCGTGGACCAGGATCCGGAGGCGTCGATCACGGCGGTGGCGACGATGCGCTCCTCGCGGCCGTCGGCGCGGCTCACATGCACCACGAAGGGCGCGGCCTCGCGGCCGGCGTCGACGAGTAGGTCACGGCCCGCGCGGGCGACGCCCGTAACGCGCGCGCCGTAGCGCACGCGATCGCCAAGCGCGGCGGCGAGCGGCGCGAGGTAGTCGGAGACCCAGTCGGCGCCGAGCGGGTAGCCCGCGGTCGGCGCGCTCACACCGGAGGCGGCGAGCAGGCGGGCGCTCGCGGTGTCGACGAGCTCGGGCCACTCCGAGAACAGGCGCACATGTCCCCATTCGGCGACGGATGAGGACGGGCCGGTGCCCTGTTCCAGCACGATCGGCTCGAGCCCGCGCTCGAGCAGATGGGCCGCCGCGGCAAGGCCCTGGGGGCCCGCACCGATGACGACAACGGGATCGTTCACCATTCGCTCCTCAGATTGAGTATCCTCAACGTATCGACATTGTTCGATACATCGACGTTTGTCAATACGCATTCTCGGAGCCCCCATGAGCGCGACGCCGACCGCCCCCGCCGACAGCGCAGCCTGCTGCACGATCGTCGCCGACGGCGCGATCACCGCACCCGACGCCGAGCGCCTCGCCCGCGTGTTCAAGGCGCTCGGCGACGCCACCCGCGTGCGACTCGTCTCGATCATCGCCGCGAGCGAGACCGGCGAGATGTGCATCTGCGACCTCACCGACCCCGTCGGCCTCAGCCAACCGACCGTTTCGCACCACATGAGGCTGCTCACCGAGGCAGGTCTCGTCGAGCGCGAACAACGCGGCAAGTGGGCGTACTTCCGCGTCGTCGACAACGCGCTGGACGCCGCCGCGCGGTCGCTCGTCGCCCGCTGATCCGGCCGCCGCGCAGTACCCTCGCCCCATGACCGCGCCGACGCCCCGCCGCTGGAGCGGGCGCGACCTCGGCAGCCCGCTCGGCGACGCACTGCAGATCTCCCCCGCGAACGAGGCGAGCTGGGACGAGCTGCAGCAGATCCTCACCGGCACGGCCGCCCGCTGCCAGTGCACGCGACAACGGCTCGGCGACCGCGAGTGGTGGCATCTGCCCGTCGAGCAGAGGGCGGCGATTCTGCGCGAGGCGGTCGGCTGCGACAACCCGCGCGCCGCGAGCACGGTCGGTCTGGTCGCCTGGCTCGACGACGAGCCCGTCGGCTGGGTCGCGGTGGATGCCCGCCCCGCCTACCGCAGACTGCGCGGCTCGCCCGTGCCCTGGGCCGGTCGCCGGGAGGACAAGGACGACGCGGGCGTCTGGGCGATCGCGTGTCTCGTCGTCCGCCGCGGATTCCGCCACCAGGGGCTCACCTACCCGCTCGTCGCGGCCGCCGCCGAGCACGCCCGCGGGCGGGGCGCCCGCGCCATCGAGGGCTACCCGATGCTCACGGGCGGCGCCGAGATCACCTGGGACGAGCTCAACGTCGGCCCCGTCGGCGCGTTCGCGGCGGCGGGATTCACCGAGGTGAGCCGCCCGACGAAGCGGCGGCTCGTGATGCGGCTCGACCTCGACGCCTGAGCCGCGGGCGGATGGGCCGAGCGGCGATGCTCAGTACAACTCCTCCGTGAGCACATCGATGCCGCTCTCTTCGATCCTCACGGTGATCGCGAATTCCGTGCCGCCGCCGTGAAAGGCGACGCATTCCACCAGTTCGCCGAAAGCCGAAGGCGACGCACTGGGGCAGTCGACCCACAAGAATTCGCCCGGGCGCTCGGCCTCGAGCTGTTCAAGCGCTAGAGCGGCCATCTCGTAGGCATACGTCTCCTCCTGCAACTCCGCCGCCCGCTCGCGTTGGACGCTGAACGTCATCGTGCCGAGCCCGACCACCGACACGGGGACGGCGACCACGAGCAGCGCGGCGAGCACGATGCCGACCACCAGCGCGATCCGAGGTCCGCGTCGAGGCGGTTCGCGGTCCGCAGGCTGGGCGCCCCCGACCAGTGCGGTGCGGGAGCGGCACGGTCACGAGCACGTTGGCGACGATGCGGTTCACATCGTGAGCGTACGACGCGTCTTGGGTATTCGCGCTCGCACCAGCGGCCCCAATGAGGGGGTCACCGAACCCGAACCGGAGCGGAGCGGCCCGCGTGCCGATGACCATGAGCGACGAGCGCGTATACTTATCGTATTCGATATTATGGACGGGGGTTGAACTGAATTGACTGTCTCTATCGCGAGTGGCGCCGCTCGACGCGCCCGGGGCATCCCGCAGTCGCGCGTTGCCGCCGACTCCGGCAACCCCGCTGCGAACATCTCGGCCATCGAGACCGGTCGACGCGTGCCGCGCGTGGACACCCTCGACCGCATTCTGCGCGCATCCGGCGCTCGACTGGCGATCATTCCCACCACGCGGACGGGCGTGCTCGAGGTCAGCACCGAGATTCGGCGCGCGCTCGTAGACGGCGACCGGCGCCGGGCCTTCCGAGCCTGGCTCGCGCTCAACGACTCGCTGGCCGCCGAGCCAGCTGTCAATCGCGTCGTACTCACCGCCTTTCCTCCTGAGCCGACCGGCGACGAGCTCTATGACGCTGCCCTCGCCGCCCTCGTGGAGTACCGCCTGCTCGAAGCCTCCGCTCCCCTGCCCAGCTGGGTCGAGGGGGCACCGCCGCTGCGTGAGAGCCGCCTGCTGACCGGCAGCCCCTACGTGACCGAAGCCGAGCTCGGTACTGTGCCGCCAAGCTTCGCGCGACGTGGCGTGCTCATCGACGAAATCAGTCTGCAGAGCGTCTGATGATCGACCTCACACGCGACGACATGATCGCGGGCCTGCGCGAGGTAGTCACGCGGCTCAACGCCTCCGGCCACACCGCCAGCATTCGCATCATCGGCGGGGCCGCTATGCTCCTGCGCTACGACGTCGACCGACGCATCACGCCCGACATCGATCGACGCGACGATCCACACCGACGCAGAGCTCGAGGCAATCGTCCACTCGATCGCGACTGAGCGCGGGTGGCCCGACGACTGGCTCAACACCAAGGCCCGAGGCTTCATCCCGATCGCGGCCGAGCCGCTGTGGGAGCCGCTTTACGACGACGAGCGGGTGTCCATCTGGGTCGCCTCGCCAGGAAGCCTGCTCGCCATGAAGCTCCGCGCCGCACGGCCGTCCCGCGACGCCGACGACATCGCGACGCTCATGGCAATTCTCGAAATCACGACCGTCGATGAAGCGGAAGCCGTGTTCGAGCACTATTTTCCCGGAGAGCTGCCTCCCGATCGCGCCTACGCGCTGCTTGAGGCAATACTGCGCCGCGGATTGCCGGACGCGCCTCCCCCGGCCCCTCCTCTCACGCCCTGACTCACGACTGCGCCGCATCCCCCGGCGCCGCCGCGCCGTCCGGCCGCTCCGACGCGATCGCGCGCATCGCGTCGACGACCGTCGCCGTCGCGGGGTCGAGCTGTGTCCCCGCGCGCGCGAGCGCGAAGAGCACGCGGGATGCCGGACGTCCGAGAACGGGGCAGATCGCGACATCCTGCTGCCGCAGCGGGAACGCGAGCCGCGGGATCAGCGCGACGCCCGCGCCGGCCGAGACGAGCGCGGCGACGGCATCCCACTCCTTGCAGTAGTGGCGGGTGTCGGGCACGAAGCCGGCCGCGGCGCACACCCCGGTGACGATGTGCGAGCACGAGTCGCCGGGCTCGGCCCCGACCCAGACCTCGCCGGCGAGGTCGGCCAGGCGCACGCCGCGCGGGTCGGCCAGCGGGTGGTCGATCGGCAGCACGGCGTCCATGATGTCGACGATGAGGTCGACGCGGTGGTACCGGGCGTCCTGCCGGGTGGGGGCGCCGAGGAAGTCGCTGACGACGATGAGGTCGAGCTCGCCCGCGTCGAGCAGCTCGAGCGCGGCGGGGCCGTCGAACTCGGAGGTTCGCACCGTGAGCTCGGGCCGCTCGACGCCCAGCCGGGCGATCGCGGGCGCGACGAGCGCGGCGATGCCCGTCGCGAGCGAGCCGATGCGCACCTCGCCGACCCCGCCGCCCGACCACGAGGCGAGGGCGGCGCGGGTGAGCTCGAGCTGCTCCTGCACGGCGTCGGCGTGCGAGAGCAGCAGGCGCGCCTGCCCGGTGAGGGCGACGCCGCGCCCGCGCCGCTCGAGCAGCGGCACGCCGAGCTCGCGCCCGAGTCCCGCGAGCTGCTGAGACACCGCCGAGGGCGTCAGGTGCAGCGCGGCGGCCGTCGCGGCAACCGTGCCGCGCGCCGACAGCTCGCGCAGCAACCGGATCTTCCGCAGATCGATCGTGAAGTCTGCGCTGTCGAATGTCATGACGGAATACTCGCTGGACTGAACGTTCGCGTCAACCAAGAATGAGAGCATGACCCGCCGCGGCCTCATCCTCTTCGCCTCCCTCGGCGTCATCTGGGGCGTTCCCTACCTGTTCATCAAGATCGCCGTCGTCGAGCTCAGCCCCGAGATGCTCGTGCTCGCCCGCTGCACCCTCGCCGCGGCCCTGCTGCTGCCGATCGCCGCCCGGCACCGCGCCATCCGCCCCGTGCTGCGCCGGTGGAAGCCGCTGCTCGCCTTCACGATCGCCGAGATCGTGCTGCCCTGGTACTTCCTCAACGCCGCCGAGAAGAGCCTGCCGAGCTCGACGACGGGGCTGCTGCTGGCGAGCATCCCCCTCGTCGCGATCGGCGTCGGATTCGCGCTCGGCCGCCGCGACCGGCTCACCGCCGTCAACGGGGTCGGCATCGTGATCGGGATGCTCGGCGTCGTCGCCGTCGTCGGCCTCGACCTCAGCGGCTCCGACCTCGGCAGCGTCGCCATGCTCGGCGTCGCCGTCGTCGGCTACGCGGTCGGCCCCGTCATCCTCTCGCGCTGGATGCACGACCTCCCCGGCGTCGGCATCATGGCCCTGGCGCTCGCCCTCAGCGCGCTCATCTACCTGCCCGTCGTCGCTCTCACCGGCGGATGGCCCGCGGCCGTTCCGTCGACGCCCACCATCGTCTCGGTGCTCGTGCTCGCCGTGCTGTGCAGTGCGGTCGCCTTCCTGCTCATGTTCGCCCTCATCGCCGAGATCGGCCCCCTGCGCATGACGGCGATCACCTACGTCAACCCGGCCGTCGCCGTCGTCGCCGGAGCCCTCGTGCTCGGCGAGCCCGTCACCGCCTGGACCCTCGTCGGCTTCGCGCTCATCCTGCTCGGCTGCGCGCTCGTCACGCGGCCGGATCCGCGTGCGGCGGCGACGCCCGAGGCCGCTTCGGAGGCGTCGGTCGTCCGCGCCCCGGCCGACGAAGGGGTGGATGCCGCGGAGCAGCTGGTCGGGGACGTCCCGCCAGTGCTGCGCTGATCTGCACGCGACGAGCGCCGTTATTCGCGTTTACGGGCCTAACTGCAAGTAAGGACCAGTCAGCCCGAAGCGGTGCTCTTCGCGCTGGACTGCTGTGAGTGCAACCACCTGCTGGACCACCCGTCATATGACCAGACATAACGTTTCTCATTTGCAATGACACCACGTACACTCGTCCCATGAGCAGCCTCGCCGTTCCGCCGATCGACCGCGCTCGTCGTGTCACTCACCGCGCGGTCGTAGAGGCCGAGATCTCGAACGTGACCGCCGAGCTCCAGAAGGTTCTGGGGCAGGCCCTCGTCGCCATGATCGTCGGCAAAGATGTGCGCACTGTTGCCCGCTGGACGGCCGCGAACGCGACCAAGCCGTCAACACGTGACAACCAGCGACTGCGCGACACCCTGCAGGTGCAGCAGTTGCTACTGACCGCGGATGCCCCCGACGTGGTTCGCGCCTGGTTCATGGGCATGAACCCTCAACTCAATGAGCTGTCGCCCGCCGAGGCCCTCGCTGACGGTCGGGCCCGCGACGTCATGGCCGCCGCACGGGCGTTCGTGAATGCGGGCTGAACCGGTTCTGGTCGAACCACCACCGACCCTGCACCGCGTCGAACGCATCGCTCCCACACTGTCGTTCAGCCGCATCAACGCCGTCGACGCCGCCCTCGACCTCGCGGGCAACCGCTTCGACGTCCCCGGCGCGGGCGTCCTGTACGCGGCGACGACGGCCGCAGGAGCGTTCGCCGAGACGCTCGCGAACTTCCGGCCGTCGGCGCAATTGGCGGCGAGAATCGCAGCCGCCGGTGGAGGCACCTCGCCGCTCATCGCCGAAGTGCCGGCGTCGTGGCGGTCGGCCCGACGTCTTCGCCAAATCACGACGCTCGATGCGCTTCCATTCGTCGATATCGAGCACCCCACCACCCACGGATATCTGACCGAGAACGCGCACGATGTGCTCGTTCAGCGCAGCGTTGCCGCACTCGATGTCGCTACCGTGCGAGGGCCAAGCAGACTGCTCACTCGCGGGCTCGCCAACTGGCTCTATGCGCAAACCGACCCCCACGGCGCTCCGCGGTTCGGCGGCATCCGGTACGTTTCGCGGCTTGGCGACTTCGAGTGCTGGGCAGTCTTCGACGGAACAGCGGTCGAGGTGCGGCACGAGTTCACGATCGACCCCGAGCACCCGCAACTGCGAGCGGTGGCAGAGTTGTTCCGGCTCGCAATTCTGTGAAGCCCCCGTACTGACCACTCTCGTCGACCAGGTGCAGCCCCTCAGGAGAATCGGTGCCGGTCGTCTCCTGACGCGTTCGAGGTCGAGCTCTCCCCGACTTCGTTCCCACCCCTGAAACGCAACCGCCGCTTGCGCGAGAATTGTGATATCGCGCTATCGCGCCGACACCACCCTCGCCAGCAAAGGAACAGCCATGACGGACATCGTCATTCGCGGTCTGGGCTCGGAGGCGGTCGCCCGCCTCGACGCGCACGCCGCTCGGCTCGGGCTCTCGCGCAACGAGTACCTCCGTCGACAGCTCGACGCCGCGGCAGGCGACGGGGTCGACCCGGCGCGCGTCTCGGCGGCGGACATCCGGCGCGCCTCACAGGCCGCCCGCGACCTCGATGATGCCGAGGTGATGAGCGCCGCATGGCGGTGACCCCCTGGCTGATCGACAAGTCGGCGTACGTGCGGCTCGGCGACAGCCCCGACCTCGAACTGTGGACGAGCCGCATCGGGCGCGGGCTCGTGCGCATCGCCGGCATCACGCGCCTCGAGATCGGGTACTCGATGCGATCGGCCGAGCAGTCGCGAACCGAGTTCGGGTCCGCGCCGCTGTCGCTCATGCCCGTCGAGCACATCACACCGGGCATGGAGCCGCGCGCCCTGCAGGTGCAGCAGATGCTCGCCGAGCGGGGCCGGCATCGTGGCCCATCCATCCCCGATCTGCTCATCGCCGCGACGGCCGAGCTCTCCGGTCACCGTGTGCTCGCCGTCGATAAGCACTTCGACCTCATCGCGGAGGTCACGGGCCAGGCCGTCGAGCGGCTGACCACGTGAGGCCGGCGGTCACGGGATCATTTTACTTAGAGGTCGCGCGGATAGGTCATGGTTTTCGGTGGGGGCGGCCGGTCCAGCGGTAGCGGGTCCATCCTTCGCGGATGAGGCGTCGGACGATGATGATGGCGTTGGCGAGG